>NZ_JAFQ01000004.1:4876510-5486074 GCF_000526215.1 Nocardia sp. BMG51109
AGCGAACCGACCCCGGCCGAAAGCAGCTGTGGCAGATCGGGAATGGCGTCGACAGCTCGTATCGCCGGCGTCCCGAACATCATGAACACGTCGTTGAGCTGTGGCAGCACCTCGGCGAGCGAGGCGACGATCTCCACGACCGGAGGGAAAGCGAGGGTGTTGATCTCGTGGAAGGCCCGGGGCAGCTGGATGATCGTCTCCTTCAGCTGTGCCCAGCCACCGTGTGCGCGGTGCGCGAGTTCGGCGAGGGCGTCGAGCAGTTGCCCGATGTGGCCGATGGCCGCGTCCGGCGCGGCGAGTGCCTTGCCGAGCTGCTGGATGAGGTCGTTGAGCTGGTCGCCGGTTCCGGCGGTGGCGCGGTCGGCCGCATCGAGCCCGGCGCCGAACGCACCCTGCTGGGCGGGATCCTGTGCGCCGTTGAGCTTGTCGGCGAGCCCGGCGAGTGCGTCGAACGTCTCCGAAAGGCTCTTGGGGGTCAGGGTTTTGGTGATGCAGGCGGCGGGATTCCAGCCCGGGCCGGAGGGTTCGGCGCCGATGAGTGCCAGGTTGCGGTCGGCGATCAGGTTCTCGCTCACCGTCACGGCCCCGACATCGGGCGGCAGCGTGCGGTCCTCCCGGACGGTGAAACGGACGCGGGCCTTGGCGCCGTCGGGCCGGATGTCGGTGACCTTGCCGACCTGCACGCCCATGACGGTGACCGCGCTGCCCTCGTACAGCCCGATGCTGTCGGGCATCTCCGCGCAGTAGCCGCGCTCGCCGGGGCCCGATCGGCTCAGCTGCAGGCCCACCGCGGCCGCCGCGACGAGGACGACGACCACCGCCGCGGACATCAGCCCGCGCGAGCCCAGGATCTTCGCGAGCATCAGCACCCTCCTCCCGGCACCGGAACGCACACGCCGGGCAGCCGGACCGTCGCGCCCGACTGATCGACCTGCACGCCGCTTCCGTCCGGCATCAGGGGCAGCAGGCGCTGTTCGAGGCCGCGGATGGCATCGAGGAGCGTGCCCATGCGGGTACCCAGTTCTCGCAGTTGCGGAATCGCCTGATCGGCGAGCGGGCGGGCACGCTCCTTCAGCGTCTCGTCCCAGGCGCGTCCGAACGGCGTGAGCTTGTGCAGGACCACCGCCAGATCGTCCAGCGCCTCCGAGATCTCCGTCCGGTAGTTGTTGATGACCGACTCCATGCCGCCCAGCGCGGTGACCAGCCGCACCAGCACATCCGAATTCAGTTTCATCGCCGTCAGATATTCGTCGGCCATCGCGAGAGTGCGGGATATGTCGGCGTTCTGCCGGTCCATGACCCCGGTCAGGTCGCCGACCGCGCCGACGGCGGCGCGGAAGGATTCCGGGCTGCCGTCGATGGAGGTGGCCAGGGTCGAAAGGTTCTGGCGCAGAACATCTCCGTCGATCTCCCGGACCGGCTGGATGGCGTCCTGGAAGACCTGGGTGAGGTTGTAGGGCAAGGTGACTCGCTCCTGCGGGACGACCGCCGAGCCGAGCGGCTGTGTTCCGGCCGGCTGCACGGCCAGGTAGTAGCCGCCGACGACGGTCAGCATGCGGATGTCGAGCGCGGTCTGATTCCCGACGAACACCTTGTCCTCGACGGTGAACGTCATCCGGACCCGATCCGGCAGGAGCGTCAGCGATGTCACCTTGCCGACCGGGATCCCCGCGACCCGGACGTCGTCACCGGTCCGGATCGTGCCGGCCTGGGCCAGGTCCGCGGAGTACTCCTGCTCCGCCGTGGTGCCGGTGACGTAGACCGCGCCGATCGCGATGATCAGGAGCACGACGGCGCACAGCCCGGCGATCCCCCAGCGCAGTTCGGCGGTGCGCGAATCGGTGGATCTCCGTGTCCGGCCGAAGAATTCGCGCAGGGCCGCGAATCGCCCTCGGCCCCTTACCTGTTGCATAGCGTGATCCTCTGTCCGGAGATGAGCAGCTGCAGGGGCTCAGGCGCCGCCGCGGTGCCGCGCGAACAGGTCATCGCGGCGTCGGGCCCGGTCGGCGGGACGGCCGCCGTCATCGACTGGATCAGGCCGGGCATCCGCCCGAACACCACCGCGGCCTCGTGCGGATCGGGAAAGGCGTTCTGCAGCAAGGCATCCAGATCCCTGTCTCGATCACCGCTCACGCCGAGGGTGGTCAGGGTGCTTCGCAGCGGTTTCAGAATCGGCGGAATGGTGACGGCGAACTGGACGAGTCCCGGGAGCTTGTCGGTGATGTTGACGAACAGGTTGGTCAGGTTGGTCATGAGCAGGATCGTGTTCCCCGACTTGCCACCGAGATGGTCGGAGATCTGCGCCAGGTTCCCCACCAGCGTCGACACCACGGCCTGCCGGTCCGAGACGTGGCGGCTCAGCTTGTCGACGGCATCCAGCGCCGGGCCGATGCCCGTCCCGTCACCCTGGATGACCGCGAGCATGCTGGTCGCGAACTGGTTGATATCGGCGGGGGACAGCTGCGCCAGCACCGGTTGCAGCCCCTTGAACAGCGTGGTGATGTCGAAGGCCGGAATCGTGTCGGCGGTCTCGAAGACGGTCTCCGGATCGCGGGGGCGCTCGGGCCGGTCGGGCTGCTGGATGTCCAGATAGCGGAAGCCGGTGAGGTTCTGATAGCGGACGGCGATCTTGCCGCCCTCGAACAGGGGATGCCCCCGGGTGACCGTGAAGTGCACGCGCGCGAGCGCGCCGTCCAGTTCGACGTCGCGGACCTTGCCGACCTGCACCCCGTAGAGGCGCACGTCGTCGCCGGCCCGCAGCCCGTTCGCGTCGGTGAACATCGCCGTGTAGGTCTGGGTATCGCCCTGGACCGGCCGTTCGATCACCCGGAACACCCCGAACAGGACGACGACCGTGAGCAGCGCGGCCACGGCGAGGCGGATCGCCAGCGATCGGGTCGTCATGGATGCCCCCCGCCGGCCCGGTCGCCGAGCATGGCCGCCAGCGGCGCGGCGAGCCCGGGTACGGTACTCAGATCAACGCCCGGATCGGTGCCTGGAACAGCGCCGGCAACGTTCCCCGGAGCAATACCCGCGGGGGTGTTCAGCTCGACGCCGACGTTGAGGACCGGGCCGGTCGGCGAATCGTGAAATGCCTTGTCCAGCCGGTCGAGCAGCTCGCTCAGCTGCCCCGCGGAACGCTCCGGCGTGCCGACCGAGGACGACAGCCGGTCGAGGATCATCGAGGCGACGGGCATCATCCCGCCGAAGTGTTGTTCGGCGGTGCCGAGTGTCCGGGTGGCCGAGGGGAGCAACTTGTTCTGGACCTCGGTCCAGAAATCGCCGTATCGGGCGAGGCGCCCCGGATCCGCGAGGTACGCGTTCGTCAGGTCCCCGTACAACACCGAGATGGCACCGCTGAGCATGGGCGGCAGGCCGGCCAGCACCGAGCCGTACCGGTCGAACAGCAGCGACGGCGGGAGCTGCTGTGTCTCCGCGAACGAGCGGGCCGTCGTGCCGATCGCCTGCAGCAGCGGCGTGAACGCGCTGAGGTCCTGCGACGTCTTCCGCAGCAGCTCGGCCAGTTTCGGGGTCAGCACGTCGTTGGTGAGCAGGCCGGTCGAGCGCAGCAGCGAGGAGAGCGTGGCGTCCTGGATCCGGCCGGCGTTGCGGCCGGTCAGGTCGACCGTGGACCCGTTGCCGAGCGCCGTGCCGCCGCTGTTCGAATGCAGTTGCAGCGCACTGATTCCGAACAGGTTGCCCGGCGCGTAGTCGACGCTCAGCGCATCGGTCAGGCCGAACAGCTGGGAGCGTCGCAGGCCGAGGTCGACGCGCTGCCGGCCCGGCGCGGCGTTGTCGATTCCGGTGATCGATCCGATGCGCACGCCGTCGAGCCGGACGTCGGTGCCCGGCTCGATGCCCTCGCCGACGTGGCCGGTGATCAGCGCGACGCGGATCTCGTCCGCGGAGCGGCGCTCGGGCGCGAGCCGCCAGCCGATGACGAGTGCGACGACGAGCAGGACCGCGCAGAGGCCGAGGATGCGGGCGCGGCGCGGGCCGACGTCGGTTCCGGGGAGAGCGTAGGCGGGCATGCGGTCACCCCGTGAACGTGATGGGGGACTGGAAGCCCCACAGGACGATGGTCGCGAACATGTCCAGCGCGATGATCGACACCAGGCTGGCGCGGATGGCGCGGCCGGAGCCGATGCCCACCCCCTCGGGGCCGCCGGTGGCGAAATAGCCCTGGTAGCAATGGATCAGCACGACGGCGATCGCGAAGACCATCACCTTGATCGTCGCCGCGATCACGTCCCAGCCGAGCACGAACTGATCGAAGTAGTGGTCGTAGGTGCCCGACGGGGTGCCGTGGACGGTCGTCACGATCAGCTCGCAGGACAGGTAGCTGAGGATCAGCGCCACCACGAAAGCCGGTGCCACCGCGACGATTCCGGCGATCACCCGGGTCGTCACGACGAACGGCACCGAGCGGATGCCCAGCGACTCCATCGCGTCGATCTCCTCGGAGATGCGCATCGAACCGATCTCGGCCGTCATCCGGCAGCCGGCCTGCGCCGCGAACCCGACGCCGGCCGCGATCGGGGCCAGCTCGCGGGTGACGCCGAACGCCGAGATGAGCCCGCTGAGCTGGCCCAGCGACAGGAGATTCAGCGCGCTGTAGGCCTCGATGCCGATGGACGCGCCCATCGAGGCGCCCAGTAGCAGCATCAGCGGAACCACCCCGCCGCCGATGATCACCGAGCCGCGGCCCCAGGTCATATCGGTGATCACGGTGATCGTCTGCCGCCGGTATTTCAGCAGCGTGTAGGGGACCGACGAGAACACCTGCCAGCAGAAGCCGATCACGAAACCGATCGCGTCGATCGGGCCCAGCGGGTGTATCCGGTGACGCATCCGGTTCGCCCAGCGCAGCCCGGCCGGCAGGTACGGGGTCGCCGTCATCACGCCATCCTCACCGGGATGAACATCGTAACCACTTGGGTGACAGCGGTATTGAGGACGGTGACGGCGGCGATCGACATGACGACGGCGGCGTTCACCCCGTCGGCGACGCCGCGCGGGCCGCCCTTCGCCTCCAGCCCCCGCTGACACGCGATGACCACGACCAGGAAGCCGAACAGGAACGACTTGAGCACCGCCACCCAGACGTCGACGGAGGTGGTGAACGAGCCGAACGAATCCCAGTAACTGCCGGGCGTGACGTCCAGGGCCGACACCGCGACCACGAATCCGGACGCGATGCCGACGACGACGATCAGCGTGGTGAGCATCGGCGCCACCAGCATCATCGCGGTGATGCGCGGGACGACCAGCCGCTGCACCGGATCGACGCCCATGACGCGCATGGCGTCGACCTCCTCGCGGATGGTCCGGGCGCCGAGGTCGGCCGCGATGGCCGCCGAACCCGCGCCGCCCAGCAGCATCGCGGCGGCCATGGGCGCACCCTGCTTGATCACGCCGAGCCCGCCGGCCGCGCCGATCATCGAATCGGCGCCGAGCTGCGAGACGATGTTGCCGACCTGGGCCGAGACGATGACCCCGAACGGGATCGCCATCAGGATGCTGGGCACCGCGGTCACCTTGATGAGAAACCATGCCTGCGTGAGGGTTTCGTGCACCTGGAAGCGCAGCCGGATCAGGTCCACGACGGCGACGCGGATCGCCTGTGCGCCCATCCGCAGGGCTCGCCCGAGGGTGGCGAGACTGGACAGCACCGTCTCGGAGAAATTTCGGCGCAGGGCTGTCGCCGCGTCACCGCCGGACGGGCGGACGGCCGGATTCGTCGTCGACACCGAACCTCCTTGTTCGACGAATGTGTCGCGCTCTGCGAGCCGATTTCAGAATTCGGCACCGCTCATTCGTCTGGCGAGATCGGGTGCACTCGTATTACTGATCCATCGGGCTGGTATCGGCACTGTGGGCTGCATGAGAACCGACATTCTTTTCTTGCTTGGTATAAGCGACGTACATTGCTCGGGCGGCCGGTTCCGCGAATCGGGCGACACGCTTGTTAAGCAACTTAACAGGGAAGGTACACCCGGGGTTGTAGGCTGTCAACGACTTTCGTGAGTTCGGGCATTTGCCAGGAGAGGAGTGCTGTGGCTGAATCCGATGCCGAGGTCGGCCGGCAGATCGCGATGGGGCTGCTGCGCGTCGTCAACAAAATCAACCAGGGTCGGCGGACGCCGCGCAGTTACGGCGCCGGGCCGCCGATGACCATGCTGGAAGCCGAAATGTGCTTCCTGATCTCGCACCATTCCGGTGTCACCGGCAGTGAGCTTTCTCAGCAGCTCGGTGTCACTCGTTCGGCGATGTCGCAGACCATTGCGAAATTGAAGCAGAAAGGTTTTGTCGTCGAGGTTCCGGATCCTTCCGATAGCAAGCGTAAGAAACTTTTCGTGACGCCGCTGGGGCGTCGGGCCGCGGATGTCGCCGATGACTATGCGCGGGCCATGGCGAGCGAACTCTTCGATACTTCCCGGGCGGAATTGGACAGTTATCTTCGGTTGGTCAGCAAATGGGAGGCCTTCCTCGATGCGGCGCGGGACAAGTGGTAGCGATCCGGGCGCCGTCACCCGGCCTCGGTGTCCGATTGGTCCTGGTCGGCAGCGCCGGTGTGCCGCACGGGTGATGCGGAGGTCTGGACATAGCACCGGACATGTGTCCGGATGTTATTTCAGTCGGGGGTCCGGGGCAAGCGTTTTCGGGGAGATGGCACCGGTGGATTCGTCCGCGATGCGGCGACGGTGGCGGGCCCGCGCCATCCGGCCAGGTCGGCCCCGAGATTGTCCTGCGCAGGGATGGCCGGTAGTGTATGGACACATGTCCGAACATTATTCCGAACAATGGTCGAGCGCTGCGGTGCGAGACGGCCGTCCGCGGCGACGGCGGGACCGCGCGAGCAGCTGATGGACAAGGAAGACCTGGAGATCATCGACTTCGCGCTGCTGTGGCAGCCCTTCGGCGGCCCGCCGGCCGAGGAGATCCTCGTCAACTTCGGGATGAGTGAGCTGCGGTTCCGCTCCCGGGTCGTCGACATCCTCGCCGCCCGCGGGACCGGCGCGGACCGGCCGTTACGGCAGCATGCCCGCGCGGCCCTGCGCTCGTATCTCGACATCGCCCGATCGGCGGCGCTCGCCCGTGCTTCCGCGGGGCGCTGAATCCGCGGGTCGCCGAATCCACGGGGCGCTGAGGCAGGGGCGGGGGAAACCCGAAGCGCTTCAGGGTGTTCCGAGTGGGGCGTTTGGCTCGTTGCGGTCGGGCAATTACGGCTCATAGCACCGCAAACCGGTTCCCGGGAGAGAGGACGAGACGGTGATGACACTGACCGCGCACGCGCTGGTGTGCACGCTGAAGGGATCGCCGCAGCAGTCCAGTAGCGATCTGATCACCTATCAGCTGCTCGACGAATTCCGAAACCAGGGAGTGGCCGTCGATTCGGCGCGCGTGGTGGATTACGACGTGCGTCCCGGCATCACGGCCGACGAAGGGAACGGTGACGAGTGGCCGATCCTGCGCCGCGCGGTACTCGACGCCGATATCCTGCTGCTTGCCACGCCGACCTGGGTCGGGCACATGTCCTCGGTCGCGCAGCGGGTGTTGGAGCGACTGGATGCCGAACTGTCCGAGACCGACGGCGAGGGCCGCCCGGACATGGTGGGCAAGGTCGCCACCGCGGCGGTGGTCGGCAACGAGGACGGCGCGCACAAGGTGATCGCCGACCTGTTCCAGGGTCTCAACGACATCGGTTTCACCATTCCGGCCCAGGGTGCCACCTATTGGAATGGAGAAGCCATGAGCGGCACCGACTACCGTGATCTGAACGAGGTCCCGCCCCAGGTGAAATCCACCAACGGCGCCGTGGTCCGCAACGCGATCCACACGGCCCGGCTGCTGCGCTCCGACCCGTACCCGCCCTACTCCTGAGGTTCCGCCCGGGGATGGGAGGCGACTGTGGACTCCAGCTCGAAATTGTTGCAGGCCGAGGCAAGTGGCCGGGTTAGCGGCCGACGCCCGGTCGGTGCTGCCGATCCGGCCGCGCCGCGACTGCCGGAACCCCGGGGGCCGTTGTCCGGTGCCGTAATCGATGTGCTGCGCGGCGATTCCCGTTGTGTGCGTTTCGATCCCGCCGGCGCCGACCCCTACGGGGACGATCTGCAGCTGGCGCTGCATCTCTGCTACGAATTGCATTACCACGGTTTCGAATCGGTGGATCCGGGCTGGGAATGGAACCCCGCGCTGCTGCGGTTCCGGGCGCAGCTGGAGGAACGGTTCCTGGCCGCGCTGCGCCGCGATGTGGCCGGTGGCGACGATCTCGACGCCGAACTGGAACAGCTGATCACCGAGCCGGTCGAGGCGACCGGCGTCGGGCAGTTCCTGTGCGACGAGGGGCGCTGGTGGCAGGTCCGCGAGTACTTCGCGCAGCGGTCGATCTACCACCACAAGGAGGCCGACCCGTACGCCTGGGTGATCCCCCGGCTGCGCGGCCAGGCCAAGGCGGCGCTGGTCGCGGTCGAATTCGACGAGTTCGGCGCGGGGCGCGGCGAGCGCGTGCACGCCCGGCTGTTCGCCGACCTGCTCGACGGCGCCGGATTGAACTCCGGCTACCTGCACTACCTGACTGTCACACCGGCGCCGATGGTGGCGCTGGTCAACATGATGTCGCTGTTCGGGCTGCATCGCGAGTTCCGCGGTGCGCTCGTCGGGCACTTCGCAACCGTCGAGATCACCTCGCCCCCGGCGGCCCGGCGCATGGTCGAGACCCTGCGGCGGCTGGCGGCGGCCCCGGAGTGCGTGCGGTTCTACACCGAACACATCGAGGCGGACGCCGTGCACGAGCAGGTCATGCGCCGCGACGTGATCGGTGACCTGCTCACGCAGGAACCCGGTCTCCTCGGCTCGGTGGTGTTCGGCATCCAGGCCACGAATCTGCTCGAGGAACACCTCGAGCGGCATCTGCTCGACCACAGCTGGTACGCCGGGCGCAGTTCCCTGCGCGCCCCGCGGGCACCGGAAAATCCGGAGGCGCTGGAAAATCCTGAGGCGCTGTGCGATTCGGCACCGGTCGGAGCGGATTGAACGCGCCGAACCGGGTATCCGCCGAATATGATCTACCTTCGCAGTCCGGATGTGTATCGGCCGCAGGCGGATACGGCGTTGCTGATGCGGGCGATGGCCGCGGCCGCCGTGCCGTGCGGACATGTGCTGGACGTGTGCACGGGTACCGGGGCGATCGCCCTGGATGCGCTCCGCAACGGCGCGAAACACGTGACGGCGGTGGACATTTCGCGTTCGGCACTGCTGTCGGCGTGGCTCAACAGCCGGCTGCACGGCGCCCGGATCGAACTGGTGCGCGGTGAGTTCACCCGCGTCCTGCGACATCGCCGATTCGACGCGGTGCTGGCGAACCCGCCGTACGTGCCCGGACCGGAGCCTACGGCTCGCGGCGGCCGCGCCCGGGCCTGGAACGCCGGACCGGCGGGCCGGGCGGTGCTCGACCCGCTGTGCCGAGTGCTGCCGAACCTGCTGAACCCGCACGGGATCGCGTTGATCGTGCAGTCGACGCTGAGCGCCCCGGACATCACGGTGCACCGGCTGCGGGCCGACGGTTTGAAGGCCGCGGTCGTGGCGCGGGAGACGACCGGCTTCGGTCCGGTCTTGCGCGAACGCGCCGCGTGGCTGGAACGGGCCGGACTGATCGAGCCCGGCCAACGAGACGAAGAGCTGGTGGTCATCCGTGCCGACCGACCATGATGGCCCGACCGACAAGCGAGCGGCGCCCGGACCGGGCGCGTCGGCCGAAGAGAGTGTGCCGCCCGAGCATGGTGTGCGGACCGAGCGTGGTGTGCGGAGCGAGCCCGGTGTGCGGAGCGAGCCCGGTGTGCCGAGCGAGCCCGGTGTGCCGAGCGAGCGTGGTGCGCGGACCGAGCCCGGTATGCCGAGGGAGCGTGGTGCACGGAGCGAGCGTGCTGCGCCGACCGAGTGCGGCGCGCCGGACGAACACGCGGTCGACCGCCGCCGGGTCACTCTGACCGCCGACGGCCCCGCATTGATCGAGGGCCCCGTCGAACTCGTCACCGCCGACGGCACCACGATCCGCTGCGACCGCTTCGTCGTCGCCGTCTGCACCTGCCGACGCTCGCGCAGCTATCCACTCTGCGACACCAGCCATCGGCGGCACCGCCGGGCCCCGCGCGGTTGATGTCCGCGGTGCGGGCAGCGCTGTCGTCCGCCGCGTCGACGGTCGCTCGGTGGGTGCCGCGCGGCCGGGAGCGGGAGGCGGTCCTGCAGGCGGCGAAGATGACCGGGGCCGCGGTGCTGGCGTGGGTGGCCGCGCGGCTGGTGACCTCCTCGCCGCAGTCGTTCGTCGCGCCCTACGCGGCGGTGTTCCTGATGACCGCCACGGTGTACCGCTCGCTGACCAACGCGGTGCAACAGGCGAGTGCGCTACTGGTCGGCCTGGTGGTCGCGTACGGGGTAGGCGTGCTGGTCCCGCAGCCGGTAGCGGCGCTCGGGATCGCGGTGTTCGTCGGGATGATGCTGGGGCAGTGGCATCGCTTCGGCGCCAACGGCATCTGGGTGGGCGTGACGGCGCTGCTGTCGATCACCTACGGCACCGCGGGAAATGTCGCTTATCTGGTGCAGTGGATGGGCCAGATGGTGTTCGGCTGCGTGATCGGGGTGGCGGTCAACATGCTCATCGTGCCCCCGGTATACCTGCGGCGCCCCCGCGACGCGGTCTCGACACTGGTCGGGGAGGTCTGCGACCTGTTGCGGACGATGGCCGCCGAGCTGGGCGAGAAATGGGAACTGGATACGGCCGCGCGGTGGTTGCGGCGCGCGCGCCGGCTGGACTCCGCGGTGGACCGGGCCTACGCGGCCGTCGCCCACGGCCGGGAGAGCACGCGATGGAACATCCGCTGGCTGGTCCATCGGCGGCGGGGTTACCGTCCGCCGTCGGAATTCGAAGCGCCCCTGCGGACCTTGGCCGAGGTGTCCGAGCAGGTGAAGCGAATCGCCGAGGCCATGACCACGGCCGCCCACGACGAGAAGTTCGACTGGCGGTTCGCCGCCTATTACGCCCCGCTGCTCGACGCGCTGGCCGAGGCGGTGTCGTGTCTCGACAGCGCCGAGGAACGGTTCGACGACCTGCCGGATCGCCTCGCGACCGTCGCCGAACGACACCGGCGGTTGACTGTGCGGCCCGGCACGAGCACCCCGGCCGTGCGCGAAGCGGAGGACGGCACACTGCTGGCGTCGGCTCGTTCCCTGCACGTGTTGCGGCAGGTGAACACCCCGTGACGTCGAATCGTCCGAGCGCCGCAACGGGAGGCGACGGTCCTCGTCGTCCGGGTGTGTTTCGGGCCCGATGGGCGTAGATGTGGTTGCGGTTTCGGGCTCGGATGCCGGTGGCCATGCCGCGTGGTCGGCGGCCGGTGCAGCCGCGGTAATGGGGTTGGTCGTCAGCGGGTTGCTGTGCACCGCGCGGTATCGGCCGACGGTGGTTCGAAACGGGAACGGCGGGTACGCGCGGAACGACAGGAGTGCGAACGGCGGCTGTCCCGGGAGGACGATATGAACGAAGGTCACCGGATCACCGGAGCAGGTGCGGCGGCGGTACTCGCCGACCTCGGGTTCGCGGCGGTCGCGTCGGGGGTCATCGCCCGGCGGCGGCCGGTGATGGGCCTGCTGGAGCGGACTCGGGCCGACCGGCGCGCGCTCGCCCGGATTCGGCAGTTGCGGCTCCGATTCGGCAGTGGCCCGGTCGAATTGGTGCTCCCGGGACGGCGGGTGGTGGTCGTTCTCGACCCCGACGATGTCGGCACGGTGTTGCGCGGAGCGCCCGCGCCGTTCCATCCCGCCAGCCGGGAGAAGGTCGCGGCGCTGCGGCAGTTCCAGCCGCACGGCGTGCTGATCTCCGACGGCCCGGTGCGCGCCCGGCGTCGTGCCGTGAACGAGGCGGTCCTGGACACCGATGCGCCGATGCATCGGCTGGCCGAACCGTTCGCCGAGACGATCGCCGAGGAGGCGGGCGGTTTCATCGATGCCGCCGTGCGGCGCGGGCAGGCCGGCGCGGGCGAGTTCATCACCGGCTGGTGGCAGGTGGTGCGGCGGCTGGTGCTCGGCTCGGCGGCGCGTGACGACGACGCGATCACCGATGAGCTGTGGCGGCTGCGTTCGGCCGCGAACTGGTCGTTCCTCGTCCCGCCGCGCCGCCGCCAGCGGGATCGGTTCACCGCCCGGCTGTACCGGTATGTCGAGGACGCGCCGCCCGACAGCCTGGCCGGGGCGCTGAAACAGGTCCCGGGCGAGGGCGCGGTCGACCCGGTCGGGCAGATCCCGCACTGGCTGTTCGCCTTCGACGCCGCCGGAATCGCGCTGACCAGGGCCGTAGCCTTGCTGGCGACCCACCCGCGGCAGCGTGCCCGGGCGATGTCCGACGCGGCCGACCCGGCTCGCCCGGACCTGCGGCAGTACCTCCGGGCGTGCATGCTGGAGTCGGTGCGGCTGTGGCCCACGACCCCGATCATCCTGCGGGAACTCACCGACGACACGACCTGGCGCGACGGCGACGACTCCTTCGCCCTCGCACCGGATGCCACGGTGCTGATCACCGTTCCCGCATTCCACCGCGATCCGGATCTGGTCCCGTTCGCGAACGAATTCGTTCCCGAGGTCTGGCTGGACGGGCGCGCCGAGCGGTATCCGCAACTGGTGCCGTTCAGCGGAGGCCCGGCCGTCTGTCCGGGGCGAAACCTCGTCCTGTTCACCACCGGCACCCTGCTCGCGCACCTGCTGCACGCCTTGGAGTTCCGGCTGGTGTCGCAGCCACGCCCGACACCTGACGAGCCACTTCCGTTGACCTTCAACAACTTCGGGCTGAGTTTCGCCGTTACTCGGGCCGTTCCCAGTATCGCTTCTCCGGGACGGTGAGTCGTGCCGGGTTTCGGCCGTTTCGCGGCGGGTAGTGCGCACACGTAACCGGAAGCCGATCACAGGGAGGTAGCTGTGCCTGCACAACTCGAGGGTGCGCGCGTCCTGGTCGTCACCTCCAATGCCGGAGTCGAGCACGACGAACTGCTGGTGCCGCGGGACCGATTGCGGGAACGCGGGGCCTCGGTGCGGCACGCGGCGATGAAGGGTGAGGCGGTGCGCACCTATCGGCACGATCTGGACCCCGACGAGACGGTGCAGCCGGACGTGACGCTCGACGCCGTGGCCGCGGACGAGGTCGACGCCCTGGTCGTGCCCGGTGGCACGGTCAACGCCGATACGCTGCGCACCGACGACCGGGCCCGCGAGCTGGTGCGCGCGCTGAGCTCCGCCGGGAAGCCGATCGCCGCGATCTGCCACGGCCCGTGGCTGCTGGTCGATGCCGGGGTGCTGCCCGGCAAGACGCTGACGTCGTATCCGTCGCTGCGCACCGATATCGGCAATGCGGGCGGAACGTGGGTGGACCGGTCGGTGGTGCGGTGCCCGCAGAACGGGTGGACCCTGATCACCTCCCGCCGGCCGGACGATCTGCCCGATTTCGTCGATGCCCTCACCGACGAGCTGACGGGCTGAGAAACCTCCGCGCCAACTCGGGAGCCTCGACTCTCTGTGCAGGCCAAGGCGGTCGGGGTGCGCGGGTGCGGTACGGGCACGCATACTCCTGGTATGTCGGACTATGACGAATTCGGACTGTTCGCCGAGAACGCGGCCGAGGCGGGGCTGCCCTGGTCCGGTCCGCCGCGGGTGCGCCGGGTCTCGGCCGAGATCGGCGGCGGACTGCGGGTCAGCGGCCTGCGCTGGGGTGACGGGGAACCGGAGCTGGTGCTGCTGCACGGCGGCGCGCAGAACGCGCACACCTGGGACACCGTGGCGCTGGCGCTGGGCCGCCCCCTGATCGCGGTGGACCTGCCCGGCCACGGTCATTCCGACTGGTGGCCCGGTCATCTGTACACACCCGAACGCATGGCCGACGCGGTGGCCACCGCCCTGGACGAGCTGGCGCCGCGGGCCGCGGTCGTGGTCGGCATGTCCCTCGGCGGGCTGACCGCGCTCACGCTGAGCGCGCGCCGCCCCGAACTGGTGCGCCGGCTGGTCGTCGTGGACGTCACGCCGGGTACCGGGGACCGCCCCGAGAAGACGGCGGCGATCGCCGCGTTCGTCAACGGCCCCACCGACTTCGAATCCTTCGAGGAGATCCTGGACCGCACCGTCGCACACAATCCCGGCAGGTCGGTGCAGTCGCTGCGCCGCGGCATCCTGCACAACGCCCGGCAGCGCGACGACGGCCGCTGGGTCTGGCGCTACGACCGCCTGCGCCCGACCGCCGACGGCTCGCACGACTTCAGCGGCCTGTGGGAGGACGTGTCGGCCGTGCAGGCCCCGCTGCTACTCGTGCGCGGCGCCCGTTCCCCGGTCGTCGACGACGCCGATGTCGCGGAGCTGCTGCGCCGCCGCCCGCACGCGCGCGTCGAGGTGGTCGACGGCGCCGGGCATTCGGTGCAGGGCGACCGCCCGCTCGAATTGGCCGGGCTCATCGGCGAATTCGGCTTCGCCCGGGCGTAATATCCTGCCGGCGCCGTCAGCCGCCGCGATGCAGTATTCCGGTGAGATCGCCGCCGTCGAGGCCGAGCAGGTAGGTGGCCGAGCCGTCCCTGTTGAGCCGCAGGGTCGAGAATCGGCCGTCCTCTCGGCATCCCTTGCCGGTCGTCGCACCGGCGAGGGTCCGGGCGCGCAGCGTCACGACGGAATCGCCGATATCGGTCAGCGTCTCGGCGCGCTTGCAGGTGCCTTGATCGCCGCGGCCGGTGTTGTTCGCGGTGCCGAGTTCGTCACCGGTCTTTCCGGCCTTCAGGGTGACGACGACGTCATAGGTGGCGGCCCCGTCGGTGGCAGTGCCCTTCCAGGTGCCGACGACCTTGCGGGGCAGTGCGCCGGACGATGGTGTGTGGGAAGACGGTGCGTTGGACGGCGTTGCCTCGGTGGTGCCGGCGGGCTTCGGCCCCGGATTCCGGGTGGCCGCCGCGGGCACCCCGGCCGAAATACCGGGGCGGGCCGCGGGTGTGTCGTCGCGGACGACGAGGCCGACGGCCACGCCGGCCGCGAGGATCACGGCGGCGGCCGCGCCGCCGAGGACGAGCGCGAGCCTGTTCCGGCGCGCGGGATTCCGTGCGCCGGCAAGGGAATCCGGTGCGGATCCCGTGGGCGGCGAACCACCCGGGCGGACAACGGTATCCACGAATTCCTGTGGCCGCCAGCCGGTTCCGGACGGCGCGGGCCCGCTTCCGGACGCTCCCGGGATGGCGTTGTGCGGCAATCGGGTTGTCCCGCGCGGTGCCACAGCGGTCTCCGGCGGTGGTGGGGCGGTGCCGGGGGACGTGGTGGTTGTCCCGGACGGCGCCGGGAGGGTCCGGGGCGGCGGTGGGGTTGCGCGCGGGCGCGCGGGGGCGGTCTCGAGGTCGAGCAGGTCGGCTGCGCGGCGGTCGATGTCGTCGAGGATCGGGCGCGGCAGCCAGCCCGGGCCGCCGGGCGTGGCGAGCGCGGCGCAGCGGTGCGCGAGATCGGTTGCGGTGGGCCGAGATCGGGCGTCCTTGGACAGGCAGTGGGCCACCATCGGTCGCAGGCTGCCGGGGACGCCGTCGAGGCCGGGCTCCTCCTGGACCACTCGCCACAGCATGGACGCCGAATCCCCGGTACCGAACGGGGCCCGCCCGGTGGCCGCGTACACCAGCAGTCCGCCCAGGGAGAAGACGTCGCCGGCCGGGCCCATGGGCTCGCGGCCGGTGATCTGTTCGGGACACATGTAGCCCGGGGAACCGATGACCTTGCCCGTGGTGGTGAGCGCGGTGTCGTCGGCGGCGCGGGCGATGCCGAAGTCGATGACGCGCGGCCCGTCCGCGGCGAGCAGGACGTTCGAGGGCTTGAGGTCGCGATGCACCATTCCGGCGGCGTGCACGTCGACCAGCGCGCGGGCGAGACCGGCGGTGAGGGCGAGCAGCGATTGTTCCGGCAGCGGGCCGTGATTTTCGACGGCGTCGGTGAGCGACGGCCCCGGCACGTAGCCGGTGGCCAGCCACGGCCGCGCGACGTCCACCTCGGCGTCCAGCACGGGCACCGTGTAGCGTCCGCTGACGCGGCGGGCGGCGGCGACCTCACGCTGGAATCGCGTGCGAAAGGTGTTGTCACCGGCCAGATCCGGGCGCACCACCTTCACGGCGACGGTGCGCCCCTCGCCGGTCTGCCCGAGGTAGACGCGCCCCATGCCGCCGGAGCCGAGCACACCGAGCAGCCGGTAGCGGCCGATCGCCGCCGGATCCTCGGCTTCCAGTGGGCGCATCCGTCAACCGTGTCCTTCCACCAATGTGCCGCGCCGACCTCACGGCCGGCGTGCCCCGATCCCACACGAGAACCCCGCCGCCGCACAACTCGGCCCCGGCTACGTCACAGTCCGGACGCGCAGGCTCTGCATGCCGTGCAGGGCATTGCTCAGGACGGGTTCCGCGGCGAGGATCTCGAATCGGCGCACCCGGGACACCAGCGACCGCAGCAGCGCCGTCATCTCCAGCCGGGCGAGCTGCATGCCGATGCAGACGTGTTCGCCGCGCCCGAAGGCGAGGTGGTCGGACGGCTTGCGGGTGACGTCGAAGCGTTCGGGGTCGGGGTATTTGCGCTCGTCACGGTTGGCCGATCCGTAGAGCACCAGCACCCGATCGCCGGCGTGCAGATCCACGCCCTCGAGGGTGTGGTCGGCGGTCACCACGCGGGTGAACTGCTGGACGGGGCTCTCGAGCCGGAGTGTTTCGTTGATCGCGTGCGGGATCAGCGTGGGGTCGGAGCGCACGAGGTCCCACTGCTCGGAATGCTCGGCGAACAGGCGCACCGCGTTGGAGACCGCGTAGATGGTGGTGTCGAGGCTCGGCGTGACGTAGTCGAGCATGAGGAACGGGCATCGGTCGCGGGACACCTCGCCGGCGTCGGCCGCCTCGTAGAGTTGTGCGGCCCAGCCGTCGGGGTCGAGCTTGCCGGGGACCGCCTCGGTCATGGCGAAGGAGATGAACTCCTCGACCACCGGCGCCGCGTCGGCCACCCGCTGGTTCGGCACGCCCTGCGACTCCCATGTGGCCGCGGCCCAGCGCAGCATGTTGGCCCGGCCGTGCTCACCCAGCCCGACCAGCTCGGAGACGATGGTCATCGGCAGATGTTCGGCCAGCTCGGTGGCGGCGTCGAACTCGCCGCGGTCGACCAGCCGGCCGACGATCGCCTCGGCCTCGGCCTCGATGCGGGGTGCCAGCTCGCGGAGGCGTTCCGGCCGCAGCGGACGGCCGAGCACCCGGCGCACCGCGGTGTGCTCCGGCGGATCGAGGAACAGCGTGATCACGTTGGCGAGATCGGCATTCATGCCGGGGTTCATCGTCGTGCCCTGTGCCGACGAGTACATCTGCCAGTCGCCCAGCACATCCCGGATGGTCCGGTACCGGGTCAGGGCGTAGACGTCGTGGCGGGACAGGTAGACGACGGGGCCGAGTGCGCGCAGCTCGGCATGCAGCGGATAGGGATGCAACCGGGCGTCGTCGGTGAACAGGTCGATATCGCTGACCGGAGTGGTCGACATCGTCGGGTTCAAGAGCGGCGCCCCCGTATCCGGTTGTGAGCAATCATTGCTTCCTATCGGTAATGATTTGGGAAGCCTAACGATTGCCGTCCGGCGCGTGTCAAGGCCGCTGTGCCCACGGCCGGTTCCCCGGGAACCTTGCCGCGACAGTCGGCCGTCGGGTGGCTGTCATGTGTCCGATTTCGGCGAAAGTGGCGAAACCGGAGCGTATTTCGTGAGGGCGTTGCCGCCGGGCCACCTCCGCCGCCGGGAACTCCGGCCGCGTGGGTGCGGCCGGCGGTTCAGGGGCCGACCCAGGCGAGGACGGCGACGGTGAGGGCTCGGAGGCCGGTGTCGAGGGTCGGCTCGATCGGCCGCCCCTGACCCTGTCGCACCACCCTGCGGTCGGCACCCGGCCCGCCGCACCGACTGCTGGTCGGCGGCTTGTATGCGTCACACGAATATTATTGTACCCCAGCAATTTTGGCCGTCCGGCAACAGATCCGGGCGTATTGTCGGACCATAACGACGCGGCGCATACAGGCGTAATACACGCGGATGGGTGAGCGGCCGGTTGCGGCGGGACCCACGCGACATTCCGGTCCGTTCCGCGAAGTTCATGGCCGCGGTCTCGAGGAAAGGGGCATCGTCGTGAGTGACTCCGATCCGACCTCCGACCGAACGCTGATCTCCCTGCTGCTGGCGTATCTCGGCAGCGCCGCGGTCGGCGCCATCGCGCGGGTCGGCATTGCCGATCACCTCGCAGAACGGCCGCGGACCGCCGCGGAGCTGGCGCAGGTGGCCGAGGTCGACGAGGCGAATCTGCAACGGACACTGCGGCTTCTGGCCGGCGCGGGCATCTTCTACGAGGACGGCCGCGGCCGATTCCACCTCACACCGGCCGCCGCGCCACTGGTCACGACGGCCCCACGATCGCTGCGCGACGCGGCGATCTTCCTGACCGAGCCGATGTTCTGGCAACCGGCCGGCCGGCTCGCCGACGCCGTGCGCCGCGGCAGCACGGTATTCGACGACACCTTCGGGATGTCGCTGTGGGAGTACTTCGCCGCGAACCCGGCCGTCGGCAGGGCGTTCGACACCGGCATGGCCGCTCTGTCCGGCCCGGAGGACGCGGCCATCGCCGACACCTACGATCTGTCCGGTGTCCACAGCATCGTCGATGTCGGCGGCGGCCGCGGCGGCCTGCTGCGCATGCTCCTGCGGCACAACACACATCCGACGGGTATCCTGTTCGATCAGCCGCAGGCCCTCGACGGTCACGTGCTGGGCACCCCGGACCTGGCCGGCCGGTGGACGACCGTGGCCGGCGACTTCTTCGAAGCAGTCCCGGCGGGCGGCGACCTGTACCTCCTCAAACACGTCCTGCACGACTGGAACGACGACGAATGCGTTCGCATCCTGCGATGCTGCCGCCGGGCGATGCCCGCCCACGCCCGGCTGCTGATTGCCGAAACCCTGACGCCCGAACCGAATACACCGCACTACGCGTGGACGGTCGATCTGCTCATCATGACCGTAACGGCCGGGCGTGAGCGCGCCCGGGAGCACTACGAGACGCTGCTCGCCGCCGCCGGGCTGGAACTCACCCGCATACTCCCGACCGCCACATTCAACGCGCTGTCGATCATCGAGGCCACCGCCCAGCCGGACGGGTGAGCCCTCGATGCGGGCGCTGCTCAGCCGCCGCCGAGTTCCTCCGTCGATTGCCGCCCGGCCGCGCAGGTTCTGCGGAGGAAGTCGGCGATGATCTCGAGTTCGGCGGCGGTGTAGTGCCCGCACAGTTCGTCCATGCGGGTGTTCATGCCGGAAAACACTTGGTAGAGTTCGGCATTGCGTTCCCGGACCGCCCGCAGGGTGACCGCGCGCCGGTCGGTCGCCTCGGAGTCGCGTTCTCGGACGATCCAGCCGCCCTTCTGTAGCCGGTCCAGGATTCCCGTCATGGTGGCCGGGTGCAGCCCGGTCCGGCGTGCCAGTGCGGTGGGGGTCAGCGGGCCGTGGCGATTGATGAGGTCCAGGCAGGTGAGGTCGATGTCCTTGAGTTCGACGCGGCCGCCGGAGCGCCGGTTGAGCAGCGACAGCTGAATGTTCAACTCGCGCAAGGCATCCTTGACGGCGACGGTCAGCCTGCGCCGATTCCGTCCCGTCGCCCGCTGTGCTACCGAACTCATACAGTGTCGCTTCCGAATCAGTTTGTACGACTTCCGTAGTGTACGGGCGCCCGTATCCGGGATGTTCCAACGACCCACCGAGGCGGGCGCACCGTCCGCGAGGTGATGCGGCCCGGAAGTAATACGGGCAACATGTTATATCCAAACCATATTTTATGAATTAGACTGTGGATATGAGCGCAGACAGTTACCGTCGCAGGGTCAACACCATCAACAAGGTCATCGCCGGGTTGCAGCGGATCGGCATCGTGTTCGGGCCGATGCAGATGCTCACGGTGCACGGGCGCCGCACCGGGCGGTTGCTCACCTTCCCGATAGCCGTGAACGAATTGGACGGCCGCCGCTACATCGTCCAGGCGTTTCCGAAGGCGGCGTGGGTGGCGAACGCGCGGGCGGCGGACACGGTGACGCTGACCCGCGGGCGGAAGGCGGCGACCGCGCGCCTGATCGAGGTTCCCGTGGATGAGCGCCGACCGCTGTTGCGCGAGCTGGTCGCGATGAGTCCCGCGAGCGTCGGCAACCGCTTCGTCACCACCGGGCTGTCGGACTCGCCGACCCCGGACGGCGTTGCGGCGGCAGCGGATCGAATCGCCCTGTTCCGCGTGGAGCCTGCCTGATCCCAGGCGTGCGGCCCGGCGAGGCGCCGTCGGGGGACGTGTGGATGGCCCCGGCACCCCCGCGTCGACTCCGGCTGCCGGATGCGGTGGGCGACAAGCGAAAAGGGTGCCCGTACCGTCGGCACGGACACCCTCGGCGGAGGTCGGGCGGCAGGGATCAGGTGGCTGCCAGGCGCTGCTCGGCTTGCCTGCCGCGGCGCAGCGTCCAGGTCAGCAGCCCGACGAGCATGATGGGCATGAGCGCCGCGGAGGCCGCCGCGGCGGCGTCGATCGGCAACAGGAAGATCAGCGGCACCCGCACCATCGCCTCGACGACGAAGGCGACCGCCCATACCGCCGTCAGCATGCGGAACGTCCTGCGGAAGCCGGGCAGTTCGTGCCATTTCCGGTCCCACTCCTCGTGCTCCGTGCTGCCCGCGGCGCGAAACCGCTTGGCGGCGTGGAAGATGAACGGCTTGCCGACGAAACAGCTACCGAGGAAGAACAATCCGATGAGGGCCGTGGTGGCGGAATCCTTGAGCAGCAGGAACCGATCGCTACCGGTGACCAGCGCCAGTACCGTGCCGATCAGGAATCCGACGCACATGAACCCCGCGAAGCCCTCGATCTTCCGCGCCCGCACCAGTCCGTAGACGAGCCGCAGACCGGCGACGACCGCACCGCCGAGCAGTGCCCAGTACGGCTCGAATCCGGCCGTGCGCAGCCCGAAATAGGTGACGATCGCCAGTCCCGCGTCGAGGAAGATGCCCCACAGGATGGTGAACATCCGGGGTGTCGCGGATCGTGGCGCCGTCGTGGACTGCGGTGGGGTCGTGGTCATTTCTCCTCCTCGATCCAGGAGCCGTGGAATCCGGCGGGGACTCGCCGCGGCAGTCGCACCGCGGCAGTTTCGTGCAGGTCGGTGGCGTCGAGGACGAGCAGCCGGGATGCGGAGCCGTCGCCCGGCGTGCTGATGGTCAGCAGCCAGCCGTCGTCCTCGGCGGTGGCCCCCGCGGCCGGGACGAACACGGCCTCGCCGAGACGGTCGTCCGGCCCGGCGACGTACTCGGCCGCCGCGCCGCTGTTCGAATCGTATTTGACCAGGCCCGGCCCGCCCATCGCGTAGAGGAACCGGTTCGGCCGGCCGACGAATTCGTCGGCGACGGTGGGGAATTCGACGGTGCGGTCGTCGAGTCGTTGTTCGCGCACGGTACCGGCGACCGGGTCGAGGGTCCACCGGTGCAGCGCTCCGCGCTCGGCCGTGGGTGCGTGCCGCGCCTCGGCGGCGGGCCGGTCGTCGCCGTGCCATGCCGCGAGGAAGGCGGGCGGGCTGTAGCGCACCGCGTCCAGCACGATCGAACCGCCCTCCTCGCGGGCGTTCCCGACGTGGAACACGTAGCAGGGATCGATCTCGAACCACCGGACGGTCCCGCCGGAGCGCGGCAGCACGCCGATCCGCGCACCGTAGTCGTCGTCCCAGCCGAACGGCATACCCGCGCGGCCCGGATCGAACACCGCCGGAAGATCGAGCCACAGCACGTAGTTCTCGGTGATCGCGAAGTCGTGCATCATCGTCGGACCCGGCACCTCGATCGGCTCGCTGTGCACGAGAGTGCCTGCGGCATCGGCGATGTGGAAGGCCACGTACGGCTCGGTCGTGGAGTAGCCGTAGAACAGCAGCTCCCCGGTGACCGGGTCGGTCTTCGGGTGCGCGGTCATCGCCGTGGTGAGCCGGCCGGCGAAATCGTACGGGCCGACGGTGTCCAGCCCGCCGGTCACCTCGTACGGAAAGCCGGCCTCGCACAGCGCGAGCAGATGTCCGCCGTGCTCGATGATGTGGGTGTTCGCCGAATGCACCGCGCGGTCGCCCCGGTTCGGCGGTTCGCACGACAACTTTTTCGTGCGCACCCAGCGATTGCGATACCACTCGGCCCGCCCGCCGCGCAGCCGGATGCCGTGCAGCATCCCGTGGCCGGTGAAGAGATGGCCGGGGGCTTCGCCGGGGAGCGGATTCGGCCCGTTGCGGAGGTAACGCCCGTCCAGCTCGGCCGGGAGCGTCCCGGTGACGTCGAGGTCGTAGGCCTCCGTCTCGTCCGGGACCGGCGCCAGGTGGGCGGTGGTGAAGGTGGGCGCGGTGCGTGTCATAGGTAGAAGATGACATGTCGAAACTGACATGTCAATGTCGACTGGTACGATTCGGGCATGTCGATTCGTTACGCACTCCTCGGGCTGCTGCGCGACCAACCCGCGACCGGATACGAGCTGACCCAGCGTTTCGCGCAGGGCATCGGCCGGCACGCCTGGAGCGCCAAGCACAGCCAGATCTACCCGGAGCTGCGCAAACTGACCGACGAGGGATTGATCGAGGTCGTCGAGGAGGGCGCCCGCGGCAAGCGGGTCTACGGGGTGACCGAGCCGGGCCGGGCCGAGCTGCGCGAGTGGCTGCTGCGCGGACCCGACGAGGGCACGGTGCGAAATCCGTTGCTGCTGTGGATGTTTCTGATCGGCGGTCTCGACCCGGACGATGCGCTCCGAGCGCTGCGGGCCGTCGAGGAACGCGCCACGGAGATGCTCGGGGAACTCACCGAAACCTACGATTTCCTCGCCGCCGAGGGTGGCGAGCTACCGGCGGGCGCGTACGCCGCCCAGTTCGGCATCCACACCTACCGCGCCACCCGGGAGTGGGCCCGCTGGGCCATCGAGGAGCAGGCCGAGCGGAATCGCCGGGCGCGGTGAGCCGATTGCCGGCCGTATCGCGGGGTTATCTGCGAGCCGGGTCGGGGGTGCAGGTGGTGAGGAAGGTCTTGCCGTTGCCGGTGGCGACTCCGGCGGTGTCGAGCCAGCCGACGTCCTGGAACAGGTAGGTGTCGTCCGGATGCCGGGCGGAGCCGTCGATGACGTCGGCGATGGTCGCGTACGATCCCCACGCCTCCGGTCCGTAGACGGAGATGCGCACCCATTGCGCTGTGCGCCAGTCGAATCCGGCCGGTAGCGGTGTGGCGACCGCGAATCCCGGACCTGTCTGCCCGAGCGTGAGATGCTCGGCCGTCGCCGGGTGCTCGGTGGGCGCGGTCAGGACCCACTCGGCGCGTTCGGGTCCGAAGGCGAGGGCCAGCCGGGTGACGTCGCGGCACGGGGAGCCGGTCCAGATCCGCAACTGCCCGTCGGTGACCCGGGCGCCGAATGCCGGTCGCAGCGACGGCGCGAACTGGGCATCGGGATGCCAGCCGCCGTCGCTCCGGCAGGCGCCCGTCAGCGCGAGAACCGCGGTCGCCGCGAGCATCGCGGCGACACCGCGCGTTATCGGTGATCGAGTTCGTGTGGCTGGTTGTCGCCCTCCAACGCAACGCTGCCTGCGGATATGCCCCACCCCGGCCCCCTCGTCGAAACCACTGTCCGCACGAGTATTCCACGGGCACGTCCGGTCGGCTCAGCCGTCGGTTCCGGCCTGCTCCTTCATCGCGGTGCCGAGTTGGGTTTCGGCGTCGAGCAGTTCGATGCCCATGAGCGATCCGTCGGTCGCGAAGTCGAGGGCGGCCACGACGGCGGATCCCTCGGCGTCGTGGACCGGAAGTGTGTAGGCGACCCGACGAGGGTGGTCCGGATCGCGCCGGAACGTGAGGTAAGCGGCGTTGGCCTGTTTATCCCAGGTCACGGATCGGACATAATCATCTGCCACGGCCGGACTGTAGCAACGGCGCATCGATATGTCACGTGCTGGGAATCACCGAATATGGCGGTGTGGCAACCGGATTCGTGTACACGGCCGGGTGCTCACGGACGTGCCGTCAGCGGCCGTGGCGTTCCTCGGCCACTGTCCGGCCGCCGATCACGACCGTCCGGACGACGTTGCTGTCGAGGCTCTCCAGAGCTTCCGCCAGGGGGA
Source organism: Nocardia sp. BMG51109 (assembly GCF_000526215.1). Classification (NCBI taxonomy): domain Bacteria; kingdom Bacillati; phylum Actinomycetota; class Actinomycetes; order Mycobacteriales; family Nocardiaceae; genus Nocardia; species Nocardia sp. BMG51109. The sequence goes on from NZ_JAFQ01000004.1 coordinate 4,900,721, forward strand.
CATGGAGCAGGCAGAGATCCGCGGACGCGCCGGGGGTGAGTCGCCGGGGAGGGCCGCCCGGACGGTCGGGTGAACCCAGGTAGCCGGCCAGGGCGACGGCGGGGTCGACGCGTTCCTCCGGGCCGAGCACGGTGCCGGTGCGGGTGGAGCGTTCGACCGCCGAGCGCATGACCGTCCAGGGGTCGACCGGACCGTAGGGTGCGTCGCTGGACAGGGCGACCGGCACACCGGCGCGCAGCAGGCGGGCGTGCGGGTAGAGGTGGGGCAGATCGTCGGGGTCGACCTCGCGGCGGTAGGTGTCGCCGCGGTCGGACAGGAAGCCCGGTTGGGTCACGACGGCCGCGCCCAGGCGTGAAATCTGTTCTGCCACATCGCCGGGAACGACACCCGCGTGTTCGATGCGGTCGCCCTCGATGCTGCCGACGTCGTCGAGTGCGGCGAGCGTCAGCAGGAGCGATTCGCGGGTGACGCAGTGCACCGCGACCGGGCGGCCCGAACGATGGGTGTCCGCGATCGTGGCGGCGAGCCGGTCGTAGGGCGGCAGATCGTGATCGCGCAGCAGCAGTTTGCGCGGGCCGGTGGTCATGTTCGTAGCGAGGGTCTTTTCCGTGGGCGCGCCGAGCAAGGTGATGTGTTGCGGCAGAACGTCTTCGCGCCGCGCCTCGGCGAGTACGGCGATCGCCGAATCGTCGAGATCAGGCGTCGCGTCGGTGACTCCGGTGAGGCCGTACCGGGTCAGCAGCGCGCCCACCTCGGCGAGATCCGGGGGATCGTCGGGCAGTGCCGCACGCAGCCGTGCGTCGTACCGCCACAGCCGCCCGGTGGGCCTGCCCGTGGCATCGCGCCCGACGTCGGCGGAATCGTCGAGTACTGATGATATCTGTTCCAGCGCAAGCGAGTTGAGCATCCACAAGGCGCCGCTGCGGTGCTGTATCCGTACGGGCCGATCCGGAAGCAGGCGGTCCAGCACATCGCGGTCGAGATCGCCCGCCACGGACTCGTGATACCCGGTGCCGCGCAGCCATCCGCGACCCGGCCGTGCGGCGAGTACGCGGCGCAGGTCGGCTGCATTCGCCACGGCGGAGGGACCGCAGTCGACCGATCGCAGCGCCGCGGCCAGGGCGAGCAGGTGGATGTGGTGGTCGTGCAGCCCGGGCAGCAGGGCGCCGCCCCGGCCGTCCACCACGGTGTCGGGGGTTCGCGTCGGTCCGTTGCCGGATTCGGTGCGGACGGCATCGGCTGGGGAGCCGAGGGGGAGCCCGGTGCCGATCTCGGCGATCCGGTCGCCGACGACACGCAGATCGGCTCGCGCACCGCGTATCTCGACATTGTGAAACAGGATGCTCACGGGCGCACCCCACCGTGCTGTAGCCGGAGGGCTTCGCGCCCTGTGCCGGTCGGGTTCGCCGCGACCGGATCGCGTGCGATCTTTCCCGGTGCGGCCGATGGCGGATGGATGCCGTGGCCGTCCTCGGCAAGCGTGGCCCGGCCTCGTTCGTCGTTCGCTGTGGCGCAGGTGCCGGGCAAGCCGATGCCGTCGGTTGGGCTGCGGGCGATGCGGAGATCGGTTCGCGCACCGCCGATGCCGGAGGTGCGGAACGGGTTGCTTCCCAGCTCACCTCGCCGGGCAGTTGTCCGATGCTGCCTCGCCGCTGCCGGGTTCGCTGAAGCTGCCGGGTTCGCTGAAACGGAATCGCAGCGCACCGCCTGCAATGTCGGCAGATGTGTGCGTCGGTCGCGCAGGCCGGGTCGTGCGGTCGTGCCCCGGTCGTCGACCGCTGTGGGGGTGAGGGCAGCGCACGGCTCGATGTCCGGTCCCCGTCCCGAGGGTGTGCCGAAAACCGTCCGCCGGCCTGTGGATGCGCCGTGACCGGTGCGGGGATCGCGTTCACTCATCGTCGTGCTCCGAGGAACGCTGTGCTCCGAGCAGCTCGGTGTTGTCCGCGCCGAGGGTGCCCGCACGGCCCGACGGCGGCCGCGCGGTCGGGGGCGACACCGGGAAGCGGCCGTCGGCGGATTCGATCCACCAGCCGTCGTCCGTCCGCCGGACGACGTGCTCTTCCGGTGTGCCCAAGGCGATTTCGGCGGTCAGGTGCAGCATCGACACGTCGACGAGGCGAGCGCGGTCGGCGAGCAGCGCCTCGGCGGCGGCCTCCGCCGCGCAGACCCCGGTGAGCGGGTCTGCCAGGGCGTCGCCGCACGGCAGCAGATCGTCGCCGTCGGGGACGACGAGGCCGGCGGCGGCCGCGATGTCGTCGCCGAATCCGATGGCGTTGCTGGCGCGTCCGCGCGCGGTGAGCGACAGCCAGGAGGTTCCGGCCGCGACGCAGGCATCGGCGTCGATGCCGAGCTGGCGGAGCGCGCGGGCCCGCGAGGATTCCAGCACCAGATCGGCGCCGGCGATCAGCGCCCGCAGCGCGTCGAGGTCGCGGTCGTCGTGCAGGTCCAAGGCCACCATGGCATGTCCGGCGTGCAGAAGGTCGAAGAACGGCGGCGGGCCGAAGCGCGCCCCGTCCGGGCGGGACCGGCTCTCGACCTTGATCACCCGCGCGCCGCTGGTGGCGAGCAGGTGCGCGCACAGCGGCCCGGCCCACAGGGCGGTCAGATCGAGGACGACCGGCTGCTCGCGCTTGTGCCGCCGGGTACCTGATTCGGTGATCTCCACTCCCGCACGGGAATTCAGCCCATCGGCGGGGACCGCCGACCCGGCGAGGCCGAGCAGGGCGATTCGTTCGGCGGCGAAGGCTGTTTCGGTCGTCCGGGCCCAACCGGTCACGACGTCCCAGGGATCCGCGTCGCGCGGCTCCCGTTCGGTGAGCGCGGGAATCAGATCGAGATCGTCGGCGCGGGGGAGGGACAGACCCAGCCAGCCGTCCCGGGTACGCAGCGTGCGGAACGCGCCGCCGCAGGAGCGGGGACCACGGCGCGTCAGTCCGGCGACGGCGGCCCGTTCCCCGAGCACCTCGACTCCGGGAAGAGACGGCCGCAGTCCGGTTCTGGAACTGGACAACTCGCCGAAACGGCTCAGCGCGGCCGATACTCGCGCGGCGGCGCGTCCGGGCGCGGCGCGGGGCGGCCCGTAGGGGCGGCCGGTGAGCGCCATCGCCCCGGAGGCCGCCCAGGCCCGCAGCGGGGACGGTTCATGCCCGGTCATCGACTCGCCCCCGGATCAGCGCGGTATCGACACCGACCGGCGCGTTGAAAGCTGCCCCATGCCCGCGTTGGTGACGGTTCATGCTCGGCCATCGACCAGCCCCCAGGCCAGCGCGGTGCCGATATCGACCGGTTGCCCGGTCAGCGCGAGATACGCTGTGCGCCAACGGCCGATGCGATGGGTGATGCCGACCGTGCCCCCGGCGCCCGGCACCAGTCCCATGGACAGCTCGGGCAATTGGAACCAGGCGTCGTCGGCCGCCTCGACCCGGCCGGCGAACGCCGGCACCTCGATACCCGCGCCGATGCAGGCCCCGTGCAGGACGGCCCGCACGCGCGGGGCCAGCCGGTGCACGGTGTGGCCCGCGCTGTAGCGCAGCCGCACGAGATGCGCCGCGGGCACATCGGTCGCGGTGCCGAATTCGTCGAGATCGCCTCCGCTGCAGAAGGATCGGCCGTTGCCGCGCAGTACCACCTCGCGGATCGAGTCGTCGTGCTCGGCGACGGCCAGTCCCGTCAGCAGCCCGTCGCGGACCGCGCGGCCGAACGCGTTGTGCCGCTCGGGACGGTTCAGCGTCACGGTCAGCACGTCGCCGGCGCGGTCCAGCAGCACCGGATCCGTGCTGTCGGGCACCGGGCGCCCGGGTGTGCGGGCGCGCCAGGCGGCGAACTCCGGTCCGGCCAGCAGCATCGAATAGGCCAGGGACTCCGCGACCAGCCCGTCCGCGACGTTCGCCCGGGAGGTGACCTCGAGCAGGCTCACCAGGGTGAGCGCGGCACGCGGAGCGCCGGCCACCGTGCCCGCGATGGCTTCCAGGTCGGCGGTGCTGCCGGGCGTCCAGGCCCGGCCCGGCCCATCCGGTGCGACCGTGCAGGTCAGCGCCTCCAGCACCGGTTCGGCCGCGGGCGGCAGGGGCGTATCGCTGAATCCGACGACCACGACCGAGCGCCGCCGCAGGGCATCCACGGCCGCCTGCGCCTGCGCCCATTCGTCCCGGCCCAGATCGACCACGACCGGCGCATTCGGCGGAGCGCCCTCGGCGTCGACGGCGAGTTCGGCGACTCCCGCCGCGAGATCGCTCAGCCCGACGGGCCGCACGGCAACCCTCTGCGTCATTCCGGCCACCTCTGCGTCATTCCGGCAGCCCTCTGTGTGATTCCAGTGTCGCGTGTTGCGACGTTCCGGCGATGCCGGCCGTCATCCCGGTAGCTCGCTCCGTGGTTCGGGCAACCGTCGTGGTCCGGAACTTGCTGCGTGGTCCCGGCGTGCTCGTGGCCGAGCCCCCGGGTCCACATGCGTCGATTCCTTGGCATCCGAACTCATGACCTCCGAACACTTCGCGCGCGACACACGATCCTGACTGTCCTCGACTTTTCCACATCGCCGGTATCCGAGGGGGTCGGTCCGGTCAACGCCATGTTTGCCGGGCCGTACAGACACCGTTCCACCCGATTCTGGTGACCTTGCCGATCGGGGCGTGAGTGACGAACCTGATCTTCGACATCGCCTTGGTGCGCGGTCGGAGGCCCGGCGTTTCTCGCCCACGGCTCGGTGTGGCTCATTGCGGTCGGTGTGCTCGGCGGTGGTCGGTCTCCTGGATCCGCTCGCCGTCCCGACCGGCACACGAGCGTTCCGCACCGGTCTCTGGTGCACATGAGGTGACACCCACCAGGTACCGGCTCGCGGCCACCGTGGCCGTCTATGGAAGCAGCGGGCCGCATGAAGGATTGCTCGTAGCGGAGGACGCAGCCGCTTTCGTCCCTGATGCGATCGGCCTCGATGAAGCCGGGGTCGACGCCGAGGCGCCCTCCGCCGACAGGAAATAGCCGCGGTGGGTGCCTCCGTGCCGATCGACCAACTCGATCCACCGACGCCCGAATCGTTCGAAGGTCTCGATCTTCGCGGGATCGATCACGTACTCGACAACGCAAGTGATCATCATCCCGAGCCTGATCCCGCGCGCTCGAATGCTCGACCCGGCCTCGGGTGGCGCACCATCCGGCCCGATTGCCTGGCCGGATATCGGTGGCCGGCGGGCTCAGCCGAGGCGGTCGCTACCGCTCCAGGCCGACCGGTGCAGGAGCCGAAGTCCGTTGAGCCCCACGAGGATCGTGGAACCCTCGTGCCCGGCGACGCCGAGCGGGAGCGGCAGGGCGCCGATCAGGTCCCACAGCACGAGGACGCCGATGCACGTGGCGGCGAGGGCGAGATTGGCGACCACGATGCGGCGTGCCCGCCGGGACAGGTCGACGACGGCGGCGACGGCGGTGAGGTCGTCGCGGACGACGATGGCGTCGGCGGTGTGCAGGGCGAGGTCGGACCCCGCGCCGCCCATCGCGATCCCGACATCGGCGGCGGCCAGCGCGGGAGCGTCGTTGATGCCGTCGCCGACGACCGCGATCCGGTGCCCGTCGGCCTGTAGCCGACGGACCGCGGCGACCTTGTCGCCGGGCAGCAGCCCGGCACGCACGTCCGTGATCCCGACCCGATCGGCGACTCGCTCCGCGGTGGTCCGGTTGTCGCCGGTCAACAGAACCGGATCGGCACCTGTCAGCTGCCGCGCGGCCGCGACGGCGGCGGGGGCCTCGGGGCGCAGCCGGTCGGCGAGGGCCAGCACCCCGGCCGGGCGGCCTTCGCAGGTGACCACGACGGCGGTGTACCCGCGCTCCTGCGCCGCGGCGACGGCGGTGATCGCCGTGGCGACGGAATCGTCTGCGGTGCTGATACTTTCGGATCCCCGGTCCACGGACCCGAGCATCGCGGCCGGAGAACCGACACCGAAGGACCGGCCGCCGACCCGTGCGGTCACACCCCGGCCCGGATGCGCGGTGAATTCCTCGGTGGCGGGCAGGGCCGGACCGCGGTTGCGGGCGGCGCGCACGATCGCCGCGGCCAGGGGATGTTCGCTGGGATATTCGGCCGCGGCGGCCTGCCGCAGCAGCTCGTCGTCGGTGAGACCCTCATCGAGGCAACGGATTTCGACGAGTTCGGGACTGCCGCTGGTCAGCGTGCCGGTCTTGTCGAAGGCGATCCGGGTGGTGGCGCCCAGCCGTTCCATGACGACCGCCGACTTGACGAGCACGCCGTGCCGCCCGGCGTTGGCGATCGCCGCCAGCAGCGGCGGCATCGTGGCCAGCACCACCGCGCACGGCGAGGCGACGATCATGAAGGTCATGGCCCGCAACAGCGCTCGTTGCAGCGAGTCACCGAGCAGCAGCGGCACGGTGAACACGGCGACGGTGACCGCGACCATGCCGATCGAGTAGCGCTGTTCGACCTTCTCGATGAACAACTGGGTGCGGGCCTTGGTCCGCCCGGCCTGCTCCACCAGCGCCGCGATCCGTGCGACGACCGAATCCTCCGCGCGCCGGTCGACCCGGACCCACAGCGCGCCGGTGCCGTTCGACGTCCCGGCGAACACCTCGTCGCCCTCGCCCTTGTCCACCGGCAGCGGTTCGCCGGTGATGGTGGCCTGGTCGACCTCGCTGCCCCCGGACAGCACGGTGCCGTCGGCGGGGATCCGCTCGCCGGGCCGGACCACCAGCACGTCCCCGGGCTCCAGATCGCTGACCGGGACGGTCTGTTCGGCGCCGTCGGCGGTGGTGCGGGTGGCGGTGTCGGGTGCCAGGTGCAGCAGACCGCGCACGGAATCCTCGGTGCGCGCGGTGGCGAACGCCTCGAGCGCGCCGGAGGTGGCGAAGATGACGATCAGCAGGGCGCCGTCGGTGATCTGCCCGATCGCCGCCGCCCCGATCGCGGCCGCCACCATCAGCAGGTCGACATCCAGGGTCTTCTCCCGCAGCGCCCGCAACCCCGCCAGGCCGGGCGCCCATCCGCCCGCGGCGTAGCAGGCCAGGTAGAGCATCCACCACAGCCATGCCGGACCGCCGGCGAGCTGAGCCGTCAGCCCGAGCAGGAACAGCCCGGACGACAGTGCGGCCCACCGCATTTCCGGCAGGGCGAACAGCTTGGTGCGCTGCCTCGGCAAGGCGGGTGCCGGGCGGGGCGGTGTGCGGGTCGGCGCGACCACGAGGCACCTCCGTAACGGTGACGACGATCGGACCTCCGCGACAATATCAGAATAAATGAAGACGTCTTCATGTATTAAGCCCCCGGTAGAATGCGCCGGTATGGGACACGGAGTCGAGGGCCGCAGCCGTGCCGCGGCGCGGCTGGATGTCGATGCCGCCACGCACGTCGCGACGACCCTGCAGGCGCTGGCGACGCCGAGCCGGCTGCTGATCCTCACCGAACTGCGCCAGGGGCCGCAGCCGGTCAGCGCGCTGGCGGAGGCGGTCGGCATGGAACAGTCCGCGGTATCCCACCAGCTCCGCCTGCTGCGCAACCTCGGCCTGGTCGTCGGTGCCCGCACCGGCCGCAGCATCGTCTACAGCCTCTACGACAACCACGTCGCCCAACTCCTGGACGAGGCGGTCTACCACAGCGAACATCTCCGCCTCGGCTTGTCCGACGATCCCGGGGCCGCGGGCTGACACGGCCCGAACGGGTCACTCGGCTGAGCCGCGGCGAGAAACGCCGCCGGAATACCGGGATCGGCATCCTTCATAACCTAGCGTTTGCCGGGAAGTCGTAGGTGCCGACTGCGGAGCCGGGAGGGGCGAGTGGAGACCGATGTGGCGGGGGTCCGGCAGGCCGTGTCGACGGGGCGTCTCCCCGCGTGGGATCGCGTCGAAGCACTCGTCGCGGCGGCCTACGGGCGGTATCGCGGACACGGTGCCGGAGCCGTCGCCGACTACATTCCCGTGCTCGCCGAGGCCGACCCCGGATTGTTCGGCGTCGTCGTCGCGGAGGTGGCCGGTGATATGCACGCCGCGGGCGCGGCCGATGTCGAGTTCACGATCCAATCCATCTCGAAGGCATTCGTGTACGCGCTGGTCTGCGACCAACTTGGGCACGACGTGGTCCGCGATCGGGTGGGCGTCGACAACACCGGTCTGCCGTTCGACTCGGTGATCGCGATGGAACTCAACGACGGCCACCCGATGAATCCGATGGTCAACGCGGGAGCGCTGGCGACGACCGCGCTGATGCCCGCCGCCTCCCCGGACGAGCGGTGGGAACGGATTCGATCGGGTCTGTCCCGATTCGCCGGGCGGCCGCTCGACATCGACACCACCGTCTTCCGCTCGGAGAGTGCCACCAATCATCGCAACCGCGCCCTCGCGCAATTGCTGGAAAGTTACGGGCGGATCGATATCGACCCGCTGCGAGTCGTCGACGTCTACACCAGGCAGTGCGCGCTGCGGGTCAGCGCCCGCGATATCGCCGTCATGGGGGCCACGCTCGCGGACGGCGGCGTCAACCCGGTGACCGGCGAGCGGGTCGTCACTCCCGCGGTGTGCCGGGACACGCTGTCGGTGCTGGCGGCGACCGGGATGTACGAACGCTCCGGCGAATGGCTGTTCGAGATCGGACTGCCCGCGAAATCGGGGGTGTCCGGCGGCATCGTCGCCGTCGCGCCCGGCAAGGGCGCGATCGGAACCTTCTCGCCGCCACTGGATTCCGCCGGCAACAGCGTGCGCGGCCAGCGGGCCGTCGCCTATCTGTCGCGCACGCTCGGCCTGAACGTCTTCGCTTCCGAGGTCCACCCGCCGACTGTTCCCCCGACGACGCAGAGGAGCGGTACCGCATGACCACCGTGCCGACCACCGGCGCACCGCCGGACGAGCGCAGATCCTGGCTGCCGATGGCGGGATTGTTCCTCGCGCAGGTGCTGATGTCGTTCAACGTTGCCGCACTGCCGGTTTCGCTGGGCGGCATGGTCGACGACTTCGATTCCGCGCCCACGGTGGTGAGTTCGACCATCGTGGTCTACGGACTCGCCGTCGCCGCCCTGGTCATGGTGGGCGCCAAGCTCGGGCAGCGGATCGGCTGGGTGCTGACCTTCCGGGTGGTGATCGCCACCTTCGGCGTGTCGGCCGTGATGATGGTGCTGTCGCCGTCGATCGCGTGGGCCATCGCGGCACAGGCCGTGGCCGGGGCGTCGGCGGCCATCATCGTTCCGTCCCTGGTCGCGCTGATCGCCGAGAACTATCACGGCGGCCAGCAGGCGACGGCCATCGGATCGCTCGGCTCGGCGCGTGCCCTGTCGGGTGTCAGCGCGTTCCTGATCGGCGGCGCGCTCGGCACCCTCGTCGGCTGGCGCCCGGTGTTCGCGATCGTCATCGGCATCGCGGTACTCGTATTCGTCTTCAGTTTCACCCTGCGCTCCGATCGCGGCGATGCGGCAATCACGATCGATCTGGTGGGTGCGGTGCTGATCGGCGCCGCCATCGTGGTGCTGACGCTCGGATTCAACAACCTCAACGCCTGGGGCGTCTTCTTCGCCGACGAGTCCGCGCCCTTCGACGTGCTCGGCGTCTCGCCCGCGCCGGTGCTGATCGTCGCCGGAGTCGTTCTCGGACAGGCGTTCTTCTTCTGGACCCGCCGCCGCACGAGGGCCGGGCAGGTGCCGCTGGTGGATCTGTCGGTGCTGGGCCGCTCCAGTGAACGGGCCGCGGTCTACGCGATGTTCGTCGTGGTGGCGCTCGAGGCGGCGCTGAACTTCACCGTCCCGCTCTACATCCAGATCGTGCAGGGGCGAACGCCTTTCGACACCTCCCTGGCGATGATGCCGTTCAACCTGACGGTGTTCCTCACCGCGACCCTCGTCGTCCGCTTCTATACACGCTTCAGCCCCAAGGCGATCGGGGTATTCGCCTTCGTGCTCACGACCGTCGCCCTGGTGTGGCTGGCCTACGTCGTCACCAACAACTGGGAGACGTTGCCGACCATCGCCGGGCTGATCGTCTTCGGCATCGGCCAGGGCGCACTGGTCACCCTCGTCTTCAACGTCCTGGTGACGGCCGTGCCGAAAAGCCTTGCGGGCGATGTCGGATCGGTCCGCGGAACCACGCAGAACCTGGCATCGGCCGTCGGCACGGCCGTCGCGGGTGCGCTGCTGGTGACCATTCTCGGCCTCGGGGTGGGCAGGGCCCTGGCCGATCACACGGAACTGCCGGAATCGCTTGTCGCCCGGGTGAATTTGGACAATGTCAACTTCGTCGGCAACGACCAGCTGCGCGAAACCCTGCACCGGATCGGCGCGTCGCCGGCCGAGGTGGAGGCCGCGGTGGCCGTGAACGAACAGGTCCGGCTGGACACGCTCAAGTTCGGCCTGCTGATTCTTGCCGGAATCAGCGCCACCGCCATCGTTCCCGCGACCCGGCTGCCGAACTATCGTCCCGAGGAGATACCCGAGCCGGGCACCACGGGCGACTGAAGCGCAAGGCCACGACGGCCCGCTCGGATAGTGCCTACATCGGTTGTGGCCCGGTCTTTTCCGGGGCTTCAGGCATCTCGCGGCATGACGACCGCGGCGAGCAACGCGGCGACGACCAGGCAGGCCGCCGCGACGGCGAGCGCCACGGCATACCCGTGCGACAGCGCAGCCGGATCGTCCGGTCCGCCGGAGCGGCCGGTCACGGTGGCCGCCACCGTGCTCAGTGCCGCCAGGCCGATCGCGCCGCTGAGCTGACGTGTGGTGTTGAGAAGTCCGGCGGCCGTGCCCTGCTCGGCGTCGGGGACCCCGCTGGTCGCGGCCACGGTGATCGGGGTGAACGCGGCGGCGCTGCCGATGCCGAGCACGAGCCCGGGCAGCCCGACGGCCAGGAGATACGGCCTGTCCGCCCCTAGAAGTACCTCCGGAACAACCGATTCCGGCACGGGCCCGTCCGATCGGAGTCGCCGCGCGACCGGGGTCGTCATCCGGCCGGGCTCCGGCTGAGACCGTCGTCCGGCACGGAATGTCATGCGGCTTCGGAGGCCGCGGGAACCGGCTGGGCTGCCGGTGTGGTCCGTCCCGGCAGAATTGTCGCCGCGGCGCAGATCACCGGCCCGGCGGCGACCAGCCACCAGAACGTCACGCGGAACGTCGCATCCCCCGGCCCGGTGTCCGCGGCGTTCTGCAGGATCAGGGTGAGCAGCGTGATTCCCAGCGCGCCGCCGATCTGGTGCACGATGAACAACACCGCCGTCGCCCGCGAGGTCGCGGTGGGTGCGACGGTGCGATACACCGATCCCATCGTGGCCGAAGCGACGACGCCGAGTCCGAATCCGACGGCGACAAGTCCTGCGACAGTGAGGATTCCGTTGCCATCCAGCGCATAGGACAAGAATCCGGGAACCAGCAGCGCGCCGCCGCCGGCTACGAGGGGCCGCGCGCCGATCAGGTCGGACAGCCGCCCCGACAGCGGTTGCCCGATCATGGCGCCGATTCCGAAGGGCGCCAACAGCAATCCGGCCGCCATGACGCCGTGCCCGCCGATCTGCTGGAAATACAGCGGCAGCAGGAAGATCGTCCCGAACATCACCGCGCCGACCAGGAACAACACCGACACGCTCGCGGCGAACCCGCCGCTGCCGAACAACCGCAGGTCGATCAGCGGTTCGTGCCGGGTGCGCAACGCGTGCACGGCGTATCCGGCGAACAAGGCGACGCCGATGACTCCGGCGAGGAGAACCGGTGTGGAGAAGCCGCCGGCCGCTTGGGTCAGCGCGAACATGATGGCGGCGAAACCCGGCGGGACCAGGGCGACTCCGAGTACGTCGAGGCGCTGGGCCGCGCTGCCGGAGACCGGCTTGTCGGCGGCCATGACCCGTAGTGCGAGCACGATTGCCAGCACACCGACCGGCACCTTGATCAGGAATATCGCCTGCCACGGCAGGACCTGCAGCAGCAGCCCGCCGACGACGGGACCGATCACCGGCCCGGCCGTCAGCGGGATCGAGGCCAGGCCGAGCACCCGGCCGACGCGGTGCTGCCCGGCCGCGCCGGCGAGGGTCGCCAGCATGATGGGTTCGAGCATGCCGCCGCCGAAGCCGGTCAGCAGTCGCGTCGCGATCAGGCTCGGCACGTCCCAGGCACACCCGGAGGCCACGGAGCCGGCGACGAACAGCGACAGCCCGATCAGCCACATGCGCCGGGCGCCGAACCGGTCGATAGCCCAGCCCGTCAGGGGCGCGGCCATCGAGACGGCCAGCAGATATGCGGTGGTCACCCACTGCATGGCCGCGAGCGTCGTACCGAACTCGTGCACCAGGGTCTCGACCCCGACACCGGTGATCGTCGTATCGAGCAGGGCGAGGAATGCCCCGAGGGTCATCGTGACCAGGAGTTTGCGGAGCGCGGGGTCCAGGCGTTCTGACCTTGTCGTCATAATTAAGTATCCGATCAGGATTCTATAATTGCACTGATAAGTGCAAGGTAATGTCCATGCTGGTACCCTGGCAATATGGCTGCCACAGAGATCCCGGTCACACCGCGCGGCAGGCTGGACAAGCGTCGGGCCATCCTCGATTCCGCGCTCGAGGTGTTCGGTGAGGTCGGATACCCGGCGGCCACCGTCGACGAGATCGCCGCGCGCGCGGGCGTGGCCAAGCGGACGATCTACAACCACCTCGGCGGCAAGGAGAATCTGTTTCGCGCGTCGATACTCGACGCGGCGCAGGAGTTCCACGCGAGTCCGCTGCGGGCGGCGCGGTCGCTGCCGGCCGATCCGGAGGATCTGCGGGCCGAACTGCTCCGGATGGGGTACGAGCTGGTCAGATGCATGCGCAGCGAGCGGGTGTGGCTGATGCGGCGCCTGCTGGACGCCGAGATCGCCCGGTTCCCGGAGTTGTACGAAGAGGTTCAGCTGGGCGGCTCCGGCGAGGTTCTGGACATGTTGGCCGGGCGGCTGGCGCTGGTGGCCAACAACGGCCACCTCCGGTTGCCGGATCCGACTCGTGCGGCGAGTCAGTTTGTCGCCCTGGTCACCGACCGGCTGGCGATGTTGTCGGGCTCGGGCACCCTTCCGCTGTCGGATTCGATCGTCGACGAGACGGTCTCCGCCGGAGTGGATACCTTCTTGCGCGCTTTTGCGCCGCGGTGACCGGCAGGCACCCCGGAATTCGTTAGCCCCGGTAAGGGGTCGGTGAGTCGGCGTGCTGTGCCGACAGCTAGTGTGCATCTTGTGTCTAAGACGTATTCATCGGCCGAGCGGGCGTACCGGGAGGTCAAGGAGCGCATTCTGGCCGGGGCGCTGCCCGGCGGGGAGCTGATCAGCGAGGGGGAGATCGCGACGGATCTCGGGACGTCGCGGACCCCGGTGCGGGAGGCGTTCCTGCGGCTGGAGACCGAGGGGTGGATGAAGCTGTATCCCAAGCGGGGTGCGCTGGTGGTGCCGGTGCCGGCGGGGGAGGCCGAACATGTGGTGCACGCGCGCTACGTCGTGGAGACGGCGGCGGCGCGGGGGCTGGCGGCGGCGGATCGGGCCGGTGTCGCCGAGGCGCTGCGAGAAGCGATCGAACGGCAGCGCGAGTTCGCGGCGGCGGGGGACCTCGAACAGTTCGCCGCGATGGATACCGAGTTCCACCGCACGCTCGTGGTCGCCGCGGGCAATCCGCTGCTGATCGGTTTCTACGATTCGCTGCGCGAACGGCAGCGGCGGATGAACAGCGCCGCGGTGCGCCGTCATGCCCGCGGCGCCGAGCAGATCGTCGAACAGCACGGCCGCCTGGCCGACCGTATCGAGGCCGGTGATGCCGAGGGGTTCGCGGCGCTGCTGGTCGAACACTTGTCGGGGGTGCACCAATTGGAGCTGAAGGGACTGTGACCGACATGCGAGGTGTCGTCGGAGCGCAGGCTTCGGTGGCGAGTACGGCGACGGCTCCCGAACTGTCGCCGGCGGCGGGGACGGCGCCGCGGGCCTGGTGGGGCGTCGCCGCGGCGATGTTCGCGATCGCCTGGGGCGGAAACGAATTCACGCCGCTGCTGGTGATGTACAAGAACCACGGCCTGTCGGTCACCACCGTGGACGTGCTGCTGTTCGACTACGTGCTGGGCATCGTGCCCGCGCTGCTGATCGGCGGGCCGCTGTCGGATCGCTACGGGCGCCGCCGGTTGATGTGCCCGGCGCCGCTGATCGCCGGTGCCGGATCGCTGTTGCTGGCGGCCGGTGCGGAGTCGGTGGCGGTGCTGTCGGTGGGGCGGGTGCTCAGCGGGGTCGCGCTGGGGCTGGCCATGGCCGTGGGCGGCAGCTGGGTGAAAGAGCTGTCGCAGCAACCGTATTCGGCGGCAGCCGTCGGCACCGGCGCCCGCCGTTCCGCCATGAGCCTCACGGCGGGGTTCGCGCTCGGCGCCGGAATCGCCGGGGCGCTGGCACAGTGGGCGCCGTGGCCGAACTCGCTCGCCTATCTGGTCAATCTCGCGTTGTGTCTCGCCGGGACGGCCTGGGTGGCTCGCGCCCCGGAAACGCTGGCGCCGCAGGAGAATCCGGGCCGCCTCATCGATGATCTGAAGGTTCCGGTGTCGGGGCATCGCCGGTTCCGCGGCGTCGCGCTGCCGGTCGCGGTCTGGGTGTTCGCGTCGGTCGGGACGTCCTACGCGGTGCTGCCGACGCTGCTGGCCGACCAGGTGCGCGGGGCGCCGATCGCGTTCTCGGCGCTGCTCACCGTGCTCACCCTGGGCACCGGATTCGCCCTGCAGTCGATGGCCCGCCGGATCGATCGCCCCGGCACCGCGCGCACGTCGATCGTGGCACTGATCCTGGTATCGGCGGGCATGGTCGTCGCCGCGGTCGCCGCGGCCACGCTGACGCTGTGGGTGGCGCTGGTCGCCGCGCTGATTCTCGGTGCCGGCAACGGCATGGGCCTGGTCGCCGGGCTACAGGAGATCGAGCGCCTCGCCGAGCCCGGCGATCTCGCCGGTCTGACCGCGGTCTTCTACTCGGTCAGCTACATCGGTTTCGGCCTGCCCGCACTGCTGGCCTTCCTGCACCAGGCCGTGGGAGCCGGTTATCCGTGGATGCTCGGTGCGGGCGCGCTCGTGGCGATCGCCTGCCTGGCCGTGGTGGTGCGGAACTACCGTGTGCGAGGCTGATTTTCGCCGCCTTCGGTGAGCGCGGCCTGTCGGTGATCACCGCGCCCCGGCCGCTCCTCTGGAGGACCGGGGCGGGGCTCCCGGCCACCTACGCGGGTTCGGGCGCCGAGCCGACATCCTCGAGCCGGCGCCGGGTCGTGCGCTCGCCGAACAGCGCCAGCAGCGTGCCGAGCAGCAGGATGACCAGGGCCAGATAGAGGAAGACCGCGGTGTATCCCAGACCCGAGTACACCCCGCCCACGATGAACGCGCCCGCCGCACCGGACAGCCGCCCGACGCTGTTGGCGCATCCCGCGCCCAGCCCGCGCAGCCGGGTCGGGAAGACCTCCGGTAGATAGGTGTAGAGCACCGCCACGAGCATCTGCATCAGCATGTTGATCAGGAAGCCGATCACCATGACCAGCACGGCCCCCGACGAGATGCCGAACGCCAGCAGCAACACGGTGACGACCAGGCTGATCCCGAGGATGAGGGTCTTACGCTCGAACCTGTCCACCAGCGGCCAGGCCAGCAGCGCGCCCGGCACCGCGCCGATGGCCAGCACCAGCGAGTAGTTCAGGCTCTCGGTCTGCGTGTAGCCGTCCTCGACCAGCAGCGTCGGGATCCACGAGCTGAACCCGTAGAACCCCAGAATGAGGCAGATCATCACCGCGGACGCGACGGTCAGCCGCTGGAGGTAGGGCGGCCGCAGGAGTTCGCGGATGTTCCCGGACTCCGCGGTCTCCACGGCCGGGCCCGGTTCCGGCAGGTCGCGGCCCAGGATCCCGCGGGCCTCGGACTCCAGCTTCGCCAGCACCGGTTCGGCCTCCTCGGCACGCCCCTGGGCGACCTGCCAGCGGATCGACTCCGGGAGCAGTCGCACCGACAGGATCACCCCGACGATGCCGCCCGCGCCGATCACGAACACCCACCGCCACGTGCCGGGCCCGATCGGCACCAGCAGCCGCGACACCGCCGCCGCGATCGGCACCCCGAGCAATCCCAGTGCGAGCGTGAGCGATTGGTAACGGCCGCGTTGTTCCCTCGGGAACATCTCGGTGACGTACACCAGCAGCACGCCGGTCATGGCCTGCAGGCCGAAGCCGGTCAGCACCCGGGTGACGGCGAGCATCTCGACGTTCACCGACACCGCCGAGAGCAGCGAGAAGGTCGAGTAGAACACCGCGGAGCCCAGGATGGTCGGCCGCCGGCCGAATCGGTCGGCGAGGCGGCCGCCGAGCAGCCCGCCGAGGAACATGCCGAGGAACGACACCGAGGTCACGGCGCCGACGGCGGTGATCGACAGCCCCCATTCGCTGCGCAGGGCGGGCGCGACGTAGGCGAACGTGTTCAGGTCGACCAGGTCGAAGGTGAAGAAGATTCCCAGCAGCGCCACCCAGATGCGGTGCGAGCGGGTGACGACCGGGATCCGGTCGAGTCGGGCGTCGGCCGCGCGGGTCGGCGGTGCGACGGGTGTGGCGTCCATTGACACTCCCCAGTGACGTAGCTTACAACCTAAAACATCAGACATTAACGATCTGGCGCTGTCAACCCTTGCCTTGTGGCGCTACTGGGCTGTTAGTATCGCTAATCATCGCGCGACATGTAAAACATCTGATGTATTCAACGAGGACGTTGGATCGACGCCCGCCGGGGCTCCGGCGGGACCGCCGATCAGGGATGAAGGAGGCTGCGCCGTGACGGTGCACACCGGATGGCAGGGACGTTTCTACGAGGATTTCGAGGTCGGTGACGTATACCGGCATCCGCTGGGCCGCACGATCAGCGAGGCCGACAACACCTGGTTCACCCTGCTCACCATGAACACCCACCCGGCCCACTTCGACGCGCACTACGCGTCGCAGACCCCGTTCGGGAAGGTGCTGGTCAACTCGGGTCTGACGATCGCCATGCTGATCGGCATGAGCGTCACCGACGTCAGCCAGCGCGCGGTGGCGAACCTGGCGCTGACCGATGTCGAGCTCACCCACCCGGTGTTCGTCGGCGACACCCTGTACGCGGAGTCGCTGTGCACGGGTAAGCGCGAATCGGCCTCGAAGCCGTATGCCGGGCTGGTCGAGGTGCACAGCCGGGCGCTGAACGCCGACGGCGACGAGTGCCTGTCGTTCGATCGGACGATCCTGCTGTACCGGCGCAGCGCGGCGGCGGATATCGATTCGTTCCCGCGGGCGAAGAACGGCCCGCTGTCGATCGAGGCGACCGGGGAATCGAAGTGAGCGGAGTCGACATGAGTGGTGCCGAAATGAGGGGCGGCACAACCCGTTTGCCGCTGGCGGACGTGCGCATCGTGGCGGTCGAACAGTACGGCGCCGGGCCCTTCGGCTCCGTGCACCTGGCCGACCTGGGCGCCGAGGTGATCAAGATCGAGGATCCGCGGATCGGCGGCGACGTGGGTCGCGGGGTGCCGCCCTACGCCGAGGACGGCGACTCGCTGTTCTTCGAGACCTTCAACCGCAACAAGCGGTCGGTGACCCTCGACCTGTCCGATCCCGCCGGCCGGGAGGCGTTCGAGGAGCTGGTGAAGGTCAGCGACGCGGTGTACTCGAATCTGCGCGGTGACGTGCCGACCAAGATGCGGATCACCTACGCCGATCTCGAGGAGATCAATCCGCGCATCGTGTGCTGCTCGCTGTCCGGGTACGGGATGACCGGGCCGCGCAGCACCCAGCCCGGCTACGACTACATGTTGCAGGGGCTGTGCGGCTGGATGTCGGTGACCGGTGAGCCGGACGGCCCGCCCGCCAAGTCCGGGCTGTCCATGGTCGACTACTCCGGCGGCCTGGTGGCGGCGATCTCGCTGCTGTCCGGGGTGCACGCCGCCCGCCGCGACGGCGTCGGAATGGATTGTGACGTCAGCCTTTTCGACACCGCCCTGAACATGCTCACCTACCTGGCGACCTGGCATCTGAACGAGGGCTTCGAACCGGCGCGCACGCACAACTCGGCGCATCCGAGCCTGGTGCCGTTCCAGAACTTCCCGACCGCGGACTCCTGGATCGTCATCGGCTGCGCCAAGCAGAAGTTCTGGGAGCGCCTCGTCGAGGCGATGGACAGCCCGGCCTGGGCGGCCGAGGAACGGTTCGGCACACCCGCGCTGCGCTACGAGAACTCGGCCGAATGCATCGAGCGCATGGAGGCCGAACTGGCCCGGCGCACGACCGCGGAATGGCTTGCGCTGCTGGAGGAACGCGGCGTGCCGTGCGCGCCGGTCAACACGGTGGCGCAGGCGCTGGACGAGGAGCACACCGCGGCCCGCGGCATGGTCGTCGCCACCGAGCACCCGCGGTTCGGCGCCGTGCGGCAGGTGGTGTCGCCCGTGCGCGCCGGCCGGTTCCGCGACGACCACCGCCGGGCCCCGCGCATGGGCGAGGACAACCGCTCGGTGCTGTGCGAGATCGCCGGCCTGTCACCCGAGCGGTTCGACGAGCTCGCCGGCCGCGGCGCCTTCGGTGCCGCCGCCCCGGAATGACAGCCTCGAAAGGACACTGACACATGGATTTCCAACTGAACGAGGATCAGCGCGAATTCCGTTCCGCCCTGCGCCGATTGGTGGACTCCGCGATCGTGCCGGTGGCGCGGGACTGGGAGCAGTCCGGCCGCTATCCGACCGAGATCGTCGAGCAGATGAAGCAGATGGGCCTGTTCGGCCTGACGATCCCGGAGGAGTACGGCGGGTCCGGCGCCGACTTCGTCTCGTTCACGCTGATGTTCGAGGAGATCGCGCGGGGCTGGATGGGCGTGGCCGGCATCCTGGGCAGCCACTCGCTGGCGTGCTGGATGCTCTCGCGGCACGGCACCGACGAGCAGAAGTCCCGGTACCTGCCGGAGCTGGCGACCGGGGCGCGCCGCACCGGCATCGCGCTGACCGAACCCGACGCGGGCACGGACCTGCAGGGCATCCGCACGGTCGCCACCCGCGACGGCGACGACTACATCATCAACGGCAGCAAGATGTGGATCACCAACGCGCGCTACGCCGATCCGCTGCCGGTGCTGGTGAAGACCGATCCGTCGGCCTCGCCGGCACACAAGGGCATGAGCGTGCTGCTGGTGGACGCCGACGCCCCGGGCTTCGAGGTGACCAGGGACATCCCGAAGCTCGGTTACAAGGGCACCGAATCGTGCGAGGTGGTGTTCACCGGCGTCCGGGTTCCTTCGCGAAACCTGTTGGGCGGCACCGAGGGCCGCGGCATGCAGCAGGTGCTGTCGGCGCTGGAGATCGGCCGGCTGAACATCGCCGGGCGCAGCCTGGGCATCGCGCAGCGCGCCTACGACGAGTCGCTCGACTATGCCAACGGGCGGCAGGCATTCGGTCAGCCGATCGCCGGCTTCCAGGCGATCCAGATGAAGCTGGCGGATATGGCGACCCAGTTGCAGGCGGCCCGGCTGCTCACCTACTGGGCGGCGACCCACGTGGACCGCGGCGAGCGCTCGGATCTGCAGACCGGCATGGCCAAGCTGTTCGCCTCCGAGGTCGCGTTGCAGGCGGCCCAGAACGCCATGCGCATCCACGGCGGCTACGGCTTCTCGACCGAATTCGAAGTCGAACGGCTGTACCGGGATTCGATCCTGATGACGATCGGCGAGGGCACCAGCGACATCATGCGCACCGTCATCGCCCGCTCGCTGAGCGCGGGCAAGGGAAAGGTCGGCTGGTGACCGCGCCGCCGCGCAGCTGGCTGTTCTGCCCGGCCGACCGGCTGGACCGGCTGGCCGGGGCGGCCGCCCGCGCCGATGTCGTGATCGCGGACCTCGAGGATGCCGTCGCACCCGCCGAGAAGCCGGGTGCGCGAGACGGTTTGGTGGGCTGGCTGCGCGAGAATCCGGCGACCGCCGCCGCGGTGTGGGTGCGCATCAACAGCCATTCCGACTATCTCGCGGGCGATCTGGACGCGCTGCTCGGTGAGGTACCGTTCGCCGGCATCGTGATACCGAAAGCCGAAGCGGCCCAGGTGCGTTCGCTCGCGGAACGGACCGACCGCCCCCTGCTTCCGCTGCTGGAGACCGCGGCGGGCCTGTGGCAGGCGGCCGAGATCGCGGCGTGTGCCACGGTACGCACGCTCGGCATCGGCGAATACGACCTGTCCGTCGAACTCGGCACGGCCGCACCGGATGTCGATGCCGGACCGCTGGCCTGGGCGCGCTCGCGGGTGGTCGCGGCGGCGTCGGCGGCGGGCATCGCCCCGCCGCCCGCCCCGGTCTCGGCCGTCCTCGACGACGACGCGGGTTTCCGCGCGGATACGGCCACGCTGCAGCGCTGGGGCTTCTTCGGCCGGATGTGCATCCACCCGGCCCAGGCCGCGGCGGTGCACGAGGTTCTCACCCCGGCTCCCGCCGAGGTCGACCGCGCCCGCGAGATCGTCGCGAGCGCCGAACAGGCCGACCGCGAGGGCTCCGGCGTCCTCGTGCTCGACGGCAAGCTTGTCGACCTCGCCGTCGTCCGCCGAGCCCGCCGCACCCTCGCCCTCTCCGAGTAGCCGCGCCGGCTGAATCCTCGCCGTGAACTTGCCCACAGGTCCGGATGCGGGCGGGTGGTGAGATTCGGGAGCCATAACCTCCGCTCTAGCGGGCGCTTCGGTGTCCGGTTTCCGTCCGTCGACCGTGGCCCGGGGGAGCGCCGCGGGTGCATCGCGTCGCGGTCGTCGGCGGGCAGGGGCGCCGGTCGCGGCACTAGGCTGGCGCTCCGCCAGCGGCTCGAGACGACGGGCCCGATTCCGGAAAGCGAGTTCTCCTGTGGGCGAGAAGAACAGGCAGTGGGTATTGGCGCGCCGGCCCGACGGGCATCGCTACGCGGATGCGGTCGAGTTGGTGGACGGCGAGACCCCGGACCTGGCCGACGGTGAGGTTCTCGTCCGCAACATCTACTTCTCCCTGGATGCCGGAACCCGGATGTGGATGGGCCCGCGGGAGGACTCGTATTCACCGGCGACACCGCTGGGTTCACCGGTCGTGAGCACCGTGCTGGGGTCGGTGGTGGCATCGCGGCATCCCGATTTCCGGAGCGGGGATCTGGTCCGCGCGTACGGCCAGTGGTCGGATTTCTCGGTGGTGCGGCCGGACGAGGTGTATGCCGAGCGGGTCACCCGGCGACTGGCCGACCCGCGTCAGCATCTCGGCGTCTTCGGCGCGAACGGCTGGACCGCCTACCTGGGCGTGCTGGAGTACGGCGCGGCGCAGCCGGGGGAGACCTTCGTCGTCTCGGCGGCCTCCGGGGTCACGGGTGCGCTCGCGGGGCAGATCGCGAAGCTGCACGGCTGCCGCGTCGTCGGCATCACCGGCTCCGCGGCGAAATCCGCCTGGCTCACGGGCGAACTCGGATTCGACGCGGCCATCGACCGTGGCGCCGGTGACCTGGAGCGGGCCCTCCGGGAGACCTGCCCCGGCGGCGTGGACGTCTATTTCGACAACGTGGGCGGCCCGGTGCTGGACTCCGTACTGGGAAATATGGCGCTGTTCGGCCGAATCGCCCTGTGCGGCTTACTCGTTCACTACGACCACGACGAGGCGCTACCCGGCCCCGCCAGGTTCGACCAGATCCTGATGAAGCGGCTCACGGTGCGGGGGTTCTTCTCCCCCGACTTCTACCACCGCGGCCCGGACCTGAACCGCAGCATGCGCCCCTGGTACGACGAGGGCAAGCTGCGCATGGCCTTCGATGTGACGCCGGGCATCGAGAACACGCTCGACGCGTACGCGAAGCTGTTCACCGGCGACAAGATCGGCAAATCGCTGGTGCAGGTGAGCGATCCGGACGACTGATCCGGTGCACGTCGGCGCCCGGTGACCGAGTTCGCGGTCAGCGCCCGGTGATCGAGTTCGCCCAATCGACAACGGCGGCTTGGTAATCGACCGTGTTGCGGGCGAGGTTCACCGAATGCCCGCTGCCGGGCAGCACGAAGGTGCGCAGCCGGGCCTCCGGCGCGAAGTACGGCGCCTCCGCGGCATGCAACGTCTCGGAACTCGCGCACACCGCGTAACCGATGCCGCAGGACAGCCGGTCCTTGCTGCCGGTGGCGATCATCACCGGGGCGTCGATGAAGGACGACATGCCCGGCAGCATGGAGAGCATCCCGTCGGGATATTCGCTGAGCGAGAAGACCTCCTTCGTCTTCTCGTCCAGGTCGACCACCGCCGGGTCGGCGTCGGCGGGGTCGAAGAAATCGTGCATCCGAGAGCCGGGCCGGGTGGTCAGATAGTTCGGATCGTATCCGCGGCCGGCGAATCGCGGATCGTTGACGGCCGGGTAGTAGCTGGAGATCACGCCGAGGATCTCGCCGTAGCTGGGGGCGTGCGAGTACCCCGTCAGCAGCACGCCGTCGACATCGCGGTGGGCGGCGGCCTCCATGACGGAGGTGCCCGACGTCAACGAGTGGCCGACGGTGATGACCTTGCCGAACGGCTGTGCGCCCGCGATCCCGCGCCGGGCCGACCGGACGATCTGGTGCAGAGCCTCCGCCGTGGTGTTCGCGGTCAGCGACAGGGCGGGCGGCTTGCTGCTGGCACCGTTCCCGAGCCGGTCGACCACCAGCGTCGCGTAGCCGGCCTCGTTCATCGCCTGCCGGAAGTTGTAGGTCTCCGGTTCGTACGGGAAGTCCCAGTACTGGCCGTTGTAGTTGGAGCCCGACATCAGCACCATCACGGTGTCGGTCGGCTGTCCCGGCGGCAGGCACAGCGTCGCCGCCAGCTGTCCCTGCGGCACCGCGAAGGGAAAGGACCGGCAATCCCGGTCGGACGGCGGATCGGCCTGGGCCGCGGCGGGCACGAAACAGGCGAACGCCACTGTCGCCAGGGCGGCGGAAATTGCTCGTACCGAGGCTCGCACGCGAAGCGCTCCCTTGTGCCGAGATGTGGGGGACTGCCAGTCGAGATCCATATCCCATGGTGAAGCAGGGGGTCGGTGAAGCAGGCTATAGCGGATTCGGTTGCGTCGCAACCCGTTACCAGGAGGGCTGTGGCAACCTTTCGGCGTCGACCGATCGGTTCGGTATTCGTACGCGCTGGCGTGCGACTCGCCGACGATATTGTCCGCATTGGGCGAATCCGGAGAAACCTGGCGGCTAACATACGGGGCATGTTCGAGCGGGCCGTCCATTTCGTAGGTAGTTTTCCGGCTGCGAGCACGTCGGACGCCATGCGAACCATGCTGGACGGTGCGGGATCCCGGCTGCGGACCCTGCCCATCGGAGAGACTCGCCGGTACGAATTCTACGTCGAGCCCATCTTCGCGGATCTGGTGTCGCAGGGGGTGCTGGAGGTGAAGCCGCCCGGGCGCCGGGCCAATCCGGACCGGATCTACCACCGCGTTCCCCGTGGCTCCGAATTGCGCGGTGACGCAATGGATCTCGGCTATCTCCGGGAAGCCGAGGAGGCGCTGCCGATCTTCGGGGAATTGCGCGCCGCGTCCGGCCGGACCGATCTCGCCCTCCAGATCGGCATGCCGTCGGCCGTGACGATGGCCTTCACCGGCATGGGAGTATCCGGTATACCCACCTATCGCAAGGCATTCGCGGACGCCACCGTGCGTGCCATCGCCGACGTGCGCCGATCGGCCGGCAGCGACGTGGTCATCCAGCTGGAGGCACCCGCGGAGCTGGTGTTCATGGCGAAGGGGCAGGCGGTGCACCGGCAGCTGGATGCGGCGATGGGCTTCGGCAGGGGAATAGCCGCGCTGGCCGCGGCGGCGCCGGGGGGCACGCGATTCGGGGTGCACCTGTGCCTGGGCAGCAGGCGCAACCGGGCGCGCGCCACCCTGCGCACCGCCCGGCCGCTCGTGGATCTCGCCAATTCGGTTGTCCGGCACTGGCCGTCGGGGCGGCCGCTGGAGTTCGTGCACGGCCCGCTCGCCGCGAGACATCTGCCGGAGTCCGCGCAGGCCGAATTCTTCGCCCCGCTGGCCGATCTGGCCCTCGGCCCGGGTACCGCGTTCTACGCGGGATTCGTGGACGACGTGCCGAGCGAGGCGGAGCAGGTGGAGACCCTGCACCGCATCGAGCGCGGGCTGGGCCGCCCGGTGGACGGCGTCGCGAGCCCGTGCGGCCTGGGCCGCCGCACCCGGGAGGTGGCCGAGGCGCTCGTCGGGCGGGCCGCCGCGCTGGCCGCGGCCGAATAGTCGGTGTCGACAGTGGCCGAATAGTCGGTGCCGACAGTGGTCGGATGGCCGGTGGTCCGGTAGGCGGTGCCCGTGGGGCCGGGCGAATCGAGCCGCGCGGTCAGCCGGGCTTGCGGCAGATGCCGCCGAGCAGTTCCAGCCTGGTCGTCGGCAGGTCGTCGCCGATCCATTTCTGAATGGGCACGATGCCGGGATCGAGGATCTCGAAGCCGCCGAGGAGCGCCTCGACCTGGGCCGCGGACCGATAGACGACCTGGGACGGACTGCCGTGGGCCGCGGTCGTGGTCCGGTCGATGAATTCGTCGGCGGTCTCGGTGGATCCGTGGGTGAAGGCCAGATAGCTGCCCGGTGCCATCGCCTCCCGGTACACCGCGAGGAGGTCGGCGGGTTTCTCGTCGTCCATGATGTAGTGGAGAACGCCGACGACCAGCATCGCGATCGGCTGATCGAGGTCTATCTTCGCCTCGGTCCGCAGGCGGTGCAGGAGGTTGCGCGGGTCGCGGAAATCGCCCAGAATCGCCGTCACATCGGGCTCGCCGTCCAGCATCGCGTTGGCGTGCGCGAACACGATGGGATCGAAATCGACGGAGGCCACCCGCACCGCGGAATCGACCTTCTGCGCCACCTCGTGCACGTTCGGCGACGTCGGAAGTCCGGCACCCATATCGACGAACTGCCGCACCCCCTCCTCGGCGGCCAGTTGTGTAGCGCCGGTGAGGAATTTGCGGCTGAACCAGGCCAGTGTGCGGGTATCGGGCGCGATCTCCAGCATGCGCTGGGCCAGGGCTCGATCGGCCTCGTAATTGTCCTTGCCGCCGAGTAGATAATCGAACACCCGGGCGGAGCTCGGCTGAGACGGATTGACGCCCTTCGGCGCTGACCTCTCTTCCGACACCGCACCTCCCTCAGACCTCGGATTCCCTCCGAAAATCCTAGCAACCGAACACTACGGCACACGCGTTTCCGCGTGGAACTATCCGCGGCAGGCTTCGGCGAACTCCCGGGCGGATGCGCCGGTTCCGAGGCCGAGCACGGCGCTTCGCACCCGTTCCGCCGTCGCCGTATCGGTTGCCAGAGCCATGCTGTCGGTGAACTTTTCGACGATCTCGGCGTTGGTCAGCGGCCGCTCGTCGTGCCCGCGGTTGACCTGTTCGCGGTGGCTGATCGTGCGGCCGTCGGTCAGCCGGATCTCGACCGCGCCGGAATAGGCCGCCGGATACGCGCTGTCGGCGTCGTCGACGACCTCCACCTTGCGGGCCAGCGCCAGCACGTCCGGATCGGCCAGGGCGGCATCGTCCAGTTCGGCCAGGGTGAACCGGCCGCGGGCCAGGACGGTGGCGACCACGTAGGGCAGGCTGAACTTCGCGTCGTACTCCGAGCGCGGCGCCCACTTGTTCGGCTCCGGTTCGCACACCACCTTGCGCGGCGTGGGATGGATCGCGCACCGCACCGACTCGATGTCACCGAGCTGTATGGCTCCGGTGCTGCCGTGTCGAAGAGCGTTGCCCTCCCGCAGAATTCGCGCGCTGTCGGCGAAGGCGTGGATGAAATGGCACACCGGGTACGGCTTGACCGCCGTGCGCAGCAGCTCCCAGTGCGTGCCCAGGCCCTCGGCCACCGCCTCGGGCCGCCGTTCCCGGTCGGCCAGATGGGTGTTGAACAGCCCGAAACGGCCCTCGTAGACCGCCGCCGGGCCGGTCCAGCCCGCCTGGGCGAAGGTGGCCGCGGTGAGCCCGGACATGGCGGCCCAGCCGGGGTGCAGCCGCTTGGTCCATGCCCCGTCCTCGAGGAATTCCAGCAGGCCCGACGCCATCGACCCGACGACACCCTGGGCGATGGTCAGCCCCGCCGCGTCCAGGCCGATCAGCTTGCCGGCGGCGACGGCGCTGCCGAACGCGCCGGCCACGCCGGTGGGGTGGAAGCCGATGTCGTGGAACGCGCCGTGCGCGGCGATGCCGATCCGGGCGGAGACCTCGATGCCGAGGATGTAGGCGGTCAGCAGGTCGAGCCCGGTGGCATCGGTCGCCACCGCCGCCGACAGCGCGGCGGGCAGCGCCGCGGCGGAGACGTGGGTGACCGCGGGGATGTGGGTGTCGTCGAAGTCGAGCCCGTGCACCAGCACACCGTTGAGCACGGCCGCATCGCGCGGCGACAGCAGGTCCTTGGTGCCGAGCACCGGGCAGTCACCCGTGCCGAAGGTGGTCAGCGCGTCGCGTGCGGTCGTGCTGAAGGGGTACGCCGTCGAGGCGAAGGCGAGCCCGACGGAATCCAGCACCAGGTGGCGCGCTCGCTCCAGCACCTCGCCGGGGATGTTCTGGGCCGTGGTCTCGGCGGCGAATGCGGCCACGCGTGCGGCCAGCGGGGTGCCCGGCTGCTCGGTCAACGTTTCCTCCTTGGAAGCTCGGTACCTCTGAAATGTAAACATCAGACATTTTGTTGTAAAGGCTTATCGGCCGATCGAGCGCCCTGTTGAGCAGTTTGTTGAAACATCAGACCTACCGCATGCGGTGTGGTGGGCCGCGGTGCCGAGCCGGTAGGCTGCGACTGCGGGAGCGGTGAGGACAACCGGGTGCGGGGACGGCCCGGGCGAGCGGAAGGCACGGGATGTCGGCACAGGGGACGGCCGCCGAGCAGGGGCTGCGCGTACAGCGCGTGCAGGCCGCCTACCGGCAGGTTGCCGATCAGCTCAAGGAGCGGATCGTCGGCGGTGAGCTGGCGCCGGGCACCCGGCTGCCGAGCGAGTCCGAACTGTCGCGGATGTTCGGCGCCAGCCGCAGCACGATCCGCGAGGCGCTGCGCCTGCTGGCCAGCCAGAACCTGATCAACACCACCCGGGGCGTCACGGGCGGCAGCTTCGTCTCCTCGCCCGACGTGGCCGCCATCGCCGAAAACCTCAGCGGCTCATTGGGACTGCTGGTCAACAACCGGAACCTGACGGTCGCGCACCTCCTGGAGGCGCGCCTGATCCTGGAACCGGTCGCCGCGCGGCTGGCGGCCGAGCGCGCCGACGAACAGGCCCTGGCCGATCTGCACCGGGCGACCACCAGCACCCATCAGATGGCGCCCGCGCGCGGCTTCGTCGTGCACTGGGATTTCCACGAGGGGCTCGTCGCGGCCACCGGCAACCCGCTGCTGGAGGTGATGTGCCAGCCGATCAACGAGGTGCTGCGCGGCCGGCTGCACCGCGACCGGGTGGAGCGCGCCGCGTGGGATGCGGTCGACCACGATCACGTCGGCATCTACGAGGCCGTGGCGAGCGGCGACGGCGCCGAGGCCGAACGCCTTACCCGCGCCCACCTTCTCGAACTCCGCGGCATCTACGAGCAGATGGGCGACGACGCGGCGGACTGAGCGTCGGCACGATGGTTGACGGGGCGGATAGGGTTGCCCGACAGCATGGACCGACGACGCTCCCGTGCCCGCCCGCGCGCGTGATCGGGCCGTACCGGCCGCGCACCGGACCGTAAGCGCCTGTCCTGCACGCTTATCCGAAAGGTTGCCCATGACCACGTCGAATCCGAACGCACAATCGGATCCCGAAGCGCAGTCGCCCGGACCCGTGCTGGTGACCGGGGCATTCGGATTCGTCGGCCCGTCCGTCGTGCGGGCACTGGCCGCGGACGGCACCCGCGTGGTGGCCACCGATATCGATACCCCGGCCAATCGCAACGCCGGGCGGCGGCTGATGAGCCTGCCGTCGGTCGAGGTGCGCTGGGCCGACCTGACCAGGCCGGCGCAGGTCGAGACCCTGCTGAAGGCCGTCGCGCCGGCCGCGATCGTGCACCTGGCCGCCGTCATTCCGCCGCGGTGCTACCGCCGCCGCGAGCTGGCCCGCGCGGTCAACATCGACGGCACCGAGACGCTGCTGACCGCGGCGGCCGCGCTACCGGATCCGCCGCGTTTCGTGCAGGCGTCGAGCATCGCGGTCTACGGCCCGCGCAACCCCCATCGCGACAACGGTGTGCTGGAACCGGATACGCCGGTCCGGCCGGCGGATCTGTACGGCGCGCACAAGGTCGAGGTCGAGGAGCTGGTGCGGGAGTCGGAGCTGGAGTGGGTGATCCTGCGGCTGGGCGGTGTCCTGTCGGTCGAGCTCAGCCTCGGCACCGATACCGACCTGCTCACCCTCGAGGCCGCGCTGCCCGCCGACAACCGGATCCAGACCGTGGATGTGCGCGATGTCGCGGCCGCGTTCCGGGCCGCGATCACCACCGACTCCGTCCGCGAGACCTTCCTGGTAGCGGGCGACGAATCGCACCGGCTGGTGCAGTCCGAGGTCGGTTCCGCCCTCGCCGAGGCCATGGGCCTGTCGGGCGGGCTGCCGAAGGGGCGGCCGGGCGATCCGGACAACGACGAGGCCTGGTTCGCGACCGACTGGATGGATACCACCCGTTCCCAGGAAGTGCTTGCCTACCAGCAGCATTCCTTCCCCGACATGGTGAACGAGCTGCGCGCCAAGGCGGGCCCGAAGCGCTACCTGCTGCGCGTCCTCGCGCCCCTGGTGCGGGAGTTCATGCAGCGGCGGTCGCCCTATCGCGACGCGCCCGGCACCTTCGCCGATCCGTGGACGGCGGTGCGGTCCCGGCTGGGCGACCCGGATCCGGATCAGCGGGTCGCCTGAACCGAGTTCACCGGGACCTCCGCGGACGGGCCGGCGCCGGCCGGCCGGGATCGCCGTTCCCAGGCCCGCGCGAGCAGCGCGGTGATCGCGACGTACACGCAGCCGAGCAGGACGTCGACGACGTAGTGTTCGCCGCCGTAGACGAGGGTGAAGGCCATGGCCGCCGGGAACAGCGCCAGCGGGATCCGCAGCCACCACGACCGGACCAGCGGCCACAGCGTGACGGTGACGAGCACCGCGAAGGCGGTGTGCAGCGAGGGCAGCGCCGCGACGTAGTTGCCGTTCTCCTCGAGCCACTGCGAGCTGACGTCGGGGGAGACCATGCCCAGGCCGAATCCCGAGATGCGCTGCACCGCCTCGGGAATCACCCCCTCGCGCGAGGCGTACCACGGCGGGGCGGCCGGCACCAGGATGTAGGTGAGCAGGGCGAGATAGGACAGCAGCACGATGCGCCGCATGTACCGCGTCCACAGCGGCCGCGAGTAGACGTAGAAGGCCGCCGCCACCGCCCACGGCACGATGAAGTGCGTGGTGTACACGAGGCCGATGATCGGTGTCCACCAGGGCTGCCCGTCTCCGGCGAGATGCTGTTGCAGCCACACCGTGGGGACGGTGCCGCCGAAGAGCCACTTGTCGGCGTCGGCGAGTTCGGTCATCCGCAAGGGCATTCCGAGTTTGTCGGCGAGATCGCGGGTGTAGTCGTAGACCAGCAGCGCGCCGATCAGGGGCAGCCAATCGAACAGCGTGCGCAGGTGGGTGCGCCAGGGGCGATCGATGGTGAACGCGGTGATGCCCGCCAGGATCCAGACGGCCTCGGAGATGCGGCCGCCCGGCACCGCGCCCGTGACGACGGCGATGACCAGCGCGACCAGGTAGCCGTATCGAACCGCGAGCCGGACCGCCTGCCGCATCGCGGGGTGCCCTTCGGCAGCCTCGGCCCGGTCGGTTGATGGTGTGGACAGCCCTGTCATTCAGACAGTGTTTCACCCTCGTTCATTTCGATCGGAATCGATTGCCTGATACCGCTGCTGGTTCGACAACGATTGTCATACGGGCGTCTCGCGAATGACCTACGCTCTGGGTACGTAGATCGCGTCGCCGACCGCCGCCGGTGCGGTGGACGGATGCGGCCGGTCGTGCCGGCGACCGGCCGCATCCCGTTCGGTGCGCGGCCCGTGCCGTGGACGATGAGGGAGAACCGACGGTGGGTGTACGGGGCTTCGGCGATCTGGAAGCCGTGGTGATGGATCGCCTCTGGCGGCGGGCGGCGCCGACGACGGTGCGCGAGGTGTTCGAGGAACTGTCCGGGGAACGCAGCATCGCCTACACGACCGTCATGACCACGATGGACAACCTGCACCGCAAGGGGTGGCTCGAGCGGGAGCGGAAGGGCCGGGCCTACCGCTATCGGGCGGCGCTGACCCGGGAGCAGTACAGCGCGCGCCTGATGCGGGAGGCGCTCGGCGCCGGCGGCCGGGCCGAGCTGGTGCTGGCGCATTTCGTCGACGGCATCAGCGTCGAGCAGTTCGACAGCCTGCGCGCGGCCTTGCGCCGCCGGCCGGGCGACCGGTCCGCGAGCTGCCGTTAACGCGTCGGCAATCGGCCGTGTACGTCCCTGTATGGTGGGTGTCACCGGCAGCGGGGAGGTCGCGTTGATCGCATGCCGGGTGTGCTGGGTGTACTGGGTGTGCTGGGTGTGCTGGTTGTACCACGGGGGGCCTGCGATCGCTGGATCGCCGGACGATCGCAGTGAGGAGACGGATTGTGTGGCGTCCCGTTCCGTGGTACTACTATCTACGTACGTAGGCAGTAGACCTCGTGTCGTGCCGGCACACGACACGCAGGCGCCGACCGATAGCGGTCGGCGTAGGTCGATCGGTGTGGGTGTGTCCCCTCATCGCACTCACCCGATCGACCGCCTCGTTCCTCTTACGTTCCCCCTCGTCCGTCCGTCCGGGAAATCCGGCCGTCCAAAGGGTTTCGGCACGCCCGGACATCCTGCTGATATACCCGGTGACGCGGTTGTCCGGTAGATGTCCGCCGGTGCCATCCGCCGGGTCGGGAACCCGTCGTGCGCGGCCGTGATCGGCTCGTTATCGTGCCGTGACCGGCTAAC
This sequence comes from Nocardia sp. BMG51109, assembly GCF_000526215.1. NCBI lineage: Bacteria > Bacillati > Actinomycetota > Actinomycetes > Mycobacteriales > Nocardiaceae > Nocardia > Nocardia sp. BMG51109. Next base: position 4,931,641 of record NZ_JAFQ01000004.1, read on the forward strand.
GGCCGAGGACAATTCCGCCCCACTCGCGGACATCGTGGCCCACATCGGCCGGGACCCCGGATACACTGAGGTTGCTCGAAGGATGCTGAACGCAATCGTGCAAACCGCTATCGAGTGGGTGGGACGGCAATGGTCGAGATCCATCGTGTAGTCCACGTGCAGATGAGGTTCCCGCAGGGCGGAGTCGTGCTCGACTACCGCGCCGCGTCCACCATCGCGGCGCGCCTGGCCACCGAGCTCACCCGGCACGGCGTGGACGTGCACATCGACGACCAGGTCACCGACGCCCTGGCCGACCTGCCGAACGCGGATCTGTGGATCTAGCTCGGCCCGCGTCCGGCGGCCGGGCCGCCATCCGGTTCGAAACGGCGGATTCCCCAGGTACGGACGGGGTATCGCCGCGTGGTCAGCGCAGCGGCACCGACCAGTGCAGGCGGGTGCCTGGGTAGTCGCCGTCCGGGGCGCCGGGTTCGGTGGCGAACTTTCCGCCCGCCGATTCGGCCCGCTGTGCCAGGTCGCTCAGGCCGCCGCGGGTGATGTCCGCGGGGATGCCGCGGCCGTCGTCGGTGACGGTCACGGTGAGATCGTCCGCGACGTCGATGTCGACGTCGACGGTGGTCCCGTCGGCGTGCCGGACGGCGTTGCTGACCGCTTCGCGCACAACGGCTTCCGCGTGATCGGCGAGGTCCGGTGTGACCACCGACAGCGGCCCGGTCACCCGCAGCGCGGTGCGGATCCCGGTGGTGCCGGACTGCTGGCGGATGGCCTGTTCGATGCGCTGCCGCAGCCGGGTGCTCTCGGTGTTGCCGCTGTGCAGGTCGAAGATCGCGGTGCGGATCTCCTGCACCACGTCCTGCAGATCGTCGATGGCTTCGGTGAGCCGCCCCCGGACCTCGGGCGCCTTGGTGCGCGGCACGGTGCCCTGCAGTGCCAGGCCGATCGCGAACAGCCGCTGGATGACGTGGTCGTGCAGATCGCGGGCGATGCGGTCGCGGTCGGTGAGCACGTCGAGATCGCGCATCCGCCGCTGGGTTTCGGCCAATTGCATGGCCAGCGCCGCCTGGTCGGTGAATGTCGCCGCGAGATCCAGCATTTCGTCGTCGTAGGGCGCGGTTTCGCTGGGGCGCACCGCGATCAGCACGCCCAGCGGGGCGTCCGGCGCGTGCAGCGGCAGGATCAGCGCCGGACCGGCCGCGGGCAGCAGATCGGCCAGTTCGGTGCGGCCGACGTTCTCGACGCGCAGCGGGCTGTGCCGCTCGAAGGCCGCTCCGACGGTGGCGCCGCCGACGGCGAGCTTCCGGCCGAGGTACCCGTCGTGCGGGAGGGAGTCGGCGCCCGCCGACTGTGTGACGGACTCGGCGCCCGCCGACTGTGTGACGGAGTCGGCGCCCGCCGACTGTGTGACGGAGTCGGCGCCCGCCGACTGGGTGATGACCAGTTCGGTGATCGCGTCCGGCGCGGTGTCCGCGTCGGGGACGATTGCCAGGAACGCCTGGGCGGAGCGGGTCAGCCGGCGGGTGTGGTCGACGAGATGCGCCAGCACCTCGGTGGGATCGGATCCGGCGAGGAATTCCGTGGTCGGATCGCTGGTGGCCTCGATCCACGCCTGCCGGGCGCGGGCCGACTCGTAGAGGCGGGCGTTCTCGATGGCGATGCCGGCGGCCGCGGCCAGGGCCTGCACGATCAGCTCGTCGTCCTCGGTGAACGGCTGCCCGCCGGACTTCTCGGTCAGGTACAGGTTGCCGAAGATGTCCTCCCGGATGCGCACCGGAACGCCCAGGAAGGTCCGCATCGGCGGGTGATTCGCGGGGAAGCCGACGGAGGCGGGATGGTCGGCGAGGTTGTCCAGCCGGATCGTCTTGGGCTGGCTGAACAGCAGCCCGAGCACGCCGTGCCCCTCGGGCAGGTCGCCGATCAGCGCGCGGGCATGCTCGTCGATGCCCTCGTAAGGGTGTCCCGCACCGAGTAGGACCCGGTCGGTGCCTCGTCGGCCATCTCGGTAATCCTGTGTTCCGGGCAATGAGTCGAGTCGGAGAATTCTACGCGGCGCCGGCGGCCGCGACCGAATTCGAGCGGGTGGCACCCGCCGGGGTCGGCGGGAGCCGTCGTGGTCCGGCGTCGCAGCACCACGGCGCAGGTCGAGAGCGGGTCGTCTGTAGGGCCGAAAGTCCATCGTCTGATCGCTTCCGGTGCTTCGGGCCTTCCCGGGACCTTCGGCCCTACAGGGGTCGGTCGGCGCAATGGTGGGATGACCGGGATTGTGGAGCGGGCCACGACAGAGGAAGCGAGTCGGTGTGGGTACTGCTGAGCTGCGGCGGGAAACCGGTGTCGGACCGGAGGTTTCGGTTCGCTGGACGGTCACCGAGGTCGATCCGGCGGTCGTGCGGCCGGGCGAGAGGTAGGACGCCGTGGTCGATATTGCCGCCGGCGATCGCGCCGGTCGGGTAGTGGTGGAACTGGGTCGAGCGGAGGCGATGCGGCTGCTGGCCGGTGCCCCGGTGGGGCGAATCGTGTTCACCCGCAACGCATTACCGGCCGTGCGCCCGGTCAGCCACCTCGTGGACGACGGCGCCGTGGTGCTGCGGACCCGGCTGTCCGGGCAGTTCACCTCGGCGATGGGCGGAGCGTCCCCCGTGGTGGTGGCCTACGAGGCCGACGATATCGATCCGGTGTTGCGGGTCGGATGGTCGGTCGTGGTGGTCGGTTTCGCGCGCCCGATCAGCGATCCCGTGCGCGTCGCCCGCTACGAGGGTCTGCTCCAGCCGTGGGTCGGCAAGGTGGTGGACACCGTGATCGTGATCGAACCCGAAATGGTCACCGGCATCCGGCTGGTCGCGCGGGCCTGACCGGCGTCGGTCCGCCCGGGCCGGGTCCGCGGCAGCCGGACGGCCCGGTAACCCGGTGACTTTCGGCCGTCCCGGTAGAAGTCGCGGTGCGCGATGCTGAATCACACCCGCCGGCCCTTCCGGGCCGCCGACTCGGCGTGGTCCGGCAGCTGTAGGAACGGGAGATGATCGAGATGGCTCGTTATCCGTCTGTGGCGCTGCGGATCTGGCGCACCGCCCCGTGGGCCCGCAACCCGCTGCTGCGGGTGTCGGATCGGCTGGAGGGCGCGTTCCGCGTGTTCGCGGTGCTCATGGCGCTGGCGGCGATCCCGGTGTCGGCGGCGATCGGGACCGCCCGCTATACCGACGCGGTACTCGAGATCCGTGCCGAGAACGCCGCGAAAGTCGAAGTGGCGGCGACGATTTCCGATGATCCGGTGCGGGTGCCGGCGGCGGCCGACGGCGCTCACGAGAGCCGGTTCGAAGCGACGGCGCAGTGGGCACGGGACGGGCGCGCCGATCATGCGCAGGTCGAGGTGTCGCGTACCGGGAAGCGGGGCGACACGATCTCGGTATGGCTCGGCCCGGACGGGCGGCCGACCACGCCGCCGCTGGCCGACGGTGCGGCCGCGTGGCGCGGGATCGGGTTGGCGCTGGGCGTCCTGGTGGATGTCTGGGTCGTCGACCTGGCGGTGGTATGGCTGGTGGCGTGGCTGCTCGGCCGCCGGCGTGCGGGCGAATGGGCGCGGGAGTGGCGGGAGCAGGGCCGCCCGATCGGACAGGACAAGTAGTAGTGACGGGTCTACCGGAAGCGAGCACACGATGAGCGATTCGACGATGCCCGGCGCCGAGCCGAACCCGCCGATCGTGGCGGCGGTCGACGGTTCGGCGGTGTCGCAGCACGCCGCGGCGTGGGCGGCCGCCGACGCCGCCCTGTACGGCTGCGAACTGCACCTGGTCACCTCGGTATCGATTCCGGTCGGATTCGGGCCGGTGCCGGTGTTCGGCGAGGACGATCTCGGCCGCATGCGCGCGGTCGCCGAGCAGGCCCTGACGGAGGCGAGCCGCTCGGCCGGCGAGGTCGCGGCCGGCGTGCGGATCCGCACCGAGGTGACGACGGACCCGATCATCCCGCATCTGCTCGAACTGTCCCGGCGAGCGCGGGCGCTGGTGCTCGGCAGCCGCGGTCTGGGCGCGTTCCGGCGCGGTCTACTGGGGTCGGTCGGCACGGCGGTGACCCGGCATGCGTATTGCCCGGTGGCGGTGGTGCATTCGACGTCGGCGATCGATCCGGTGTCGGCGAGCAGGCCGGTGCTGGTCGGCGTGGACGGCAGCGACAACAGCGTGCCCGCCCTCGAACTGGCCTTCGAGGAGGCGTCGCGGCGCAAGGCCGGGCTGGTGGCGTTGCACGCCTGGACCGATGTCAGTGCCGGGCTGGACGTGTCGATCATGGGCTGGGACGCGATCGAGGGCAGCGAGGACGCGGTGCTGGGCGAGGCGCTGGCCGGCTACGCCGAGCGTTTCCCGGACGTGCCGGTGCGCCGAATTCTGGTGCGCGACCGGCCCGTTCGGTCCCTGCTGGAGGAGTCGGAAGACGCGCAGCTGGTGGTCGTCGGCAGTCACGGGCGCGGCGGATTCACCGGAATGCTGCTGGGTTCCACCAGTTCCGCGTTGTTGCAGTCCGTCGAATGCCCGATCATCGTCGTGCGGGCGGCGAAAGACGGTGCCGGGACGACGAATTAGCCTGTGTTCACTGTATGGGCGGTTCCAGCACCTCGACGCCCAGCCGGTCGGAGTACTGCCGGTTGAGGTCGGACCAGCCGTAGTTCAGGGCGTTGGCGCCGGTGATGGGGCCCAGCGGGGTGCCGGCGACCAGTTCGGCGGCGACGTCCAGGCAGATGTGCCAGCCGGCCGCCAGCATGGCCGCGCGGGTACGGTCCGGGAGCCGGTGGGTCAGGCGCAGCCGGGTGCCGCCGCCGTGCTCGCGCAGCTCCCAGCGCAGGGTTTCCCCGGCCCAGGTGTATTCGAGCAGATCCGGCCGCTGGACGGCGGTGATCTCGCCGGGCAGCTCCTCGTGCTTCTCGCCATCGATCATCACGAGGGTGACCGGGCCGGTCGACGACAGCGGGCGGTCGGCGGTGTAGGGCGCCCATTCGCGCAGTTCTCCGGGCTCGGTGAGGGCGGACCAGACCGCGTCGCGGCCGTGCGGGAAGTCGCGGGTGAATACGAGCGACCATCGCCCGCCGTCGTCGATCAGGTCGACCTGGTGCAGCGGGCTGGGACGGTACTGGCGGGTGGTCATGAGGACCGGTCCTTTCTGTCGAGGTGGTGGCCCAGGGCGTCGAGGTGGCGGTGCCACAGCCGCAGATACGGCGTGAGCCAGGTGTCGAATTCCTCGAAGGGGCCGGGGGCGAGGCGGTAGATCCGTTTCTGCGCCGCCACCTCGCAGGTGACGAAGCCCGAATCGCGCAGGACCTTCAGGTGTTTCGACACCGTCGGTTGCGGCAGCCGCAGCCGGGTGGCGAGTTCGCCGACGGCGGCATCGCCGGTCCGCAGCTGGTCGAGGATTCGCCGGCGCTGCGGTTCGGCCACCACGGTGAAGGGGTCGGTTGCCACGGGGATTAATATACTCAGAGACGTATATACGTGGCAAGGAATACTTCGAATGCGATCGGGCGAGGCCGGAGCGTGTCCGATCGATCCGGGCGTTCCTGTGCCGCGAAATAGAACAAGTTATAGATTGGGGGCACCCGTCAGCCGTTCCGAGAGGGAGACGATGCCCGCCACCGCCGCCGAACTGCTGGCCGCCGTCGAGCGGTCGCCGCAGGCCGTCGCCGTGCACGATCGGGCCGCGTGGGTCGGCCTGTTCACGGCCGACGCCCGGGTCGAGGATCCGGTCGGGTCGCGGCCGGCGGTGGGGCGCTCGGCGATCGGCCGGTTCTACGACACCTTCATCGCGCCCAACACCATCGCGTTCGAGGTGGAGCACGACATCGTCTGCGGCGCGACCGTGTACCGCGACCTGGCCATCGAGACCAGCATGTCGACCGGGGTGACCGAGACCAGCATGTCGACCGGGGTGACCGAGACCAGCATGTCGACCGGAGTGACGCTGCGGGTGCCGATGCATCTGCGCTACGACCTGGCCGAGGTGGACGGCCGGCCGAGAATCCGGGAGCTGCACGCCCATTGGGAGCTGCCGGTGATGGTCGCTCAGCTGTTGGCCGCGGGAACGCCGGGACTGACCGCCGCGACGAAGCTGGTGCCGCAGCTGCTCGGCAACCAAGGCGTCGGCGGCGCACTGGGTTTCGCGCGCGGCTTCGCCCGCGTCGGCGCGTCCGGCAAGCGCGCGGCCACGGGCCTGCTGCGGGCCGCCGGACGCGGCGACGGCGCCGCGGTACGGATCGCCCTGGCACCCCACGCGGAACTGCGCTGGGGCGCAACCCCGATCGGCGTCGAGGGCCTGCTGTCCCGATCGCCCGGGCTACGCGTGGCCAAGCCGATCGCCGCCGGGCGCTTCGTGACCGCGACCGTGACCACCCCGTCGGTCCGGGGCATCGCCGAGATCGAAATGGCGCGAGGCGGAAAACAGGCGACAGCCGTCCGGGTCTTCGTCGGCGACTGAAACCGGAACGAGGCGGAGAGCAGGCCAGGGTTTCCGAGGCACTTGGTCGGGATTCGGCCTTACGGTGTGGTTTCGCAGGAGACAGGGGCGGGGCCGTGCACAATGCCCCGTATGGATGGCTGGGGTGGGCAGGCATCGGCGGACCGGCGGGCGGGTACGGGGCTCGGCGGCGCAGACGCGCGTGATCGACCCGGTGGTGCAGACGCGCGTGATCGGCTCGGTGGTGTGGGGGCGGGTGATCGACCCGGTGGTGCGGGGGCGGGTGGTCGGCTCGGTGGTGTGGGGGCGGGTGATCGACCCGGTGGTGCGGGGGCGGGTGGTCGGCTCGGTGGTGCGGGGGCGCGCAAGCGGCACGGGCGGCATTACACGCCCGAGCGGCTGGCGCGGTTCCTCGCCGAGCGGGTGCTGGAGCACGTGGCGCCGGGGGAGGAGCTGCGGGTGCTCGATCCCGCCTGTGGGGAAGGGGAACTGCTGCTGGCGCTGCACGAGGCGGCGGCGCTGCGATGTCCGGGGGTGCGGCTGCGGCTGGTGGGTTACGACCTCGACGCGGAGGCCGTCCGGGTGGCGCGGGAGCGCGGCGGCCGGCTGGCCGTCGAGTGGCATGTCGGCGACTTTCTTCGCGCCGCAGAGGAATTGGCGGACGACAGCTTCGACGCCGTGATCACCAACCCGCCGTACGTGCGGACCCAGCAGCTGGGTTCGGCGACCGCGCGGCTGCTGAGCCTGCGTTTCGGCCTGCGGGGACGCATCGATCTCACGCATCCCTTCGTGGCGAGCATGCCCCGGTTGCTGCGGCCCGGGGGAGTGCTCGGCCTGTTGTGCGCCAACCGTTTTCTCACCACCAAGGCCGGCGCCAATCTGCGCGCGCTGCTGCGCTCCGAGCTGACCCCGGTGGAGCTGTACGACCTGGGGGATACCCGCCTGTTCGAGGCGGCGGTCCTGCCCGCGGTCACCGTCGCGGTGCGCGGCCGTCCCGCCGGTCCCTGCCGCTACGTGTCGGCCTACGAACTGGAGAACGGCGGCGGCGCCGGAACCGCGGACCTGTTCACCGCCTTGGCCGGTACCGCCGGCACCGTGATCACACATGCCGGGCGCACGATCGCCGTCGAGGTCGGCACCCTCGCCTCGGAGATCACGCCGCCGGCTTCGGGTGCGCCTGCGGCTTCGGGGACTGCGCCCGTGGTCTCGGGGACTACGCCTACGGCCTCGGAGATTCCGCCCGCGTCCTCGGAGATCACGCTGCCGACTGCGGCACATCGGGATCGGTCGCCGTCGGATTCCGCGGGGTCGGTTGTGTCGGACGGGGATGGTTTGCTGTCGGGGTCTGCGGGGTCGGTTGTGTCGGACCGGGATCGCTCGCTGTCGGCTTCCGTGGGCCCTGTTGCGCCACATGGAGATCGGCCGCCGGCGAGTTCGGCGGATTCGGACGTAGCGCTGGGGTCCGCCGCGGGATCGGGGGAGCCGCCCTGCGCTGTCGCGCTACCTCCGATCGACCCGGCCGTGCCGTGGCGGATGTCGCGCCCGGGCCTGGACGTTTGGCTGCGGCGGGTGACCGCGGGGACGTGGCGGACGTTCGGTGAGGTGGCGCGGATTCGGGTGGGCATCAAGACGACCGCCGACCGGGTGTTCATCTCCGCCGACTGGGCGCGGCGGGATCCCCGGCCCGAACCGGAGCTGCTGTTCGACCTGCTCACCCACCACGATCTGGCGCCGTGGCGGATCACCCGGGCGCGCCCGACACAGGTGCTGTACCCCTACGATGTGACCCGCCCGCGGCGCACGCCGGTGGATCTGGCCGAATTCCCCGGCGCCGCGGCCTATCTGGCCGAACACCGGGACATCCTGGCCGCCCGCGCCTACGTCACCGCCGGTGGCCGCGAATGGTACGAGATCTGGGTTCCGCAGCGGCCGCATCTGTGGTCGCGGCCGAAGCTGGTATTTCCCGATATCAGCGTGCGCCCGCGATTCGCGCTCGACCGCAGCGGCGCGATCGTCAACGGCGACTGCTATTGGATCTCGCTGCCCGGCCTCGGCGACGAGACCCTGGCGTATCTGCTGATGGGGGTGGCGAATTCGACGCTGGGCCTGCGCTACTACGACGCCGTCTGCGGCAATCGCCTCTATGCCGGGCGCCGCCGCTGGATCACCCAGTACGTCGCGCGGCTGCCGCTGCCGGATCCGGCCGCACCGGCCGCGACCGCACTGGCCGAGCTGGTCCGCGACGGCGTGGACGGCGCCGACGATCCGGACCCCGCCGTCCTGGACGAGGCGGTGGCGGCCGCCTTCGGCCTCGGACCGTCGGACCGGCTGCCCGAACCGGGCTGCCCCGCACCGGCATTCGGCCCGGAATCGGCTTAGCCCGGTGCGTCAGTCGCGATGCACGCCCACCATGGGCAGCAGTGTGCGGCCGGCGAATTCGCGGGCGGCGTGCTCGTCGCCGAGCGGGATCAGCCCGTCGGGCGTCAGCGACAGCGACTGCGCCAGCCGGGCCATGATCTCGGCGACCAGGTCGGCGTCGAAATCCGGTGCGGCGGTGTGCCCCGGTGCTCCGGTGCGCCGCGGATCGCGGTTCTTCTGCAACTCGCGCAGCTTGCCGGCCAGGTAGGTCCGGCCGACCTCGAGGATCGGCCCGGCCTCGGTGGTCAGCCGCGGCAGGATCAGATCCGGCTCGGTGCGCAGCAGCCGCCGCAGCAACTCGTTGCGCGCCAGCAGCGTGATGAACGAGACGAACACCTCGACCAGTTGATCCTCGGTGTCGGTGATATCGGCCACCCGGCGCTCGATCTCGGCCACGAACAGCTGCGCCTCGCGCACCCCGACCGCCTCGATCAGGTCGTTCTTCGATTCGTAGCGCCGGTACAGGGTGGCCGGGCTGATCCCCGCGCGCCGCGCGATCTCACCCATGCTGGTGCGCTTGATCCCGAAGTCGAGGAATGCCGACAGCGCGCTCTCCAGCAATTGCTCGCCGTCGGCACGCGGCTTCTCCAGGATGCGCGCCAGGATCGGGGGAACTGAGGGCATCGAGTCTCCAGTCGATATCGCTGCGATACCGCGTTACTGCGGAAGGTAGCAGCCAGTATCTCATCGGGCCGCACCCGGATGGTGGCCACCGCGCAGCGCGGACCGGCGGCCCTGTGCGGCGTGCGACCGGCCGGTTCTGTGCGGGTTGCGACCGGCGACTCAGCGCAGGTTCAGCTCCGTCATCTCCCGCTCGATCGCGTTCGCGGCGAAATCTATTCCGCTGGAACGCAGTTCGTGAACTCGACGCTGCAATGCCTCGATACCCCCCGGTTGGGCCGCAATATCGGCCACACTGATCCGCCCCTTGGGTCGGTGCATACCGGACTGCTCGTACGCCACCGTTGAACCTCCTGCTCGCCCACGTGGCGAGCCCGCCGCCCCGGCCCTGACTCGCCTCGCGTAACGAGCCAACCGTCTTCGTTCGACACTCGGCCGGAACCCGGGCACGCTGGCCAAATGCTAGCAAGACCGGCCGCCGGCAACCTGACGGGTGTGCGATGTATCACAGCTCGATTCCGTCGCGATGGGTGGCCGTGTTGTGCCGATAGACGGTGGCGTTGAGGCGAATCCGCTCCAGCTCGGCATCGCCGAGTTCGCGCCGGACCTTCCCCGGCACGCCTGCGACCAGGGATCCGGGCGGAATCTCGGCGCCCTCGGGGATGAGCGCGTTGGCCGCGATCAGGCTGCCGGCACCGACCACCGCGCCGTTCAGGACGGTAGCGCCCATGCCGACCAGCACGTCGTCGCCGATCGCGCAGCCGTGCAGGATCGCATTGTGTCCCACCGAGACTCCGGTGCCCACGGTCAGCGGGAAGCCGGGATCGGCGTGCAGTACGCAGCCGTCCTGGATATTGCTTCCGGCGCCCACCGAGATTTCCTCCATATCGCCCCGGATCACCGCCGAGTACCAGATGCTCACGTCCGCGGCGATCCGCACCCGCCCGATCACGGTCGCGTTCGGCGCAACCCACGCGGTGTCGTCGATCCGCGGCGGGTGTTCACCCAACTGAATCCTCATGTTCGCCGACCCTAGCCTGCGCCCGGAACGCGCGCGGAATGCGGCGGTGCCGAACCCGACCCGATATTGCCGGATGATTGCTGTCGCGAATCGCCGATCATCGATCGTGGCGGGCGGGCCGCGGGTGGACGACCATGGGGGTATGCGAATCGGGGTTCCGCGAGAGATCAAACCGCAGGAGCGGCGGGTGGCGCTGACCCCGGCCGGCGCCGGCGAGCTCGGCCGGCACGGGCACGAGGTGCTGCTCGAGACGGGCGCCGGCACCGGGTCCGGGTTCGCCGACGAGGACTACGTCGCGGTGGGCGCGCGCATCGCGCCGTCCGCCGAACGGGTATGGGGCGATGCCGAACTGGTGCTGAAGGTGAAGGAACCGGTCGCGCCGGAGTATCCGCGGATGCGGGCCGGGCAGGTGCTGTTCACCTTCCTGCACCTGGCCGCGTCCCGGGACTGCACCGATGCCGTGCTGGCGTCGGGGATCACCGCGCTCGCCTACGAGACGGTGCGCGTCGGCGACGGCTCGCTGCCGCTGCTGGCGCCGATGAGCGAGGTCGCGGGCCGGCTCGGCGCCCAGGTCGGCGCACATCATCTGATGGCGCCACACGGCGGAGCCGGTGTGTTGCTGGGCGGGGTGCCGGGGGTGCGGCCCGCGGAGGTCGTGGTGCTCGGCGGCGGTGTCGCCGGAACCAACGCCACCGCGGTGGCCGTGGGCATGGGTGCGCGGGTCACGGTGCTGGACACCAACCCGGTGCGGCTGCGCGAGCTGGATGCCCGGTTCGGTGGCCGCGTCACGACCGTCGGCTCCAACACCGTCGAGGTCGAAAGGTCCGTGGCGGCAGCGGATCTGGTGATCGGGTCGGTGCTGGTGCCCGGTGCGCGGGCGCCGCGGCTGGTGCCGGACACGCTGGTGCGCCGGATGCGGCCGGGCTCGGTGCTGGTCGACATCGCCGTCGACCAGGGCGGTTGTTTCGAGAGTTCGCATCCGACCACGCACGCCGATCCCACCTTCCGGGTCGCCGACGCGCTGTTCTACTGCGTCGCCAATATGCCGGGCGCGGTTCCGCACACCGCGACCGTGGCGCTCACCAACGCGACGCTTCCGTACGTGCGCGCGATCGCCGATCTGGGGTGGCGGCAGGCCTGTCACGCGGACCCGGGATTGGCGCACGGGCTGACCGCCGATGCGGGGCAGCTGTTTTCCGCCGAGGTGGCGCAGGCGCACGGGCTGGTCGCGGCGAGCGGTCCGAACGCGGCGTGAAACTCGTTCTCCGCCTTACAGATACCAGTCCGGCTCGCCCTCGGTCGGCAGGTCGCGCAGCTTGTCGGGGTTGCGGACGATGGTGATGCCGGTGATCCGGCCGTCGTCGACGACGAACGAGAACACGCCGGTGTGGGTGCCGTCGAACACCATCAGTCCCGGGCGGCCGTTGACCAGGACGTGCCGGCCCGAGGCGTTCGCGCCCGCGCGGTACCAGCCGAGGAGCACCTTGGCGATCAGTTCGGCCCCGCGCACCGGCCGCCGGACGGCCGGCACCTTGCCGCCGCCGTCGGCGGTCAGGGTGGCGTCCGTGTCGAGCACGCCGAGCAGCGCGCTCATATCGCCGGACCGCCAGGCCAGGGCGAATGCCGACACCACCCGCTCCTGTTCCTCGCGGGTGGCGGGGAAGCGCGGGGTGCCCGCCTCGACGTGCTTGCGGGCGCGAGAAGCCAACTGGCGCACCGCCGCCGGGGTTCGGCCCACCACCTCGGCCACCTCCGGCCCGGTCATCCCGAACACCTCCTGTAGCACGAACGCGGTGCGCTCGGCGGGCGACAGCGATTCCAGCACCACCAGCAGCGCGGTCGTCACCCGCTCGTCCTGGGTGACTCGGTCGGCGGGATCGTCCACGGTGGTGACCTCCGGTTCGGGCAGCCATTCGCCGACGTACTGTTCGCGCCGCGCGCGGGCCGATTTCAGCTGGTCCAGTGCCAGGCGGCCGGTCACCGTGGTCAGCCAGGCGCGCAGGTTGTCGATCCGGTCGCCGGGGGCGCGGTTCTCGTGCCAGGTCTGCAACCGCAGCCACGCCTCCTGCACCACGTCGTCGGCGTCGGCGAGGCTGCCCAGCGTGCCGTAGGCCAGCCGGCGCAGGTACCCGCGGTGTTCCTCGAACTGCCGGGCCAGCTCCGACCGGTCGGTGTCGCCGGTGCGCTCGTCGGTGGTCACCTGCTGCCGTCCTTCCGTCCACGCGAGCCTATCGCCGCGTCATCGGTATGACGACGGTGCGCTGCGGAGTGTGACATCGGGCCGGGGCGTTCGAATGCCGCCGGTGGTGGCCGCGTGCCGGTGTGGTGGGATGCGAGTGCGCCGGGGCGGCCGGTTACTCTCACTCGGTGCGTACGGGGACTGCGAGGGCGTTGGGGCTGGTGCTGGGGTTCGCGCTGGATCGGGCGCTCGGGGATCCGCGGCGGTGGCATCCGGTGGCGGGGTTCGGGTCGGTGGCCGCCGCGCTGGAATCGCTGACGTACCGCGACCGGCGTGCCGCCGGGGTCGTGCACGAGGTCGTGCTCGTCGGGGGTGTCGTAGCCGTGACGGTAGGCGCCGAGCGGCTGGCCGGCGCGAGCCGGCGCGATGTAGACCGGCCGACCGGCCGGGTGATCACCCTGTCGCGCAAGGGTTCTCGCGGAGAGATCGCGGCGACGGCACTGGCCTCCTGGGTCGCGCTGGGCGGGACGACGCTGGCGCGGACGGGGCGGGAGATGGCCGGTCGGCTGGAGTCCGGGGACGTGGCCGGCGCCCGGCGGATACTGCCGTCGCTGTGCGGGCGCGATCCGGAGCTGCTCGACGCCGACGGGCTCGCCCGCGCGGCCGTCGAGTCGATCGCGGAGAACACCTCCGACGCCACGGTGGCGCCGCTGTTCTGGGGCGCGGTCGCCGGGGTGCCGGGGCTGCTCGGCTACCGGGCGGTGAACACCCTCGACGCCATGGTCGGCTACCGCAACGAGCGTTACCGCCACTTCGGGTGGGCGGCCGCCCGCGCCGACGACCTGGCCAACCTGGTCCCGGCGCGCCTGAGCGGCGTGCTGACCGCGGCGCTGGCGCCGCTGGCCGCTGGCCGCCCGGCCGAGGCCGTCCGGGTGTGGCGGCGCGACGCCGCCGCACATCCGAGTCCCAATGCGGGCGTGGCCGAATCCACGCTGGCCGGTGCGCTCGGCATCCGGCTCGGCGGCCGCACCGAATACCGCCACGGCATCGAGATGCGGCCCACCCTGGGCGACGGACCGCCGCCGCGGGTGCCGGATCTGCGGCGCGCGGTCCGGCTGTCGGAGGCGGTCCAGGCGGCGGCCGTCGTCGCAACGGCCGCCGCCTGTGCCCGTCCCCGGCGTCGACGGTGACTGTCGGCGCGGGCGATGATCCGGATACCGCCGCCCGGCCGTGACCATTACGGGTATAGAAACAGTTGTTCGCACGGTATTCGTTCCAGCCGGTCTGTCAGCTCGGTGTCGAAGCCGATGGTGATCGAGTCCGACCAGCGCCGGCGCACCCAGTCGCGGGCGAGGTTCGACGCGGCGGTGGCGCAGACCCGGTAATCGGCGCGGAGTTCCCGGTGGACGAAGGATATGTGCAGATCCATGTCGCCCGGGCTCGGGCTCGAGGGGCGGGCCGATATCCCCGTATTCCTGGTGATCAAGTACACCTCGAATTCCCCCGTCACTCGAATACCGGCGGCCGGGACCTCGCCGCGAAGTATCGTGAGGCCACCACCAACTTCCGGTTGGCCCGCCGGAGTTCGTCGTTCTCGCTGCGCAGCGACCTCAGCTCGGCACGTTCGTCCTCCGACAGCGCGGCCACCCGCACCGGCGATTCGACCCCGTCGGGTGGCAGGACCGTGGGGTGCTCGCCGAATTCGGCCGGCTCGGAGGCGATGGCGAAAATATCGATCGTCGTGCCCCGCAACGCCCTCTCTCCGATGTCGATCGACGACAACAGGTCTGCCAAATTCTCCGGAGAGATCCGGCGGTCGGATATGTACTGTCCTCTGTTCATGACTGTCCGTCCCGAGTGAGTTGGTATCCGTTGCTGCTGGAGGCAGCATCGGGTGCTTCACCATTCGCGGATACTGCGCCCGACTAGGGCGCCGAAGAAATGAACCGGCTCTACGTCGAAACCGATTACCGAGAACCGTGACGACCGGGCGAACGAAACTGCACAGTATCGCCCCCTGTTCACCACGGAACACTCCAGTTCTATCACAGCCGCCATGCCTGTACACCCCCCTTTATGGAGGAATGGAGAACCCCCCTTTCATCGAATTATCGTAGTCGGCAAGCCATCGGCCGACCGGGGGTAGAAACGCAAATATTGTCGTGGTCCGCGGCGAGTGCGACAAGTATTTGCCGTCCTGCCGGTGTGACCCCCCGTCCCGGGTTGCTAGGCTGTGTGAACACAGATGACTACTTCCGCCGATTCCGGTCGGGATACTTCGCCCCATATGCTTTTGGTCGGCACGCCAAATTGTTGGAACCACGACGTGTACTCGGCTGGGGATACTCGATTGCGGGGTAGGGGCTTGGCAATCCGCCCGATCGAATATCACGATTGTCTGCGGCCCGCGCATCGGACTGTTCTGGACGCTTGCCGACGGATCGACTGCCGCGAGTTCGGGCGGCCCCAGGTTGGAGAAGTATCGGAGGAAAAATGCTGGAATCATGCTCTTCGGTTCACGATGTCGTTCATCTGTACCGGCGTCGTTACGCACTTCCCGCTCGTGTCGTTTCGGACCGTCCCGTCCTGTCGACCACGGGAACGATCGGCGCGGTGACGATGCCGCCGTCGGTCGGGGCGAAGGTCCTCGACGCACTGCCGGTTCCGGTGCCCGTCGTGGGTGACCTCCGCGATAGCCGCTGGACGTTTCTGGTCCGCCCCGACTGCCCGGTGCCGATGTGTCTGGCGGCGCAATTGGCCGAATGGGGTGTCACCGTCGCCGGCCAGGGGCGAGGCATCGTGCTGCCGGGTTCCGATGCGGGGTGGGGAGCGCGGTGGGTCTCGGAACCCGCCGCGTCCGACGACGCCCTGCCGGGACAGCGCGACATCATCGGTGCGGCATACCGGTGCGGCCAGTCGATTCCGCAAGCCAGGATCGGGTAGTGCGTCGATGTTGGACATCTCGACAGCCATCACGACCGAGCAACGGGTTCTCGCGGTTACCGACGCGATGCCGGCCGACGGTCTCGCATCCGGCGCGGTGGAACGGATCCGCAGCCGTCCGGCGCATCTGCCCATCGAGGACTACGCCTTCCTGTCCGACTGCGAGAACACCTGCCTGATCGCGCGCAACGGCTCGGTGGAGTGGATGTGCCTGCCGCGGCCCGACTCACCGAGCGTGTTCGGCGCCATGCTGGATCGCGGTGCCGGCCATTTCCGGGTCGGCCCCTACGGGGTCGGCGTGCCCTCGGCCCGCCGCTATCTGCCCGGCGGCATGATCGTGGAAACCAGCTGGCAGACCGTGACCGGCTGGCTGATCGTGCGCGACGCCCTGGTCCTGGGCCGGTGGCACGACAACGACGTGCGTTCGCGCACCTACCGTCGCACCCCGAGGGACTGGAGTGCGGAGCATGTTCTGCTGCGCACGGCGAAATGCGTCAGCGGCGTGGTGGAATTCGAAATGGAGTGCGAACCCGCCTTCGACTACCATCGCGCCGCGGCGCACTGGGAATACACCGGTGGCGGATACGGGCAGGCGCGGGCCACCTGCGCGGCCGTATCCGATTGCCCGACGCTGACTCTCACCACCGATATGCGGCTGGGCCTGGAGGGCCGCTCCGCGCAGGCCCGCACCCGCATGAAGGAAGGCGACGAGGTCTTCGTCGCCCTGTCCTGGTCCCCGCTCCCGCCACCACGCACCTTCGCCGAGGCCGCCGAGAAGATGTGGGCCACCACCGAATACTGGCGGCAATGGATCACCCTCGGCAAGTTCCCCGACCACGAATGGCGCGGCTACCTGCAACGCAGCGCACTCACCCTGAAAGGCCTCACCTACGCCCCCACCGGCGCCCTGCTCGCCGCCGCCACCACCTCCCTCCCGGAAACCCCCGGCGGCGAACGCAACTGGGACTACCGCTACAGCTGGGTCCGCGACTCCACCTTCGCCCTGTGGGGCCTCTACACTCTCGGGCTCGACAGGGAGGCGGACGACTTCTTCGCATTTCTGCGCGAGGTGGCCACCGACGGTGACGGCGATATCCTTCCGGTGCAGGTGCTCTACGGCATCGGCGGGGAGCGCGAGATCACCGAATACGAGCTGGGCCATCTGCACGGCTACGACGGCGCCCGGCCGGTCCGCGTCGGCAACGACGCGTATCAGCAACAGCAGCACGACATCTGGGGCACCATCCTGGATTCGGTCCATCTGCACGTGAAGGCGCACCGCCACGTGCCGGAAGCCTTGTGGCCCTTGCTGGAGCGACAGGTCCGGGCGGCGATCGAGCACTGGCGCGAACCGGACCGGGGCCTGTGGGAGGTGCGCGGCGAACCACGGCATTTCACCTCGTCGAAGGTGATGTGCTGGGTGGCGCTGGACCGCGGCGCGAAACTGGCCGAGATGCACGGCGAATTCGAGTGTGCCGAGCAGTGGCACGCGATCGCCGAGGAGATTCGCGCCGACATCCTGGAGCACGGCGTGAACTCCGACGGGGTGTTCACCCAGACCTACGGCAGCGCCGCGCTCGACGCCTCGTTACTGCTGGTGCCGCTGGTCCGCTTTCTGCCGCCGGACGATTTCCGGGTGCGCCGGACGGTGCTGGCGATCGCCGACGATCTCACCGATCAGGGCCTGGTGCTGCGGTATCGCACCGAATCCACCGACGACGGGCTGACCGGCACCGAGGGCACCTTCACCATCTGCTCGTTCTGGCTGGTGTCGGCGCTGGTGGAGATCGGCGAGGTGCGCCGGGCGCGGTGGTTGTGCGAGCGGCTGCTCGGCCACGCGAGCGCACTCCAGCTCTACGCGGAGGAGATCGACCCGCGCACGGGCCGGCACCTGGGCAACTTCCCGCAGGCGTTCACCCACCTGGCCCTCATCAACGCCCTCACCCACGTCATCCGTGCCGAACAGGACGCCGTCGCCGGGCATCCCCGGCCGCCGTCGTTGTTGCCGATATGAAAGACGCAGCGCCACATATGATCACGCACCCCGTGGTCACCGAGGTGACCGCCCGGATAGTCGATCGCAGCATCGCCTCCCGCCGCCGCTATCTGGACCGCATCTATGCGGACCAGTCGGACGGTCCGGCTCGAATGTCGTTGCCGGGCAGCAATCTCGCGCACGGGGTCGCCGCGGGCACCCCGGACGACGAACACGCGCTGCGTGGTCGCGCGCATCCCGATATCGCGGTGGTATCCGCCTACAACGATCTGCTCGCGGTGCCTCCGTATCGGGATCTTCCGGGGTTGCTGCGCGACGTGGTCGCCGATTCGGGCGGTGTCGCCCAGTTCGCGGGCGGCGTACCCGCGCTGAGCGACGGCGTCGTCCGGGGGCAGCCGGGCTCGGAACTGTCGCTGTTCAGCCGCGATGTGATCGCCATGTCGACCGCGATCGCTTTGTCCCACAACATGTTCGACGGGGCACTGCTGCTCGGCGCGGGCGACGAGGTGGTGCCCGGCATGGTGATCGGCGCCCTGGCCTTCGGCCATCTCCCGGTCGTCGTGGTGCCCGCCGGGCCCGGGCCGGCCGGACCGCCGCGCACCGGCTCCGACCAGCTGCTGATGGAGGTCATGGGTCTGCATCTGCCGGGAACGAGCTTCGTGCCACAGGACACGCCGCTGCGCGCGGCGTTCACGGTGGCCGCCGGTCGGCGCGTCGTCGAGCTCACCGGCCCGCGCGGCGGCACGGCGCCGATCGGTGCGATCGTCGACGAACGCTCCGTGGTGAACGGCGTCGCGGCGCTGCTGGCGACCGGCGGTGCCACCAGCCACACGCTGCACCTGGTGGCGATCGCCGCCGCGGCCGGAATCGACCTGCGCTGGGACGATTTCGCGGATCTGTCCGCGGTGGTCCCGACGCTGGCGCGGATCCATCCCGACGGCGACGCGGACGCCGGCGCCTTCCACGCGGCCGGCGGTACCGCGTTTCTCATCGGCGAGCTGCTCGACGCCGGAGTGCTGCACGACGACGTCATCACCGTTGCCGGACACGGGCTCCGGCGCCACTACTGCCGCCGCCCGGCCCTGGACGACGCCGGCGCCATCCGGTGGAAGCAGCGGGGGAGCGGGAGCGGTGACACGACCGTCTTACGTTCCGCGACAGATCCTTTCGCCGCGGACGGCAGCCTGCGGATACTCTCCGGACCGCTCGGCCGGGCGGTGGTCAGGCTGCCGGCGACCGGCCGCGGGCACCGCGTGGTCCGCGCCCCCGCCCGGGTATACGACAGTCCGGAGGACGTGCTGGTCGACCTGCGCACCGGGGAACTCGACCGCGATGCCGTCGTGGTCGTCCGGTTCCAGGGTCCGCGCGCCGGCGGCATGCCCGAACTGAGCACCCTCGTGCCCGCCCTCGACACGCTGGCGGAGCGCGGCTACTCCGTCGCCGTCGTGACCGACGGCCGCCTGTCGGCCGCCCCGGGAACGGTGCCGGTCGCGGTCCACCTCACCCCGGAGGCCGCCGTCGACGGCCCGCTCTCCCGCATCGCCGACGGCGATCTCATCGAGCTGGATACCGAGGCCGGCCGGCTCGACATCCTCATCGATCCGGTTACGTTCCACGATCGCGCACCGGCCGTCCGGACCGCGCCGTCCCTCGGCAGCGGCCGCGAGCTGTTCGGCTGTTTCCGGGCTGCCGTCGGTCCCGCCGACCGCGGAGCGACCGTCTTCGGCACCGGGAGATGAGCCGGCCGCGCGCCGGCCCGGTTCCGGCGCGCGTCAGTACACCGGCGCCCATCCCGTCCAGGGACGCGCACCGTGCTCACCGCGCAGGCACGCGAGGCGATGGACGGCCTGGTCACGCAGCTGGGGACGCTCCGCCACCTGCTGCAGGAGCCACGCCGTCATGCGGAACTCGCGAATGTCGCGCAGTAGTTCGAATCCCTCCCACCGCATGACATCGAAGCCGTACGCGGCGGTGAAGGCCGCGTACTCGTCGCCGGTGATCCATCCGCAGGTCGCCCGGTTGACCGCGGTCTGCACCAGGTCCCACTCCGGCGGGCCGATGCAGAATCGCTCCAGATCCAGCACGATCGCCTCGCCGTCGTCGGCGGTGACTATATTGCCCTCGTGCGCGTCGCCGTGAATCACGCACCAGGGCAGGCCCTTCGGCAGATCCGCCCAGCGCCGCGCGAGCGACGCCAGATGGCCGCGCATCCAGCACCGTTGCTCGTCGCTGGTGCCGGTCGCGGCGTCGATCCTGCCGTCCAGCCGGGCGAACGGCCGCAATACCCGCAGGCCGATATCGACCGGCGGCGGCAGGCCGTGCAGCCGCCGGAGCGCGCCGGCCACGACGACCGGCCGGCTGACGCCGTGCGGCGGCAGTTCGCGCCAGAACACCACCGGCCGGCCGTCGATCGCTACCGACTGCGGCGCCTCCCGGACGACTCGGACCGCCCGCATCCCGGACGCCGCCAGCCACCGCGACACCGCCACCTCCCGCCGGGCCACCCCCGATCGGCCCGGCCGGGAGATCCGGGCGACGATATGTCCCGGCAGCCGGTAGACGGCGTTCTCCCCGACGCTGATCGCCTCGGCCCCGTCCGCCGACAGACCGGCCGCCGCACAGGCGGATTCGAGGACCGACCGGATCTGGGACTCGCCGTTCATCAGGCGGTCAGACCGCCCAGGCGGCGCCGCAGATCCACGACCCCGTCCAGCGTGCTGTGCGTCGCCGCCAGCGAGTTCAGTTCGCGCAGATACCAATCCGCCCGGTGCGAGCGAACATGGGCGGCGTCGTCGAGCGCCGACTGCCCGATCGCCGCACCTTCCGCGGGATCGCAGGTGGCCATCACCAGCGAGGCCAGCTTCAGGCGGGCGAAGGCGCGGGACCGGACATAGGTGTCCCCGTGGCCGTCGACGGCGGTCTCCAGCCGGTGCCGCGCCTCGGACCGGAACCGGCCGTGGACCGCGAGCGGATACAGGGCGTGCCCGGTGTCGCCACCGTGCTGGGCGGCGTCGTAGTAGGCCATCCACGGGGGGTCGTTGTCCGGCACGCGATTGTCGAATTCGTCGTCGGCCTGCCCGACCGCCCGGACGGTTTCGTCCACCCGATGGAGCGCCGCCAGCGCCCGTGCCCGCACCGAGTGCAGGTTGGCCCGTTCGGTCGGCGTCAGTTGCTCGGCGCGCACCAGGGCCAGTTCGGACAGGGTCAGGCCGCTGTCGGGATCGCCGCACCAGATGGCCTGGCGTGCCATGCGCGACAGCACCTCGGCGCGCAGATGCGGGTCACCGGCCTGCTCGGCGCAGGTCAACGCCAGCCGGAGCATGCGCCGGGCGTCGTCGTGGGCGAACGCGTCGAAGGCCATCCACGCCGAGATCTGGCCCAGGAATCCCACCGCGGTCAGCAGGTCGGGCCGATGACCGGCGGCGCACCGGGCATTCAGCAGCTCGACCGCGTAAGTCAGTTGTGCGGCAACGGCTTCCCGGACCAGACCCCCACCGTAGGTGTTGTCCCAGGTGCTGAAGACGTGCGCCGTGTTCAGCACCTGCTGGATCTCGGTCCGGCCCACCACGGACGGAACCGGTGTCGGCTGCGTGAGCCTGGTCAAATCCTTCAGGGGCACTGATGCGGCGAACGTCGCCGCTGTGCCCAACGCCACACGGAAAAAGTCCGATCGACGCACGCTTTCCTCCTCGGTGGTGTCGGCAACCAGCGTCGGAGTCGAACGCTGGTCGTAGAATCCCAAGTCGTGGTCGGAGGCGACGTCGAAGATGTGCCGAAAAGCCTCGCGGTAGCGGGGGTTCGGCCAGGTGCGTTCGCCGCGCAGGTAACGTCTGATCGTTTCGTCGGTGTAGCGGCCCGGCTTACCGCCGCGCTGCTCGACGTGGGCATTCAGCAGGTCAGCGAGTTGCCGCTGGGTCATGCCGGACTCGCGCAAGAGACGCTGCAATTTCATATTGGGCACCAGATGTCCGACCATTCCGGCCTCCCTTGACGGTCTATTCGGTTCAAGGTCACGGGAAGATTACGTCAATGAACATTATCCGGCCGAATTGCGTTTTCCGGACCCCTCCTTCGGTCCGGGAACCCCCCGTTGGGCGCTTGACCAACAGTGTTCTTTCATTGACCCGCACTTGTTGGAGAACGGAATGGCCGGATCCGTCCGTTCTTGTGATATGAAACAGAATCCCCGGTTCGCGGAATCGCCGTTCCGGGCTCCGGACGACCCGGCGGGTTCAGCGGCGGGCGTTGCCGTATCGGTCGGCCAGCCGGTCGGCGTTGGAACGCGGTGCGGGCGGCGTGCCGGCCGGCGCCTCGGAATCGGTTGGCGCGCCGGTCGTTCCGGTGGTGGCCGCCGCCTTCTCCCGGCGGCGCTCGCGCAGTTCGGCCCAGACGAAGTAGCCGAGGCCGAGCGGTGCCATGATCCCGAAGGCGATCCACTGCAGGCCGTAGGACAAATAGGGGCCGGAGTCGAGTTGCGGCAACGGGGGCGGGGTGAAGGCGCCCGGCTGACCCTCGGTCAGCTGCAGGTAGCCGTCGGGCGGGACCGTATCGATCGGCGCGCCGAGCACGGCCGACAGCTGTCCGGTGTCGATCGAATACACCTGCCGGAAGCCCTCCTGGGCCGCCGGGTCCCTGCCCGGAATCACCCCCTCCGACCGGCGTACCCGGCCCTCGATGCGCTGCGGGCCGGCCGGTGGTTCGGCGATCGGCGGAATGCGCACGCCGTCCGCGGCGGGGACCAGGCCGCGATCGATCAGCAGCGTCCGGCCGTCGTCGAGCCGGAAGGTGGCGAGCACGCCGTAGGCGGGCTTGTCGTTCAGCCGCTGCAGCCGTTCCAGCACCGTGGAGCCGGGAACGTAGCTGCCGGTGGCGACGACCCGGCGCCATTCGGTGTCGTCGGTCGCCGTGCCGTTCAGCAGCGTCGTGACGTCGACGGGTGCGGCGCGCACCGAATCGGCGATGAGGTCGTTGCGATGCGAGGTGCGGTCGTTCTTGCCCAGCTGCCAGGGCGCGAGCACCGTGAAGCAGAGGTAGGCGAACGCCACCACCACGACGGCCAGGATCACCCAGCTGGGTCGCAGCAGGAAGGTGAGCCGGCGCAGGAGGGTCATCGGCCGTCGCCGGGCTCGCCGAGTTGTTCGTGGACCCAGCCGAGCAGGCCCGGTACGGCCGCCTCGATCTGCTCGCGGACCAGTTCGAACTCGGCGGTGTCGCCGTCGTAGGGGTCGGGTACGGACCGGCCGTCGGCCCCGGGGTCGAAGCTGCGCAGCAGGCGGCGGCGGGCGCGGGGGACGCCCAGCCGGGCCAGGTCGCGCTCGTGCGAGGTGGCGAGGGCGACCAGCAGGTCGGCGTCCAGGTGGTCGGCGCCGATCATGGCGGCGACGTGCCCGATCGGATAGCCGTGCCGGACCAGCAGCGCGGTGGTCCGCGGATCGGCCTCCGACCCGACGTGCCAGGCGGTGGTGCCGGCACTGCTGACGCGTACCCGGTCGGCGAGCCCGGCTCGCTCGAGATGCGCGGCGAAGATCTTCTCGGCCATCGGCGACCGGCAGATGTTGCCGGTACAGATGAAGGTCACATGCAGCTCGCCCACGACAGCCATTCTGTCCGGTCGGTGCCGACCGCGGCCACGTAGGGTGGACTGCTGTGCCACAGGACACGACGCCCCACCCGCGCCCGGCCGCCGCCGTGCACCGCGGCAACGCCGGGTCCAGTCGCTCACCTGCGTCGATCCGCCCGGTCGCAGGCCGCGCGGCGGCGGTGATCGGATGAGCCGGGATGGTCCGGGGGACGAGGCCGGGGGCGGGGTGGACCGGGCGGCACTGCGGCATCACGGTGATGCGGATGTGCGTCCCGGGATGCTGGACTTCGCGGTGAACGTGCAGGGGAGTGCGCCGCCGGAGTGGCTGCGGGAACGGCTGGCGGCGAGGGTGTCCGATCTCGGGTGCTATCCCGATGCGGGCGAGGAGTCCGCCGCCCGCGCGGCCGTGGCGGCGCGGCACGGGCGCAGGCCCGAGGAGGTGCTGTTGCTCGCGGGCGCGGCCGAGGGGTTCGCCATGCTGCCCAGGCTCGCGCCGGATCAGGCGGCGGTGATCCACCCGTCGTTCACCGAACCCGAACTGGCGCTGCGGGAGGCCGGGGTGCCCGTCGCCCAGGCGATCCTGGAACCGCCGTACCGGCTGGATCCGGCGGCCGTCCCGGACGCCGCCGACCTGGTGGTGCTCGGCAACCCGACCAACCCGACCTCCGTGCTGCATCCCGCCTCGGCGATCCACGCGCTGCGGCGGCCGGGGCGGATCGTCGTGGTCGACGAGGCATTCGCCGACGCGGTGCCGGGCGAGCCGGAGTCGGTTGCCGGACAATCCCTTCCGGACGTCCTGGTACTGCGCAGCCTCACCAAGACCTGGGCGCTGGCGGGACTGCGCTGCGGATACTTCCTGGGCCCGGCGCCGCTGCTGGCGCGGCTGAACCACGGCCGCGCGCACTGGCCGCTGGGCACCTTGCAGCTGGAAGCCGTTGCCGCGACGGCCGGCCCGGCCGCCGTCGCCGAATCCGGTTCGCGCGCCGAGCGTATCGCCGCCGACCGCGCCGCCATGATCCCGCGCCTGCGCGAACTCGGCATCGAGGTGCACGAGCCCGCACACGGCCCGTTCCTCCTGATCCGCGTCCCCGACGCCGAACTCCTCCGCAAACGCCTGGCGGACAAGGGAATAGTCGTCCGCCGCGGCGACACCTTCCCCGGGCTCGCCCCCGGACATCTGCGCCTGGCAGTGCGCGGCCGCGCCGAGGTGGACCGATTGATCACCGCGCTGCGGGAGATCGGCCCGTGACGGAATGGCTCGTCGGAGGCCGGTCGAATGCCGTGTTCTCGGAGAGGGGTTCGTGGTTGGTCCGAGGCCGAGTGGTCGTCCCGGTGTCCGGCCCGTGGCCGCGCGGGGGCGGAGTGATCGGTCGTCGCTGCCGGGATGTCGGTGCACGACCATGTGGCCACGTCGGTGTCGGTCGATCGGTGACCGTGCTCTGGGGAGACCGGTCCGTGACGGCATGGCCGGGCAGGGGCCGGTCGAATGCCGTGTTCTCGGAGAGAGGTGCGCAGGGATTGGTTCGGCGGCCGGTGAGCGGGACAATGCCCGAGGCGGCGAAGGTGACTGAGGTGGAGGAGGTTCGGTGACGCAGTCGGAAGCGGTGACGCAGTCGGAATCCGTGGTGCTGTCGGAACTGGTCGGTGCGCTGGATGCGGCCTATCCGCCGGCGCTGGCCGAATCGTGGGATTCGGTGGGGCTGGTGTGCGGCGATCCGGCGGAACCGGTGGCGCGGGTGCTGTTCGCCGTGGACGCGACCGCCGCGGTGGTGGACGAGGCGCTCGAGTGGGGCGCACAGGCTTTGGTGGTGCACCATCCGCTGCTGTTGCGGGGCGTCGACACCGTGGCGGCGAGCACGCCGAAGGGCGCGCTGCTGCACCGGCTGATCCGCGGCGGGTGTGCGCTGTTCACCGCCCACACCAACGCCGACTCCGCCGACCCGGGCGTCTCCGATGCGCTGGCCCGGACCCTGGGACTCGCCGTTACCGGCCCGGTCGACCCCGAACCCGCTGCCGCCGTGGACGAATGGGAGGTCCAGGTGCCGAGCGAGCACACCGACGCCGTGCTGGCGGCGATGTTCGCGGCCGGTGCGGGCGGCAGCGGCCACTACCGCGACTGCTGCTGGCAGGCGCCGGGCACCGGGCAGTTCCGGCCGCTCGAGGGCGCGAATCCGGCCGTCGGCAGGGTGGGCGCGCTGGAGCGCGTCGCGGAGGACCGGATCGAGGTGGTGGCCCCGCCGTCCGCGCGTGCCGCCGTGCTGGCGGCGATCCGCGCGGCACATCCGTACGAACAGCCGGCCTTCCACGTCACCGAACGGGCCGCGCTGCCGTCGGGTCTGGGCCTGGGCCGGGTGGGCACGCTGTCGCACCCGGAATCGTTGCGCGCCTTCACCGCCCGCGTGCGCGCCGCCCTGCCCGGCACGGTGTGGGGCGTGCGGGCGGCGGGCGATCCGGACCGCGTGATCCGGACCGTGGCGGTGTGCGGCGGCGCCGGAGACTCCTTCCTGGGCACCGTCTCCCGGCTCGGCGTCGACGCCTACGTCACCGCCGACCTCCGCCACCACCCCGCCGACGAACACCTGCGCGCCGGCGGCCCGGCACTGATCGACGCCGCCCACTGGGCCACCGAATTCCCCTGGTGCGAGCAAGCGCAGGGGGTAGTTCGAAAGGCGTTGCCCAGCTTGGAGACTCGGGTCTCGACCCTTCGCACCGACCCGTGGACCCTGGGCGCCGCCGACGGCTGAGGGGTGACCAACCCACCGCATCTTGCACGGAACCGCCATTCCTCAGCGCATTCGCTTCGTCTCCTGGCGGATCGGTCCTTCGTCGTCCCGGCGCGCCGATGGCCGGCATCCACACTGCGGCACCCGGATTCCGGGCCACAGGCACGCCGGACGGACGGGCCCGGTGTGCGCTGGGAGACCGGCGGTTCGACACGGCGGGACGGTCCCGGTGACGGCAGGGCAGGCCGGCGGCTCAGGCGGTGACGATGGTGGGCTCGTGGCCGACCGGGAAGTTCATCGAGTTGGCGACGAAGCAGCGCTCGTGGGCCTTCGCGTGCAGGTCGCGGGCCGTCTCGGTGTGCGCCGCGTCGGTGACGGTCACTCGCGGGCGCAGGGTGACCTGCTGGAAGCGCGTGTTGTCCATGGTGCCCTCGGCGGTGTCGCGGTAGTCGGTCACCACGATGCCCGCCTCGGTGCACAGGTGCAGATACCACAGCATGTGACATTCGGACAGCGCCGCGATCAGCAGCAGCTCCGGATTCCAGCGATCGGCGTCGCCGCGGGCGAAATCCGGATCGGCACTGCTCGGCAGCGGCGGGCGTCCCGGCGCGAATGCCTCGTGATTGCGCGAGTACTCCCGGTGACCGGTCGTCGCGCCGCTCCAAGCGACCTCCACCTCGTAACGATGCATGCGAACGAGCCTGCCACAACGCCGGATCCGGTTGCCCGGGCAGTCCGGCCGCGGCGGCCGGCCCGCGCGGCCCGGCCGGCCTGGCGGGGTTGGGGCGAAACGTGTTGCCGGCGGGGTACGGTTGAACTTTGGTGTCGGTCGCCCGGTCGGGCCATCGCCGCCGTCGAACCGTCCACAGCGTCGAGGAGTAAGTTCCGCGTTGAATGTCGAACCACCGATCCAGGCCAAGCTGCTCGATCTTGCCGCCGTCGACGCCGAGCTGACGCGGATCGAGCATCGCCGCAAGGTGCTGCCCGAGCAGCAGGAGGTCGAGCGGCTGGAGCGGGAGCGTTCCACGCGCAAGGATGCCGCGGTCAAGGTCGAGATCCTGATCGACGACCTGGACCGGGACATCCGCAAGCTGGAGACCGAGGTCGACGGCGTCCGCAAACGCGAACAGCGCGACAAGGGCATGCTGGAGAGCGGCAGCGTCGCGGCCAAGCAGCTGTCCGAGTTGCAGCACGAACTGGGCAGCCTGGAGCGGCGCCGCACGGTGCTCGAGGACGACATGCTCGAGGTGATGGAGCGCCGCGAGGCCGCCGTCGCCGACCATCAGCACGCCGGGGCCACTCTGTCCCGCGCGGAGGAGGAGCTCGCCGACGCCCAGCGCCGCCGGGACGAGGCACTCGCCGATCTCGAGGTCGCCGGGCAGCGCTGCGCCACCGACCGGGAGGGGCTGGTCCCCGAGTTCCCCGCCGAACTCCTGACGATCTACGACCAGCAGCGCACCCGCAACGGGGTGGGCGCCGCGCTGCTGCAGGCCCGCCGCTGCGGCGCCTGCCGGATCGAGCTCGACCGCGGCGAGATCGCCCGCATCACCAAGACCGCCCCGGAAGCCGTCGTCCGCTGCCCCGAATGCGGTGCGGTGATGGTGCGCACCAAACAGTCCGGGCTATGAGTTCGGCGGGCTGTGACGTGATCGGTATCGCGACGGCCCGGGTATCGAGTCCGGTTGTCGCCGTGGCTGATCGGCGTCTCCCCGCGAGTGTGTCGGGGGATTGCGGTGCGCGCGACGGCCGGACGGGGTTCCGGGGCGAGGCGGAGGGAGTGCGGCGGTGACGAAGGCGATCGTGGAGGCCGACGGCGGATCGCGGGGTAATCCCGGACCGGCCGGATTCGGCGCGGTGGTGTGGGACGCCGACCGGGCCGAGGTGCTGGCCGAGCGCAAGGAGGCGATCGGCGTCGCCACCAACAATGTCGCCGAATATCGTGGTCTGATAGCGGGTTTGGCCGCGGCGGCCGAGCTCGGCGTGCGCGAGGTGGACGTCCGGATGGACTCCAAGCTGGTGGTCGAGCAGATGTCGGGTCGCTGGAAGGTCAAGCACGCCGGCATGATTCCGCTCGCCGAACGCGCCCGGCAGCTGGTCGCTGGATTCGACCGGGTGAGTTTCGAATGGATTCCGCGCGAACGGAATTCGCATGCCGACCGGCTGGCCAACGAGGCGATGGACGATGCGAGCGTGATCGCCGAGGTGCGCGACGCGGGGCAGGCCGGGCCGCGGGACGCCGGATCGGGGCCGGCGTCGAATCCCGGCGGCGGCCGGCCGGCGGCCCACGAGTCGGCGGCCGGAGCCGAGCGTTCCCTGCCCAGCTGGATCGATGAGGTCGCGGGGGCGAAGTCCGGCCACGCCGCCGACCCCGCCGGATCGGCCGCCGCCCCCGGCTGGACCGGCGCCCGCGGCCGCCCCACGCGACTGCTCCTGCTCCGGCACGGCCAGACGGAATTGTCCGTGCAGCGGCGCTATTCGGGCCGCGGCAACCCGCCGCTGACCGAACTCGGCCGCGAACAGGCCGCCCGGGCCGCGAAACATCTTGCGGCCAAGGGTGATATCGCCGAGGTGGTCACCTCCCCGCTGGGCCGGGCCAGGGAGACGGCGGAGGCCGCCGCGCAGGCCCTCGGCGCGCCGGTGCGGGTGCTGGACGGGCTGACCGAGACCGACTTCGGCGACTGGGAGGGGCTCACGTTCGTCGAAGCGGCACAACAGGATCCGGAACGGCACGCGCGATGGCTGGGCGATCCGTCCCTGCCCGCCCCCGGCGGAGAGAGCTTCGACCAGGTGCGTGAGCGGGTGGAGGCGGTCCGGCGCGATCTGGTGGCGCTGTACCCCGAGCGGAACGTCGTGGTCGTCAGCCACGTGACGCCGATCAAGACCCTGCTGCAACTGGCGCTGGGCGTCGGCCCGTCGCTGCTGTACCGCCTGCACCTGGACTTGGCGTCGCTGTCGGTCGCCGAGTTCTATCCCGACGGCGGCGCCTCGGTTCGACTGGTCAACGACACGTCGTACCTGTAGCACCCGCGAGCGTGGCCTCGGGGTGGGCGCCGCCTCACCCCGCGTCGGCGACCGCGACCCGCTCGGCCGGCCCGGTCAGCCGGTCGCCCCGGTCCGGGCCCGCGCCGTCCCGTCCGAGGATGTCCGGATGCCGCCGATAGCTGCGGGCCACCAGCGCCGAGCGCAGGTACCACAGCCCACCGGCCTGGGTGGGGTCGCAGCCGGTCAGGGTGGCGATGCGCTTGAGCCGGTAGTCCACGGTATTGGTGTGGATGTGCAGGGCGTGCGCGGTGCGCTGCCGGTTGAGGTTGTTGCTGATGTGCCGCTGCAGGGTGTCGAGCAGCTCGGGGTGGGCGTCGAGCGGGTCGAGCAGCGTGCACAGGTGCTCGCGGCCGGGGCCGGGCCGGGTGAGCTGGTATTCCAGCGCGAGATCGTCGAATCGGTACAGCCCGCGGACGAGCCGCAGCCGGTGCACCATGTCCAGCAGCTGATGCGCCTGGTCGGCCGCGGCGGGGATGTCGGAGGTGGCGGCGGTGACGACGGTCGTGAGCACGGGCACCTGCGCCTCCTGCGACAGCACGGCGACGAGGCGATCGAGATCGACGGACGGGCCGTCGGCGGGGATGAGCAGGGTGCCGCCGTCCACGCTGAGCAGCGACAGGATGGTGACGTCGGCGTGACCGGTGGCGAGCGCGGCCTGGATGCGCCGCAGCTTGCGCCGCGCGACCACCGCCCCGTCCACCATGGGGTTGGCCTCCTCGGGATGCGGGGGCACGGCCAGGGCGAGCACGTGGTACCGGTCGGCGATCTCGATGCCGCATTCCCGGGCCATGGTGGAGGTCGGGTGGCCGCCCAGCAGCGCGGAGGTGAGCGTGTGCACCGCCGTGTGGTGCTCGCTGACCACCGAGCGCAGTTCCCGCACATAGGCTTTCGACACCGCGGTGGTCATCGTGTCGAGCATGTCGACCACGAGCTTGGCGGCGCCGACGAGGTTGTCGTAGTCGCCGCGGCGCAGCACCAGCATCCGGTCGTCGCCGTCGCGGGTGTGCCGGTAGCTGTTGGTGGCGCTGGTGACGACGAGATCGAGCCCGAACCGGAAGCCCTCGTGGATGGCGTGGTGGATGGTGTCGATCGGCACGCCCTCCCGCGCCCACTGCGCGGCGGTGTCCTCGAGCTTGCGGGTCTTCTCCGGGACGTCGGCGCCCTCGAGCATGCCGACCGCCAGCTCCAGGCACAGCCGGGTGATCGAGGTGACGTCACCGTGGATCGCGTCGTCGGGCAGCGTCCGGCACGGCGCCACCGTCTCCACGAAATGCCCGACCATCTGCCGGGACAGCGCCCGCACATCCTTCAGCGGCGTGGAGAACGGTGTCCCGGAGTAGGTGAGGCCCGGGTTGTTCGACATCTCGGCAGCCATCGGCGACTTCCTTCCGCCCGATCCGGATGCCCACCTCGATCCGGATCCGGTGGGCTGTTACGTGCTGTTTGCTTTCCGGAAACGGTAAACCGAGCGGAAGCTCACCTTCTACTCCTCTTTGTGAAATCCGCAGTGGTCGTGGAAATGGGCCGCGATCAGGAGAAATACCGAATGTGGCGAGTGCCGGGGAAGCACCGGAGTCGCCGATAGTTGGGGAGGTGCTCACTTTCCGGTCGCCCGGCGGGCCGACTCATGCCGCCACGGCCTTACGCTCGGCCTCGGTCCAGGCCGCGATCATCCGCGCGGTCATCTCGATGGCCTCCCGGCGCTCCCGCGGGTCCACCTCCAGCGCCGAAACCCGCAGTACCGCAGCAAAACCCGTATTGATCAGCACGAAGGTCATCACGTCGTACTCGTGATCGTCGCCGGGACCGAGCATCTGGATCACCATGACCTTGACCAGCAGGCGCAGGCGCGGCTCGAATTCGGGGATGCCGCTGCTGTAGAACTGCACGCCCGCCACCAGCGCCCGCACCAGCTCGGCATTGGCCACCAGCTCGTCGGAGATGACCTCCAGGATGCCCGTCACCGTGGCCAGGATGGACTCCTCCGAGACACCGAATACGCGCTGGGTGAAGCGCTGCTCGATATTCTCCAGCAGCCGCCCGAGCAGTTCCTCGACGATGACCGACCGATCGGAGAAATACCGGTAGACGGTGCCGATGCTGACGCCGGCCTTGGCCGCGATGCGGTTGGTCGAGGTGTTGGCGATGCCGCGCTCCCCGAAAAGCTCGGCGGCGGTATCCAAGATGTGTTCCCTGGTCGCCTTGGCGCGTTCCTGTGTCGGGCGGCGGCGCTGACCCACGGCCTTCGCGGGCATCGCATCCTCCTGCCTGGGGTCGTTCGAAGATGAGCGTCGCTCAGTTTAGCGGCGGGCGAACCGTCGCGGGAATGATTCGCATTCGCCGGTCCCGCGGCACCGCGTGGGGTGGAATGTGGTGGACGAGCAACACTCCGGGGGTGCACGGTGACCGGCGGAGCGAGTACCAACGGAGGTGCGACAGTGGGTGACGACCGTGGGTGATCGGGTGCCGAAAGGGCGCCTCGCGCGGGGGAGCAGGCTGGGCCGGCTGGCCGCGGGGCAGGCCCTGCGCGGCGTGGGCACCCGGCTGTCCATGGTCGGCCGGCCCGAACAGGCCCGGCGGGTGCTCGCCGAGCGGTCCACGCTGCAGGCCGCGCAGCAGTTCGTCACCGTGCTCGGCGGTTTGAAGGGCGCGGCGATGAAGCTCGGGCAGATGCTGTCGGTGCTGGACGTCGACCTGCTGCCGGAATCGCGTCGGGAGATGTTCCGTACCAAGCTCGCCGAGCTGCGCGACCACGCGCCGGAGGTCCCGTTCGCGGAGATGCGGGCGGTACTCGAGGGCGATCTCGGGCCGCCGGCGCGGGTCTTCGCCGACTTCGACGAGACCCCGATCGCCGCGGCCTCGATCGGCCAGGTCTACCGGGCCCGGCTGCACGACGGGCGCGAGGTCGCGGTCAAGGTGAAATATCCCGGCGTCGACGCGGCCGTCGAGGCGGATATGCGCAATCTGGCGATGTTCAGCCGGCTGTGGAAATCGGTGCTGCCGAGCGCGGCGGACGGCGACGTGCTCGACGAGATCGCCGACAACATCGGCAGCGAGCTCGACTATCTGCGGGAGGCCCGCACCCAGCGCCGCGTCGCCGAACGCTACCGCGATCATCCGTACATCACGGTCCCCGACAGCGTCCAGGAGTATTGCGGGCACCACGTGCTGGTGACGGAGTTCGTCGAGGGCCTGTCGTTTCAGCAGATCCGGGAGCTGCCGGCCGCCGAGCGCGACCGGATCGGCGAGCTGGTCTACCGCTTCTACGTGACGTCGTTGTTCTCCGACTACGAATTCTGCGGCGATCCGCATCCCGGCAACATCATGCTGGCCGCCGACGGGCGGGTGGCCTTCGTCGATTTCGGGCTCTACCACACCATGGATCCGGTGCACGTCGAACTCGAACGGGACTGCCTGCGGGCCGCCGGCGAATTCCGCGCCGAGGACTTGTACGACGCCTGGGTCGGGCGCGGCATCATCGATCCGGAGGCGGACGTGAGCGCCCAGGAATGCCTGGAATACGTCTGGGCCGCCGCGGGCTGGCATCTGCTCGACGAGGAGATCACCATCACCCCGGAGCTGGCCACCGGGGCGGTGGTGCTCGCCGTCGATCCCCGGGCCGCCCGGTTCCGCGGCATGCGGCGGCAGCGGCTGCCCGCCGAGCACGTCTTCTCCCGCCGCGCCGACCTGTTCACCTTCGCCGCGCTGGGCCAGCTGGAGACCACCAACAATTGGCACCGCATCGCCCGGGAGTGGCTCTACCGCGACCCGCCGGCGACCGAGATCGGCCGGGCCACGGCGCGCTGGCGGGCGGGTGCCGCGCTGTGACCGGCGGTGTCGGTGGGTGTGCGTGCCCGCACCCCGCTCACCGGCGAACGGGAATGCCCTTCCCGCGGGGGAGAACTGATGTCATCCGAACGGTGCTTCGCGGCGCACCGGGGCATCGCCGGGGCGGACGCGCCTGACTGTCCGCCGATCGTCGCTCAGTATGCCGTCCAGCGGCCGTGCCCGTCCCTCGGCGAGGTGCGAGGTGGATTCGAAAGGCGCTGTACGCCTCGATATGCCGCCGGTTCGGGTCGACCCGGATGCCCGGCCGCTTGCCGTGGTTCACCGTTGTCAGCGCGCCGGTGACAGCGCCCGGACCATCTCGTACTCGATCCTGAGATCGTCGGGGGCGTTCGGCCTGCGTTCCCCGGTGGGGACGAATCCCCTTCTCCGGTAGAGGTTTTCGGCGGGCGTATTGCCGTCGAGCACCCAGAGGCTCAGCTCCGTGTGCCCCTCCGCGCGGGCCCAGTCGGCGACCGCCTCGATCAGCCGGTCGGAGATTCCGGTGCCGCGCGCGGCCGCGGCGACGAACACCGACACCAGGACCGGTGACCCGTTCTCCACCAGGCCGCCCGCACAACCGAACACCTCGGCGCCGTCCTCGGCGACGAACAGCGTGCGCCTACCGGCCCACCGCCGCCACTGCTGCTCGTCCCAGCGGGCCGCCTCCTCCAGGCCGATCGAGAACGTCCCCGGTGCCGAACCGGCCAGCGCGTCGAGCCGCGCCGCGCGGGCCAGCCGCCAGTCCTCGTCGCCGATCCGTCGCACGATCATCGTCCGATCGTGCCCGGTGCGCGCCGGTCCCGGCAATCGAATTCGTCCTACGGCCGCAGCACGGACACCAGGAACTCGGCCTGGTCGTAGACCGCCTTCTCGAACCAGTCGTCGAAGTAGATGTCGAAATGACCGATGGGATAACGCTTCACGACGGCGTGCTTGGTGCGTTCGGCGGCCTTGAGTGTCGGGCCGATCGGCGCGATCGAATCGTCCTCGCAGATCGCGTACATCACCGGCACCTTGATCCCCTTGGTCTGCCGCCACGGGGAGTCGAACAGCGTCTTGAGCCCGATGCGGGCGGCGACCTTCGGCTGGTACTGCTCGCTCTCCTCGGCGAGCCGGCCGAAACCCTCCGGCACGTCGGAGGCGGCCATCAGCGCCGCGGACCGTTTGCGCCCGGCCAGCCGCACCCGGACGGGCTTGCGCAGGATCGGCCCGAACAGCAGGTCGGTGAGCGCCACGGTGCCGGTCTTGATCAGTCCGATCACACCCTTCGCCCGCGCGGACGCCCACCCGCTGGTGAACGGGCACTGGGCGACCACCGCGGCGAGGTAGTCGTCCTCGTGCGCGATCGACAGCACGTGCCCGCCGCCGAACGAGGTGCCCCACAGGGCGATCCGGGTGGCGTCGAAGCCGCGCAGCGTGCGGGCGTAGGCGATCGCCGCCCGCCAGTCCTCGCGCTGGCGGCCGATGTGGACCAGCTGCCGCGGCTTCCCGCCGCTGGCACCGAAATGCCGGTAATCGAAGACCAGCACGCCCATTCCGGTATTCGTGAACCGCCGCGCGTACCGGTCGAGTCCCATCTCCCGGTCGGCTCCCAGCCCGTGCGCCATGATCACCAGCGGCCGCGGCTTCGGCGGACCGTCCGGACGATAGAGCCACGCTGCACACTGCTCGCTTCCCGACGGGAACCCCACCTCGACACGCTCCATGGCCGAATACGGTAACGCGTTGCCGTAACGGGTGCTGACCTGGACCCTGTCTGTCCGGGCGGGTGCGAGGCCCCGGCCGGCACGCGCGGAGTTTCCCGGTGTCGCCGGGCGGGTAGCAGTAAACAGCCGCGGGTCTGCCCCGGCACCGGCGGGCTTCGGCCGCAAGCTGTCCGGGCCGGGCCTGGGTTGCGGGTGTGACCAGGCGTGATACGTATCGATCAGGGGGTCGCGGGCGCGCCGGGATCGCGCAGCGGCACAATGGCCTCGGACGAGTCGGTCGGGCGGTCGCGTCGACAGGTACGGGCACGCACGTGTCGCCGCCTGTCGCCGAGGAAAGTCCGGACTCCACAGAGCAGGGCGGTTGCTAACGGCAACCCGGGGTGACCCGCGGGACAGTGCCACAGAAAGCAGACCGCCGGCGCCGCACCTTTTCGCAGGCGCGGCGCCGGTAAGGGTGAAACGGTGCGGTAAGAGCGCACCAGCGCCCCGGGTGACCGGGGCGGCTCGGTAAACCCCGCCCGGAGCAAGGCCGAAGGCCGCACTCCCCGGAGTGCGGCTGCGCAGGCGCCCGAGGGCTGCTCGCCCGAGCCTGCGGGTAGGCCGCTCGAGGTGCCCGGCAACGGTGCACCCAGATGGATGGCCGCCCCCAGCGCAAGCTGGGACAGGATCCGGCTTACAGACCGACTCGTCCCCACCTTCCGATCCCGGCTACAGGGATACACGATCTGACCGAGTGGCTGGACAAGCTCGGCCGGTACATCGAGGACAGGGCCACCCTGCGCAACTCTGTGCAGAACGCGACGCCTGCCTCGGATCTCGTCATCGCGAGGCAGTTCGGCATCACGAAGCAGACGAGCGAGGCGCTGGTACCACCCGCGCAGCGATTCGTTTTCGACAGCTGTGCGCACGTCGAATCCTGGGAGAAGCTCGCCGACAAGTAGTTTCGGCAGGTGAATCGCAGACCGGTCGGTTCCTGTGCTTTCACGCAGCGACGGGCAGGTTAACCCGGGCGGCGGGTCAACTCGTGTCTTCGGTGTGACTGGAAAGTGGTATGTTCGGCGGCAGGGAGTATTCATACTGAGGGGCATGCATCAACGTTGAAGCGGTCGTCCGGGGCAACCGGCGGCTCCGGTAGTCGTCTGATCGGCGACTCCGGCCGGTCCGGCTCCCTGCGCCGGAAGTGAAAGCGGTCGTGCTCCGGCGTTAGCTCGCCGGATGCCGTACAGACTAGGCAGTATCGTGTGCCGGATGATCACCGTCCGAGCGAAGATCTGCGGTATCCGGAGCGAATCCGATCTCCGGGCCGTGCTGGCGGCCGAGGCTGATGC
This sequence comes from Nocardia sp. BMG51109, assembly GCF_000526215.1. Lineage (NCBI taxonomy): Bacteria > Bacillati > Actinomycetota > Actinomycetes > Mycobacteriales > Nocardiaceae > Nocardia > Nocardia sp. BMG51109. Next base: position 4,967,456 of record NZ_JAFQ01000004.1, read on the forward strand.
GGCCGGATTCATCTCGGGCACAACGCATTTCAGCGAGGATGTGCTGACCGCCGAACAGGCGCGACGGTTGTCGCGGCTGGTTCCGGCGTCGGTGCAGCGGGTGCTGGTCACCCACCTCACCGACGCGGGCGCGATCCTGCGCCTGGCCGACCGCATCGAGGTGGACTGCATCCAGTTGCACGGCCTGATCACCCTCGACACCGTGCGCGCGGTGCGGGCCGGTGCCGACGGCCGCCGCGTGATACGCGCGGTGCACGTCGCCGGCCCGGAGGCGATCGATGCGGCGGTGGAGGCCGCCCCGGATTGCGAGGGGATCGTGCTGGATTCGCGGTCGGCCGATCGGCTCGGCGGCACCGGCCGCACCCACGACTGGTCGGTCAGCGCCCGCATCGCCGACAAGTTCGCCGGAACGGATTTCGCGGTGATGCTGGCCGGCGGGCTGCACCCGCACAACGTCGGGGCGGCGATCGACGCGGTGCATCCGTGCTGGGTCGACGTCAACTCCGGCGTCGACGATCGAGACGGCAACAAGGATCCGGTCGCCTGCGCCGAGTTCGTCAGGGCGGCACACGACGCCGCGCTGCCCACCGCTGTTCCAGCCCGACCGCGCACAGAATGAGCACCCCCGCCGCCGCCGTCGCCGTGGTGATCCGGGTTCCGGTGCACAGCGCGCCGACCAGGGCCGCCACCACCGCCTCGTTGAGCCCGATGATGCTGGCCGTCGCCGCGTCCAGCCAGCGCAGCGCCTGCCAGTAGAGGGCGAAGCCGGGCCCGAGCAGCAGGGCGCCGACCGCGGCCAGTTCGGCGGCCGTCCGGGCCCGGGGCAGGTCGAGCAGCAGCAGCGGACTGCTCGCGATCCCGGCCACCAGCAGTTGCAACCCGGCCGAGGTGATGGTGTGATGCGGCCCCGCCTCCCGGGCGATCAGGCTGACCAGGGTCGCCACGCAGGCGGCGCTGCCGAGCGCCAGCAGGCATCCCGTCACCGCGGCACTCGTCCCGCCGCCCGCCGGATGGCGGCCGGTGACCAGCCAGATCGCCGCCGCCACCAGCAGCATTTCGACGAGTACCGGAACCGTCGGCGCCCGCCGCCCGCGCACCACGGCCGCGGTGATGATCAGCACCGGCGCGGTGAGGTGCAGGGCGACCACGACCGGCAGCGGGCCGATCCGCAGCGCGGCGACGTACAGCGCGAGGTTGGCCGTCTCCAGCCCGCCGAGCCGGGCATACAGCGCCGGCCGCGCGGTCAGCGCCGCCCACGGACGCTCCCCGCACAGCCGCGCCAGCACCAGCAGCGTCACCGCGCCGCCGAGCGCCACCAGGCCCGCGGTCGTCGGCGCGGCCAGCACCGCGAGCAACGCGCTGGATGCGCCCCACAGACAGGTCACCGCCACCATCAGGGCGAGCGGGACCAGCGGGGGGCGCACGACGATTACGACAACAGGAAGGTGACCACCGGCAACACCAGCGCGGTGAACGCGGCGAAGACGGTGGCGGCAACCCGTCGCTTGGGCAGTCGCGGGAAACGGGTGGCGAGGCCGGAGTAGACGCCGAGCGCGATCAGCAGCGTGCCCCACACCACCAGCGCCCGGCTGCCGACCTTGCCCAGGGCCTGGTCGAAGCCGACCGCCAGCGCGAACACGGTGCCCCCCGCGGCCGCGCCGAGCAGCCAGAGCGCCGCGCCCGCAGTCGAATTCACCAGCATCCGGCGGCCGCGCACCGATGCCACGGTCTGCGGATCGGTGTGGTGGGCGCCGTCGGCGCGGCAGATCTCGTCGTACACCTTCGCCGGATTCACCCGCTCGTTGATCGCGGGCCGGACCTGCAGCAGCGCCTCCAGCGCCTGGGTGGTGGCGTAGGAGGTGACCGGGCCCTCGGCCGAGATGCGGAATCCGCCCCGGTAGATCGCCAGCGCGTCGACCTCCTGCATCTCCAGCAGTTCGACGATCGCGGCGCGGACCGCCGGATCGAAGATGGTGCGGCTGTCGGCGGACACCACCGCGCCGATGGCCAGGTGCAGGGTCAGGTGGCGCCAGGTGTCGACCAGATCGTCGCGGCGGAAGATCTCGGTCTCGATCTCACATTCGTTGCGGCGCAGGCCGTGCAGCAACCTCTTGACCGCGAGCGAGCGGGCCCGCTCGGCCTTCTTGTCGCCGATCTCGGCGATCTCGGGGCGGGCCAGGACGGTGGCGATGTGCGCGGCGGCGTAGATCGGCAGCGACCGCGGCTCCTGAAAGACCGACGCGACCAGGAAGGCGATGCCGCGCGAGATGGCCTGCTGCCGTTCGCCGTCGAAGGATCCGTCGCCGATCAGGGCCGGGATCGCCGCGGCCGTCGCGGTGATCGACACCGGGCCCAGGAAGCCCGACATCCGCCAGCCGCCGGTCTCCGAATCCTGTTGTTCCAGCAGCGATCGCACGGCGCCGACCAGGCCCGGATCGCTCTCCTCGACACCCAGGCAGCGCAGCGCGCGGATCCGCCAGGCCACATCGATCGGGGTGCGGAAATACCACTCGTCGCCGACCGGGCGCTCCACCACCGTGGCCCGGACCAGTGCGGCAACCTTTTCGGCCCGCGGGATCTCGCATTCGGCGCGGTGCAGTATGCAGACCACCTCGGCCGTGTTCTGGGGATTCGGCGGCACATCGGGAATCCAGCCCCAGCCCGCGCCGCCGCCGATATGCGGGATCTGGCTGCCGCGCAGCCATTCCACCGCCATCAGGATGCGCTCGTCGATGTTCGACACGGCCCTTCCGCCTTTGGAACGTGGCCCCGCGAACTGCTGCCGGGGCGCTGGTAACTGCCACGCTACGCGGCTGGTCCGACAAGTGGAGCAGGCTTGTGTCACATCGAATCGGTTGGTGGCGAGGATATTTCGTTTACGTATCACGAACGGACCGGTCGGCAGCCTGGCCGTCTTCCGATCAATTCGACAGGGAGCGAGAGGTTTTCGCCGCCGCATCCGATGCTACAACGGCGAGAAACCCCTCCGGCGACGTATAGCCGTGCGACGCACGGGAGTTCGGCACGTGACAGAACCTGATCCGGTCCGCACTCGAATCGCAACCTGGATGCACTTACACCGCCAGGGTTTCGAGCCGCCAGACTACGTCTTCGGCGGTGAGGAAGTCGAGGAAATCCGCCGGATCGAACGCCTGCGCCGGCGCGAGTGCACCGGGCGGAGCGTCGCCGGCAGCGAGGCGGCGGGCGGCCTCGACGGCGATGACCCCGGTGAGCCGGTAGCAGTCGGTGCCGGTCACCCAGCCGCGTGCCCGGGTGCCGTCGGGGGCGCCGGCCTCGGCCAGCATCAGCCACCGTGCCGCACGGTTCTCCTCGTCGACGGTCGCCGGGATCGTCTCGACGACTTCCGGCGTGACGGCGGTGAGCAGGTCGGCCACCTCGGCCCGGATCGCCCCGCGGACGCGCCGGGCGCGGACGTGGCGCGGGACGGTGACGACCCCGGGAAGGGCGAACCCGGTCACCCGGACCGCGTCCGGTTCGCCGGGTACGGCGAGGGACCGGGGCGGGACATCGTCGGCCGGATGCCACGCGCCGTCCCGGTAGTCCAGGGCGGGCTCATCCGCCGCGCCCGCCATCGACCGGGCGGTGCCGCGGGAGATCCCGCCGGTCAGGCGCAGATCGGCGACGGTCAGCTCGTCGACGGCGGGCAACCGGGCGGCGGTGAGCGCCGCGATCAGATCACCCGGTCCGCCGTCGTCGGTCATGGCCGGGACGATCGTCACGCCGGCGGCGGCCGCCTCCGGCCCGAACCGCTCGAAGGTCCGGTGGATGTGCCGCTGTTCGCCCGAGGTGTCGACGTAGTGGCAACCGGCGGCGAGCGCGGCGCGCACGACCGGCTCACCCCAGCGGTCGAACGGCCCGGCGGCGTTGACCACCGCCGCGCATCCGGCGAACGCCGCGGCCAGGGCGTCGGCGTCGCCGAGTCCGGCGACCCGGATATCCGGCGTCGAAATCCCGAGGCCGTCGGCCACCGCGCGCAGCCGCGCACCGTCGCGGCCGGCGAGGGCGAGATCGATGCCACGGCGGTGCAATTCGGCGACGGCGAACCCTCCGGTGAATCCGGTGGCACCGTATACGGCGATCTTCATCTGTCTGTCTCCCAGGTCGTTTCGCGTGATCCGTCGGCGGATCACGGATACGACGCTATGGTCGACTGCCCAGGACTCTCCATATCCGATCCGCCGGAGAAGATGTCTGATCATCCGGCTACTTCTGGTGCCGCCGTACGATAAGTGTGTGGACGTTCTCAGTGACGCGGTCGCCGCGATGCGCCTCGGCACGCCCCACTCCTCTCGCACGGAGCGCCGTGCGCCGTGGGGCATGCGGTTCACGCCGCAGGACGGAGCCGGATTCCACGTGCTGTTGCAGGGCTCGTGCCTGCTGATTCCGGTGCGCGGCGAGCCGATTCGCCTCGAGGTCGGCGATGTGGCCTTCCTGCCACGGGAACTCGGCCACGCGATCGCCGACGGTCCGGATACGCCTCTGGCACAGGTGGATTCGCGCGCCCTGCTGGACGGATCCGCGCTGCCGGAGGACGGTGCCGCCGCGCCGTCCGGGCCGGTGACGGTGCTGCTGTGCGGCGCTTATCGTCTGGACCAGACCCGCACCCACCCGCTGCTGGCCGAACTCCCCGACGTCGTGCATCTGCCCGCTCGCCTGGGCAGGCATCCGTCGCTGCGGAACGCGATCGAGTTGCTGGGCCGGGAACTGGACACCGATGCGCCGGGCAGCTCCGGTGCCGTTGCCGCGCTACTGGAGTTGTTGCTGCTGTATCTGCTGCGTGCCTGGCATCTGGACCGGGACGGCGCGACGGGCTGGAGCGCCGCGCTGCGCGATCCGGCCGTCCGGGCGGCCCTGCAGGCCGTACATCGTGATCCCGCCGCGCCGTGGACCGTGAAATCGCTTGGCGCGCAGGCAGGTCTGTCGCGTTCGGTGTTCGCCCACCGCTTCACCTCGACCGTCGGTGTCGCGCCGCAGGCGTACCTCACCTGGTGGCGGATGACGATCGCGGCCCGGCTGCTGCGCGAGACCGACGAGACGCTGCGGGTGATCGCCGCCCGGTCCGGTTATGGCTCCGAATATGCCTTCGCCAAGGCGTTCAAGCGCGAGTTCGGCACGGCGCCCGGACGTTTCCGCGCCGGGGCGGCCTGACATCGCGGCGGTCGCCCGGCCCCGGACACGGCAACGGCGGCGCCCGTTCGGGCACCGCCGTGTGGTCGGCCGGGGGCCGACGAAGCGTGGGGGCGTCCTCAGCCCGCCGGGTTGATCACGAGGATCTGCGCCCAGTAGGCGGCCTGCTCCGGTCCGAGCAGCGGCAACAGGTAGTCGTAGACGATGGACGACATACGGTGCGGAACTCCCTTGTTTCTCGATGGTGCGGGATTATTGCGGGCGCGGGTGGGAAATTCGGCCCCCGGCCGCGCTTCGGGTCACAGTAACAGCGTGTGCGGGACACCGCACGATCGCCGGAAAATCGTTCGGGCGAAACGCCCTTTCCTCCCATTCGGAAGCTAACGAATTGCCGGGATCATAGAAGTTCGCTCTCGCCGTCCGGAAAATTGCCCTTCGTCTGCGACGGAGTAACAAGGGGCGATCCCCGGCGGCGGGTTGCTGTCGCGGCCGGAGATCCGAAAAGAAAGACGACTGCCCGGTATCTGGGGTGGGTACGGGCGTGTGCAGGTACTCGAGGTCCCGTCCGGTCCGGAGCGACCGGCGCGACACACCGACTCGCGGAATCCGGCCATTTCGTGCGTAGCGCCCCTACCTGTCGGCGTGTCGGACGGAAAATATCCGCCCTCAACTGGCCGGGCAGGTGACCGGCGTCATAAAGTGTTGCCCGTTGGATAAAGTTCCGTTGCTGGGGGTGGCAATGGAGCTGTGGGTGTCAACGAACGTCGGAAAGCAGGTTCTGTCTCTATGCGAGTAGTTCGCAAGTTGGTCACCGGTGCGCTGATCGCCGGTGCTGCTTCGGTTTTGGGTGTGCTGGGCGCCGGGTCCGCGAATGCGGTCGCGGTGACCCCGCTGCCGGGTGGTATGCAGGTCGATCTCACCCCCTCGGATACGCAGTTTGTGCATCGGTCGCACATCGGGCAGGCGATCTCGGGCCTGCCGCATCCGTCGGCGGCGTCGTTCGGGCAGGCGCTCGACGCGGCGTCGGGGCTGTCCTCGCAGTACCCGGACGGCCGGGTGGTGTTCACGGTGTACGGGCCGGTCGACCAGTTGAGCGGCACCATGCTGGCGCTGCAGTAAGGGCCGGCGAGGTTCGTCTCGGAGGCCCGCGGCGCGGCGCACGCGTTCGCGGGTATCCGGGCCGATCGCACCGACACCCGCCGGTGACGATCGGCCCGCTCGAAGGGGGTCAGGGGGTTCCGAACTCAGGGGGATTCAATTGCGGTACTTGTTGCGGACGAACGCCGCGGCCGCGGGGTATTGGTCGAGGGCCTTACGGGCCGAATCGGTTTCCGCCTGGCGGAGCCGCTCGTAGCCCGTGGTGTCGGAGCCGCGGGCGGCGGAGGCTTCGGCGCGGGCCCGGATGGTCTCGGCGGCCTCGACCGCATCGCGATGATCGCCGAGCACCGTCTGCAGCTTCTTGGCGCGACTGGACAGCTCCTCGGCGGGCCCGCCGAGTACCGCGGACGCGGCATCGGCGCAATAGCGTAACCGCTTGGCCGACTTGCGAATATCGTGCAGATGCTCGACCCGCTCCGGAGCCTCCGGCTCGGGTTCGGTGCGAACCAGGCGGCGCACCCGGCGGAAGTCGTCGCCCAGCACCGCGGAGAACTGCTTCGCGGCATTCTTGCGGGCCACCTTGCGGCGTAGCGGGGGATCGCTGCGCAGCCGCGACAGCCGCTTGCGCAGGCGGGCGTAGCGCTCGCCGTCGAGTTCGGCCAGCACCGCCCGGTGCGCCTCGGCGTAGCGAGCCCGCTCCGACTTCGCGAGCCGGCGCCCGGCGGCGCGTGCCTTGTCGGACTGCTCCGCCGCCAGCGCCTCGAACCGCTCGGCCCGCACCTCGGCGTCGCGGGCGACGCCGAGCAGGCCGGCCAGCCAGCGCAGGTCGTCGCGCAGGTCGTCGACCCGCTTGCCGCGGAACATCGCGCGGTAGGAGCGCAGCACGCTGCGCAGCCGGCGGGTGGCCACCCGCATCTGGTGGACCGAATCCGGAACGTCCTCGCGCACATCGGGTTCGGCGGAGAACAGGCGGTCGATATCGCTGTCGAGAGCGGTGCGCAGCGCGCGGCCGGTTGTTGTGGTGCTCATATCAGGTACTCCGGAACTTGTCGGTGGCCTCCACCAGATGGTGGGTGATGCCGGGCTCGCCGGCGGCGTGACCGGCGTCGGCGACCAGGTGCAGCGTCGAATTCGGCCACACCCGATGCAGATCCCACGCGCTGACCGGCGGGCACACGATGTCGTGTCGACCCTGCACGATCACCGCGGGAAGATGGGCGATGCGATCGATATCGCGCAGCAGCCGGCCGTCGTCGAGAAAACCACCGTGCACGAAATAGTGGTTCTCGATGCGCGCGAAGGCCAGCGCGAACCGCGGCTCGGCGGATTCGGCGACTCGATCGGGTTGCGGCAGCAGCGAACTCGTCGCCCCTTCCCAGCGCGACCAGGCGACCGCGGCCGCGGTGGCGACGTCGGGGTCGGGGGAGTGCAGCAGCCGATGGTAGGCGTTCACGAGATCTCCCCGGCGCTCGGATTCCGGCACCGGCGCCAGGAACTTCTCCCACTCGTCAGGATAGACGTAACCGGCGGAGCCGTTGTAGTACCAGTCGATCTCCTTGCGCCGCAACAGGAAGATGCCGCGCAGCACCAGCTCGGTGACGCGCTCGGGATGGGTCTGCGCGTAGGCCAGCGCCAGTGTCGACCCCCACGAGCCGCCGAACACCTGCCAGCGCTCGATGCCCAGCTGCTCGCGCAGCTTCTCGATATCGGCGACCAGATGCCAGGTGGTGTTGGTCTCCAGGCTCGCGCCGTCGGCGACATGTGGCACCGAGCGCCCGCAGCCGCGCTGATCGAACAGGACGATGCGGTACGCCTTCGGGTCGAAGAACTGGCGATGGAACGGCGCGCTGCCGCCGCCGGGGCCGCCGTGCAGGAACACCACCGGCTTACCGTCGGGATTACCGCACTCCTCCCAGTAGATCCGCTGACCGTCGCCGGCGTCGAGCATGCCGTCGCGGTAGGGCTCCAGGGGCGGGTACAGCGTGCGCATCAGGCGATCCCCGCGGCCAGGTTCGGCAGTTGCAGCGCGTCCAGCGCCTGGGTGCGGATGTCCGAGCAGCGGGCCGTGGTGACCCGGTCGACCAGGGCCTTGTCGCCGATCACCCGCAGGTTGATGCCGCCGTTCTGGGCCGCCCACTCGTGCACCGTGATGTTCAGCGCCACCCGGCCCAGCGACGGGCCCTGGACTCGCCAATCCGACAGCTGCGGCTGGATCTTGTCGCACAGCTGCGCCGCGGCCTGGTCGGGGACCTCCACCGAGCCCTGCGCCGTGCTGGTGGTCGGCGTGGCCGATCCACCGCTGTGTGCGGCCGTGGACGTGGCCGACCCGCTCGATCCGGCGGGCGCGGGTGTCTGGTTGCTGCCGCCACCCCCACATCCGGCGATCAGCGCGAGTGCGGCCATTCCGGCGGTCCCCAGCGCTCCGCGAGTCATCCAACGGCTCTGCGACATCTGTTTCCTCTGCTCGTTTCGTGCTCCGTCGACCTTCGAGTTTGCCACCGATCCGGCTCGGGTGTTGCTCGCTGTCACGGCTGGGCCGCGCTCGGGTGGGCGCGGGCGGCCGTGGTGTCAGCCGAGATTCGCCCGCAGCCGGTCGACGAGTTCGGCGACGAACGGCGCGAAGTGTGCCGCGGGCGCGCCGGGCGAGTGGTCGATGGCGCGGAACGGATGCAGCGCGGTCAGCGGCGCCAGCCGCTCGGCCAGGGCGATCTCGGTGTCGGTGATCGTGCACGTAGCGCGCCAGGCGCCGAGGTAGTCCGCCCGCAGCGGGTCGGCCAGTGTGCGCGCCGACAGGAACGGATGCGTGATCACGGCATCGCCCCAGTCGAACAGGTACCCGCCGTCGGCGAGGACGTGGCCGGGGAACAGGTCGTTGTGCTCGACGGTGAGGCGGCCGTACCGGTCGAGCTGCGCGGCGGTCCGCTCGACCGCCGGGCCCAGCCCCGGTGCGCGATGCTCGAAATCGCGGTAGACCTCGATCAGCCGCCCGGGCGGCAGATACGGCGTCCCGGTGCCGCGCAGCTCGGCGACGTGATCCGAAAGGCGCTGCTGCAGAGCGGCATACGACCGCAGCACCGCGTCCCAGCCGGGCGGGCGGCCCGGCGCGACCTCGACGCCGTCCAGGGCGAACAGGCCGCGATCGGCCGGGCCCCGGCTCATGGTCGCGCCGCCGTCCGGATTCACCATCCACCCGTTGTCCCGATGCACCGCAACCGGTTTCAGGACGCTGCCCGGCGCCAGCCGATCCAGCACCCGCAGCAGCGGGCCCTCGTGCGCGAACGCCCGCGCGCTGCCCTTCACCCACATCGGCCCGGCATCGGTCGGCACGCGCGCCAGCAGCGTCCAATCCCGCCGCCGCGTCTCCTCGGCGGCGCCGATCACCGTGATCCCCTGCGCCGCCAGCTCCCTCGCCGCCCACGCCAGCAGCGGTTCGAGCGGCTGGTCGCGCATCGAGACGGGCGCATTCCCCCCGGCCTCCCCCTGAGTCATGACCGGCACACTAGCCGAAGCCGCGAGGCTGATCGACAAATTCCGGTCTCCGCCGTTCCGGCACATTTCGGCCGGACCCCCGCGCACTCGACGTACGAGGACGATGGGTCCCGGCCGAAAGCGCGCCGGGACGCCGGGTCCGGTCGCCGGCCGTGGGCGCGGCGAGATGCGGCACGTCCCGGCCTCGACGACCGGGACGAGCCGCCCGTGCTCAGAAGCTGTGCTCCGGACCCGGGAACACGCCCTGCCGCACCTCGTCGGCGTAGGTGGCCGCGGCGCCGCGCAGCTGGTCGCCGAGCTGGGCGAAATGCTTGACGAACTTGGCGGTCTTGCCGCTGGTGTAGGCGGCCATGTCCTGCCACACCAGCACCTGGGCATCGCAGTCCGCGCCGGCGCCGATGCCGACGGTCGGGATGGTCAGCTTGCGGGTGACCTGCCCGGCCAGCTCGGCCGGGACCATCTCCATGACGACCGCGAACGCGCCCGCCTCCTGCACCGCGATGGCGTCGGCGATGAGCTGCTCGGCGCCGTCGCCGCGGCCCTGGACACGGAACCCGCCGAGCGTGTTGACGCTCTGCGGGGTGAACCCGATATGCGCCATCACGGGAATACCCGCGGCGGTCAGCCGGGCGATGTGCTCGGAAACCCGTTCGCCGCCCTCGAGTTTCACCGCGTGCGCGCCACCCTCCTTCATGAACCGGGTGGCCGAGGCCAGCGCGAGTTCGGGGGAGGCCTCGTAGCTGCCGAACGGCAGATCCGCGACCACCAGCGCGTGCGGCGCGCCGCGCACGACGCCGCGCACGAGCGGAATCAGCTCGTCGGTCGTGATCGGCACGGTGGTGTCGTAGCCGTACACCACGTTCGCCGCCGAATCGCCGATCAGTAGCACCGGAATCCCGGCTTCGTCGAACAGTTTCGCCGTGGAGTAGTCGTAGGCGGTCAGCATCGCCCACTTCTCGCCCGCGGACTTCAGCTGCCGCAGGTGCTGCACTCGCGTCTTCTTCCGGGAAGTCGCCGGCGCGGCACCGTAGGCGGTGGTGGTGTCGGTGTTGTCCCTGGATACAGCTGTTCCCTGGGATGCGGACATCATCGTCCCTTTCGTCGTCTCCTCGAGGCCCGTGCGGGTCCCCGGGTTGTCGTGACTCGTCCAATCCGGACGCTTTCAGTGTGCCACCGGGCCGACATCCGCCTTAACCCGCGCCGACCATGCAATTCGTCACAGCGCCCGGTCTGCAAGGATCTCCGGCATGCCCTTGTCGCGAACCGGCCGTCTGGTAGCCGTGCTGGCCCTGACGTGCGTGGCCCCGATCGGTGTGGTCACAGCCTGCTCCAGCTCGACGAACGACCGGCCCGGCGCCTCGTCGGCACCGGCGCCACCGGCGGAGCTGGAGAAGTTCTACGACCAGAAACCCGAGTGGCGCGAGTGCAACGGTTTCGCCGACTCCGCCGACCGCTTTCCCGCCGAGGCGCAGTGCGCCCACGTCACGGTGCCGGTCGACTACGCCCGGCCCGACGGCGCCACCGCGCAGATCGCGATCTCGCGCATCAAGGCCGCTGGTGACCGTGTCGGTTCGCTGCTGTTCAATCCGGGCGGCCCCGGACAGACCGGCCTGTGGATGGCGCAGCAGGGACAGGACACCCCCCTCGCGCAGCGGTTCGACCGGATCGGGTTCGATCCGCGCGGGGTCGGCGCGTCCACCCCGTCGATCAGCTGCCTCGACGCCAAGGAATGGGACGACGAGCGCGCCGAGCCGCCGAAGGACAACAGTCCGGCCGGCATCGCGGCCGCCGAGGACGACAACAAGCGGTTCGTCTCGCGCTGCACCGAACGCACCGGCAACGACTTCCTCGCCCACGTCGGCACCCGCGAGGTGGTGCAGGACATGGACGTGATCCGTGCCGTGCTCGGCGATCCGAAGCTCAACTACGTGGGCTATTCCTACGGCACCCGGCTGGGTTCGGCCTACGCCGAGAAGTTCCCGGACAAGGTCCGCGCCATGGTGCTCGACGGCGCGCTGGATCCGGACGCCGACCCGGTCCAGGAGTCGGTGCAGCAGGCGGCCGGCTTCCAGCAGGCGTTCGACGCCTACGCCGCCGACTGCGCGAGCCGGCCGGACTGCCCGCTGGGCACCGATCCGGCCCAGGCGGTGGCGACGTTCCAGGCGCTGGTCGGGCCGCTGTGGGAACGGCCGGTCGGCACCGACGACGGCCGCGCCCTGACCTACAGCGATGCCATCACCGGCGTGCAGAACACGCTTTACGCCGAGGACAGCTGGAACGTGCTCAGCGCCGGGCTGACCCAGCTGGCCACCGGCAAGGGCGACATCCTGCTGCGGCTGGCCGATCTCTACGACGGCCGGCGCAAGGACGGCAGCTACGACAACTCCCAGGACGCGTTCATGGCGATCCACTGCGCCGACGATCCGGCCGTCAGGGACCGGGACGTCGCCGCGCGGCAGGATGCCGAGTACCGCAAGGTCGCCCCGTTCCTCGACGACGGGCACGCCAGCGGGCAGGCGCCGCTGGAGGTGTGCGCGTTCTGGCCGATGCCCGCCTCCGGCGCTCCGCACAACATCACCGCGCCCGGACTGCCGAAGACGGTCGTCATCTCCACCACCCAGGATCCGGCGACGCCATACGAGGCGGGGGTGAACCTGGCGAAGGAGCTGAATGCCGCGCTGATCACCAACCGGGGCACCCGGCACACGGCCTTCCTGTCCGGCGGCGTGCCGTGCGTCGACGACGCCGTGATCCGCTACCTCACCGACCTCACCCCGCCCGAAGAGGGGCTGACGTGCGGTTGACCGGCCTCACACTCCGTTAATTAGCCCCGCATTGGCCATGTAACACGGATTTAACGCCGGATGCTTACGCTCGCGAGCATGGATCGCCAGAAGGAATTCGTGCTGCGGACGCTCGAGGAGCGGGATATCCGCTTCGTACGACTCTGGTTCACCGACGTGCTGGGCTATCTGAAGTCGGTCGCGATCGCCCCCGCCGAGCTGGAGGGGGCCTTCGAGGAGGGTATCGGCTTCGACGGCTCGGCCATCGAGGGCTTCGCGCGGGTCTCGGAGGCCGATATGGTCGCCAAACCGGACCCGTCGACGTTCCAGGTGCTGCCGTGGTCGTCCAGCAAGGGCCACCAGCATTCGGCCCGGATGTTCTGTGATATCGCGATGCCGGACGGCTCGCCGTCGTGGGCCGATCCGCGGCACGTGCTGCGGCGCCAGCTGAACAAGGCCGGCGATCTCGGCTTCAGCTGCTATGTGCATCCGGAGATCGAGTTCTTCCTGGTGAAGCCGCAGCTGGAGGGCGGCAACCCGGTGCCGGTGGACAACGGCGGCTTCTTCGACCAGGCGGTGCACAACGAGGCCCCGAACTTCCGCCGGCACGCCATCGACGCGCTGGAGTCGATGGGTATCTCGGTGGAATTCAGCCACCACGAGGGCGCACCGGGCCAGCAGGAGATCGACCTGCGCTACGCCGACGCGCTGTCGATGGCCGACAACGTGATGACCTTCCGCTACCTCATCAAGGAGGTGGCCATCGATGAGGGCGTGCGCGCGTCGTTCATGCCGAAGCCCTTTGCCGTGCACCCGGGTTCGGCGATGCACACGCATTTGAGCCTGTTCGAGGGCGAGCAGAACGCGTTCGCCGACGCCGACGATCCGGTCAACCTGTCGGAGACCGCGCGGGCGTTCATCGCGGGAATCCTGGAGCACGCCAACGAGATCAGCGCCGTCACCAACCAGTGGGTGAACTCCTACAAGCGCCTGATCCACGGCGGTGAGGCGCCGACGGCCGCGTCCTGGGGCCGGTCGAATCGCTCTGCGCTGGTGCGGGTTCCGATGTACACCCCCGACAAGCAGTCCTCGCGCCGGGTCGAGGTCCGCAGCCCCGATTCGGCCTGCAACCCGTACCTGACGTTCGCGGTGCTGCTGGCCGCCGGCCTGCGCGGCGTGGAGAAGGGCTACACGCTGCCGCCGGAGGCCGAGGACGACGTCTGGTCGCTGACCACCGCCGAGCGGCGCGCGATGGGCTTCAAGGAACTGCCGGGCAGCCTGGACGAGGCGCTGAAGGCGATGGAGCGCTCGGAGCTGGTCGCCGAGACCCTCGGCGAGCACGTGTTCGACTTCTTCCTGCGCAACAAGCGCCGCGAGTGGGCCGGTTACCGCACGCAGATCACCCAGTACGAACTTCAGGAGTACCTGGATCTGTGAGGTCGGCATCCGGTTGCGGAACGAACTGAGAACACTTTCTCCGCTGCCGGGGCATGTGGGCGCGGTGGCCGGGCCGACCATGTAATTTGAGAGCATGGTACGGCCACCGACTGCCCGTCCCGTGGTTCCCGGTGCCGGACGGCTCGGGCTCCTCGAGCCGACGGCATCCGCTTCGCTGCGAGAGTTGGCCTGGGACAACGTCGACAGTGTTCCGTTGCTGTGGGCCTTGTCGCGCGCGCCCGACGCCGATCTGGCACTGCTGACACTGGTGCGCCTGCGGGAGAGCCTGGGCCCCGGCTGGGACGCCCTGGACGCGGCGCTGCGTGCCGAAACCCCCTTGCGCGGCAGGCTGTTCGCGTTGATCGGGTCGTCCAGCGCGTTCGCCGACCACCTGGTCGCCGACCCGGACTGCTGGCAGTTGCTGCGGGCGGAGTTGCCCGGGCGCGGGGAGCTGGTCGCCGATCTGCTCGACGCGGTGGGTGCGGTGCCGGAGACCGGTCCACACCCGGCGGGAGCGACGGGCCCGGAGGCGGCAGCGAGCGTAACCACGGAGGGCCCCGCGTACGCCGCATTCGGCACAGCTCCGATGCTGTTCCGGGCCGAGATCTCCGGTCCGGAGTCGATCGCGTTGCTGCGCAAGCGGTATCGCGATCAGCTGATGCTGCTGGCCGCGCACGATCTGGCCGCCACCGTGGAGGACGAACCGGTGCTGCCCTATCAGCGGGTCGGCCGTCATCTCACCGATCTGGCCGACGCGGCGCTGACCGCGGCACTGTCGGTCGCCGTGGCGCGGGTGTGCCCCGATCATCCGGTGCCGGTGCGGCTCGCCGTGATCGCGATGGGCAAATGCGGTGCGTGCGAACTGAATTACGTGTCCGACGTGGACGTGGTGTTCGTGGCCGAACCCGCCGACACGGTCGCCACCCGGCTGGCCGCGGAGCTGATGACGGTGGCCGCCAACGCCTTCTTCGAGGTGGACGCGGCGCTGCGCCCGGAGGGTAAGGCGGGCGCGCTGGTGCGCACGCTGGACTCACACGTGGCCTACTACAAGCGCTGGGCGAAGACCTGGGAGTTCCAGGCGCTGTTGAAGGGCCGCCCCGCCACCGGCGACCTCGCGCTGGGCGAGGAGTACCGGGCCGCGCTGATGCCGATGGTCTGGAACGCCTCGGAGCGCACCGATTTCGTGGCCGAGGTGCAGACCATGCGCCGCCGCGTCGAGGATCTGGTGCCCGCGGATCTGCGCGAGCGCGAGCTGAAGCTGGGCCAGGGCAGCCTGCGCGACGTCGAGTTCGCGGTGCAGCTGCTGCAACTGGTGCACGGTAAGGCCGACGAGTCGCTGCACGTGCAGGGCACGGTGGAGGCGCTGACGGCGCTGGCCGCGGGCGGCTACGTGGGCCGCGACGACGCCGCGAACCTCACCGCCTCCTACGAGTTCCTGCGGCTGCTCGAGCACCGGCTGCAACTGCAGCGGCTCAAGCGCACGCACACCCTGCCCGCCGCCGACGACGAGGAGGGCATGCGCTGGCTGGCCCGCGCGGCGCATATGCGGCCCGACGGCCGCCAGGACGCGGTGGGCGTGCTGCGCAGCGAGATCAAGCGCAACACGGTGCGGGTGCGCAGGCTGCACGCCAAGCTGTTCTACCGGCCGCTGCTGGAATCGGTGGCGCGGCTGGACGCCGATGCGCTGCGGCTGAGCCCGCAGGCCGCGGTGCGGCTGCTGGCCGCGCTCGGCTACGCCGCCCCGGAGAACGCCCTCGGCCATCTGGAGGCGCTCACCGCCGAGGTCGGCCGCAAGGGCCGCATCCAGGCGCTGCTGCTGCCGACGCTGCTGGAATGGCTGGGCGACACCCCGAATCCCGATCAGGGCCTGCTCGCCTACCGCCGAGTCTCGGAGGGGCTGGAGAACCAGATCTGGTTCCTGCGCGAGCTGCGCGACGAGGGCGCCATCGCCGAGCGGCTGATGATCGTGCTGGGTTCCTCGGCGTATCTGCCGGACCTGCTGATCAACGCGCCCGAGACGATCCGGATGTTCGCCGACGGCCCGAACGGTCCACTGTTGTTGTCGCCCAAGCTGTACGACGTGCGGGGCGGCATTCTCGCCGGCGCCGCCCGGTACGAGGAGCCGCGGCGCGCGATCCAGACGGCGCGGTCGCTGCGCCGCCACGAACTGGCCCGCGTCGCCTCCGCCGACGTGCTCGGCATGCTCGAGGTGCCGCAGGTGTGCCGGGCGCTGTCCTCGGTGTGGGTGGCCGTGCTGGAGGCCGCGCTGCAGGCGGTGATCCGGGCGGGCGAGGCCGAGCTGGGGACCGCCGCGCCGGCCGATATCGCCGTGATCGGGATGGGCCGGCTCGGCGGCAAGGAGCTGGGGTACGGCTCCGATGCGGATGTGCTGTTCGTCTGCGATCCGCGGCCGGGCGCCGACGAGACGGTCGCGGTGAAGTGGGCGATCGGCGTCGCCGAGCAGGTGCAGCGGCTGCTGGGCGCGCCGAGCACCGATCCGCCGCTGCAGGTGGACGCCGGCCTGCGCCCGGAGGGCCGCAACGGTGCCCTGGTCCGCACGCTGGCCGCGTATGAGGCGTACTACCACCAGTGGGCGCAGTCCTGGGAGATGCAGGCGCTGCTGCGCGCCCACCAGGTCGCCGGCGATCAGCGGCTGGGCGTGCGGTTCCTGCACATGATCGACAAGGTGCGCTATCCGGAGGGCGGGGTGTCGGCCGACGCGGTGCGCGAGATCCGCCGGATCAAGGCCCGGGTCGATTCCGAGCGGCTGCCGCGCGGTGCGAATCCCGCCACCCACACCAAGCTGGGGCGCGGCGGTCTCGCCGATGTCGAATGGACCGTGCAGCTGATGCAGCTGCGGCACGCCCACGAGGTGCCGGAGCTGCACAACACCTCCACGCTGGAGTCCCTGGACGCCATCGAGCGGGCCGAACTGCTCGATGCCGAGGACGTCGCCCTGCTGCGCGACGCCTGGCTGACCGCCACCCGCGCCCGCAACGCGCTGGTGCTGGTCCGGGGCAAGCCGGCCGATCAGCTGCCCGGTCCGGGCCGCCTACTATCGGCCGTGGCCAGGGTCGCGGGGTGGCCGAACGACGACGGCAGCGAATTCCTCGATCACTACATGCGCGTCACCCGCCGGGCCAAGACCGTGGTGGAGCGGGTCTTCGGGGCCTGAGCGGCCGGGTTCGCGCAGTGCCCTGGGCGTCGCACGGTGATCGGGGTGGCGGTCGGCGCTGCCCGAGGCTCGGCCTGGTCGATGCGGTAGTGCCGGGCCCTCGTCGACGTTGTGGTTGCCGGTTCGCCGATGGGGCGGTCCCGGCCGATTTTTGTGACGCCCAGCGGGCGATGCTGTCGGTGCCTGGTGCCCGGGTATTACGGCCCGATGGTCACGGTCGGATTACGGTGCGGCGCAACGCATAATACGTTGCGGGAACATCGACGGCGGGGTATCGGTTGACACCCGGTGGGCGGTGTTCCGCCCGATTCATCCTATGATTCGGGGGAGAGGTCGTTTCGGAGAGGGCGCAACGTCTGCCGGGGCGCACGGAGCCGCGCACCGGACGGATCGGGTGTTACCGACCGGAACGTTCGTTCTGCACCCTGTGCGGGACGTGACCATCGGGAGGACGGCATGACGAACAAGTTTGTGGACGTGCGGCACGCCCATCGGCCGGCACGGCGATCGCGGTGCGGACGGGGGCTGTGACGTGACGGAAATGAACTCGGCCGTCACCGGCTACCGGAGAACCTATCGCGACGTCTCGCTGACGCCGGCCCCCGTGGTGCGGGTGCCGCTGATCGTGGTGCTGGTGGTCGTGGGCGTGGTGCTCGTGTACGCGGCCGACCGCGCCTCGCGCCACGGCGTCGACCACGGCTGGTTCGTGGCGGTGTCGCTGTCGGGGCTGTTCGTGGCGCGCGGGCTGCATCTGCGCCGGCCGATCACGCTGCCGCACTTCACGGCGGCGGTCGTCGTGCTCGGCGTCTCGAACATCGTCTACCACAACAGCCATCCCGGCGTGGGATTCGTCTGCCTGGCCTCGACCGGCTGGATCCTGATGCTGCCGCAGTCCTCGCGCCCGCAGCCCGACCAGCAGTACCGGGTGGCGGCGCTGGTGGACCGCACGACGGGCGACCCGCTCGCACCGTTCGCGCTGCACTCGGCGAAGAGCTACTACTTCGGCGCGGATTCGACCGCGGCCCTCGGTTACCGGGCCCGGTTCGGTATCGCGGTGGTGGCCGGCGACCCGGTCGGCAATCGGTCCGCGTTCCCGGCGCTGATCGGCGAGTTCTCCGAGTTCGCGATGAACCACGGCTGGCGCGTCGCGGTGCTCGGCGCCAGCCCGGAGGTCGTGGAGCTGTGGCGCGACCGGGCCGTGGAGCATCCCGGCCTGCGCGCGATTCCGATCGGCCGCGACGTGGTCGTCGACGTCGACACCTTCGATATGGTGGGCCGCAAGTTCCGCAATCTGCGCCAGGCGGTCAGCCGCACCCGCAACTTCGGGGTGACCACCGAGATCGTCCGCGAGATCGAACTGGACACCTCGCTGCGCAGCACCCTGTTCGACATCGTCGACGAATGGGGCAAGGGCCGCCAGACCCGCGGCTTCTCGATGATCCTCGACCACCTGCTCGACGGCCGCCATCCCGGCATGCTGCTGGTGATCGCCCGCGACGCCGACGGCCGCGTGGCCGGCTTCCAGCGCTACGGCGAATCCGGCGGCGGCGCCGAGCTGAGCCTGGACGTGCCCTGGCGCAGCAAGAACGCCCCCAACGGCCTGGACGAGCGCATGATCGTGGACCTGGTCGAGTACGGCAAGGCCACGGGCCTGCACCGCATCTCGCTGGCATTCGCGGCGTTCCCCGAACTGTTCGCCGAAAAGGAGCGCAGCCGCTCCCGCCAGACCCTCTACGCCGCCGCCCGCATCCTCGACCCCCTGATCCGCCTGGAATCCCTCTACCGCTTCCTCCGCAAGTTCAACTCCTTCGCCAACCAGCGCTACGTCCTGATCCGCTGGCGCGAAATAGTCTTCACCGCCTTGGCCCTCCTCACCCTGGAATTCGTCCCCCACCGCAAACAGGACTGAGCGCCGCCGCCGTTGCACATGTGTTGCACGGCGCGCTTACACTGGACTTATGGGCACCAAGACCGGGAGGGGTCAGCGGGCTGTGCACGCCGCCGCCAAGAAGGGCACCAGAAGCACCACCGGCATCCGCTTGGCGCCCGCGGAACAAGAACTGCTGGACAAGCTGGCCAAGCCGGGGGAAACCAAATCCGACGTGATTCGCCGAGCCCTGCACGAACTGGACCGCAGGGAATGGGTATTGGCTGCTCAACAGGATGCCGAACGTATCGATGCCAGCGGTGAGGACCTGAACCGCGAACCTGATGCCTGGTGATCCGCGGCGCTGTCTATCGCATCGACCTGGGCACTGCCTGTCGCGGATATGAGCAGCGCGGCCGACGCTACGGCGTGGTCTTATATCCACGGCGACATGGTGGCGTATTTGGATCGCGAGGACATGAACCTCCTCGAGGACGCCGTAAGGCTCTACCTCGGTCTGTAATCTGCTCCTTCGTGTGGTCGTCGGCCGTCGGTACTGTTCGGCCGACGACCACACGAAGGAGCGGCACGAGGCTTTGAGCAGCCGGGTAGTGGAACGTCCGATGCGACAGTAAAGTCCGACCTTGCCGATCGACTCAGCGCTTTGTCCGAGTATCCGCCGCGCCGCTGTCGCACGGACGAGTCCTCACCCGACGTTCGACTCCGAACTGCAGGCCCTTGCGTGCGGTGACCGGGAAATGATGTGAGGCCGAGGGGTTTCCGGCTGCGTCATGGCGACGAGCTGGTGAATGGCCGGAGTGCCGGATGGATATGGTTTCTCCCCGCTGAAGCGTCAACCCGCCGGCCACGGTCGGAGGGGTATAGGAACCTCCTATGGCGCACACTGCAATTTCGTCTTTGCCTTTCGTTATTTTCGGGACTTACCGTGAAGCAGCTCGACGATATGCGCACTGCGACTCCTGGCGGATATTCACGTTCTGCGCATGCCGACTTCTTCCGTCGAGCGGACGGATACGCAATGGAAAGGGTGGCAATGACCACTGTCGAAAACGGATCGGCAACGCGGGAACTCGCGGGAAAGCGCGCTCTGGTAACGGGTGGTTCCCGGGGTATCGGGGCGGCCGTCGTGCGCCAACTTCTGGACGCGGGCGCCGAGGTGCTCGCGACCGCCAAGTCGGCGACGGGCACGGTGCCCGAGGGGGCCGCCTTCGTGCAGTCCGACGTGCGGACCCGGGCCGGAGCGGAGGCGCTCGCCGCGGCCGCGCGGCAGGAGCTGGGCGGGGTGGACATCCTGGTCCACAACGCGGGTGGGGCGCGGCCACACCCGGGCAGCTCGGCCATTCCCGACGAGGAGTGGCAGGACGCGCTGGACCTGAACCTGCTGGCGTCGGTGCGGCTGGACGCGCTGCTGACACCGGGGATGCGGGAACGGGGTTCGGGGGCGATCGTGCACGTCTCCTCGGCCGCGGTCCCGGCCGCGGTCGCGCCGTTCCTGCACTACACGGCGGCGAAGGCGGCGCTGGAGAACTACAGCCGGGGGTTGGCCTCCGAGCTGGCCCCGTTCGGAATCCGGGTCAACACCGTGTCTCCGGGCAGGACCGCCACTCCCGGCGGTGAGGCGACGCGGGAGCAGTGGGCGCAGATGGGTGCCGCGCCGGGCCAGAGCGACGTTCCGGCCGTGCCGCTGGGGCGCGATGGTTCGCCCGATGACATCGCCCACGCGGTGCTGTTCCTCGTCTCCGGCCGGGCGAGTTGGCTGACCGGGAGCAGCCTCGTCGTGGACGGCGGTGAATTCCACCGGTGACGACGACACCATTCCGGCCCCGGTGCATCAGGCGCATAACCGAGATGTGAGCGAAAGAAGTTCTGCCATGGGTAAATACAGCGACAAGAGCGTGGTAATCACGGGCGGTGGCAATGGCATCGGATTTGCGATGGCGCAACTGCTGGCCGACGGCGGAGCACGCGTGGTGATCACCGGCCGTTCTCGGGCCACGCTCGATGCCGCGCGGGAGCGGCTCGGCAAGAATGTGGTGGCCGTCCGCGGCGATGTGGCCGCACTATCGGACCTGGATGCCCTGGCCGACCGCGTGCAGAGCGAATTCGGCACGATCGAGGCCCTGTTCGTCAACGCCGGCATCGCACCCCTGACACCCTTCAAGTCGACCACCGAGGAGGTGTACGACGAGCTGTTCGCGATCAACGTCAAGGGCGCCTTCTTCACGGTGCAGAAACTTGCACCGCTGCTGAGCCCGGGCGCCGGCGTCGTTCTCACCACCTCGATCGCGAACGTTATCGGCATGCTGGAGACCAGTGTCTATGCGGCGGGCAAGGCGGCGCTGCGCTCGATGGCCCGCAGCCTCTCCCGCGAGCTGCTGCCGCGCGGAATTCGGGTCAACGCGGTCAGCCCCGGACCCATCGATACGGGAATTCTGGAGAATACGATGACCGAGGCGGCCGCCGAGCAGTTCAAGGCGGAGCGGGTCGCGGACAATCCCATGCGGCGTTTCGGCACGCCCGACGAGGTCGCCAGGGCGGCAGCATTTCTCGCCTTCGACGCCACGTACACCACCGGTGCCGAGTTCGCCGTGGACGGAGGCGCCACCCAACTCTGAGCCTGTTTCTGTCGATAACGCGCGCCGGCCGCTCGTGAGTCTCAGCGGCACCTGCTTCTTGCGCCGCCGTCAGGCCACCGGCGCGAATGAGGCCGAGTTGTCCCAGGTCTCCTGGCGCAGGAGGTCGAGCAGGGCCGTCTCCGCCGGGCCGGAGTCGTGCCGGAGCACGGCGATGACGGGCTGGGTCACGACGGGGGACACCGGGCGCACGAGGTGCTCGTAGCCGTGGGGCACCGCGGAGGCCGGGACGAGTGTCACCCCCAGTCCGTGGGCGGCCCAGCGCACGGCCGTCGCCGTCTGGGATACGCGGGCGGCCGTGATCGGGGTCAGTGCGTTGTGCCGCAACACCTCCAGCAGCACGGCGTCGAGCGCGCTGTCGCGGTCGAACCGCACCCACGGCTCGCCCGCCAGCTCGCGCAGGTCGACGCGGTCCGTCGCGAGCTGCCGGTGCCCGGCGCCCAGCACCACGACGAACTCCTCGTCGCCGAGGTGGTGGGCGTCGTCGGGGGACCGGTCGCATGCCGCCATCAGGGCGAGATCCAGTACGCCCTGGCGACACAGGCGGTCCAGCTCGGCGGAGCTGGGCTCCTCGAAGACGGTGACCTCGAGCCGAGGGAAGCGGCGGCGCAACGCGCTCAGCGCGCCCGGCAGCTGCCGCGTGCCGAAACCCATCTGCGCCGCGACCAGCAGCTCGCCCACCAGTTCCTCGGCGCCGGCGCGGGCCGTCGCCCGCGCCCGCCGCGCCGCGCTCACCGCGACCTCCGCCTCCCGCAGGAACGCGCGCCCGACCACGGTCGGCACCAGCCCGGTCGGCGTGCGGGCGAACAGCTGTACGCCGAGTTCCCGCTCCAGGCCGCGGATCTGCTGCGACATCGACGGTTGCGCCACGTGCAGCAGTTCCGCCGCCGCCGTCACCGAGCCCGCCTCGGCGACAGCCAGGGCGTACTCGTACTGGCGAAGGGTCATCTGTTTCCGTCCCTGTCCGGCGGACCGCGGTCCACCCGTTGTCGTCACGGCCGGTTCTACTCCCCGGAAGCAACGCGGCCGCTGGCCGGGGAGATTCCCGTCCCCTCAGGACCTGCCTGCCGACGATGCCCACAACAGCTCCGAGAACCATGCGGCCTCAGGATCATCGGCCGCACCCCGCCGAGGCATGATCGCCGAGCCTGTCCGCCGCGTGCCGGAACGGGAGGTACGGCGGCTGTGTGTGGTCGGAGGCCCCGTCGGTTGTGCCGGACAACCGTGCACGCACCTGCCCCGGAAGCCCCGCCCGCCGATCCGTACGGAGGGCGCATCCGCAGTTCGGGTGGATCGATGTCGTTCATCGCACCCGCTTTCGGTTCAGCCTTCGTAGCGAGGTCCTGTCGATAGTGCCGGGCTGCTGTCGGTCGTGCTGGAAGCGGAGGCTCTGTCTGCCGCGCGCCGGAACGGAAATCCTCTCCGCTACACCCGAGCAGAATTCCGGGACAGCCGGGCGCCGCGCGGTCCAGCGGCATATCGCCGCCGCAGCAGCCGTCCGGCGTTGCCGACCCATCGGGCAACACGCCGAATCTCGTTGCCGGTCAGGCGAAACGGCCGATTGCCACGAGCACGGCGATAACGAACAGGACGACATTGGACAGCGAGCGGGCGTACTCGCCGCGCCGCAGGTGCGTGGCGAAGCCGCCGACCATCACCAGCGCCAGCCCGACGGCCGCGATCGGGGTGGGCACCTCGGCAATGCCTGTCGCCCAAGGCAATACCACTCCGCCGCCGAGCACCTCGACCGCCCCGATGCCGATCACCGCCCGTTGGGACAGGTCGTCGACCCACGGCATCGGGTCGCGCAGCTTGTCCTTGGGGAGGGCGGCCTTGGTGAGGCCGCCGAGGATGAAGGACGCGGCGAGGACGATCTGCCCCGTCTCGCCTGAACCGGCGGCGAATTCGCGCGGACGTTGCGCCATCGGCCCCGGATGAGATTACGATGTGGGCGCTCGGAGACGGGGGGACCGCTGGCGCGGATCCGGATCGGTCCGGGTGAGACACAGCGGTATTCGGGGAGGCGAAACAAGTTGATACGACATTCACGGCTGCGGTTCGCGGCGCTGGCGGGACTGCTGGTGCTCGGCCTGGCAGCGGCCGGCTGCGGCGGCGAGCCGGGCAGTCCGACGGTGCAGAAGGCCGCGGCGACCGATCCCGGCAATCCGTGGGCGCTGGCGGGTGCGACGCAGGGTAGCGGCCCCAGCGGCCCGCGCGCGGGAGTTCCGGACGGACCGCTGCGCGCCGAGAACGGTGACGGCGGCGAGATGGACCGGCTGGCGCTGAATGCGCTGGCGGACCTGCAGGACTACTGGGGCGTCGAGTACTCGAAGTTCTTCAAGGGCACGTTCCAGCCGGTGGACCGGTTCATCTCGTGGGACGCCCGCGCTCCCCAGGATCAGGCGGTCAGTTTCTGCAAGTCGTCGACCTACCGCATGGTCAACGCCGCCTACTGCAAGCTGGACAAGACGATCGGCTGGGACCGGGGCAAGCTGCTGCCGCTGGTCACCGACAAGTACGGCCCGATGGCGGTGGTGATGGTGCTCGCTCACGAATACGGGCACTCGCTGCAGAGTCAGGCCCGGCTCAACGGGTTCTTCACCCCGGAACTCGTGCTGGAGCAGCAGGCGGACTGCTTCGCCGGGGTGTTCCTGCGCCATGCGGCAGAGGGCAATTCGGCGCATTTCACCCTCGACACCACCAAGGGCCTCAACGGCGTGCTGGGCGCGACGGTGGCCGTGCGCGACCACGATCCGGAGGGGAAGAACAACTCGCACGGTTCGGCGTTCGAGCGGGTGACCGCGGTGCAGCTCGGCTGGCAGGAAGGCACGGAGAGCTGTAAGACCATCGACCGCAAGGAGATCAAGCAGCGCCGCGGCGGGCTGCCCGACAGCTTCGAGGAGGGCGACAAGGAGAACCAGCTCCCGGTCGATCAGCCGTCGCTCGATACGGTCGCTCAGGCGCTGGGCCGGATCTACCCGGTGCCGCAGCCGCCTCGCTACGACTACTCCGGCGTCGCCGCGGCCTGTCCGAAGAATGCCGCGGCCGAACCGGTGTCGTACTGCCCGGCGAAGAACACGATCGGCACCGACGTGCCGCGGTTGTCGGGCCGGGCGAATGTGTCCGGTGCGGACGAGCCGCTGTCGGCCATGGTGGCGGGCAACTACGACGCCTTCCTGGTGTTCATCTCGCGGTATGCGCTGGCGGTGGAGAAGGACCGCAACATGCCGCTGTCCGGTCCGGAAACGGCGGGCCTGCGCACGGCGTGCCTGTCGGGGGTGATCACCACCAAGCTCAGCGATCCGAACAGCGATCCGCGGCTGACCTCCGGTGATCTCGACTCGGCCGTCTCCGGCCTGCTGTCGGACGGTCTCGCGGCCGCCGACGTGGACGGCAAGGTGGTACCGAGCGGCTACGAGCGGCTGGAGGCGTTCCGGACCGGTGTGCTCGACGGCGAGGGCGCCTGCCTGTCGTCCTACAAATAGTCGGTAGATCCATATTCCGGCGACATCCGGGATTAACCCGGACGGCCGAGGATGGGCATCGTGATCACCCTGGGCCCAGGGGCGGCCGGTGGCGCGCTCGCGCTGCTGGCCGCCCTGCTGTTCGCGGTGGCGGCGGCGTTACAGCAGAGCAGCGCCCGCAGTGCGGCGCTGGCGCGGGGCGAGTCCGGGACCCTGGCGGTGCTCGGGATCGCCCGCACCCTGCTCACCGGGCGGCGGTGGCTGGTGGGGCAGGGGCTCAGCGTCGCCGGGTTCGTCTGTCACGCCGCGGCCCTGCGGTACGGGGCGATCTCGACGGTGCAGGCGTTGCTGGTGGTGCAGTTGCTGTTCGCGCTGCCGCTGGCGGCCCGGCGGCGCCGGACCCGGCTGCTGCGCCGGGACTGGGCGGGCACGGTCGCGGTGTGTGCCGGGCTGGTACTGCTTGTCGCCCAGGGGACCCCGCACGGATCGGTGCGCCTGGAGCGGCTTCCGATCGCGGGGTGCGCGGTGCTCGGGGCGGTCGTCGTCCTGTTGGTCCTGGGGCGCATGACCGGTGGGGCGCAACTGCGTTCGGCACTGACCGCGATGGCCGCCGGATGTTGTTTCGCCACAACCGCTGTGCTGGTCACGGTGGCGACACCCGTCCTGCCGCAGCTGCACTGGGCCTGGCTCGGAGTACCACTGACCACTGTCGTCGGCGGCGTCCTCACCCAGGAGGCGTTCGCCCGCGGCTCGCTCCCCACCGCCCTGACCACGATGACCATCACCGACCCGGCCCTGAGCTACATAGCGGGTCTCACCCTGTTCGTCACCACCGCCGCGCAGCCGCATCCGGCCGGGGTGGTCGCGGCCGCCGCGGTCGTGGTCGGCGGGGTTGTGCTGCTGGCGAACTCGCCCACGCTGCACGACGAGCGGGATCTGCGGGAACCGGCCGTCGTGGACGCGTGCACGGGAGTCGTTGCCGCGCAGGACAGCCGACCGGGCGAGCCCTCGGCCGGACCGTAGCTCCAGCACGACGGCGGCGCCGGCGGGATTGCCGGTGGCGGGCAGTTGCGGGCGTTCCGGCCGGAAGGCCATCGCTACGGTGCTCGGGGACCGGGCGGCTGTGGCGACGATCACGGCATGTTCACGCCGAGCGCAGGGCGGGCTCGAAATCGGCGTACAGCCTGAGCATTTCGGTGACCGTCCGCGACCAGGGGAAGCGTTCGGCGGTGTGCCGGGCGGCGCCGCGGCGGGTTTCGGCGGGAAGCGCCAGCAGGGTGTGGACGGCGGCGGCGAGACCGGCCGGGCTGCCGTCGCAGGCGAGGCCCGAGCCCGGCGGGCCGAGCAGTTCGTGGGCGGCTCCGGCGCGCGGGACGACGACCGGGGTGCCGCACGCGAGGGCCTCGAGGACGGCGAGCCCGAAGGTCTCCGCGGGGGAGGGGCACAGCGCGATATCGGCGGCGGCGAGGGCGGCCGCGACGGCATGGCGGTCGGAGACGTGGCCGGCGAACCGCACGGGGAGATCGGCCGCCAGCTGTCCCAGGCCGTCGCGCAGCGGGCCGTCGCCGACCACGGTGAGTTCGGCGTCGACGGCGCCGTGCCGCAGCAGAGGGAGCGCCTCGATCGCGCGTTCCGGGTGTTTCTCCCGGGACAGGCGGCTGACCAGGATCAACCGGACGGGTCCGGATGCCGTGGCCGGAACATCCAGCGGGCGGAAGGTGTCCAGGTCGACGCCCAGCGGAATGCGCGACACGTGGTCGGCGCCGATGCGCGCGAATTCGGCCCGCGCGAAGTCCGAGGTGACGACGATCCGGTCGACCCGGGTCGCCAGCCGGCGATTGGCCAGGTCGGCGGCGGTGATGAGCGGGAATCCGGGCGGTACGCGGGTGCGCAGGATGGCGTCGATGCGTTCGTGGGAGAACAGCACCAGCGGCACGCCGGCGCGGCGTGCCCACGGGGCCAGCCAGCGCATACTCAGCTTGTCGCTGCATTCCAGGACGTCCGGCCGCAGGCGCTCGAGCAGCGGCCGGGTGCGCCGCGCGGTGAGCACGTGGTAGCCCGCGGTACCGAAACGCAGCCCCCGCACCGTGATTCGCCGACCGGCGGGGGTGAGTTCGTCGGCGTCGGCCAGGCCCGGCACCACCAGCACGCGCTCGTGACCGGCGGCCAGATATCCGCGCCCGATCTCGTCGACACAGGTGCGCAGTCCGCCGGAAGCGGGGGTGTAGAAGTTGGCCAGCTGCACGATACGCATCAGCAGGTCTCCTCGTCGGGCACGGTGCGGCGATCTCCGGCGGGTACACCCACGGATATACCCATTGTCCGTGGCGCGGCAACGGGTGGTGTGCCGCCGGCCGTCGGTGTCGGGTCGAACGCGTCCGGCGCCGGGGACGGGCGCCCGGGTGTCGCCGGATCGTCTCGGCGTAGGCGGTGCCGACGCCACCGGGAAGCGCCGCCCCGACCGTGCGGACAGCGTTGCCGCGCAGGCACTGTGGATTCCCGGGTGACCGGCGATCCGGTGGTGGGTGTCCCGCCGGGCTCGTCCGGAATCGTGGTCGGGCGCCGGGTGCGGGGTTTCACCCGATTACCTCGGCGTAGGTGGTGGCGCGGGCGCCCGCGGACAGGGCCGACTCGATCGCGCGCAGGGCGGTGTCGCGCAGGCGTGGGCGGTGCAGGTCGTCGGGATGCAGTGCGATGCGGACGAATCCGCCGCGCCGCGCGGTGCGGCGGGCCATGACGCGCATGAGTCCGGCCGCGGCGCTCTCGCCCCGGCCGGCCGGTCGCTGCGACAGCGCGAAGCCGCGAATTCGCCTGCCGGAGCGCAGGTCCCGCACGCCGAAGTGGTCGGTGGTATGGGTGAATCCCGCTCGGCACAGCTCCCGCTCGGCGGCCGGGGAGGCGAGCCAACCGGGCGGGGTGAAACCGGTGGTGGTCAGGCCCGACTCGTCCATGACCGCGATGGCCCGCCGCAGCCGGTCGGCGGTGGCGGCGGTGTCGAGGGCGGCGAATTCGGCGGCTCCCCGCGCCACGGCCGCGGCCACCACGCGGCGGGGTAGTGCGCCCTCGCGCGGCGCGCGGTGCTCCCAGCCGTGCAGCATGATCTCGTCACCGTGCGCGCGGCGTTCGCGCAGGAACGTTCCGTAGTCGGGGTCGTCGGCCAGGCCGGTGCCGCGCCACGGCCCGGGAATCACCAGGAGCGACACCGGGATCGCGAGCGCGTCGGCATCCGCGCACCAGCGTGCGGTCTCGGCGGCGGTCGCCGGAGCCACGTCATGGACACTCACCACCAGGCGTGCAGACACGCGCGCACGGTAACAGCGGCCGGTTGCGGTCAGCTGAACACCGTCGGTCGTAATGCGGACGGTTCGACACCGGTCGCCGCCGCAAGATCGTCGTCATCGTCGCTGGTCCCGTTCGCCTGCGGCTTGGAGCGAGCGCGGCGCCGGACGGCACCCGCACCTCGATCACACGTTCGGCGGTCGAGCGCTACGCGGCGAGGTGGTCGTCCAGCCAGCCGACCAGATCCGACAGCACGGTCTCTCGTTCGGGTTCGTTGAAAACCTCGTGGTAGAGGCCGGGGTAGCGCTCGACGGTCAGATCCTTCGCGCCCGCGCGCCGTTCGATGAGGTCGGCGCCCGCGGGCGCGGCAAGGGTGTCGGCGGTGCCGTGCAGCACGAGGGTCGGGACGGTGAGCCGGTCCAGGCGGGCCACGACGGTCTCGGTCGCCCGGAGGATCTCGGCGCCGGTGCGGGCGGGCAGCTTGCCGCGGAACACCAGCGGATCGGCGTCGTAGGCGCGCACCACCGCCGGATCGCGGCTGATCTGCGACGAGTCCAGTTGCAGCACACCGAGATTCGGTGTCCACCTACTCAACAGAGGAGCCAGCAGCCGCTGCACGGGAGTACCCGCCTCGATCGCCAGCGGCGGCGCCGACACCGCGATCCCGGCGACGTCCAACGGTGCGCGGGTGGCGAGGTACAGCGTGATCAGGCTGCCCATGCTGTGCGCGACGAGGAACCGGGGGATGTCCGGATACCGCCGCGACGCGATATCGAGCACGGCCGCGACATTGTCCGCGGCCGCATCCACCGATTCGATATTCGCCGTGCTGCCCGCGGACCTGCCGTGCCCGGTGTGATCGAGCGCGAACACGGCAAACCCGCTGTCCGCCAGCCGTTCCCCGGCATGCTCGTACCGCCCCGAATGCTCGGCGACCCCGTGCACGAGCGCCACCGCCCCGCGCACCTCGCCCTCGGGCAGCCACGCCCGCCAGAAGATCCGCCCACCCCGCCCGTCGAACTCGCCCGTCTCGCTCCGCGTCATCACCGCTCCGTCCGCCGCCTCGGTGCCGCCAGTCTCCCACGCGCCGGACCGGGCTGGTCGCGGCGGCTCAGTGGGTGGCGAAGTGGTCGATCAGCCGCCCGTTGAACTCGATGAGCCGGGCGTAGTTGGCGCGGGACAGGCGCTCGTCGGTGCCGTGGATACGCCCGAGGTCGGCCTGGTCGAAGAGGACAGGGGCGAAGTTGCAGCGGGTCGCGGCGAGGCCGTCGTAGTAGCGGGAGTCGGTGGCGCCGGGGACGATTCCCGTCGTGATCACCGCCTCCGGCACCACGGCCCGGGTGATCCCGGCGACGACGTCGAACGCCGGGCCCGGACCGGTGGTCTCGGACGGCTCCGACGACGTGCCGACCAGGTGGATCGCGACCTCGTCGTCGCGCACCACCCGGCGGCAGTGCTCGAGCACCCCGGCCACCGAATCGCCGGGCAGGATACGGAAATTCACCAGGGCCTCGGCCGACTGCGGCAGCACGTTCGCCTTCACCCCGCCGCGGATGACCGTCGGCGCGGTGGTGGTGCGCACCATCGCCTCGGTCTGCGGCCGGGTCGCGAGCATCCGGGTGACGGCCGCACCCGCCGGCGAGAACAGCTTCAGCGCGGCGCGGGGCGGCCCCGACAGCGCCGGCCGGACGCGATCGAGCATGTCCGCGGTCAGCGCCGTCATGCGCAGCGGCATCGGCTTGTCCTGCAGCCGCGCCACCGCCCGCGCGATCCGTCCGACCGCGGTCTGCCGCCCCGGCATGGAGGAATGCCCGCCGACATCGGTCACCGCCAAACGCACCGTGGCCCAGCCCTTCTCGCCGAGCATGAGGAAGGCGGCGGGTTTCCGCAGTCCGCCCGCGACACCGGCGGTGATCACCCCGCCCTCGTCGAGCAGCAGATCCGCGCGCACGTCGAGCGAGCGCAGACGCGCGGCCATGCGCGCGGCGCCGGAGCGCCCGAACGCCTCCTCGTCGTGCCCGAAGGCGAGAAATACCGTGCGGCGCGGGCGTTTTCCGGCCGCCAGCGCCGCCTCGACGGCCTCCAGGATCGCCATCACCCGGCTCTTGTCGTCGATCGCGCCGCGGCCCCAGACGAATTCGTCGTCGACCACTCCGGCGAACGGCGGATGGGTCCACCGCCGCTCGTCGTCGACGGGCACGACATCCATGTGCGCCAGCAGGATCGCTGCCGTGCCGGGCTCGGCGCCGGGCCAGCGATACAGGCGGCTGTGCCCGAACCGCTCGAGTTCCAGCTCGCCGTGCACCAGCGGGAAACACTGCTCGAGGTGCGCGGCGAGCCGGTCGAACTCGGCGTCGGCCGGGTCGTCGCCGGTATCGGACGAGACGGTCACACAGCGCAGCGCCGCGGCCAGCCGCTCGGCTGTCCGGTCGTCGACGCCGGTCGCGACGTGGGTGCTGCTGGTCATCGGTCACCACCACACGGGGAGCGGAGAACGGTCACCGTTGTATTGTTCAGCACTTCCGGGCCGCGCGCTGGGAAGCCCGGCCGCGTGCTGGGCGGCCTCAGAGCGGACGCAGGTCGATCATCTTGCGCAGCCGCGCGCGATCCCGCTCCAGGCGCCGGGCCTCGTAGGCGATGGGGAAGTAGCGGATGCGCTCCGGCAGCAGCGGGACGGTGCGGCCGATGAGCCGGCCCAGCCGCCGCAGCTTGCGCTCGTCGGCATCGGACCAGGTGAGACCCAGCTTGCGGCGGGCGGATTCGGGAGTCGTGCCGACGGTGAAGAAGTACTGCAGCTGTCCGACCGGCGCCGTCGCCAGCCGCCAGACCGGGGCCAGCACCCGCGGCAGCCCGGCCGGCGGCGCGATCTTGCGGATGACCCGCAGGTAGTCGTGCGCGACGTTGGTCGCCACGAGATGGTGGTCGACCATCTCGTCGAACCATGTCTCCCATTCGGCGAAGGTGGCCGGAATCTCCTTGGGCGGCACCGAGAAGTTGCGCATCAGCTGCACCACTTCGCCGTAGTACGCATCCTTGTCGGCGTCGGTGAGCGGCTTGCGGGTGAAGTACCGGCTGCCCTCGGTGAAGGCGAAGGTGCCGGTG
Organism: Nocardia sp. BMG51109; assembly: GCF_000526215.1. NCBI lineage: Bacteria > Bacillati > Actinomycetota > Actinomycetes > Mycobacteriales > Nocardiaceae > Nocardia > Nocardia sp. BMG51109. The sequence goes on from NZ_JAFQ01000004.1 coordinate 4,998,952, forward strand.
TGCAGCACCCACGCCCACGGGCCGGAGGAGAGGGCCTTGTGGTGAACGCCCTGCGCGTCGACGGTGTTGAGGGTGGCGTGCATCGTGCGCAGCCGGTCCGCCTCGGCCAGCGCCTCCTCACCGCCGTACACCCACATCATCACCGATGCCAGGCTGCGGGTGGCGCGGCCCATCGGATCGGTGCGGAACGTCGAATGCTCGTCCACGACGGCGGCGATCGTCGGCTCCATGGTCTGCAGCAGGAACGCCGATCCCGCGGTGAGCGAGAACGTGATCAGGCCCGTTTCGTCCCACATCCGGGAGCCGGGCTCGAACGGCTGCCGGGGCGGCAGGTCGCTGGCGGGACGGTCGATGCGTGCTACCGACGCGGTCATGGTGATCTCCTCTGATCACTCGACATCATGAGAGTCTTACTCGTTAATCTTCTCATCATGTCTACCGGATCGGCAAGGGCCGGTACCGTGATGCACCCGCCGAACCCCCGGGTCCGGGATCTCACCGGCGGTCCGGGGACAGGGCGCGCCGGGCGAGGGTGAGCCATCTCGATCGTGTTGCCGCGGTGGCATTGTCGGCCGGGGCGGTGGCGAGCAGCAGGACCACGTCGTCGACCGTGACGTCCGGGTGGAGCGCTTGTTCCTCGTGCGCCGCGGCGATCAGCCCGCCCACCGACGCGGCGGCTCTGTCGCGGAGCCGGGCCAGGGAATCGTCGGCCAGCCCGGTCACCGCGTGCCGCAACAGGCGCTCCTCCCGCAGTTCGACGGTGACCTGGTGCAACAGGCCGATGATCTCGTCCAGCGCGGTGGACTCGCCGGACTCCACCCGGGCCGAGGCGGCGTCCAGTGAGGCGGTGATCTGCTCTTCCAGGCCGGCCACGATCGCCTCGACCAGATCCTTCTTCGCCGGGAAGTGCCGGTACAGCGTGCCGACGGCAACGCCTGCGGCGGAAGCGATGTCGTCCATGCCGACCTCCGGCCCGCGGGCGATCACCAGGTCGCGGGCGGCGCGCAGGATCGCCTCCCGGTTGCGCTGTGCGTCGGCTCGTCGCGGGTTCCGTGTGGGCATCTCCGGCTCCGTCGTCGTGGAACGCTCTTGACAATACATGAACGAATGGTTCACTTTTAACCTGAACGAATAGTTCATGTTAGGAGAGGTCATGTGGACAGAGACGGATATCCCGGATCAGCGCGGCCGGGTCGCGGTGGTGACGGGGGCGAACACCGGCCTCGGCTACGAGACCGCCCGCGCGCTCGCTGCCCGCGGCGCGGCGGTGGTACTGGCCTGCCGCAGCACCGGCAAGGCAGAGTCGGCGGCCCGACGGATCGCCGCCGCGGTACCGGGAGCGGTCGTCGAGACCGTCCGGCTCGATCTGAGTTCGCTGACCTCTGTGCGGGCGGCAGCGGACGATATCCGGCGCCGCTACCGGCGGATCGATCTACTGATCAACAACGCGGGCGTCACCGGCCTGCACGGTCGCACCGGCGACGGCGCCGAAATCCAGTTCGGCGTCAACCATCTGGGGCATTTCGCGCTCACCGGCCTGGTGCTGGACCTGCTGGTACCGGATGCGCGGATCGTGACCGTCAGCAGCATCGGGCACCGGTTCGGCCGCATGAACCGCGACGGCATGCCCTGCGGCACAAGCACATATGCCGACTCGAAGCTGGCCAACCTGCTGTTCACCTACGAGCTGGACCGGCGCCTGCGTGCGGTGCACCGCCCGGTGGCGGCGCTGGCCGCCCATCCCGGCGGCGCGACCACCGAGGTGTTCCGGTACTCGCCACCGTGGTTCCGGATTCCGAACGTGGCCGTAGCCAAGCTGTTCGGCCGCACGCCCGCCATGGGCGCACTACCCACCCTGCGCGCGGCCACCGACCCGGCCGCACGCGGCGGCGAATACTACGGCCCGGCAGGGTTGTTCGAGATCCGCGGCTTTCCGGCGGTCGCGAAATCCGCGACCCGATCCCACGATCCGCACCTGCAGGCCACGTTGTGGGCGACCTCGGAGAAGATGACGGCAGTACGGTACCTCGGACAGCCGAAACATCCGGAGCCCCGGCCGAATTCGTAGTAACGCGGTTACGAGGGTCGTCCGCCGTGATCGGTCGAGGCTCCGGGCCGGTGACTCACTGGTGAGATCACGCTGCGTCGGTCTTCTCGATAGTTGGGTGGTTCGATATGAAACCGGTTCGCCCGCTTGCTGATGCCCGGCGTCACGCCGAGCAGTTGGTCGGCACATCGGACCCGACGGATCGTTCGTGATTTCCGGTCCCGAAACGGCCGGAGCCCCAGCCGAATTCGGCTGGGGCTCCGTGAAACGCGCAACTCACACGTCGAAGTAGAGTTCGAACTCGTAGGGGTGCGGGCGGAGGTTGACCGGGGCGATCTCGTTGTCGCGCTTGAGCGAGATCCAGGTTTCGACCAGGTCCTCGGTGAAGACGTTGCCCTCGGTGAGGTACTCGTGGTCCTCCTCCAGCTTGTCGATGACCGACGAGAGGCTGGTGGGGGCCTGCGGGATGCTCTTGGCCTCCTCCGGCGGGAGCTCGTAGAGGTCCTTGTCGACCGGGGCCTGCGGCTCCAGCTTGCGCTTGATGCCGTCCAGGCCGGCCATCATCATGGCGGCGAAGGCCAGGTACGGGTTGCCCGAGGAGTCGGGCGCGCGGAACTCGATGCGCTTGGCCTTCGGGTTGTTGCCCGTCACCGGGATGCGCACGGCCGCTGAGCGGTTGCGCTGCGAGTACACCAGGTTGATCGGGGCCTCGAAGCCCGGCACCAGGCGGTGGTAGGAGTTCACCGTCGGGTTGGTGAACGCCAGCAGCGACGGCGCGTGGTACAGGATGCCGGCGATGTAGTGCCGCGCCAGATCCGACAGCCCGCCGTAGCCGGCCTCGTCGTGGAACAGCGGCTTGCCGTCCTTCCACAGCGACTGGTGCACATGCATGCCCGAGCCGTTGTCACCGAACAGCGGCTTGGGCATGAAGGTCACCGTCTTGCCCTCGGCCCACGCGGTGTTCTTCACGATGTACTTGAACAGCTGCAGGTCGTCGGCCGCCGACAGCAGGGTGCCGAACTTGTAGTTGATCTCGGCCTGGCCGGCGGTGCCCACCTCGTGGTGGCCGCGCTCCAGCTCGAAACCGGCGTTCTGCAGGTTGGTCGAGATCTTGTCGCGCAGGTCGACGTAGTGGTCGTACGGCGCGACCGGGAAGTAGCCGCCCTTGTTGCGGACCTTGTAGCCGCGGTTCAGGGTGCCGTCCGGGTTGTATTCCGCGCCGGTGTTCCAGGAGCCGGAGACCGACTCGATCTCGTAGAAGGCGCCGTTGATCGCCGAGTCGTAGCGGATCGAGTCGAAGATGTAGAACTCCGCCTCGGGGCCGAAGAACGCGGTGTCGGCGATCCCGGTGCTCTTCAGGTACTCCTCGGCCTTGCGGGCGACGTTGCGCGGGTCGCGGCTGTAGGACTCTCGGGTGAACGGGTCGTGCACGAAGTGGTTGAGGTTCAGCGTCTTGGCGGCGCGGAACGGGTCGATCCGCGCGGTGCTGAAGTCGGGGAGCAGCAGCATGTCCGACTCGTCGATCGACTGGAAGCCGCGCACGGACGATCCGTCGAACGCCATGCCTTCTTCGGCGAGATCAGCGGTGAACGCCTTCGCCGGGATCGAGAAGTGCTGCTGCACACCGGGGAGGTCGGTGAACCGGACGTCGACGTACTCGACCTCCTCCTCCTTGATGTACTTGATGACCTCGTCGGCCGTGCTGAACGCCACGTAGTACTCCTTACGGATCGGTTCCCAGCCTGTGCCGATTGCTGGGTGTCGTCGCTGAACGCTATGGATGCGGTGTTTCCCGACAATCAAGACTGTGTTTCGCCAGTGTTACACGTACCGCTGGCCTCGGGTTTCGGCGTCCCGGCGCCTCCCGCGGAGGAGGGCGGGCCACCGATAACGGCCGGACCAGCACGCATATCCTGCCATTCGCGGAGCCCGGCTGGCTGCGAAGGTACCGAAAAGATGTGTGAAAAAGCACGCCTCGCACGGGACCCGCCGCTGTGAGTTTCTCGCGCGCAACACCGCGGGCCCGGTTGGCGCACCGATCGCGGCGGAGGGGACACGGGTGTGACGCGGGCGGCGTGCACCGGATGCCTAAGCTGAGGACATGGCACGAATCACCGGCTCCTGGTTGTCCGGACCGAACGCGTCCGATCCGGGCGAGCCGGGTCCCGACGAGTACCCGGGCGAGCTGCTGGGGCTGCCGGAGTCCGGGGCCGGCTCCCTGGTGTCGATGATGCGGCGGATCGTCGCGCTGTTCGTGGACTGGTTCATCGCCATGGGCATCGCGGCGCTGATCGCCCGCGGCGGCTCGATCAACACGCTCACGCTGCTGGTGTGGTTCGTGATCGGCATCGTCACCGTGACGTTGTTCGGCTTCACCCCGGGCCAGTTCTTCCTCCGGATGCGCGTGATCCGGGTGGACGCCGAGGCCCCGGTCGGTGTCGTCCGCGCGCTGGCCCGCCAGGTCCTGCTGATCTTCGTGGTCCCCGCCCTGTTCACCGACTCCGACGGCCGCGGCATGCACGACCGCGCCACCGGCACCGCCCTGGTCCGCCTGCGCTGACGGTCTCCGCGCCCGAATCATTCCCGCCCGGGCAACGAAAAGGCCCGCATCCCGGTGTGCGGGGCGCGGGCCTGTCGTCTCGTCAACGCTGTCTCGTCAACGTTGTCTCGTCCGCAGCGGCTCGTCCTCGGTGTCAGCGGCGGCGGATGGTGCGCTGCATGCCGCGCATCTTGGCGCCGGTGGGCAGCGGGCCTTTCGGCATGGCCGGGCCGCCGCGGGTGGCCAGGGCCGACAACCGGCCCTCGATGAGATCCATCCGCTTGGTGTCGATATTGCGCGGCAGCTTGGTGAGGTAGCGCTGCAGACCCTTGAGCGGGACCTGGCCCTCGTCGTTGCCGATGACGACGTCGTAGATCGGGGTGTCGCCGACCAGCCGGGCGGTCTTCTTCTTCTCCTGCGCCAGCAGCGATTTCAGGCGCGACGGGGAGCCCTCGGCGACCAGCACGACACCCGGCAGGCCGATCACCCGGTGCACGGCGTCGAGCTGGGTGGTGGCCGCGACGCCCTGGGTGACGCGCCACTTGCCCTGCAGATTGTCCAGCACCCATGCGGCCGCCCCGGCCTGGCCCTCGGCCTTGGCGTAGACGTTGCGCTGCACCCGGCGGCCGAAGATGATGAACGCCACCAGCGCGCCGAGCAGCAGGCCGACCGGCAGGAAGAACCACTGCAGGTGCACGAACAGGCCGATCACGAACAGCACCACGGTGATGCCCACCAGCGCGCCGATCATCAACGGCAGCAGGAGCTTGTCCTCCTTGCGCTGCATGTTGAACGCCTGCCAGAGCTGCTGGCGCCGCTCCTTCGACGCCTGCCTGCGTGCCGCCTTGGCGGCGGCCTTCGCTTCCTTGGACGCCTGCCCGCCCTTACCTGCTGCCATGATTCTCAGGATATCCGGGAATGCCCGGTTGCCCGCGCCGGGGATGCGGGGCCCGTGGTTACGCTCCGCTGCCGCCTCCGGGCCTGACTGCTCAGGCTGTGTCGTTGTCGGCCTGAGCGGGGCCCTGCGTGGTTACGCTCCGCTACCGCCTCCGGGCCTGACCGCTCACGCCGGGGCGCTCGCCTGTGCCCGGATGTCCTCGGCACGCTGCGCGGGCATCGGCTCGTGCCGGGTGTAGGCGCGGGTGAAGTGCGCGGAGCCGTGCGCCAGCGAGCGCAGATCGATGGCGTAGCGGCTCAGTTCGAGTTCGGGGACCTCGGCACGGACGACGGTGCGGCCGCCGGTCGTCGGTTCGGTGCCCAGGACCCGGCCGCGGCGGCCGGACAGGTCGCCGAGCACGGCGCCGACGTGGTCGTCGGATACCGTCACCCGCACCTCGGCGATCGGTTCCAGCAGGTCGACCCGGGCGGCCGCGGCGGCCTCGCGCAGCGCCAGCGCACCGGCGGTCTGGAAGGCGGCGTCGGAGGAATCGACCGAGTGTGCCTTGCCGTCGTACAGCGTCACGCGCACATCGACGAGCGGATATCCGGCGACCACCCCGCGCGCGGCCTGCGCCCGCACGCCCTTCTCCACCGACGGAATGAACTGGCGCGGAACGACTCCGCCCACCACCTTGTCCTCGAATTCGATGCCCGACCCCTCCGGCAGCGGCGCCACCTCGATCTCGCAGATCGCGTACTGGCCGTGGCCGCCGGACTGCTTCACGTGCCGGCCCCGCCCGGATGCGCCGGTGGCGAACGTCTCCCGCAGCGCCACCCGATGATCGAGCGTGTCGACCTGCACCCCGAAGCGGGACCGCAGCCGCTCCAGCGCCACGTCGCGATGCGCCTCGCCCAGACACCACAGCACCAGCTGGTGGGTCTGGCCGTTCTGCTCCAGCCGCACCGCGGGATCCTCGGCGACCAGGCGCGACAGGCTCAGCGAGAGCTTGTCCTCGTCGGCCTTGCCGTGTGCGCGAATGGCCACCGGCAGCAGCGGTTCCGGCATCGGCCAGGGCGCGATCAGCAGGGGGGCGTCCTTGGCCGAGAGAGTGTCGCCGGTCTCGGCGTGCCCGAGCTTGCCGACGCAGGCGATATCGCCGGCGATCGCCTGGCCGAGCGGGCGCTGCTGCTTGCCGAACGGCGCCGACAGCCCGCCCGCCCGCTCGTCGACGTCGTGGTTGCGCTCCTCGATCGGACCGTGCCCGCAGACGTGCACGGTGTCGTCGGCGTGCAGCGTGCCCGAGAACATCCGCACCAGCGACACCCGCCCGACGTAGGGATCGGACGCGGTGCGGATCACCTCCGCCGCCAGCGGGCCGGCCGGATCGCAGGTCAGCGGCACCGGACCGGAGCCGTCGCCGAGTCGCGACGCCGACACCGGATGTTCGGCGGGAGTGGGGAATCCGCGCGTGATCAGATCCAGGATCTCCACCATGCCCAGGCCCTCGCGGGCGCCCTCCGGCGGCGGCGCCGCGATCAGGACCGGGTGGAAGGTGCCCCGGGCGACGGCCCGCTCCAGATCGGTGACCAGGGTGGTGAGGTCGATCTCCGCACCGGCCAGGTACCGGTCCATCAGGGTCTCGTCCTCGCTCTCGGCGATGATGCCCTCGATGAGCCGCCCGCGGGCCCGGTCGATCAGGGCGGCCTGTTCGGCGGTCGTCTCGGCACGGGTGTGCTCGCCCCGGGAGTAGTCGAAGACATGCTCGGTGAGCAGGTCGATCAGCCCCGTCACCGGCCGGTGCCCGTCGGATCCCCGCGGGCCGTACACCGGAAGATGCAGCGGCAGCATGCTTTCCGCGGCGCCGCCGCCGAGGATGTCGCGGCAGGTCTCGGTCATCTCGTCGAAATCGGCGCGGGCGGCGTCCAAGTGGGTGATCACCAGCGCGCGCGGCATGCCGACGCTCGCGCACTCCTCCCACAGCGCGAGGGTCTGCCCGCCGACGCCCGCCGCGCCCGCGGCGGCCGAGATAACGAAGAGGGCCGCGTCCGCTGCCCGCAGACCGGCCCTCAGCTCGCCGACGAAATCGGCATATCCTGGCGTGTCCAGGAGATTTATCTTGATGCCGCCGTAGGCGACCGGCACCACCGACAGCTGCACCGATCGGTGCTGGCGATGCTCGATGTCGTCGTAGTCGGACACGCAGGTGCCGTCCTCCACCCGGCCTGCCCGGGTGAGCGCGCCGGTGGCCATCGAGAGGGCCTCCACCAGCGTGGTCTTACCCGAGCCGCTCTGACCGACGAGGACCACGTTGCGGATCGCGTCGGGACGTTCCGCCGTGATCGTCGTGCCGTTGGCGCCTGCCGATGTGCTCGCTCTCTCGGCCATGTGTCCTCGCTCCCGGAGTAGACACGTGCGGTCAACCCGAGCTTCCCACCGGGGACCGCGGCCTGTCATCGATTCGCAAGATCCCGAGACGACATGCCGGGAACGAGCCCGGGCCGTGATGAAACGGCCCCGGCCCGGGCGGCGTCAGGAACCGAAGCGTGCGAGCACCGAGGACGCCTCCTGCGAGGCGCTGCTTTCGTCGCCGAGATGAGCCATCTCGGCCGGCAGTTCCCGGCCGTGCCGCCGCATGGCCTGGGCGTAGAGCCGGCCGGCGCGGTAGGAGGAGCGCACCAGCGGACCGGCCATCACGCCGGCGAAGCCGATCTCGGTGGCGACACGGGAGTGCTCGACGAACTCCTCCGGCTTGACCCAGCGGTCGACCGGGTGATGCCGCGGCGAGGGGCGCAGGTACTGGGTGATGGTCAGGATGTCGCAGCCCGCCTCGTGCAGGTCGCGCATCGCCTGCTCGACCTCGTCGGGGGTCTCGCCCATGCCGAGGATGAGGTTGGACTTGGTGACCAGGCCGGCCTCCCGGGCCTCGGTGATGACCTGCAGGGACCGCTCGTAGCGGAACGCCGGGCGGATCCGCTTGAAGATCCGGGGCACGGTCTCGACGTTGTGCGCCAGCACCTCCGGGCGGGCCGAGAACACCTCGGCCAGCTGCTCGGGGATCGCGTTGAAGTCGGGGATCAGCAGTTCCACGCCGGTGTGCGGGTTGAGCCGCTTGATGGCGCGGACCGTCTCGGCGTACAGCCAGGCGCCGCCGTCGTCCAGGTCGTCGCGGGCGACGCCGGTGACGGTCGAGTAGCGCAGGCCCATCGCCTGCACGCTCTCGGCGACCCGGCGCGGCTCGTCGCGGTCCAGTTCGGCCGGCTTACCGGTGTCGATCTGGCAGAAATCGCACCGGCGGGTGCACTGTTCGCCGCCGATCAGGAAGGTCGCCTCGCGGTCCTCCCAGCATTCGAAGATGTTGGGACAGCCCGCCTCCTCGCAGACCGTGTGCAGCCCTTCGCGTTTCACCAGGCTCTTGAGTTCCGAATACTCCGGGCCCATGGTGGCGCGGGTGCGGATCCACGAGGGTTTGCGCTCGATCGGGGTCTGCGCGTTGCGGGCCTCGATGCGAAGGAGCTTGCGGCCGTTCTCCTCCCGAACGATGGGACCGGAGGCGGCAGCCTGCGTATCCACGGAGGGAGCCGGTCGGGAGGACGATGTGTCGGCCGCTGCTGCATCATGCGGCGAGCCGGTGTTGTGCGGCGAGTCGGCGTTGTGGGCCGAACCTTGCGATGCCGTGGTGTCGACGGATGTCACTGGACCGATGCTACGCCCGTGATCATTCGGCCCGGGCGGGTGCTCCGGACCGGGCGCGGTCGGCTGTGACACGGGCAACAGCGTGCTCGGCGACCGGTAACTCGCCGTCGAGGGCCCGGAGGATCGCGTCGGTGACGGCGGGGAGCGCCTCGCCGATGGTGACCTCGCGGTCCAGCTCCCGGCTCAGGGTCGTCACCCCGGCGTCGCGGATGCCGCAGGGCACTATCGAGGCGAAGCCCTCCAGGGCGGAATTGCAGTTGAGCGCCACGCCGTGCAGGGCGACGCCGCGCTGCACCCGCACGCCGATCGCGGCGACCTTCCGTTCGGGCAGCACATCGTCGGCCGGAACCCACACGCCCGACCGGCCGTCCACCCGGCCGCAGTCGACGCCGAGGCCGGTGCACACGGTGATCAGGGCCTCCTCCAGGCGGCGCACGTAGTCGACGACGTCGACCGGTTCGGCCAGCCGCACGATGGGATAGCCGACCAGTTGCCCCGGTCCGTGCCAGGTGATCTTGCCGCCGCGGTCGACCTGCACCACGGGGCTGCCGTCGAGCGGCAGGTCGGCCGGTTCGGTGCGGCGGCCGGCGGTGAACACCGACGGATGTTCCAGCAGCAGCAACCGATCCCGGCCCGCGCCCTCGGCGCGCTGCTCGGCGATCTCGCGTTGCAGTTCCCACGCCCGGTGGTAATCGATCAGGCCCAGGTTCTCGACGAGGACGGGGGTGTCGTCGTATCGCGCGGACTCTGCCGGCCTGCGGCTGCCAGGGAGAGAAGGCTCGCTCACCCGAGCGAGGTTACGCCATCGTTACCGGCGGGCGAGCGCGGGTCGGCGGTCACCGGGGCGGTCGGCCGCCCCCGGATCCGCACACCGCGCCGGGCATCGTGAGCTGCATCAGGGTCAGATCCATCCACCGGCCGAACTTGTGGCCGACCTCGGGTAACTCGCCGACGATCCGGAAGCCGAACTTCTCGTGCAGCACGATCGAGGTGGTGTTGGCGGATTCGATGGCGGCGATCACGGCATGCACCGTGCCGGACCGCTCGGCCCGGGCCAGCAGCTCGGTCAGCAATGCGGTGGCGATTCCCCGGCGATGGAACCGGTCGGCGACGTACACCGAATTCTCCACGGTGAAGCGGTAGCCCGACTTCGGCCGCCACTGCGCGTAACTCGCGTAGCCGGCGACCTCGCCCGCCGACTCGGCGACGAGGACGGGATATCCGGCGGCCGTGCGGTCGCGCAGCCAGGCCCGCCGCTCCTCGAGGTCCACCGGCGCGGTGTCCCAGATCGCGGTCGTCTCGGCGATGGCGTCGTTGTGGATCGCCAGAATCTCCGGCAGGTCCGCCGCACGCGCATCCCGGATCACCACACCGGACGTCTCGTTGTCGCTCACGGGGGAACGGTAGCGAGGAGCCGCCGAGCCGCCGGATCGGGCCACCACCGCGGACGGCCGGGCGCGGCTCCCCGCGCGCCGGCGCCGACCGGCCGCATCGTGACAACCGTTGTGCTGGGAACGGTACGTCGAGCCCGCCCGACCGAGTCGGTCACCCGGCGCCGCGGCCGACCGTCGCGTTCAGCGCCTCGCCGATCGTGTTGTGCTGGAACGGGTATCCCGCTTGCTCCAGCACGGTGGGGATGGCCCGCGGTCCGTGCAGGATCGCCGCGTCGGCCATGTCGCCGAGGGCCAGGCGCAGGGCGAAGGCGGGCACCACGAACGGTGCCGGGCGGCGCAGGGCGCCGGCCAGGGCGCGATTGAATTCGGCGTTCGTCACCGGTGCCGGTCCGGTCAGGTTGACCGGTCCGGACACGGTGTCGTGGGTGAGCGCGAAGACGATGCCGCCGACCTCGTCGTCCAGGGAGATCCACGGCATGTACTGGCGGCCGTTGCCGAGCCGGCCGCCCAGTCCCAGTGCGTACAGCAGCCGCAGCTTGCCCAGCAGGCCGCCGGTGCGCGACAGCACGAGGGCGCTGCGCAGCAGGACCACCCGGGCACCGGCGTCGGCGGCCGGTCGCGTCGCGGCCTCCCAGTCCCGGCACAGTGTGCTCAGGAAATCCGTTCCGGCCGAATCGGATTCGGTGACCACCCGGTCACCGGTGGCGCCGCCGTAGTAGTGCGCGCCGCTGGCGTTGACCAGCGTCGGCACCCCCGCGTCGGCGACCGCCTCGGCGAGCACGTCGGTCGGGGTGAGGCGGCTGTCGCGCAGCAGCTGCTGGTAGCTGCCGGTCCAGCGCCGCGCCCCGAGACCGGCACCGCACAGGTTGACCACCGCGTCCGCACCCCGCAGCGCCTGCCGCGGGAGCTGCGCGCGGACGGGATCCCAGGTGAACTCGTCGCCGGCCTCGGCGGGACGGCGCACCAGGCGGGCCACCTCGTGGCCTTCGCGGCGCAGTGCCGCGACGAGCGCCGTCCCGATCAGTCCGGACGAGCCGGCGATGACAACCTTCATGCGGGTGACCGGATCTTCGTGTTACAGACCCAGATCGGCCTCGAACGCGGCCTCCTCGAGCCGGTGCTTGATGGTGGTGAGGAAGCGGCCCGCGTCGGCGCCGTCGATGAGCCGGTGGTCGTAGGTCAGCGGCAGGTAGCACATCGAGCGGATGCCGATGAACTCGTTGCCGTTGTCGGAGATCGCCACCGGCCGCTTGACGATCGCGCCCGTGCCCAGCATTCCCGACTGCGGCGGCAGCAGGATCGGGGTGTCGAACAGCGCGCCCTGGCTGCCGATGTTGGTGATGGTGAACGTGCCACCGGCCAGCTCGTCCGGCTTCAGGCCGCCGGTGCGGGCGCGGTTGGCGATATCGGCGATTGCGCGGGCCAGGCCGGCCAGCGACAGGTCGCTGGCGTTGTGGATGACCGGGGAGAGCAGGCCCTGCTCGGTGTCCACCGCGATGCCCAGGTGCACCGACGCGTGGTAGGTGATCTCCTTGGTCTCCTCGTTGTAGGAGGCGTTGACGTTCGGGTGCACGCCCAGCGCCTCCACCGCGGCCTTGGCGAAGAACGGCAGGAACGTCAGGTTGACGCCCTCGCGTTCCTTGAACGCGTCCTTGGCGCGGCCGCGCAGCGCCGCGATCCGCGTGACGTCGGCCTCGTGGGTCTGCGTCAGCTGCGCGGTGGTCTGCAGCGATTCACGGGTCTTGACCGCGGTGATCTGGCGGATGCGGCTGGCCTTCTGGACCGTGCCGCGCAGCGCCTGCAGCTGCGGCCGCACGCCGGCCGCCGCGGCGGCGGGGGCGGACTGCGGCGCCGCGGCGGCCGGTGCGGACGGCGCGGCGGATTGCGGTGCCGCGGTGGGCTTCTGCGCCTCGGCGGCGGCCAGCACGTCCTGCTTGCGGATGCGGCCGCCGACGCCCGAACCCTGCACCGACGACAGGTCGACGTTGTTCTCGGCGGCCAGCTTGCGCACCAGCGGGGTCACGTACGGAGCCTCGCCGTCGCCCGAGGCGGCATGCGCGGGGCTCTGCGCGGCCGGGGCCGGCTGCGGTGCGGGGGCCGGCTGGGGAGCCGGGGCGGGCTGAGGTGCCGGAGCGGGGGCGGGTGCCGCAGCGGGGGCGGGTGCCGCAGCGGGGGCGGGTGCCGCAGCGGGGGCCGGCTGCTGCGCGGCCGCGGGCTGCTGCGCGGGTTCCGGTGCGGGTGCGGGCTCCGGCGCCGGGGCAGGCGCGGGAGCCGGTGCGGGTGCGGGGGAACCGCTGCCGATGACGCCGAGTTTGCCGCCGACCGCGACCACGTCGTCCTCGTTCGCGCTGATCTCCAGCAGCGTGCCGGCCACCGGCGACGGGATCTCGGTGTCGACCTTGTCGGTGGACACCTCCAGCAGCGGCTCGTCCACCGCGACCTCGTCGCCGACCTGCTTGAGCCAGCGGGTGACGGTGCCCTCGGTGACGGACTCGCCCAGTTCGGGCATCTGCACCGGAGTTCCGTCGGCGGCCGCGGGCGCGGGGGCCGCGGCGGGTGCGGGCGCCGGGGCGGCGGGCTGCGCGGCCGGGGCCGGCTCGGGTGCCGGGGCGGGCGCCGGTGCGGCGGCCGGAGGCGCGGCGGCTTCGGGGGCAGGGGCGGGCGCGGCTGCGGCGGCCTCACCGGCCTCGCCGATCACACCGAGCTCGCCGCCGACCTCGACGACGTCGTCCTCATTGGCCACGATCTTGGTCAGCACACCGGCCGCAGGGGAGGGGATCTCGGTGTCGACCTTGTCGGTGGACACCTCGAGCAGCGGCTCGTCGACCTCGACCGTGTCTCCTTCCTGCTTCAGCCACCTGGTCACAGTGCCCTCGGTGACGCTCTCACCAAGAGCTGGCATCTGGACGGAGAAGGCCATGTCCGTTGACTCCTCTAACTGCTCGACGGGTCTACAACAGTTCGTCTCTCGCGGCGGGCGCGCACCGCGGTCGCGGCGGTGTCCGCATCAGCCACCGATCATTCTGTGTGGCACCGGAGATCCGTGTGGTTCATGTTCCGAGTCTCCATCCTTGCACTCGCCGCCACGGCACGTAGCACAGGGCGGGCCGTGTGTGCTGTCGGGCCCCGTTCACACGACCCTGTTCGCTATGGGCGGATCCGGATTCTGCGGCGGTCACCGCGCTCCTGGCAGTATCGATGGGACCGGGTTCGAGCGTGTCCGGTTTGTGAGGAATGAGGAGGTGGGGCGGGGATGGGTTTGCTGGATCGTTTCCGCCGCGGTGGTCCGGGCGGCGCCGATGCCGGCGAGTATCGCTATCTCGACAACTGGGTTCGCACCCATGTTGGTGTCGAGGCCTATGTGGAGCCGAAGACCACCGTGACCGATGTCACGGTGGTGCTCATCGCCACCGATGGCGAGTGGACCCGGCGGGCGGTGGGGGAGAAGGGCGCCCGGCAGCTGTCGAGCCGGCTCGGCATCCCCGTCTACGACGTCGGCCGCACCGGTTACCCGCAACGCATGCGCGACTACGACGCCCGCCGCCGCATCGAGCGGAAGCGGGCGCTGGAGCAGGAACTGCGCGGCGACGCCAACCCGTGAGATTATTCGGCGGCGATGTCGTCGAGGACGGCGAGGAGGGTGCGGACCGGGACGCCGGTGCCGCCCTTGCCGATGTAGCCGAAGGGGCCGCCGGTGTTGTAGGCCGGGCCGGCGACGTCCAGGTGCGCCCACTGCACGCCCTCCGGGACGAACTCCCGCAGGAACAGGCCGGCCGCGAGCATGCCGCCGTTGCGGTGCGGGGTGACGTTGGCCAGGTCGGCGATCTTCGAGTTGAGGTCGGCGCGTAGTTCCGCGGGAAGCGGCATGGCCCAGCCGTTCTCGCCGACCTGCTGCGAGACGCGGGCGACGCGGTCACGGAATTCGTCGGTGCCCATCACGCCCGGGGTGCGGGTGCCGAGCGCCACGACCTGTGCGCCGGTCAGGGTGGCGACGTCGATCAGGTATTCGGGCTCGTCCTCGCCGGCCCGCACGATCGCGTCGGCCAGGACGAGCCGGCCCTCGGCATCGGTGTTGACGACCTCGACGGTGGTGCCGCCGTACTGGGTCAGCACGTCGCCGGGCCGCTGCGCCGTGTCCGACGGCATGTTCTCGGCCATCGGCACGGTCGCGACGACCGTGACCGGCAGACTCAGCCGCGCCGCCAGCAGCACGGTGGCGATGATCGCGGCGGCACCGGCCATATCCGAGGTCATGTTCTCCATGTTGGCGGCCGGCTTGATGGAGATGCCGCCGGTGTCGAAGGTGATGCCCTTGCCGATCAGCGCCACCTTCTTGGCGCCGCCGCGATAGGCGATCCGGATCAGCCGCGGCGGCCGCGACGAGCCCTTCCCGACGCCCAGGATGCCACCGAAACCCTGGTCGGCCAGCGCCTTCTCGTCGAGCACCTCGACCTCGAGTCCGGCGGCCTCGGCCAGTTCCTGTGCGCGCGCGGCGAATTCGGCGGGGTACAGGTGGCTCGGCGGAGTGTTGACGAAATCGCGCGCGGTCGCGACGGCCTCGGCGGTGGCCTGCGCCCGGAACAGCGCCTCCTCGCCGAAACCCGGTTCGGGAACCAGGAATTCGACCCGCCGCACCGGCTGCTCGTCCGGCTTGGGCGCGGACTTGTCCGACCGGAACGGGGTGAAGGAGTAGGCGCCCAGATAGAAGCCCTCGGCCGCGGGGCCCAGATCCAGGCCCGACAGGGTGGTGACGGCGGTGCCGGTCCCGGCCAGCGCGCGCCCGGCGACACCGGCCGACTTGCGGATCTGCTCGGCATCCACCTTCTCGGCGGCACCGAGCCCCACCGCGAGCACACTGCTGACCCGCAGGCCCACCACGGCCGGAATCCGGGTCAGCTCGTCGGCCTTCCCCTTCGCCCCCACGGCCCGCAACTGCTCCAGCAGCGTCGCCCGGACCTGCGCGTCCAGCACGTCGCCGAACGCGTCGTCCGGCGCGATCGCCGGCCCGTCCTCGGTCGTGACGAGCCCGACGACGAGCACATCGGCGTCGATCTCCGTGGTACGTGCCAACTCCGGTCCGAGCGAACGATCTGCAACACCTGTCATGCGCCCAAGGTTACTGTCCGGCCCGCCGCCCGCCGGTGCGGAGGTGACCCGCCCGCTGCGTGGAACGGGTCGGTCGTCCGGGAAGTGGTGTGCGGCGATTCCGTCCAGGAGGAGGGTGAGGCCGTCCTCGAGCAGGTGGTCGAAGTTCAGGGTGAGGTCGTCGGTTCGGGGGGCGAAGTGGCGGGACAGGGTGGGGTAGGTGCCGTGGGTGACCAGGTCGATGGCGGTGGCGCGGAAGGATGCCGCGCCGGTGGTGGGTCCGTGTTCGGAACTCGGTAGCAGTGCCAGGCCCTGGACCAGGCCCGAGACCGACAGGTAGATAGCCGGCGTCTGGTCTCGGGTGATGCCCGGGCGGTCCAGGGCGGCGAAGAAGCGTTCCAGGCTGTCCAGGAGCGCGGGGCTCACCGGCGGGCGGGTGCGGGCGAGGACCGGCAGGATCCAGGGATGGTCGCGGTACAGCCGCCATTCCGCGCGGGCCTCGTAGGCGAGCCGGGCTCGCCAGCCGGTGAGATCGTCTGGTGGCGGCGGGTTTTCGCCGAGCGCCAGTTCGGTCATCGCGGCGAGCAGGGTGTCGCGGTCGGGAAAGTGGCGGTACAGGGCGGCGGTGGCGACGCCGAGTTCGGTCGCGATCCGGCGCATCGATAGTGCGTGCAGGCCGTCCCGGTCGGCGAGTTCCACTGCGGCACGGACGATTCCGACGGCGGTGAGGCGCCGTGAGCGCGGCCGGCGCGGAAGTGTTTCGGTGGTGTCGCGGCGGCCGCGGTAGGCGCGGGCCTGACACGACCGCGAACAGTACCGCCTGCGCCGGCCGCGCCGGGGCTGGGCGAGCGGCTCGGCGCAGACGGCACACGCCGATTCCGATTTCGTCACACCATCCAGTGTGACGAAATGCTCGTCACTCCGCAGGGCAGACCATATCTTGACGGTCACAGACGGCGTTCACACGCAGAGTTCACGAGGAGGAGGCCGGAGATGGGCTCGGAGGTGTCGGTGCGTCGCGCGGAACCGGCGGAGGCGCGGACGGTGGCGCAGGTGTTCGCCGCGGCCGCGGCGGACGAGGCGGTGTCGGCGTGGGTGATGGACGGTCACCCCGATGTCGCGGAGAGCTTCCGCGAGCAGTACATGCCCGACATGATCGCCCGGGCGCTGAGCGAGGACGAGATCTGGGTGGCCGGAGCGGGCGACGACATCTGGACGGTGTCGGTGTGGCAGACGGTGACGAGCCCGGACCGCGCCCGGCAGGAGGCACAGCAGTCGCGGGAACTGTTCGACGCGATGCCGCGGCGGCCGTTCCGCCGGATGGCGGCGGTGACCGCCGCGATCGCCGAACACCATCCGCAGCGGTTCCCGCACCGCTACCTGCAAGCGATCGTGACGCTCCCGGGCCACCGCGGCTCGGGGGCGGGCGGTGCGCTGCTGGCCGACCGGATCCGGGCGGCCACCGAGGCGGGTGTGCCCGCGTATCTCGAGGCCAGCACCGAACGTTCGGCGCGGCTGTACGCCCGGCACGGTTTCGAGCGGACGGGCGATCCGATCCCGCTGCCCGAGAACGGCCCGATCCTGATCCCGATGTGGTTCCCCGGCCGATCCCGCGATCTCCGGTCCGCCGGGGCACCGTGATTCGCCGCACCGGTATGGCCGGCGCCGGCGCCTCGACCGATAGGCTCGCCTCGTGACCGACTCGAATCTGCAGCAGGGCCCGATCCGGAACGTGCACGCCGAGCTGGGCGCGACCTTCGCGCCGTTCGGCGGATGGGAAATGCCCGTTCAGTACGCCGGGACCGTGGCCGAGCACACGTCGGTGCGCACCGCGGCCGGCCTGTTCGACGTGAGTCACCTCGGCAAGGCCACCGTGCGCGGTCCGGGCGCGGCGCGGCTGGTGAATACGGTGCTGACCAACGACCTGGGCCGGATCCGCCCGGGCAAGGCGCAGTACACGTTGTGCTGCGCGCCGGACGGCGGCGTGCTCGACGACCTGATCGTCTACTACGTGAGCGACGACGAACTGTTCCTGGTGCCCAACGCCGCCAACACCGCCGGCGTGGTCGGCGAGCTGCGGAAGGCGATCACCGAAGGGGCGGACGGCATTACGGTCACCGACCAGCACCGCGACTACGCGGTGTTCGCGGTGCAGGGACCGAGGTCGGCGGAGGTGCTCGCGGCGCTCGGGCTGCCGACCGAGATGGAGTTCATGGCCTTCGCCGACGCCGACTGGGAGGGCCGCCCGGTGCGGGTCTGCCGGTCCGGGTACACCGGCGAGCAGGGCTACGAACTGCTGCCGCGCTGGGACGACGCCGAGCCGCTGTTCCGGGCGCTGCTGGCCGAGGTCCGCGCCCGTGACGGCGAGCCGGCCGGCCTGGGCGCCCGCGACACCCTGCGCACCGAGATGGGCTATCCGCTGCACGGCCACGAGCTGTCCCCGGACATCACCCCGGTGCAGGCCCGCTGCGGCTGGGCGGTCGGCTGGAAGAAGCCGGAGTTCGTCGGCAAGGCCGCGCTCGAGCAGGAGAAGGCGGCGGGCGCGCGCCGAATCCTGCTGGGCCTCAAGGCACTCGACCGCGGCGTGCTGCGGCCGGGACAGACCGTGCTGAGCGGCGACGAGGCCGTCGGCGAGACCACGTCGGGCACGTTCTCGCCGACCCTGAAGGCCGGTATCGCCCTGGCGCTGCTGGACCGCACCGCCGGTCTCGAACCGGGTGCCGAGGTGGCGGTCGACGTGCGCGGCCGTCGGCTGCGCGCCGAGGTCGTCAAGCCCCCGTTCGTCACCCCGCGCACCTCCTGACGCCGGCTCCCGCGCACCGGGCCGCGGCACGCCGGCCGCCGCCCGCGCCTGCGGCGATGCCGGGACCGGGCCCGCGCGGGCTCGACGCCGCGTTCTAGGATCGGGTCATGACCGTTGCCGCACAGTTCACCCGTCTCCCGCATTCGTCGCCCACCCCGGCGGCGCGGCGACAGGAGATTCTGGTGGATCCCGGCTTCGGGCGGTACTTCACCGACCACATGGTGTCGATCGACTACCGCGACGGTGCCTGGGTCGATCCGCGGGTAGAGCCCTACGCCCCGCTGACGATGGACCCGGCGACCATGGTGTTCCACTACGGCCAGGCCATCTTCGAGGGGCTGAAGGCGTACCGGCAGGGCGACGGCGGCATCGCGACCTTCCGCATCGACGCCAACGCCCGCCGGTTCCAGCGGTCGGCGCGCCGGATGGCGATGGCCGAGCTGCCCGAGGAGCTGTTCGTCGAGTCGATCCGCCAGTTGCTCGAGGTCGACACCGACTGGGTGCCCGCGGCCGGCGGCGAGGATTCGCTGTACTTGCGCCCGTTCATGTTCGCCACCGAATCCGGCCTCGGCGTCAAGCCGGCCGGCGCCTACCGGTACCTGCTTCTGGGTTCGCCTGCGGGAGCGTACTTTCCGCGCGGCCTGAAGCCGGTGCGGGTGTGGCTGTCCACCGAGTACGTGCGGGCCGCGCCCGGCGGCACCGGCGAGGCCAAGGTGGCCGGCAACTACGCCGCCTCGCTGCTGGCGCAGGCCGAGGCCACCGAGAAGGACTGCGACCAGGTGGTGTGGCTGGACGCCTGCGACCACCGCTACGTCGAGGAGATGGGCACCAACAACCTGTTCTTCGTCTACGGCTCGGGTTCGCAGGCGCGGCTGGTGACTCCCGAACTGTCCGGTTCGCTGCTGCCCGGCATCACCCGCGACTCGCTGCTGACCCTGGCCGCCGACTCCGGCTACCAGGTGGAGGAGCGCAAGATCTCGGTCGAGGAATGGCGCCGGGGCGCCGAATCCGGTGAGATCACCGAGGTTTTCGGCTGCGGTACCGCGGCCGTGGTGATTCCGGTCGCCTCGGTGCATTCGGCCGACGGCGAATTCACCATCGGCGACGGCGAACCCGGCGAGGTCACCATGGCGCTGCGCGACACGCTGACCGGAATCCAGCGCGGCACGTTCGCCGATATTCACGGCTGGATGCGCACTCTGGTATGAGTGGATGACCGGGGCGTGAACGGGCGACCGGTCAGCCCGGCATCAGCATGTGCCACTGTTCCAAAGTCTGCGGGCGCATCACATAGTTGCTGTCGCGCACCGCCGACAGCGCGGCGTTGGGTTCCTGCGAATACCAGTGCCCGGGATAAACCACCGGATCTCCGTGCAGGCCCGCCAGATACCGCAGGCTGCGGAACATCGAGTCGGAATCGCCGCCCGGGAAATCCGTGCGCCCGCAGCCGTCGACGAACAAGGTATCGCCGGCGACCAGCCGATCGTCGAACAGGAAGCATTGGCTGCCCGGCGTGTGGCCCGGGGTGTGCAGTAATTCGATCTCGAGCCCGCCGACGGCCACCTTGTCGCCGTGGTCGTGCCCGGTCAATTCGCTCGGCGCGATTTCGGTGACATTCGCCACCCAAGGTAGTTCTTCCGCATTGACGTGCACCGGAACCTGCACGCGTTCGAGCAGTTCACGCACCCCGCGCAGGGTGAATCCGAGCATCGTGCCGCCCACGTGATCGGGGTGATGGTGGGTGGCGAGCACGCCGGTCAGGCGCAGCCCGTCGGATTCGGCGATATCCACCAGATCGCCCGCCGCGTACGCGGGATCCACGACCACGCACTCGCCGCTGTCTCTGTCGCCGATCAAATACGCGAAATTGCGCATCTGCGTGGCGATCGGATCGCCCACGGCCCAGTCCCGGCCCGCCAGCAGCTGACGAAAATACACACGGTCGGATCCCATACGAACCACCCTATGGCTCGGCGGCGATCGGCGCGCATTCGACCGGTTGTGATTCGTCACCGTATAGTGCGGCGGCCGAATCGGTTCGGACACGGGCGAATCGCCGATTCGCTATTTGCGGATTGCGGAAACGCGCCGCACCGTCGGTCGGACGATGCGGCGCGGGTCGGATCTGTCGGTCAGCTCAGCAGTGGCGCGATGTCGTCGGCGGCCTGCGGGCCGTAAGCCGTGCGAAGCCGCTCGAGCGCCTCGTCATGCTTCAGTTCCCATTCCTGCGGGCCGTCGGTCTCGAGCACGTGCACCGCGATGAGCGAACCCAGTTGCGCGGCGCGTTCCAGGCCGAGTCCGGCCTGGTGTCCGGTCAGGAAGCCGGCGCGGAAGGCGTCGCCGATGCCGGTCGGGTCGACCTTGGCGCGTTCCGGCACCACCTCGACGTTGACCTCGGTGCCGTCGCGGTCGACGATCTGCACGCCCTTCGCACCCAGCGTGGTGACCCGGATGCCGACCTTCTGCCCGATCTCCTCGAGGGTCACCCCGGTCTTCTGCAGCAGCAGGCCCAGCTCGTATTCGTTGGTGAAAAGGTATGCGGCGCCGTCGATCAGCTCGAGGGCCTGGTTGCCGTCGAGGAGGGCCAGCTGCTGGGACGGGTCGGCCGCGAACGGGATGCCCAGCTCCCGGCACTCGCGGGTGTGCCGCAGCATCGCCTCCGGGTCGTTGGCGCCGATGAGCACCAGCTCCAGCTCCCGGGTGCGGGCGACCTCGGCGATCGAGATGTCGCGGGCCTCGCTCATCGCGCCCGGGTAGAAGGCGGCGATCTGGGCCATCTCGTCGTCGGTGTTGCAGATGAAGCGCGCGGTGTGCGCCTTGTCGGAGACCAGCACGGCCGAGCAGTCCACGCCGTTGCGCTCCAGCAACTCGCGGTACTCGCCGAAGTCCTGGCCGACCGCGCCGAGCAGCAGCGGATTGCGGCCGAGCTGACCCATCGCGTAGACGATGTTGCCTGCGACGCCGCCGCGGCGGATGGTCAGGTCATCGACCAGGAAGCTCACCGAGATGTGTTCCAGCTGATCTGCCAGCAGGGACTCGGAGAACTTGCCAGGAAAATGCATGAGGTTATCGGACGCAATGGATGCGGACACGGCGATAGTCACAGAGGAAATCCTTCGGTGTCGTGCTGCGCACGCCGTCGCTGCTCGACAGACGCGTAGCGGGCCGGCGGAAAGGGACCGGGGCTTTGTGCACACAGGTGAATCACCCATGAACGCACAAAAACGGTCGTTCGTAACGTACACCGTCGAACGGGACCCTCACCACCCGACGGAGCAGCGTCCCAGTCAGGGGCGCTTACCTTGGCGGACAATCGGATAGGCCGGCTCCGGGCAGCAAACGACACGGAACCCCCAGGTCGGAGGTCCCGTGCTCGTGGCGAAGGTCAGTTGAAGCTGTCGCCGCAGGCGCAGGAGCCGGTGGCGTTCGGGTTGTCGATGGTGAAACCCTGCTTCTCGATGGTGTCGACGAAGTCGATGGCGGCACCCTGCACGTACGGGGCGCTCATCCGGTCGACGGTCAGCGCGACGCCGCCGAACTCGGCGGTGAGGTCGCCGTCGAGCGAGCGATCGTCGAAGAACAGTTGGTAGCGCAGCCCCGCGCAACCACCGGGCTGTACGGCGATCCGCAGCGCCAGATCGTCACGCCCCTCCTGATCGAGCAGCGCCTTCGCCTTGGAGGCGGCCGCGTCGGTCAGCGTCACACCGTGGGTGGTGGTCTCGTTCTGCACAGTCATGAAGTCTCCTCAGGACCCGTGTTGCCGCAATGGAGCCCGGCCGGAACGGCCGGAAGCATGGCCCGACATCTGTCAACACCACTTCGCGGGTGGCTATTCCCTTCCCTCAATCCTGCCACTCACGTCCGATCTTGCCACTCTCGCCCGGTGATGTCCCAGTGCGTATACCCATCCGGACCCGGGTTGTATGCGTGCCGTGGTTGTCTGCTCGCCCTTCACCGTACCCGCGCACCCTGTGGAAACCCTCGGTTAGCGGCCGGTGAACAGTTGTGGATGAGATTCGGCACACCAACTCGGCGAACCGGATTTCCCGGGCGGTATGCCATCGAATAGCCTGGTCGGCGTGAAGTTCCTCCGCCGCGGCGATGCAAGTAAGACCGACGACCTCGCCGACGAGACCTCGGCCGATCCGGTCGGGGAGTCCGGCGGCGCGGCCGACGCCTCGGACCGGCCGGCCGCCACGGCCACCGCCGGGAAGGGCCGGCCCACCCCCAAGCGCCGGGATGCCGAGGGCAAGCGCCGCGGCCCCATCGCGCCGGCGCCGATGACCTCGAAGGAGGCCCGCGCCCGCCGCAAGGCGAACCGCGGCACACGTGCCGACCGCAAGGCGGCCTCGGCCGATCGGCGCGCGGCCGCCGCCGACCGGCGCGCCCGGATGCTGGCGGGTGAGGACAAGTACCTCTTACCGCGCGACCGCGGCCCGGTGCGCGCCTATGTGCGCGATCTGGTGGACGCGCGCCGCAATCTGGTCGGGTTGTTCATGCCGCTGGCACTGCTGCTGATCCTGACCATGTTCCTGACGCCCGCCGTGCAGGCCTACGTCACGCTGGCCATGCTCGTGATGATGGTGTTCATGGCCGGCGAGGGGTTCCTGATCGGCCGCACCATCAATCGCCGGGTGCGCGAACGCTTTCCGGACGACACCAGCTCCCCGTGGTCGCTGGGGTGGTATGCCTTCGTGCGCGCCTCGCAGATCCGCCGCATGCGCGCGCCCAAGCCGCGCGTCGGCGCCGGGGACTCGGTCTAGGCTGCTCGTTCCGGCGGGCCTGCTCATCGGGACTGCCGCAGTGCGGTGATGGCCTGTAGCTCGATGTCGATGCGCTGCGCGTCGCGGTCGTCGATATCGCTGGAACCCGTGGGGGGAAGAGCGATTCCGTGGTGGAGGAACACCCGGACGGCCAGCCCGATCAGGAGGATGAACAGGAAGGAGAGCAGGAAGGTCAGCATGGCAGTAATTTTTCTGCCACAGACTTCCTGCCACCAGTGGCAGTTGCGACATTGTTCGTAAATATTCGGCCACGTAGACTGACTGCATGCTGTCCAAGGTCGCCGCGGTGCTCTGCGATAACGTCGCCATGTTCGAATTCGGCGTTCTCTGTGAGGTTTTCGGGCTGGACCGCCGCGACGACGGGCTGCCCGGCTTCGACTTCCGGGTGTGCGGCACCGAACCCGGTGTGCCGTTGCGCTGTAGTTCACCGGGCATCACGGTGACTCCGGAGTACGGCCTGGACGAACTGGCCGACGCCGACCTGGTGACGGTGCCCGCCTATCCGGTCGCCGAGGACTACGAGTTCGATCCCCGCGTGCTGCGGGCCGTCCGGGATGCCGTCGACGCGGGGGCCACCGTGCTCACGGTCTGTTCGGGCGCCTTTCTCGCCGGGGCGGCCGGACTGCTGGACGGGCGTAAATGCACCACGCACTGGCGGCACGTGGGAAAGCTCGCCGAGCGCTACCCGTCGGCCACCGTCGACCCGGACGTGCTGTTCGTCGACGAGGGGAACCTGATCACCAGCGCCGGCACCGCGGCCGGCATCGATGCCTGCCTGCACCTGGTGCGGCGCGAACTGGGCAGCGCCGTCGCCAACAAGATCGCCCGGCGGATGGTGGTGCCGCCGCAGCGCGACGGCGGCCAGCGGCAGTTCATCGAGCGCCCCGTGCCGGAATGCACCTCCGACGGCCTGCGGGACACGCTGCTGTGGATGGACCGGCACCTCGAGCTGCCGCATACGGTCGAGGACCTGGCCGCGCGCTCGGCCATGTCGACGCGCACCTTCGCCCGCCGCTTCGCCGCCGAGACCGGCACCACCCCCGTCAAATGGCTCACCAACCAGCGCGTTCTGCTGGCGAAGCAGCTCCTCGAGGACACCACCCTGGACCTGGAAACCATCGCCGGCCGTTCCGGTTTCGGCTCCGCGGCCCTGCTGCGCCACCACTTCCAGCGCCTGGTCGGCATCGCCCCCACGGAATACCGCCGCCGCTTCGGGAGCTGAGCCGCCGGCGGTTGCGTCTCACGATCGGTGGTCGCGTCTCACCGGCACTGGTGCGCGCCATGAACACGTCGGCCACGTAGCGGTCGGTGATGCGCGACTTGTCATGCGGAATTCTCTCGGCGATGCACCGCCTCGCCGTGCAGCCGACATGTCCCGGACGACGGCGCACGCTTCGTTCGCGCGTACTGGACGTCGGCGTGGTGGTGCCGCTTCGGTGGCCGCTGGACCTGCGCCGGTGCGCGGCGTTCGGCGCCAGGATCGTCCGGCCCGGCTGTGGGCACTCGGGGACGCCATCATCCGACTCGGTGACCGGATGCCGCCACGGGGCGCCCGGATTCGTCGGAGAAGGCGACATACCGGGCCGGGGCGCGGAGCGATCTCGGCTGCGGATGACCGGGCTTGCCGGTTCGATTCGACGAGGACGGGTCCGGCCTGCGCTGTCGCCCGGCGCGTCGCACATCACCGATCGCCGATCGCGGGCTGTCACATCCTGTGCGAGCGTCGTCCGGGCGGGGGCCCGAGCGTGCGTTGGTGGCCGGGCGAGGGAGTCCTGTTGGTACCGTTCTGGCGTGGTGAACGATGCTGCGAGCGCGCGAGCTGTGCGGACGCTGGTCCTCGGTGGAGCGCGGTCGGGGAAGTCGGCTTTTGCCGAAGGACTGGCCGGGCGCGCCGGGGCCGTGCGGTACGTGGCGACCGCGGTGCCGGATCCGTCGGATGCCGACTTCGCCGAACGGATTGCGGCGCATCGGGTTCGGCGGCCCGGGGTGTGGAACGTCGTCGAAGGTGATCCGGTGGCGGTGCTTGCCGAGCCGGCGGCGGTGACGCTGATCGACGATCTCGGTACCTGGCTGACCGGGCGCATCGACGCGCGCGAGGCATGGGAGCTGCCGCGCGGCACCGTGCGACCCGATGCCGACGATCTGGTCGCGGTCGTCTCGGGCTACCGGGACCGGCTGGTGATCGTGAGCCCGGAGGCCGGGCTCGGCGTTCTCCCCGCGACCCGTTCGGGCCGGCTGTTCCAGGACGAGATCGGCGAGCTGAACCAGCGGCTGGCCGAGGTGTGCGACGAGGTGTACCTGGTGGTCGCGGGCCTGCCGACCCGGATCAAGCCGGGGGCGGACGCAGCCGCTGTCGCCGGGCCGGCGGCGACCGCGGGCGGAACCGATCGGCCGGGTACCGGCGCAGGCGCTCTCGCCGGGCCGGTGGCGGCGGGCGCGGCGACCGCCGTGGGCGACGGGACGGGCCAACCGCGCGAGGCGGGGTCGGGGCATGCGGATCCCGGGGGAGCGGCGGCCGCGGGAACATCCTCTGCCGCAGCGGGTTTCACGACATCCGCGGACGGAGCACCGGAGCCTGCGGCCGCGTCGCGGAAGCCCGGCGAGACGGCGGGGAACGCGGCGTCCGTTGCGACCGGTGCCGAATCCTCGGCTGTGACCGGTGCCGAATCCTCGCCTGTGACCGGTGCCGAGTCCTCGGCCGGGGTACCCGGATCCGCGGGCGACGCGGCGGGGTCTTCGACGGGGCCGTCGGCGACCGGCTCCGGTTCCGGCATCGAGAGTGCCCGGACTACCGGAACAGCCGGCGCCGCACCCGCATTCGGCCCGGTGACCGCACCCGACGCCCAGGCCCGGACCCGGGCCGAGGAACGGCAGCTGGAGCTGACGAAGCCGGCCGGTGCGCTGGGGCGGCTGGAGGCGCTGGGGAACTGGGTCGCGGCCTGTCAGGGCGTGTGCCCGCCGCACCAGTTCCAGCGGGCCCGGGTGGTGGTGTTCGCCGGCGATCACGGTGTGGCGCGGCACGGGGTTTCGGCCTATCCCAGCGAGGTGACCGCGCAGATGGTCGCCAACTTCCTGGGCGGGGGAGCGGCGGTGAACGCGCTGGCGCGGCTGGCGGACGCGTCCGTGCGGGTGGTGGATATCGCCGTCGACGGCGACACCGACCCGGCCGTCTCGGCGCACAAGGTGCGCCGCGCCAGCGGCAGCATCGACCGCGAGGACGCGCTGACCGAGGCCGAGGTGCACGCCGCGCTGGCGGCCGGCAAGGCCATCGCCGACGAGGAGATCGACGGCGGCGCGGATCTGCTGATCGCGGGCGATATGGGAATCGGGAACACCACGCCCGCAACGGTTCTCATCGCCTCGGTCACCGACACCGAGCCGGTGGTGGCGGTCGGCCGCGGCACCGGCGTCGACGACGCCGGATGGATGCGCAAGCTCGCCGCGATCCGGGACGCCATGTGGCGCGCCCGTGCGCACCGCCACGATCCGGTCGCGCTGCTGCGCGTGGCCGGCGGCGCCGATCTGGCCGCCGCCGCGGGCTATCTCGCCCAGGCCGCGGCCCGCCGCACCCCGGTGATCCTGGACGGCGTGGTGATCACCGCCGCCGCCCTGCTCGCCGACATGCTGGCCCCCGGCGCGAGATCCTGGTGGGTGGCGGGCCACTGCTCCACCGAACCGGCCCACACCCAGGCCCTCACCCGGCTGAACCTGGAACCGCTGGTGGATCTGGGCATGCGCCTGGGCGAAGGCTCCGGCGCCCTGACCGCCCTGCCCATCCTGCGCGCCGCGGTCTCCGCCCTCGCAGATATGGCCACCTTCGCCGACGCGGGCGTGAGCACCGCCGGGGCCGACACTCCCGCCGAAGTGGCGCCCTGACCGGGGAAGTGATGAGCGTCGACCGGCGGCCCCGTACCCGCTGCCCGTGGCTGCGGCGGGACCGGTCCGTGCCGATCGAGCCATCGCCGTGTGCGCGGCGAACGGCATCCGGTTCGCGGACATCGACACGTCCGGCATCGCACTGGGCGTCGGGTGCCGGGATCGCAGCCCGGGAGGCACAGCAGCCGCGGGGGTATCGAGACGCATCACGGTCTCCATCGCCCCACATCCGTGGCAGGCAACGCGTCCCCGGTCTCCCTGGGGCGTATACCGGCCGAGTAGGCGGCTCTGCCTGCCGGACGGTTCGCGTCGGCGGCGGTAGGTCGATACCGATCCACGTGGTCGACGAGCATCGGCTCATGCTGTGGGGCCGGCTCGGCGATTCGACGGCCGGTACGTGCCGGAGCCGGTGCCGGTGAACGGGATTCGGCTGGCGGTGTCCTGGCTGACGGTGCTGCCGGTGCGGGGGCCGGAGGCGGTGGATCGGGCGGGGGCGGCCCGGGCGATCGCGTTCGCGCCGCTCGTCGGGATCGTGCTCGGTGGTGTCGCGGCGGGCTTGATGTGGGTGTTCACCACGGCCGGAACGACTTCCGGGCTGGCGGGACTGTTGACCGTCGGGGCGCTGGCCCTGGGCACCCGGGGCATGCATCTGGACGGGCTGGCCGACACGGTGGACGGCCTCGGCAGCTACGGGCCGCCCGAGCGAGCCCGCGAGATCATGAAGAGCGGCGGCGCGGGGCCGTTCGGGGTGGCCGCGCTGATTTTCGTGGTCGGCATCCAGGCCCTGGCCTTCGCGGCGCTCGCCGACGACGGCCGCTGGTTCGCCATCGCGCTGGCGGTCGCGACCGGCCGCGTCGCGGTCGTCCTGGCCTGCCGCCGCGGTGTCGAGGCCGCACCGGGTGCGGGATTCGGTGCGCTGGTCGCCGGTACACAGTCAGCGTTCACGGTCGCCGCCTGCTCGGTGATCGCCCTCGCCGCAGGCATTTTCGCGGCACCGGAGTACCCCTGGCAGGGTGTACTCGCGGTCGCCGTGGCCTTGATCGTCGCCTGGCTGCTGGTAGCCCACTGCGTACGACGCTTCGCCGGCCTGAACGGCGACGTGCTCGGCGCGGCCCTGGAGCTGGCCGTCGTCTGCGCCGCGGCCGTGCTCGCCTGTCGGCCGTAGCGCCGCCGCGCTCATTCCGTGTCGAACAGCAGTCGCTCCACCGGCTGACCGGTGACCTCGGCGATGATCTCGAAGTCTTTGTCGGCGTGCAGGACAACGAGCCTGCCCTGTTCCGCGATGGCGGCGATCAACAGATCCGGGATCGATGGTGCACGGTGGTGCCCGCGATCGGAGAGGGCGCGCAGCACCTCGACGGCTCGGTCTTCCGCTGCCGGTGTCAGGTACTCCACCGGCATCCGAGCCACCGGCGGCAGGTCGAGAAGCGCGGAGAGATCAGTCGCGGAGCGCGCGGAGTAGCCCGTCTCCAGCAGCGTTGCGGTGGCGATCCGTACGACGCCACGCTCGATCCGCGCCGCCCATTCGTGCGCATCGGAAGACTGCCCGAGTCGTACGAGAGCGGACTTGTCGATCAACCATGGACGGCTGCTCACGACCATGCACGGCCCATGACATCGGGGTCGTTCAGATCTTTCGCCAGTTCGCTGAGGCGCCTGAGATCGTCCTTGCCGACGGGGATACTGGGCTGGAAATCCCTGGCGATCCAGCGCCGGAGAAACTCGCTGCGCGACAGCCCCACATCCCGGGCGCGCCGATCGACCTCCTCGATCGCCGCGTCGGGGATATCCCGGATCAATATGTCTGTCACGGCTTCCACCTCCTGATATCGATGATATCAGGAGGTCGTCTGCGGATCCGCTCAGCCACGCGCTTCGATGCGGGCGCGCACCTCGGGGCGGCGCAGCGGCGGGACGGATTTCGGGGGGACCTTGCGGTCGGGGAGGTCTTCCAGGAGGCGGGTGGTGGCGGCCGCTATGTCGGCGACCGCCGCCTCCACGGCCGAGCGGTTGGCGGCGGAGATGCCGGCCAGGCCGCCGACCTTGCGGACGTACTGCAGCGCGGCCGCGTGGATCTCCTCCGGCGTCGCGGCGGGCTCCAGACCGCGCAGGGCGGTGATGTTTCTGCACATGCCTCGACAGTAACCGCCCTGTCCAGGGGCTTCGGGGTTACGAGGGCGGGCCTACAGCCGGACCGGGTAGGTCGGCTCCTGGATCTCCGGCTTGATCCGGTTCTCGACGAAGATGCCGTGCCAGATCATGAACACCAGCAGCGTCCACAGGCGGCGACTGTGGTCGGCCGCACCGGACCGGTGGGCCTCCAGCATCGCCTTGATCGCGGACTTGTCCAGCAGGTGGTCGGTCTGCGAGTCGGCGATCTGCGCGGCGGCCCAGTCGTGCAGTTCCGGGCCGCGCAGCCAGTGCCGCAGCGGCACCGGGAAGCCCAGCTTGGGCCGGTGCAGGACGTGCGGCGGGACGATCGTCTCGAGCGCCCGGCGCAGCGCGTACTTGGTGGTCTCCTTGGTGATCTTCTGGTCGTAGGGAATCTGCTCGGCGACCGCGAACACCTCGGAGTCCAGGAACGGCACCCGCAACTCCAGCGAGTTGGCCATGGTCATCTTGTCGGCCTTCACCAGGATGTCGCCGCGCAGCCAGGTGAACAGGTCCAGGTGCTGCATGCGCGCCACCGGATCCATGCCGGCATCCTGCTTGGCGTAGATCGGGCCGGTGACGTCCTGATGGGTCCACTCCGGCCGGAACTCGCGCAGCACCGCGCGCAGCTGCGCGTCGTTGAAGCTGCGGGCGTTGCCGTAGTAGCGCTCCTGTAGCGTGAGCGAGCCCCGATGCAGCAGGCTCTTGCCCCGGGTGCCCTCCGGGATCCGGTCCGACAGCTTGCCCGCGAGCCGGCGCACGCCCTTCGGAAGATATTCGAAAGGCCTGAGCGACAACGGCTCCCGGTAGATCGTGTACCCGCCGAACAGCTCGTCGGCCCCCTCCCCGGACAGCACCACCTTGACGTGCTTGCGCGCCTCCTTGGCCACGAAATACAGCGGCACCAGCGCCGGATCGGCCACGGGATCGTCGAGATACCAGACGATTTCGGGAATGGCGGCGGCGAAATCGGCGGGGCTCACCGTGCGGATGTAGTGCTTCGCGCCGATCGCCTCCGCGGTCTCGGCGGCCACGTCGGCCTCGGAGTACCCCTCCCGCTCGAAGGCGGAGGTGAAGGTGAGCAGGTTCGGATTGTGCCGGATCGCCAGCGCGGCAATGGCGGTCGAGTCGATGCCGCCGGACAGGAACGATCCGACGGTGACGTCGGCGCGCATGTGCTTGGCGACGGAATCCTCCATCACCTCGGCGATCCGGCGGTACCGGGCCTCCGCGGTGTTGGTGTGCACCCCCGCCGCGCGCCGGTTCTGCGGTGTGTCGTCGCCGGGCTTGCCGAACGGCACCACCCGGAACTTCGGCTCGAAATACCGTGTGATCTCAGGGGTCTCGCCCGGACCGAGCGTGGCGAAGCAGCCGGATTCCAGGCGGCGGATGGTGCGGTGCAGCGATTCGGGCTCGGGCACGTACTGCAGCACCGTGTAGTGCTCGAGCGCCCGGACGTCGAGTTCGTCGGAAAGGCCCAGCGCCCCGAGCAGTTCCAGCAGGCTCTTCTTCTCGCTGGCGTAGCCGGTGCCGTTCGGGCCGGTGGCCAGGAACAGCGGCTTGATGCCGAACGGGTCGCGCGCGACGACCAGCCGCTCGGTCTCGGTATCCCAGATCGCGAACGCGAACATTCCGCGCAGCCGGGCGAACGATTCGGTGCCCCAGTGGTGGTAGGCGGCGACGATCGCCTCGCCGTCACCCTCGGTGCGGAACCGCGCGTCGTGCTCGGCGCGCAACTGCTCCCGCAGTTCCAGATAGTTGTAGATCTCGCCGTTGAACGCCAGCGCGTACCGCTCCGGGTTCTCCGGCGGGCCCCAGCGCAGCGGCTGGTGCGAATGCTCGATATCGATGATCGAGAGCCGGTTGAAGCCGAGGATCATGTGCTCGTCGTGCCACGTGCCGCGCTCGTCCGGGCCGCGATGGCGCCCGCACTGCAAGGCGTCGTAGACCTGCTGTACGACGTTGTCCGTCGCTCCGTCGGCTGGCACAGCGCCGTCGGCTGGCACACTCCCGTCGGCTGGCACACTCTCGTCGACCGGCAGAGCCACGTCGGCGGACAGAAATCCGAGCAGTCCACACACTGCGTCGAGAACCTCGTTTCCGGGATCGGGGTCGGGCGGGAGGAGCGAAACCCAGTCTCCGAGTATGCCGTACCGGGGTCGCGGGTGCGCGGGCCGAGGGGTGCGCGTGCGCCGGAGGGTCCGGCGGGGCACCGGACAGCGCGGTCGGCGGATTATCCGGAGGTCGTCGGCGTCTTCCCGGTGTGTCGAATGCGACCCGGGCACAACGAGGTACCCGGTTTGGTCTACGCTGCGTAGTACTCGGGAACTCCCCGGATGGACCGCGCGTTGCGCACGGCCGCCGGCGGCGGCCCGAACGTGCTGAACAGCCGCCGTCCGGCCCACACCGGCGGCGGCGAGTCGGAGAGACGACCAGGAAGGCGTTGAGCGTGGCGCACAAGGCGAGCGAAGCGATAGGGGCACGCCCCGGCGGGGGCTCTACCTCCGGCGGACGGGGCCGCATCCTTCGGCGGGCCGGGCTGGCGGTGTCCATGGGGATCACCGTGCTGCTCGTCTCGGGTTGCTCGATCGACAACCCCGTGCTTCGGTTCGGCTGGCCCACGGGTATCACCCCGCAGGCGACCCGGATGCGGGAGCTGTGGACGTGGTCGGTCATCGCCGCCCTGGCGATGGGCGTGCTGGTGTGGGGCCTGACCTTCTGGACGGTCGCCTTCCACCGCAAGAAGTCGAGCTCGCCGGAGTTCCCCCGGCAGACCGGCTACAACGTGCCGCTGGAGCTGACCTACACGGCGATCCCGTTCGTGATCATCGCGGTGCTGTTCTACTTCACCGTCGTCGTGCAGAACTACGTGCACGAGAAGACGGGCGACCCGGACGTGGTCGTCGATGTGACCGCGTTCCAGTGGAACTGGAAGTTCGGCTACCAGAAGGCGGTACAGGGCAACGGCCAGGTCTACGACGGCGTGGACCAGGAGCGTCAGGGCCTGAACCAGGAGATCATCGAGGAGTACAAGGAGCGCAAGGTCGACGGCCACCCGCGACCGGGTCCGAACAACGGCCTGCCCGCCAACGACACCACCTACCTGAACTACGACAAGGTCGAGACGATCGGCTCCAGCCAGGAGATTCCGGTGCTGGTGCTGCCGACCAACAAGGTCGTCGAGTTCCAGCTGGCGTCGGCCGACGTCATCCACGCGTTCTGGGTGCCGGAGTTCCTGTTCAAGCGCGACGTGATGCCGAACCCGAAGGAAAACCACTCCGACAACACCTTCCAGATCACCAAGATCGAGCGGGAGGGCGCCTTCGTCGGCCGCTGCGCGGAGATGTGCGGCACCTACCACTCGATGATGAACTTCGAGGTCCGGGCCGTGTCCCCGGACAAGTTCGACCGCTACCTGCAGGCACGAGAGCGCGGCGCGACCAACGCCGAGGCGCTGTCGAGCATCGGGGAATCGCCGGTGGCGGTGGTGACGCATCCGTTCGACACCAAGCGCACGGCGCGCGAAGCTTCCCAGGCCGACGGCAAGTGAGGAATGAACTGACATGAAGGTCGAAGCACGCATCTTCGAGCTGCTCACGGTGTTCTTCATCATCGTGGCGGTCGTCTACGCCATCTTCACCGCACAGTCGCGCACCGGCGTCGAATGGGCCGGCACCACCGCGATCGTGCTGACCGCGGGCCTGACCCTGATCGTCGGCACCTACTTCCGGTTCGTGGCGCGCCGCCTCGACCTGCGCCCGGAGGACTACGAGGACGCCGAGATCGCGGACGGCTCCGGCGACCTGGGCTTCTTCTCGCCCGGCAGCTTCTGGCCCATCCTGATCGCGGCGGCCGCCTCGGTGACCGCCATCGGGTTCGCGTTCTTCCAGCCGTGGCTGATCGGTCTCGGCGTGATCTGCGTTCTGGTCGCGGTGGGGGGCCTGGTGTTCGAGTACCACCTGGGCCCGGAGAAGCACTGACTCACGGAGTTCACGCGGGCGCCCCGGCCGGATTCGGCCGGGGCGCCGTGCTGTGTCCGGGTAGCCGTGCTGTGTCCGGGCTGCCGTGCTGTGTCCGGACTTCAGTCGGAGTCGTATCGGCGGGCCCGTTCGGACCGGCAGATGTCCTCGATCTCGGCGTCGATCTCGCGCAGCAGTTCCGGGGTGCCGGTCTTGCCGGTGTAGGTCTCGGTGGGGCGCACCCGGCAGGTGAAGGTGAGGAAACCGTGGTCCTCGCCGGCGAGTTCGCGCAGGTAGGGCGAGCGCACCCCGTAGGTCATGGCGGAGATGACGGTGAAGCAGCCGCTGCGCTCGCGATACTCGGTGAACAGGTCGTGTAGTCGGTGGAACACCGCGGTGTAGGTGGACAGCGGCGCGAACACCGCGACCCGGCAGGCCGGGCCGCGCTCGGCGGAGGTGATCACCGTATCGGCCAGGTACTCGGCATCCCGCAGCGTCAGCACCTTCGGCGCGAACATCAGCGCACCGGCGGCGGCGTTGCGCACCGGCATCCCGGCGGGGCCGCGGGCGGCGGAGGCGATGGCGCCCAGCGACTTTCGCGCCCGGGAGCCCAGCTCGCGGCGGGCCTTCAGGGACGGCGTCGCGGTGGTCGGGTGCAGGCTCGACCACTGGCCGAACCGGACGGTGCCCAGCTGCACGTGCCCGGTGCCGACCGGCCGCGACACCCGCAGCGGCGCGGTGTCGACCCAGCGCCCGACCTGGAGCAGGGAATCGCCGGGCTGCTCGATCTCGGCGGCCGAGTGCTCGACGAAGGTGTCGAAGTCGAGGAAGCGGTGCGCCTCGGAGGCCAGCCAGGTGTGGTCCTTGTCGACCTCGACGGCCTCCAGCGTGAGCGCGGTGATGATACCGGTGCGGCCGGCGCCGCCGAGGATGCGGCGGAAGCGGTCGGCGTGGTGGTTGCGGCCGCAGGTGCCGAATCTGCCGTCCTGGTCGACGTATTCGAGGGCGACGACGTTATCGCTGAACATGCCGTAGCGGTGCGAGGCGGCGCTGAGCCCGCCGACCGCGGCGAAGCCGCCGGCGGTGATCTCGCGGTGGTCGCCGACGATGGGCAGCCCCAGCCCGTGCGCGGCGAGCGTGCGGTCGATATCGGACAGCCGCGCCCCCGCCTGCACCCGGACCAGCCGTGCGTCGGCGTCGACCGCCTGCACCCGGTTCATCCGGCGCAGCGACAGCACGATGCGGTGATCGGGCGGCTCGAGTTCGTCCTCGCCGTGTTCGGTGTGGCCGCCGCCGCGGACGGTCAGCGGCTGCGGGCGGGCATCGCGCACGGTGCGGACGACATCCGCGGTATCGCGGGGGAGGTACTCCTCGGGAAGGTCGGCGAGGGGAGTGCTCATGAACGGGCCTCGCCGAACAGCTGCTTCGGCATGCGCACCGGCGCATCATGTTTCATGACTCGGCGTGTCGGGACTCCGTGTTTCATGATTCGCTCGATGCGCTCGCTCATGACCTCACAGCTAACCACAGTCGCGCCGGTTCGTCTGCCCCGATGGGTGTGGTGCACGGGGCGCCGGGGTAGGCATGACGCATGACCACGGTTCTCGTCACCGGCGGAAGCGGCGCCCTCGGACAGCACATCGTGACCGGACTGCGAGGCAACGGGCACGACGTCCGGGTGCTGTCGCGGCGCGCGAGCGCCGGCACGCACGTCGGCGATCTCACAACGGGCGAGGGGGTGCGGGAGGCCGCGGCCGGTGCCGACCTGATCGTGCACGCGGCGTCGGACTTCCGCCGGTTCGGGAAACCGGATCTCGCGCAGACGCGCAACCTGCTGGCGGAATCCAAGGGTGTGCGCCAGCTGCTGTACGTGTCCATCGTCGGGATCGATCGGATTCCGTTCCGGTACTACCGCAACAAGCTCGCGTGCGAGGACCTGATCACCGAAAGTGATGTGCCGCACACGATTCTGCGGGCCACCCAGTTCCACGACCTGATCGGCGCGGTGCTGCGCGGCGTCGAGCGGCTGCCGGTGTCGCCGCTGCCGCTGGACTTCCGTTTCCAGCCGGTGGCGACCGAGGACGTGGCGGCCCGGGTGGTCGAGCTGATCGACGGCGAACCGGTCGGCCACGCAGCGGATTTCGGCGGCCCGGAGGTGCTGACCCTCGGGCAGCTGGCCGAAGCGTGGCGGGAGCGGCGGGGCGGGCCGCGGCGGGTGGTGCGCCTGCCGATGACGGGCAAGGTCGCCTGCGCCTTCCGGGCCGGCGACAACACCTGCCCGAATCACGCCGACGGCACCCGGACCTGGGCGCAGTACGTCGCCGACGTTCCCGACCGGGTCTACCGGCTGCGCGGGTAGGTGTCGCCGCCGGATCCCGCCGGGCCTGGCAGGATTCGGCTCCATGAGTGTCACCGCGGAGGATGTCCGCGCCTTCGCCCTGTCGCTGTCGGGCACGACGGAGCAATTCGCCTGGGGGATGCCGATTTTCCGGGTCGCGGGCAAGCTGTTCCTCACCCTGCCGGAGAACGAGACCTCGATGGCGGTCCGCTGCCCGATCGTCGACCGGGACGAGCTGGTCGTGGCCGAACCGGCCAAGTTCTGGATCGCCGCCCACGAGGCGAACAACGCGTGGGTGCGGGTGCGCCTGGCCGCCCTCGACGATCGGGAGGAGCTGGAGGCGATCGTCGCCGATTCCTGGCGGCAGGCGGCGCCGCGGGATCTGGTGGACGAACTCGGCTGAACGTGCCGTCTGTTACTTCCGCTGTCAACCTGTTTTCCGGCATGTAACTGGAGTAACTCCACGTCGACCGGACCGCCGAATCGTCGTAGCGTCGATATCGTGACTGTTCCAGAACACCTGCCCAGCACCGCGGGCGAGCTGCGCGCCGCCGGCCACGAGCCGCGGGGCGTGAAGACCGAGATCCGCGAGAACCTGCTGGCGCTGCTGGGCTCCGGCGGCGATCCGTGGCCGGGCATCGTCGGCTACGACCGCACCGTCCTGCCGCAGCTCGAGCGGGCGCTGCTGGCCGGGCACGACGTCGTCCTGCTGGGCGAGCGCGGCCAGGGCAAGACCAGGTTGCTGCGCACGCTGGCCGGCCTGCTCGACGAGTGGACGCCCGTGATCGCGGGCCTCGAACTGGGCGAGCACCCGCTGGACCCGATCAGCCCGGCGGGCCGCCGGCTGGCCGGGGAGTACGGCGACGACCTGCCCGTCGCGTGGCGGCACCGCTCGGAGCGCTACGCGGAGAAGCTCGCCACCCCCGACACCTCGGTCGGCGACCTGGTCGGCGACGTCGATCCGGTGAAGGTGGCCGAGGGCCGCAGCCTGGGCGATCCGGAGACCATCCACTTCGGGCTGGTGCCGCGCTCGCACCGCGGCATCGTCGCGATCAACGAGCTACCCGACCTCGCCGAGCGCATCCAGGTCGCGCTGCTGAACGTGATGGAGGAGCGCGACATCCAGGTGCGCGGCTACACCCTGCGCCTGCCGCTGGACGTGCTGCTCGTCGCGACGGCCAATCCGGAGGACTACACCAACCGCGGCCGGATCATCACGCCGCTCAAGGACCGGTTCGGCGCGGAGATCCGCACGCACTATCCGCTCGGTATCGAGGCCGAGGTGGATCTGGTCCGCCAGGAGGCGGATCTGGTGGCGGAGGTGGGCGATCCGCTGATCGAGGTGCTCGCCCGGTTCGTGCGGCACCTGCGCGAGTCGGCCGCCATCGACCAGCGGTCCGGCGTGTCCGCGCGGTTCGCCGTCGCCGCTGCCGAGACGGTGGCGGCCGCCGCCCTGCGCCGCTCGGCGATCACGGGCGAGCGGCCCGCCGTCGCCCGCCCCGTCGATCTGGAGTCGGTGCCCGCGGTGCTGCGCGGCAAGCTGGAGTTCGAATCCGGCGAGGAGGGACGCGAGCAGGAACACCTCACCCATCTGCTGCGCCGCGCGTTCGCCGAGACGGCGCGCGACCGCCTGGGCGGACTGGACCTGCGCCCGCTGGCCGAGGCGGTCGGCGACGGCCGCATGGTCACCACGGGCGAGCGCGTGCCCGGCAGGGAGGTGCTCTCGGCGCTGCCCGAACTGCCGGTCCTGCACGAGGTCGCCGAACGGCTGGGGGCGGGCGCCGACGACTCGCCCGCCCGCATCGCCGCGGCCGTCGAGTTCGGCCTGGAGTCGTTGTACCTGGCCCGGCGGATCGCCAAGGATTCCGATGACGGCACGACGGTGTACGGGCAGTGAGTGTACGGGCAGTGACCGGAACTCCGCGAATGTCCGAACCCCTTGGCCCGGAGAGGGATTCGGACGACGGCCGGATGCGCGCGAAATCCGCCGCTGGTGTTGGTGAGGTGTCATGACGATCCCCGACCGTTATTCGTACGGCCCGTACCACGAGGGCCCCGACCCCCTGGCGCCCCCGCTGGACCTGCGGGAGGCCCTCGACCAGGTCGGCCGCGACGTGATGGAGGGCAGTTCGCCCCGCTCCGCGCTGGAGGAGCTGCTCCGGCGCGGCATGCGCGACACCAGCGGTCTGGACGAGCTGACCCGTCGGCTGTGGCAGCGCCGCTCGGAGATCTCCCGGCGGCACCGGCTGGACGGTTCGCTGCAGCAGATCCGCGACCTGCTCGACGAGGCGCTCGAGGCCGAGCGGCGCGCGCTGTTCCCCGATCCGTCCGACGACGCCCGGTTCGCCGAGGCGCGGCTGGACGCGCTGCCGTCGAGCACGGCCGCCGCGGTCACCGAGCTGTCCGAATACCCGTGGCGCTCGGAGACCGGCCGGGAGAACTACGAGAAGATCCGCGACCTGCTGGGCCGCGATCTCATGGAGTCCCGCTTCCAGGGCATGAAGCAGGCCCTGCGGAACACGTCGCCGGAGGATGTCGAGCGGATCCGGCGGATGATGTCGGACCTGAACGACCTGCTGGCGGCGCACGCGCGCGGGGACGACACCGAACAGCAGTTCGCCGAGTTCATGGCCGAGCACGGCGAGTTCTTCCCCGAAAACCCCCGCAACACCGAGGAATTGATCGACGCGCTGGCCGCCCGGTCCGCCGCCGCGCAGCGCATGATGAATTCGATGTCGGACGAGCAGCGCGCGGAACTGATGGAGCTGACCGGCCAGGCATTCGGCGATCCGCGGATCGCCGAACAGGTGTCGGCGCTGGACGCCAACCTGCGTGCGCTGCGCCCGGGCGAGGACTGGGAGTCGTCGCAGCGCTTCCGCGGCCAGGACCCGCTGGGCCTCGGCGAGGGCGCGCAGGCGCTGCAGGATCTCGCCGAATTGGATGCCCTCGCAGAGCAACTCGGCCAGTCCTACCCGGGCGCCCGGCTCGAGGACATCGACCTGGACGCGCTGGCCCGCCAGCTCGGCGAGGACGCCCGCGTGGACGCCGCCCGGCTGGCCGAACTGGAGCGTGAGCTGCGCCGCCAGGGGCTGTTCGAACGGGCGCCGGACGGCTCGCTCCGGTTGACGCCCAGGGCATTGCGCCGGCTCGGCGAGACGGCGCTGCGAGATGTGATCGGGCAGTTGCGATCCCGGCGCGGCGAGCGGGACACCGCCCTGGCCGGCGCGGCGGGCGAGCCGATCGGTTCCACGCGCCCCTGGCAATTCGGCGACACCGAACCCTGGGACGTGCCGCGCACCGTCCGCAACGCGGTGCTCCGGTCGGCGTCGACGGGCAGTCGCGGTGTCGCGCTGGACGTTTCGGACGTCGAGATCATGGAGACCGAGCAGCGGTCCCGCGCGGCCGTGGCGCTGTGCGTCGACACCTCGTGGTCGATGGTGCAGGACGGCCGCTGGGTGCCGATGAAGCGCACGGCGCTGGCCCTGCACCACCTGATCGCCACCCGATTCCGCTCCGACGCGCTGAGCCTGATCACCTTCGGCCGCCACGCCGAGACCGTGGAGATCGGCGAATTGACCGCGCTGGAAGCGGTCTGGGCGCAGGGCACCAACCTGCACCACGCGCTGCTGCTGGCCGCCCGGCACCTGCGCCGCCATCCCGACGCGGTGCCGGTCGTGCTCGTCGTCACCGACGGCGAGCCCACCGCGCACCTGGAGCCCGACGGCGAGGCGTACTTCAACTGGCCGCCGGAACCGCGCACGCTGGGCGTCACGATGGCCCAGGTCGACGCGCTCGCCAAGCTGGGCGCCTCGGTGACGGTATTCATGCTGGGCGAGGATCCGCGGCTGGCGTCGTTCGTCGACCTGGTGGCGCGGCGTAGCGGCGGCCGCGTGGTGGCGCCCGACCTGGACGGGCTCGGCGCCGCCGTCGTCCGCGACTACCTGCGCGGCCGGCGCGGATGAGCATCGGGAGTGTTGGGATGAAGGTTCGTTTCGGTGTCGGACTGGGCTCGAACAACGGGCCCGGCGAGTTCGCGGACGTCGTGGACCGGCTCGAGGCGGCGGGGATCGACTCGCTGTGGCTGTCGGAACTGGTGTACTCGGAGTCGGTCGATCCGGTGGTCGGCATGTCGTACGCGCTGTCGCGCACGACCCGGCTGAAGGTCGGCACCTCGGTGGCGATCCTGCCGGGCCGCCATCCGGTGCTGGTCGCCAAGCAACTCGCCTCGCTCGCCGCGCTGGCGCCCAAGCGGGTGCTGCCGGTGTTCGGGCTGCAACCCGCGCAGCCGACGGAGCGGGACCTGTTCCCGGTGCCGGAAGGTCAGCGCGGCAAGGTATTCGACGAATCGCTGCGGGTGCTGCGCGAGGTGCTGGAGGGCGGCGAGGCGTTCTCTGGGGAGTTCTTCACCGTCGAGGGTGTCCGGGTGCCTCCGGCCCGGCGGCTCGATATCTGGCTCGGCGGTGCCGCACCCGCCGCGTTCCGGCGGATCGGCCGTTTCGCCGACGGCTGGCTCGGCAGCTTCCTGACTCCCGGCGAGGCGAAACAGGGCCGGGAGGCGATCGAGGCGGCGGCCGCCGAGGCGGGCCGGGAGATCGAGGCCGACCACTTCGGCACCAGCCTGGTCCTCGCCGAGGGCGGCATCCCCGACGCGCTGGCCTCGGCCATCGGACGCCGCAGGCCCGGCGTCGACCTGGGCGATCTGATCGCGGGCAGCTGGCCGCAGCTGCATCGCCTGATCGACGGTTACCTGGAAGCCGGACTCACCAAGTTCGTCGTGGGATCCGTGGGGCCGCAGCCGATCGACGAGTTCATCGACCGGTTCGCCACCGAACTGCTGCCGCGCCAGAACTGATCGCGGGTCATTCCGGGCCGCCGGAAACGTGGACCGGTGCTCTCGTCGTAGTGGTGCAGCACCCGGATCGAGACGCCGGTCATCTCCGCCACCGTGCCGACGGTGTATTCGGTAGTCGAGCTTTACACCCCTAGCCGGGTACCGACATCTCCGGGTCGATCCTGTCGAGCATGATGCCCAGCCATTCGGCTCGCCGGAACTCCGACGGCAGAGCAGCGACCCCCGCTGTGGCTTCCCGTACGGCTTCGGCCTGCCTCCCGAGCAGTGCCAGCACTACGCCGCGTTGCACGCCCCAGAAACCGTCGACGTACCAGTACCCGTCAGCCGGGGGCTCGATACCGTCGAGTGCTTCCGCTGCCCTGTCGGCCCTGTGGAGCGCTCGGTACGCCCGGGTGTGGTCTCGGCTCGCCGCGAGTAGTTCGGCTCGCTGATAGATGTCGTAGGCGTGCAATGAGGGGTGTGCGCGTGGTACCTGTATCGCTGCCTCATTGACGTCCAGCGCACCACCTATATCACCCTGATGCCAGGCGTTGTAGGCGCGGAAGCTCAGAGCGTGCGCGTACAGGGTGCCGTCGGCGTCTTCAGCGAGTCTCGCAGCGTCGGACAACACTTTGTCGGCGGTCGTATAGCGTCCTGCCACGTGTTCGAGCCAACCTCGATAGGTGGCAACCTCCGCAGCGAGAGATGAGCCTCCTGCAGGAGCCAAAGCCCTTGCGACACTGTCAAATCCGCGAATGGCTGGAGTGACGAGCGCGGCCCCCACGCGGTCCTCGAGACGTCTGGTCCGCTCGAGAACAACCGAGATGTCTTCCAGCGCTGAGCTTCCAGCTGACGACGGATCGGCCACCGTGGCAACCAGCCTGTCCACATCCAACGCCGAATCGTTGCCGAGTACTCGGCGGTATGCGTCAACCACACCCGGAGAGACGGGCCGCTTGCCGCTCTCGATTTCGGATATGTACGCCGGTGAATAGTGGATCTTTCCCGACATCTGACGCAGGCCGATGCCTGCCACCATGCGCAGCTCACGCAGTAGTTGTCCGGTCACTTCGTGTTTGGCGAACACTACCGAACACTATCGCGCTTCCGTCTCCTATGGGTCACGACCAGGGTAGTTGGTGGCTCCGCTGTGGAGTCGATACCGGCCGCCCCAACCCTGCGACCAACCGCGCGCCGGGGTCCTCCACAGCGGATGCCATCCAGCACCCGAGCCAGCCCCACAGGAAGGTCAGGCGCGATGGGATTCCGGCCGACTGCGCTCGGATGGATAGACACGAGCGTCAGCACATCACCTGTGTGGGATCGAGCCCAGGTACAGCGGCTTGCCAAGCACCTCGGCTTCTTCGTGCTGTGGGAGGAGCCATCGCTGGTGCCTCTCGCCGATCACGTGCGCGATTCCGATGTGGACGCGCTGATCGTTCCGTCACCCGAGCACCTGGACCCGCTCACGCTGAACGCTGTCCTGCATGTTGCGGATATCGAAACTGTCTGTCCGAGAATGAGTTTCGCCCGTTGGAGGGTGAACGTATGACCGTCCTGTGGGTCCTCGCGGTAGCCATCCCGCTCGTAATCCTGCTGTGGGCCGTCCTGTGGCCGAACCGACGATGATGTCGATACGAAAGGTCTGCCATGTCGTCTCTCCCGAACGGTAACCATGCATTCTCTCCGCACAAGCGCCGGATATTCGAGACAATGGACGACGGCCGGGCGCATACGGCTGACAAATTGCAGAGAAGACTGGATATCGGCCACGTGGGATCTGTTACACGAACCCTGTATTGGATGGTGAGATGCGGCTTCGCTGTCGGACGTGGCGAGTTCTATAAGCTCACGCTCAAAGGACGTACGGCCGCCCGAAACCTCGACGACGGCTACGATTACGTGCCGGGGTGATCAGAGATCGCGAGTGCGATAGTTGTCCCAGCCGGACGAAAATCCCTGCGTGCGAAGATGTTACGGTCGGAACCGGCTCGTTCACCGGTCTCTCCTCTTCGGTTGCTGGATGGCCTTCCGCAATTCCTCAGGCTGCTGCGCGAGGACGCGCCGGACCTCGTCGGCTCCGGCGAGTTCGGTTTGAGCGTCGGGTTGCGCCAGGGCCGAGTGCGGTCTCTCGGCGAGGTTCCCATCGGAAACTCATGACGGGTCGTCAGGTTCTGCACGAATTTCCGATGGGCGGTCGGTCATCGTGATGGGTGCCCCAGTTCGCGGGCAGGGAGCTTGTCGGAGAGGAGGCTCATACTGCGGGTGCCGCGTACGGTCCCGGATCCCGGGAACAGTGCCGCATGGGCCGGGGTTGCCCGAGTGGGGGCTGGTGACGGATGGGAGTGGTGATGCTGGCTGTCGGATTCGAGGAACCGGGCGGGCCCGAGGTGTTGCGGGGCGTCGAGGTGCCGGAACCGCATGCGGGGGCCGGTGAGGTGCGGATCAGGGTCGAGGCCGCGACGGTGAATCCGTCGGATGTGGTGACTCGGTCGGGGCAGGCGCACGATCGGTATCGGGATGTCGAACCGCCGTATGTGCCGGGGTGGGATGCGGCCGGTGTGATCGACGAGACCGGGCCGGGTTCGAGCTGGCGGGTCGGCGACCGGGTCGTCGCCGTCACCAAGCCGGTCCTCGAGGGTGGCGGGGCCTACGCGGAACGGATTGTCGTCTCCGATGATTCGGTTGCTCCGATTCCCGAGGGCGCGGATATGGTTGCGGCCGCGACGCTTCCGATGAACGGTCTGACGGCCCGCATCGCTCTGGACGCGATCGGGTCCGCGCGGACCGTCGCGGTGACCGGTGCCGCGGGTGCGGTGGGCGGTTATGTCGTCCAGCTGGCAAAGCATGCCGGGCTCACGGTGCTCGCCGATGCCTCGGCGGCCGACCGGCAGCTGGTGGAAGATCTCGGTGCCGATATCGTCGTCGAGCGCGGAAGTGATGTGGCACGGCGTATTCGCGAACACTTCCCGTCGGGCGTCGATGCGGTGATCGACGGTGCGCTGCTGGGCGCGGCCGTGCTGCCCGCCGTCCGCGACAACGGCTCCTACGTCGCGCTGCGCCCGCCCGTGCTGACCGGTGGTGTCGAATCCGAACGTGGTATCGACCTCGACTACGTCATGGTCACGGACCACGTGCGTGATTCCGCGGCACTGCGCGAGCTGAGCCGGCTTGCGGGAGAAGGCGTTCTGACGTTGCGGGTGGCCCGCACCTTTCCTGCCGAACAGGCCGCCGAGGCGCACCGCCTGCTCGAGGCCGGTGGAGTGCGGGGGCGGCTGGTGCTGGTGTTCCGGCACCCTAGGTAGGCGGTCTGCGGCGACTGGCAGCGCGGTGCCGACCGTCCGAGCCGGTCCGGCACACCGAGTGCGGGCCGGGGTCGTACTCCGCCTGTTCGGGCCCCGGCTCGTGTTCGCTGTCAGCTGATCCCGATGCGTCGGAGAGCTATTGACCTGGAGCGAACTCCAAGTCGTAGCGTTCCTGGTGAAGTTGTCGACACAGCAGCGGGAGTCCTTGATGGAACTCGGTTTTCACGTACCGGTCTTCGATATCGACGGTGGCACCACGGCCATCGCCGGCGAGCTGGCCCGGGTCGGCGCCGCGGCGGAAGCGTCCGGCGCGACCTGGCTGTCGTTCATGGATCACTACTTCCAGATCGAGCCGACCGGGCTTCCGGCGGAGTCGAACATGCTGGAGGGCTACACCACGCTCGGCTATCTGGCCGCGCACACATCGAGCATCGACCTCAGCCTGCTGGTGACCGGCGTGACCTACCGGCATCCGGGGTTGCTCGCCAAGATCGTCACCACCCTGGACGTGCTGTCCGGGGGCCGGGCCGTGCTGGGCCTCGGCGCGGCCTGGTTCGAGCGCGAGCACCGCGGGCTGGGTGTGCCGTTCCCGCCGACCGGCGAGCGGTTCGACCGGTTGGAGGAGACGCTGCGCATCTGCGCGCAGATGTGGGATCCGGCCGACAACGGGCCGTTCGACGGCAAGTACTACCAGCTGGCCGAGACGCTCTGCTCGCCGCAGCCGATCCGCCGCCCCAAGGTGCTGATCGGCGGTGGCGGCGAGCGCCGGACGCTGCGGCTGGTCGCGCAGTACGGCGACGCCTGCAACCTGTTCGGCACCTCGCCCGAGGACGTGCGGCACAAGCTCGAGGTCCTGCGGCGGCACTGTGACGAGGTGGGGCGCGACTACGGCGAGATCCGCAAGACGATCACCGCCAACAACCCGCGGCCGAGCCCGGAGACCCGCGACGAGTTCGTCCGGAGCATGGCCGACTACGCCGCCCTCGGCGTCGACGCCGTGATGATCATCC
Source organism: Nocardia sp. BMG51109 (assembly GCF_000526215.1). Classification (NCBI taxonomy): domain Bacteria; kingdom Bacillati; phylum Actinomycetota; class Actinomycetes; order Mycobacteriales; family Nocardiaceae; genus Nocardia; species Nocardia sp. BMG51109. The sequence continues at coordinate 5,043,647 of NZ_JAFQ01000004.1, forward strand.
CGACGACCGGCTCCCCGGCCGCGTGGATCGATGCCATGGCCCCGGCCGTCCCGCAGCTCGCCGACCTCTGACCTTATATCGGAACCATGATCTGGAAGAACCAGGCCCCTCCGCTGGTACCCCCCTCGCATCCCCTCACGATGGGAACGTTGTCCTGGGCATGGTCGTCCAGGCTCTGCTGACAGTCTTCTCGCGTGTCGTACGGTCCCACGTTGCAGATGCCGCGAAAGCAGAGTGGGTTGGATGTCCGGGTGAACGGGGCAGCGGCATCAGCGGGGAGAACAGTTGCGGCAGCGGGGAGAGCAGTTGCGGCCATAGCCGCTCCCGCCAGTGCAATCGTGGCCGCGGTGAACGTGGCAATTCTCGTTATTCGCATGCCCGCAACGTATTTGGCTGACAGCAACACTGATAGAAGGTTTTTGACCGGGACTCGGCCAGAGCGGTGGCGTGCCGCGGGACTGACCCCTCGCATCGGAGCGGTGCCGGTTTCGCCTTATTCGCAGGCGATTCCATCGTCGTCCCGATCGAGGTGCGGGGCGTAGCCCGGCTGGCCGCGATACAGCGGGGCCTTGCCCGCCTGCCGAACCTCGTCGCAGTTCTTGTAGTACGCCGACTGCGGGGGTCCTGGCGGACCGGCGGGCGGCGGGCAGAACTGCGCCGAACCGGAATTGCACAGCAGGTCGGTGAGCGGGTCGGCGGACGCCGCGGGCGCGGTGAGCGCGAGCACGAATGCGGCGCCCAGCAGGCCGGCGCCGAGATTTCTCCGGAGATGCGAATCGGTCATCACGACATTCCTCGTCGGTGTATTTCTCAGTCACCCGGCGAGCCCGGGTGCGGCTACCCCCGACCGGTCGTCGCGAGAGCAACGTAACAGCGAATCCGGGTCGAAACGAGCCGTTGTGCCGAACGGCAGACCTTCGTCGCCCTCGTTGTGACAAAGGTCCTTATCGAAAGGGATGCGGCCGCGATCTGTGGTTTCTCTCGATTTCCGGTGGGCATCCGCCGGACATGAACCCCGATACGCAACCGCAGTCAGTTGTCACCGAGTCGGATCTGCGTCAGTTGCTCCAGGTCGGTGGCCCCGGCAGTCGGCTCGTGCTGCGGGAGGGCCGGATCGGACTCGACTCCGGCGCCGAGGACGGCACGGGTGGCATGCCCCTGATCACCCGGGGCGAACTCATCGAACATGTCGGTGCCGAGCCCGAGCTGTCCGAACTGACCGCCGAGGCCGAAACGGTGAACACCAAGATCCGCATGCTGGGAGCCTGACTCGCCGGCGCCGGCGGACGGAAGCGGCTCATGTGCACCCGTCCACCGGCGCCGGTCGTATCCGAGCCGGTGCCCGGCAGGCCCTACGGCAACCACCGGACACCATGGGGTATTCGAAGCGGGCCACGATCCGGCTGGGTTCTGCCACGCCTGGAACGTCCACGCCCGGCACGGCTTTACTCTCCCCGCCCACCGAGCGGCCCGACTCGTCGGCACCGGCGCGATGTAATGCTGTGGGAGGCGGCGATCAGGGGAGGAGGACGACTATATCCAGCGCGTGGGAGGCGGCGGCCGCGGTGAGAGCGGCGGCGGGGTCGTCCAGTCCGACGGTGCGTACCCGGAGGTGCGACAGGTCGATGACGCCGCCGCGGACCATCGACCACAGTTCGAGAAGGGTTGTGTCGCGGCACATCCAGGAGCCGCGCAGGGTCAGCCGCCGGTGCATGAAGTCGCCGTAGGGGATCGGAAGGTCTTGTCGCACACCGCCGACGAGGACCCAGCTGCCGTCCGGTCGGATCGCGTCGTAGCCGGCCATCGTCGGATCCGCGCTCGGAACGGCGCCGAGCGTGTCGACCACGGCGTCGACGGGTCCGGCGGCCGCCGCGATCGCCCGTCCGTCCACGCCGCGGTCACCGGTCAGCGGCACGGGCGTTACGCGCGGATCGATGCCCGCGAGCGAGTCGAGCGACGCGCGGTTGCGACCGACCGCGACGACGGCGGCGGCGCCCCGGGCGAGCGCGACGAGGACTGCCGCCGCACCGAGTTGCCCGGTCGCGCCGACCACCGCGACGACCTGCCCCGCGCGCACGCCGGCCCGGTCGATCGCCTCTGCCGCGATGCCGAGCCAGGGCAGGAACGCCAGCCGTTCGACGGGGTAGCCGTCCGCACCGGGCAGGGCGACGAGGGTCCGCTCGGGTTGCAGCGCCCGCTCGGCGTACAGGCCGTCGCGCCAGACGTCGCGCATCCGGTCGGTGGTGGGAGTCGGGCGGCCGTCCCCGCCGAGCCCGGTCCAGCCCAGCAGCGCCTCCTCCGGCTCGGCCACGCGACCCGACCGGAACAGCGCGGTGGCGACCACGACATCGCCCTGCCGCACGCCGAACACGTCGTCGGCGGTCGCCGTGACCCGCCCGATCCCGGTGGGACCGAGCACAATCGGCGTCGGGAACCCGCCGCGCCCGCCCGACACCACGGCATCGGTGTACGAGGGCACCTGCGCGGCCAGGACGTCGAGCGTCGCACCGCCGCCGCGCAGCCGCGGATCGGGCACTTCGGCCAGGTGCAGCCCGCTGTCGGGGGTAATCATCTGCCATGCCTTCATGCCGGCCAGTCCACTCGCACCCCGGGGTGGTATCCAGAGCTGTGTGATCGTGGAACCGGGAGTGCCAGGATGAGCGCCGAGCGGGACGCGGGGCTCGCGCGGCGGCGCGAGTTGGGTGCGTTCTTGCGGGCGCGGCGGGAGCGGACCGGTCCGGGGGAGGTGGGGCTGCCCGGTTCGGACCGGCGGCGGACGCCCGGGCTGCGACGGGAGGAGCTTGCGGTGCTGGCGGGTGTGAGCACCACCTGGTATGCGTACCTGGAGCAGGGGCGCGATGTGCATCCGTCCGATCAGGTTCTCGCGGCGATCGCGAATGCGTTGCGGCTCGATGCCGATGAGCGCGCCCATCTGCGCGCGCTCGCGGGCGCCGGTGGCGAGCGAGCCACCGATTCGTCGTCCGCCGGTTCCGCCGCCGAGGTCGTGTCCGCCGAGATCGCCGCGGTGCCCGAACTTCTCGATCCCGCCCCGGCCTACATCACCGGAGTGACCACCGACGTCCTCGCATGGAACGCCGCGGCCGCCGAACTGTTTCCGGGGCTCGTCCGCTCCGCCGCCGGCTCGCCGAACCTGGCGCGCTGGGTATTTCTCGATCCGGAGGCCCGGCGGGTGCTGGTCGACTGGGAGGCGGTGGCGCAGTCGGTGCTGGCCCGGCTCCGGGCGAACGCGGGACGGCATCCGGGGGACGATCGGTTCGCGCGGCTGGCCGGGCAACTGCGCGCGGGTAGCGCCGAGGCGGAGGCGTGGTGGCCGCGGTACGACATCGCCACGAATCGCGCCGGCAGCAAGCAGATCCGCCATCCCTCCCGCGGCGTGCTGACCCTGACCCACGCGGCCTTCACCGTGGCCGATGCCCCCGAGCAGGTTCTCGTCGTCTACGCGACACCGTGAACTCGGCCCCGCATCGGCGGGCTCGGTTCAGTCGAGCTGGGAGAGCCGGTTCCGAATCTGGTGGTCGGCGGCCGGCCGCTTCCGGCGGTCGTGGTGTGGCCGGGGCTTCGGCGGGGGTGCGGAGGCGCCAGGGCCGCGCTTCCCGGCGGGCTCCGCGTCGCGTGCACGGTTGCCGGGGCCGTGCGCACGCCGGATCAGGTCCATGAGCCCGTCGATCGCGGCGATCGCGGATCCACCGTCGGTGTAGGCGAGCCCGGGAAACTGGTCGGAGATCGCTTCGAACGCACTGTCGGAAGCCGACCACCTCACGTGCACCGCGGAGAGTGATATGCCGAAGTTGTCGTCGCCCATGACAGTTCCCGTCGAAGTACTGGCAAATCTCGGATGCACCGTGTAGTTCACTTGTGCGTATGCACCCGCGTCCTCCACTGTGCGCCGGATGCCTCCCGGTCGGATGCGGCCGTTGGTCCCGAATCCGGCATCTATCCAGTACCGGCGACACCGGCGCCCGCCGAATCGCCGGCTTCGAAACCTACTGGTCCGGTTCAGTGCTGTTCATCGGTGCGAGGCCGCCGGCGGTGATGCGGAGGTCGGTGCCGAGGCGGGACAGGGCCGCCGCCGACAGGCGGGTGTCGGGGCAGGCGACCAGGGCGGCGGCGACGGTGTCGCCCTGGAAGATCGGCGCGGCCACGGTGACCACGGCGTTCTCCTCGCCCAGCTCGTCGGGCAGGTAGTCGATCGTGATCAGGTCGGTGATCATGGCGGCGAGGCGGTTGCGGAGCGGGTCGGTGACGGGAGAGTTGCGCAGGGCAGCAAGGGCTTCCACCATCGGGGCGGAGTCGTCGGTGAGGCGTTCGACCGAGTAGCCGCGGGTGCGGACCTCGGCGAGGACCACGGCCAGCCGCTCGCGATGGGCCGGGTCTGCCCGGTCGATCCAGTCCTCGCGCTCGGAACCCGATGCCCAGGCGATGAATTCGCGGGCCACCGGCGGCGCCAGCGGCAGCCGGCGCCCCTGCCGGATCCAGGGCACCGAGGGGGTGCCGACGACCTCGGTGATGAGGATGGACCCGCTGTCGCGCTCGGCGAGAAATATCGGAACGCCGTTGCGGGCGGACAGTTCTCGCATCGGAGCCAGCGCCAGCCGCCGCAGCGGGAAGGCCGGCTCCGCGCGCCGGGCCACGGTGAGCAGCCCGAGGCCCAGTCCGTAGTTGCCGTCGGCGTCGCGCACGGTCCAGCCGTCGGCGGTGAGCTGGGCGAGGACGGCGTGCGCGGTGGCCCGGGACAAGCCGGTGTCGCGCACGATGCGCGCCAGCGGCAGGTGGTCGGCCGGGCGGCGGGACAGCAGCTCGACGACCTGGACGACGCGATGGGTGGGCGGCGACGCGGCGGCCGCCGCGCCGTTTTCTGAAACAGGTTCTTGACCGCGGTCCCCGGTCCGCCCTATCTTCGATGTCACAATATCGAACGATAGCGTCGAATATTCGACACCTCAAGCGCGCCGGCGACAGACCCGCCGGCCGCCGGTGGCGGTTCGGTGCGGTGAGCGAGCTGAGCGATGCGGACGGGATACGAGCTGTCGCATCTGGCGGCCCTCGAGGCCGAGTCGGTGCACATCTTCCGGGAGGTCGCGGCCACCTTCGAGCGTCCGGTGCTGCTGTTCTCCGGCGGCAAGGACTCGGCGGTGCTGCTGGAGCTGGCGCGCAAGGCGTTCTGGCCCGCGCCGCTACCGTTCCCGCTGCTGCACGTCGACACGGGGCACAACTTCGACGAGGTGATCGAGTTCCGGGACCGGACCGCGGCGCGGACCGGGGCCCGGCTGCTGGTGGCGCGGGTGCAGGACGATATCGATGCCGGTCGGGTGACCGAGCGGCCGGGGGAGAGCCGCAACCGGCTCCAGACTCCGACGCTGCTGCGCGGCATCGGCGAGCATCGCTTCGACGCGGTGTTCGGCGGCGCCCGGCGCGACGAGGAGAAGGCGCGGGCCAAGGAGCGGGTGTTCAGCTTCCGCGACGAGTTCGGCGCCTGGGAACCGCGGGCGCAGCGGCCGGAGATCTGGAACCTGTACAACGGCAGACATCGTGCGGGCGAGCACATCCGGGTGTTCCCGCTGTCGAACTGGACCGAGCTGGACATCTGGGAGTACATCGAGCGGGAGGCCGTGGAACTGCCGTCGCTGTACTACTCGCATCGCCGCACGGTGCTGCGGCGCGACGGAATGTTGCTGGCCGCCAACCGGTTCCTGGAACCCCGCGACGGCGAGCGGACGTTCGAGGCGACCGTGCGCTTCCGCACCGTCGGCGACGCCACCTGCACGGGCTGCGTCGAGAGCGCGGCCGCCGACCCGTCCGCGGTGATCGCCGAGACGGCCGCCACCCGGCTGACCGAGCGAGGTGCGACGCGCGCCGACGACCGAATCTCCGAGTCGGGCATGGAAGACCGCAAGCGAGAGGGCTACTTCTGATGAGCCGCAACATCTTACGGCTGGCGACGGCCGGCAGCGTCGACGACGGCAAGTCCACGCTGATCGGCCGCCTGCTGTTCGACTCCAAGAGCCTGTTCGCCGATCAGCTGGCCGCCATCGAACGATTCAGCGTGCAACGGGGCGACGCCGCGACGGATCTGGCGCTGGTGACCGACGGGCTGCGCGCGGAGCGCGAGCAGGGCATCACGATCGACGTGGCCTACCGCTACTTCGCCACGCCGCGCCGGAAGTTCATCATCGCCGACACCCCGGGGCACGTGCAGTACACCCGGAACATGGTGACCGGCGCCTCCACCGCGGATCTGGCGCTGATCCTGGTGGACGCGCGCAAGGGCGTGGTCGAGCAGACCCGGCGGCACGCCTTTCTCGCCGCGCTGCTCGGGGTTCCGCACCTGGTGGTGTGCGTGAACAAGATGGACCTGGTGGACTGGTCCGAACGGCGATTCGACGAGATCCGTTCGGAGTTCGCCGATTTCGCCGCCAAGCTCACCGTCGGCGACCTGAGCTTCGTCCCCGTCTCGGCGCTGCACGGCGACAATGTCGTGGATCTGTCGCCGCAGACGCCGTGGTTCTCCGGACGGCCGCTGCTGCGCCACCTCGAGGACGTGCACATCGCCTCCGACCGCAACCTGATCGATGCCCGGCTGCCGGTGCAGTACGTGATCCGGCCGCGAGGTACGGCGGGCGCCCCGGCCGATACCGGGCACCGTAGTTACGCAGGCACCGTCGCGGGCGGCATCTTCAGGCCGGGCGACGAGGTGGTCGTGCTGCCGGCGGGCCGCACCACCCGCGTCGATCGCCTCTGGGGCCCGGGCGGCACCAAGGTCGACGAGGCGTTCACCGGCATGGCCGTCTCGCTGACCCTCGAAGACGATATCGACCTCGGCCGCGGAGATATGCTGGCGCGCCCGGGAAATCGCCCGCACCTCGATCGCGACCTCGACGCCATGGTGTGCTGGTTCGACGACGATGCGGTGCTGCGGGCCGGCGACGAGTACGAACTGCGCACGGCCGCCCAGACCAGCCGGGTTCGGCTGTCCGGCCTGGACTACCGCCTCGATGTGAACACCCTGCACCGGGTCGTGGACGCGGAGAGCTTGGCGCTCAACGACATCGCGCGGGTATCGCTGCGCAGCCACCGGCCGCTGATGTTCGATCCGTACCGGGACAACCGCCGCACCGGCAGCTTCATCCTCGTCGACCCGGCGACCAACCGGACGGTCGCGGCGGGCATGATCCTCGCCCGCGACACCGGGCCCCGCACGGCCGGAGCCGCCGTCGTGTGGCAGCGCTCGGCGGTTGCTCGCGCGGACCGGCCGCATGCCGGTGCGACGGTCTGGCTGACCGGACTGTCCGGCTCCGGAAAGTCCACGATCGCCGTGGAACTGGAACGCCAGCTGGTGGCGGAGGGTCGTCCCGCCTACGTGCTGGACGGCGACAATCTGCGGCACGGCCTGAACGCCGATCTGGGTTTCGGCGCCGACGACCGCCGCGAGAACATCCGCCGCGTCACCGAGGTCGCCGCGTTGTTCGCCGATGCCGGGGCGACCGCGATCGTCTCGGTCATCAGCCCTTTCGAGGCGCAGCGAGCCCACGCGCGGGCAGTGCACGGCGACCGCGAGCTGCCGTTCCACGAGGTCTTCGTCGACACCCCGCTGGAGCTGTGCGAGCAGCGCGACCCGAAGGGCCTCTACGCCCGGGCCCGCGCGGGTGAACTGCGCGAGTTCACCGGAATCGACTCACCGTACGAGCGGCCCGAACACGCCGATCTGGTCGTCACGCCCGAACACGGCACACCGGCCGAGGTCGTCGCGCTCATCCGGAGCGCGCTGCGACTGTGACTGTGCCGCACCACTTTTCCGAACCGACAGCCCCGAACCGACAGCCCCGAACCGACAGCCCCGAACCGACAGCTAGGAACCCGATGCCACCCTCTGCCGACGACCGGTCGCCGACCGAGCCCCTGCAAGCAGCCATCGCCGAGGCCGAGAAGCTCATCGCCGCCGCCGATTTCATCCGGACCGAGCGCGATCTGGCCGAGGGCTACGACTATCTGGCCGGCAGTATTCAGGCCGTCATGCAGCTGTCCCGGGCGCACGGCACCGGCCACCCGTACTTCGTCAGCTCCACCGGCCCGTACACCAAGATGGGCCTGGACAATCCCGATACGCTCTACTACCACGCGAATATCGAGCCGGAGGCCGAGTACCTGATCACCGGCGTGCGCGGCAGCACCGTGGACCTGAGTTTCCAGGTGCTCAACGGGGATTACTCGGCGACCGACGTGCCCAACGGTGACGACGCCTTCGACGACCGCCGCCTCGACATCGCGCCCGACGGCAGCTATCAGCTGAGATACGGCCCGCCCAAGGAGAACCCCGGCCCGAACTACTTCGTGCTCGGCGAGGGCGCGTCGACGCTGGCCGTCCGTGAGGTGTACGGCGGCTGGACCGCCGAACGCAAGGGCAGCATCCGCATCGAGCGCCTCGACACCATCGGCACGGCCCCGGCCATTCCGGACGTCGACCGGCTGCGCAAGCGGTACCGCGCGGCCGGGCGAATGCTGGTGCAGCGCATCCACACCTGGTTCAACTTCCCGAAGTGGTTCTATCTGGACCTCCCGGTGAACACCCTCACCGAACCCCGGCTCACCCCGGGCGGCCTGAGCACCCAGTATTCCTCCGTCGGTCATTTCGACCTCGCCGACGACGACGCCCTGCTCATCACCGTGCCGAAATCCGATGTGCCGTACCAGGGTTTCCAGCTCGGCAGCCGCTGGTACATCTCGCTGGACTACGTCAACCACCAGACCAGCCTCAACAGCGCGCAGGCCCAGGTGGATCCGGACGGCATGATCCGGATGGTGGTCTCGGCGCGTAATCCGGGCATCGCCAACTGGATCGAGACCACCGGCTGCTCGCAGGGCATCCTGCAGTTCCGCTGGCAGCGTGCGGATCGCGCGGTGACGGCGGCCGACGGGCCGGCCATCGAGCGGGTGCCGTTCGGGAAGGTCCGGGAACTGCTGCCGCACTACGGCCACAACGCCGTCGACGAGGCGGGATGGCGCGAACGCATCGCCGCCCGCCAGCGCGGATTCGCGGAACGGATGCTCGGATGAGTGTCCGCCGGATCCGAAACACCCTCCGTACGAATATCTCTCGGCGGTCGCCCGCCCGGAAGGAATCCGCATGAGCACCGCATTGCTCTCCGGCAAGGTGGTCGTCGTGAGCGGCGTCGGCCCCGGCCTGGGCCGCTCCATCGGCACCGAGTCCGCCGCCGCCGGCGCGAAGGTGGTGCTGGCCGCCCGCACCGAATCCCGGTTGAAGGAAGTCGCCGCGGAGATCGAGGCCGCCGGTGGCGAAACCCTGTGCGTGCCCACCGATATCACCGACGACGACGCCGTGCGGAATCTGGTGCGGCGCACCCTGGACACCTTCGGCCGCGTCGACGCCCTGGTGAACAACGCGTTCGCGGTCCCATCGATGAAACCGCTGTCCCGCACCGACTTCCAGCAGATCCGCGACAGCCTGGACGTCACGGTGCTGGGCGGCCTGCGGATGACGCAGGCGTTCACCGACGCCCTCACGGAGACCAAGGGTTCGGTCGTGATGATCAACTCCTCGGTGCTGCGGCACTCCGAGCCGCGCTACGGCAGCTACAAGGCGGCCAAGTCCGCCCTGCTCGCCATGTCGCAGACGCTGGCGACCGAACTGGGGGACAAGGGGATCCGGGTCAACACCGTGGCGCCGGGTTATATCTGGAGCGGCCAGCTGAAGTGGTACTTCGGCGAGATCGCCAAGAAGTACGACATCCCCGCAGAGCAGGTCTACCAGCAGACCGCCGACCGCTGCGACCTGAAGCGCCTGCCCGAACCCGACGAGATCGCCCGCGCCGTGGTGTTCCTGGCCTCCGACTGGGCGTCGGCAGTCACCGGCCAGACCCTCGACGTGAACTGCGGCGAATATCACGTCTGACCCGCGAACGCCCTGACTCGAGGAACGAATCCATGACCACACGCACCGACGTCGGCACCGTCGACGATCTGCACGCCTCGGCGACGAAGGCCTGCGGCCTCACCGATTTCGGCTCCGGCGACTACCGCGAGGGCCTGGCCGTCCTGCTGGAGTCCTATCGACGCGACGCCGGCCTGACCGAGCTCGGCAGCAAGATGAACCGCTACTTCCTGCGCGGCGCCCTGGTCGCCCGCGCGCTGAGCGAGGCGTCCTGGCGGGCCAACCCGGCCCACGCCGAAACCCCGGTCGCCAGGCCGATTTTCGTCACCGGCCTGCCGCGCACCGGCACCACGGCGCTGCATCGCCTGCTGGCCGCCGACCCGCGGCATCAGGCGCTGGAGATGTGGCTGGCCGAGTTCCCGCAGCCCCGCCCGCCGCGCGAAACCTGGTCCGACAACCCGGTTTTCCGGCAGCTCGACGCCGGATTCGCGCAGCATCACGTCGAGAATCCGGAATTCATGGGCCTGCACTACATGACCGCCGCCGAGGTGGAGGAGTGCTGGCAGCTGCTGCGCCAGACCGTGAAATCGGTATCTTATGAGTGCCTGGCCTACCTGCCGACCTACTCGCAGTGGCTGCGCACCCAGGACTGGACCGACGCCTACGCGCGCCATCGGAAGAACCTCCAGCTGATCGGCCTGGGCGACGACCGGCGCTGGATCCTGAAGAACCCCAGCCACCTGTTCGCCCTGGACGCGCTGATGGCCGTCTACCCGGACGCGCTGGTGATCCAGACCCACCGCGACCCGACCACCGTGCTCGCCTCGGTGTGCAGCCTGTCCGAGCATGCCACCCGCGGCTGGTCCGACACGTTCACCGGCAGCCGGATCGGCGAGAGCCAGCTCGAACTGTGGTCGCGCGGCCTGCGCGAGTTCACCGCGGCCCGGGCCCGCTACGACGAGTCCCAGTTCCTCGATATCGACTTCGCCGACCTGCGCGCCGACCCGCTCGGGACGGTCGAATCGATCTATCGTGCCTTCGGGATCGAATTCACCGATGCGGCCCGCGCGGCCATGGCCGCGCTCGACGAGGAGAGCCGCACCGGCGACCGCAGGCCCGCGCACCGGTATTCGCTGGCCGATTACGGTTTGAGCGAAGCCGGGGTCAGGGAGCAGTTCCGGGCGTCGTGACGGGTTTGCCAACCCCCCTCGACTGTAATACAACCGTAAGAGGCCGGTTTATCGGAGTACGCCGGGTCCCACACAACGTGGGCGCTCGGCACAGTGTGGGTCACTCGGTATGGACGGCGATTGGCAGTTCGGCTGTGCGGTGTGTGGCCGGGAGGAAGTCGTCATGGCGGGTGAGTATGTGGTGGCGATCGAGGCTGCGCTCGAAACGATGCGGTCCGATCACGAGCGCTTGGTGCGGGAGGAGCGGCCCTGGTCGCTGGCGGCGTTGTTCAGCACGCCGGACTGCGACATCGTGGACTATTGCCGGGACTTCCGGCCGAACCGGTTCGGCGCGGAGGCGTGCACGGCCGTCGAGACGTTCTGCCGCAGGCACGATATCTGGCTGGAGGCCGGCGGGGCGCACTACAACAGCATGACCCCGTATCTGCATCCGGGCGCGGTGACCGCCGAGCGGATGACGATCATCGGGATGTACAACGCGATCCTGTTCTGGCTCAACGACACCGTGGGCCGGGAGAAGTTCCGGCATCTCGCACCCGATGCCCAGCGCGGCGCGGGCATCGCGGTGGACGGCCTGTGCCTGCTGCTGGAAAAGCAGCGGATGTCGCCGGATCCGACGTCGCCGGAGATCGCCGCGGCCGAGTTCCTGAAGCTGCTGGCCGCGGACGCGGAACCGCGGTGGCTACAGCGGTTCCTGGACTCGACGGCCGACCATCTGCGCACCGCGATCCGGGATCAGAACGCGCGCGCCCGCAAGGGGCTGCTGAGCATCGATGAGTACATCGACCTGCGTGCCCGGGTGTCGGGCATGTATCCGGCGGTCGCGCTGTGCGAATTCGGTCGCGACGACTACCTGCCGTGGCGGCGGATCGCCGACGCCGGGCTGAAGGCCGATCTGGTTCGGCTGCGGCGGCTGGCGGTGGACATCGGCGCGCTCATGAACGATATGTTCTCCTTCGAGAAGGAGTGCATCATCGACGGTGCCGATTTCAACCTTGTCCCGATCTGCCTGCTGAATGCCCCCGGAGAGACCCTGGCCGGCGCGGTCGAGCAGGCCGGGCGGATCGTGCGCGAGCGGTTCACCGAGTTCCGCCTGCTGCGGGAGCGGGTGGACGACCGGTGTGCCGGACTGCCCGATCCCGCACTCGCCGCGCAGGTGCGGGCGCACGTGGTGGACCTGGTCGGTTGCGTGCAGGCAACCTGGGTTTGGCAGAACGTGACCCGGCGCTACAAGGGAGCATCGATCTTCACGGAGAATCGGGAAAGAGACTTTTTCGACAACCGGGATGGTTCCGCACGGTAGGTTCGGAACGTTCCGTTGTCGGAGGAACACCGGTCGCCGCCGGAGAGGGATGGTCCGAGCGGCGTAGGACGTGAAGGGGTTGTGGTGGATGAGGTGGAGCGGACGGCACTGGCGCGAGCGTGGTGGGAGGCGTTGGCGGCCACGGGGACGGCGCCCATGCCCGCCGCGCAGGCGCAGCGGCTGCTGCACGGCCTGATCGTCGACCTCTTGGCCGTGCTGCACACCGACCCCTTCGACGCGGCGGCGGGTGCGCAGGTGGGCCGGGCCCTGGTCGCGGCGCACTGGACCGATTCGAGCGTGCCGGCGCTGTCGGCGCGTGTGCTGCACCGGCTCGCCGACCACGACGACTATCCGGATTCCGGATCCCGTTTCGCCGCACTGCTCGCGGCGATCGGGCAGGGCCACGAGGCCGGCGTGCGCGATCTGTCCGGCCTCGACCGTCACCCCGCGGAGACGGCGGCCGGATCGCACGACCGTAGCGGTGACGACGGGCGGTTCCGGATCGTCTTCGACAACATCGCCGTGGCGGTCGCGCTCGGCGACACCACGGGCACGCTGGTGGAGGCCAACAAGGGGCTGGCGGACATGATCGGCGTGCCCGTGGGCTCCCTGCGGGGGATCTCGGTCTTCGACTTCGCGCATCCCGACGACCGGGGTTACATCCGCAAGCTGCTGTACGAGGAGCTGGTACCGGCCCGATCCGGCACGGTGCGGCTGGAACGGCGGCTGGTGCGCGCCGACGGCAGCGTCGGCTGGATGTCGTTCGCCATCACCTACGTGCCCGGCAGCGGCAGGCAGCCCGACTACCTGCTGGCCGTGGGCGCCGACGTGACCGAACTGCACGAACGGCAGGAGGAGCTGCACCGCCAGGCCCGCCACGACGCCCTCACCGGACTGCCCAACCGGCGCCTGCTGCTGGAGCGGGTCGACGAACTGATCGCGAATGCCCACGACGAGGACCGGGCCGCGTTCTGCTTCGCCGACCTGGACCACTTCAAGGACATCAACGACCGCTACGGGCACGGCATCGGCGACAAGGCGCTCGCCGCCGTCGCCGTCCGGCTGCGCGACTACGTGCGCGAATGCGATTGCCTCGTCGCCAGGATCGGCGGCGACGAATTCGTCGCGCTGATCCCGCCGCCGGCCACCGCGTCGCGCGCCACCATCGTCGCGGACCGGTTGCTGTCGGCGCTCGCCGAGCCGATCGTGGTCGACGGCCGGGCGCTGCGGATCTCGGCGAGTATCGGGGCGGTGGTGACCCCGATCGTCGGGGCCGACGCGGAATCGCTGCTCGACGCCGCCGACACCAGCCTCTACTACGCCAAGACCAACGGTAAGGGGCACTGGGTCCTGCACACCCTGGAGGCGCCCTCCGAGACGCGCCCGCGCCACCCGTGCTCGGGCGGCGGCCGCCCCCGCGCGCCGAAATGATCTGTCGCCGGAGTCCGATGGCGGTGGCGGTGGCCGACTAAGATCAACGCCCATGACCGATTTCGCCGATCTGGACGCGCTGCGGGCAGCGGTGGGCACCGAGATCGGCGTCAGCGACTGGATGACGATCGATCAGGATCGCATCGACACGTTCGCCGACGCCACCGATGACCACCAGTGGATCCACGTCGATCCCGCCAAGGCCGCGGAGGGCCCCTACGGGCGCACCATCGCGCACGGGTTCCTCACGCTGTCGCTGCTCGTGCCGCTCACCAACCGGGCCGCCACCGTGGGCGGCATCCGGATGGGGATCAACTACGGCCTCAACAAGGTTCGCTTCATCACCCCGGTCCCGGTGGGCGGCCGCATCCGCGCCCGCACCACCCTGGACTCGGTGCGCGACATCCCCGGCGGCGTGCAGGCCGAGCGGACCGTCACCCTCGAACTGGAGGGCGCCGAGAAGCCGGCCTGCCTCGCCGAGAGCATCGTGCGCTACCTGACCTGAGCGGTCGCGGCCACCTGATCCGACGGGTCGTCAGGGCGGCGGCCCGAACGGCAGGACCGATTCCGGCGCCTGGTCGGGAGTCAGCGTCGCCACCACGGGGATTCCGGCGTCGGCGAAGTCTCCGCGCGCCCGGTACATGTGATCGGACGAGGTGACCAGGACCGCGCTGTGCGCGCCGATCGAGTCCATCATCGCCGCGGAGTACTCGGCGTTCTCCAGCGTGGACTCCGCCCGGTCCTCGAGGTGCACGCGGTCCGGCGGAATGCCGCGGCCGACAAGCCAATCCGCCATCACCTGCGCCTCGGTGACGCCGCCCTCCGGATTGCCGCCCGTGACCACCACGGGCGCCGCCGGCGTCAGCACGGCCTGGATGTGGGCCGCGGACAGGCGATCGATGAGTTCGGGCTGCATCTGCCCGTCCGGTTGCAGGCCGTAGCCCAGCACGACGATGGCGGTGTCGGAGCCGAGATCCGCGATCAGCGGCAGGCCGGGCAGCGGGAACGAGGCGGAGTTCAGTGCCGCCGCAACGGGATCGGGCGGGTCGTCGGCGCGGGCGGGCGTCGCCGCGGCGAACAGCACGCCCAGCGCGGCGGCGGAGACGACCGCGGCCCCGGCGATTGCCGGGAACGCGGCGACCGGCGAAAGCGGCCGGAGGGGAACGGCGTAGCGGGTGATCGTGCGAAATCGGTTGGAGCGAACGGTCGGAGACAAGTCGGACCTCCCAAGCAACCGCGCCGGGAACCCGGCGCTGACACGGGCCGCCTCCATGGTCACTCGAATAACGCTGCTACACAGCCGATCAGCGCGCTTCGGCGCGAACGCGCCATCCGGGTCGGAGGGAGCGTCCGGGCGCGTACCATGGGCCGTCCGAAGGGAATCGGACACCGGAAGCGCGCAGTGTGCCGGGCGCCGCGGAGTTGTGCCGGGCGCCGCCGAGTGGTGTCAGGCGCCGCCGAGTTCCGTGGTGTAGGCGGCCCACCGGTCCAGCAACCGTGCGGCCGCCCCGGAATCCACCGCCTGTGCGGCCCGCTCCAGTCCGGCGCCCAGGGCGTCGTGGATGTCCTTGCCGGCGGCGTCGGGCGTCAGCTCGTGCGCGACGATGGCGGCGGCCGAGTTCAGCAGCACGGCGTCGCGCACCGGTCCGGACTGCCCGGCCAGCATGTTGCGGGCGACGACGGCATTCGTCTCGGCATCGCCGCCCCGCAGCGCGTCCTGCGGCGTGCGGGGCAGGCCGATCCGGGCGGGATCGATGGTCGTCTCGCGCAGCGAGCCGCCGGTGACCACCCACGCGTCGGTGGTGTCGCCGGTGGTGATCTCGTCGAGCCCGTCGTTGCCGCGCACCACCAGGGCGTTGTGGCCGCGCTCGGCGAACGCTCCGGCGATGACCGGCAGCAGGTCGGCGAAGGCGCAGCCGATCAGGCCGGCGCCCGGCTGCGCCGGATTGGTGAGCGGACCGAGCACGTTGAACACGGTCGGGATGCCGATCTCCTTGCGCGCGGGCCCGGCGAACCGCAGCGCGGGATGGAACAGCGGCGCGAAGCAGAACCCGATGCCCACCTCGCGCACGCACCGCGCCACCTCGTCGGGCCCCAGGGCGATGCGCACCCCGAGCGCCTCCAGCACGTCGGCGCCGCCGCTCTTCGACGAGGCCGCCCGGTTGCCGTGCTTGACCACCGGAATCCCGCTGGCCGACACCACGATCGACGACATCGTCGAGATGTTGACGGTGCCCGAGCGGTCGCCCCCGGTGCCGACGATGTCGACCGCGGAGACCTCCAGCGGCACCCGCCGGGCGTGCCCCAGCATGCCCCGCGCCAGGCCGGAGAGCTCCGATGCGGTGGGGCCCTTCATCTTCATGGCCACCCCGAACGCGGCGATCTGGGCCTGGGTGGCGTTGTCGGAGAAGATCTCGTCGATCGCCCACGCCGCCTCCTCCGCGGTCAGATCGACCCCATCGGTGAGGGCCCCGAGGATCTCGGGCCAGCTGCGCGCGCTCATCAATCTCTCCCGTCGCGGTTTTCGCACATCAGGTGCTCGGTAGCAGCCTAACGGGGTCGGTGAGATACGGCCTTTACCGCCTTCGAGCTGGGTGTTCGTGTGACACGCCGGTGGGTCGGTGAGAGTCGCACGGGCCGAGCGATTTCCGACACGCGGTGCCGAGTTTCGAACCCGGCTACGCCTGTCGTACTACGACGAGTCATACTAACCGTCGTGACGACCGCAGTAGGCACCCAAGGATCGGCCATCACTCAGCGTGTGCACTCGCTGAACCGGCCCAACATGGTCAGTGTCGGGACCATCATCTGGCTGTCCAGCGAGCTGATGTTCTTCGCCGGCTTGTTCGCCATGTACTTCGTCGCCCGTGCCCAGGCGCACGGCAACTGGCCGCCGGAACCGACCGAGCTGAACCTGAAGCTGGCCGTGCCGGTCACCGCCGTGCTGATCGCGTCGTCGTTCACCTGCCAGATGGGCGTATTCGCCGCCGAGAAGGGTGACGTGTTCGGGTTGCGGCGCTGGTACGTCGTGACCTTCCTGATGGGCCTGTTCTTCGTGTGCGGCCAGGCATACGAGTACCACGCGCTCTACGGCGAGGGCACCACGATCTCGAGCAGCGTGTACGGCTCGGTGTTCTTCATCACCACCGGCTTCCACGGCCTGCACGTCATCGGCGGTCTCATCGCGTTCATCATGCTGCTGATCCGCACCAAGATCAGTAAGTTCACCCCCGCGCAGGCCACCGCGGCGATCGTCGTCTCCTATTACTGGCACTTCGTCGACATCGTGTGGATCGGGCTGTTCGCCACGATCTACTTCGTCCGATAGGACCCCTACGCTTTTCGGCAAGCACCAGCCCCAGCATCAGTCGGTTCCGTCTACTCCAAAGGGACACAGATGAGTTCATCTCCCCCGTCAGCGCCAGATCCCAACGGCCCGGGGATCGTCAGCGCTCAGGAAAGCCAGGCCAAGATCCGCAAGCAGCGGCGAATGCGCCGCAGGGTGGCGGGTGGCATGGTTCTTCTGATGGGCCTCGCCGGAGCCGGCTTCGCGGCCTCGGCGCTGACCCCGCAGGCGCAGGTCGCGACGGCGAACGAGGACCAGTCGGCGCTGATCCGCGAGGGTAAGCAGGTCTACGACACCTCCTGCGTCACCTGTCACGGCGCCAACCTGCAGGGCGTGCAGGACCGCGGCCCCAGCCTGATCGGCGTCGGCGAGGCCGCCGTGTACTTCCAGGTGTCCACCGGGCGCATGCCCGCCGCCAC
Organism: Nocardia sp. BMG51109; assembly: GCF_000526215.1. Classification (NCBI taxonomy): domain Bacteria; kingdom Bacillati; phylum Actinomycetota; class Actinomycetes; order Mycobacteriales; family Nocardiaceae; genus Nocardia; species Nocardia sp. BMG51109. The sequence continues at coordinate 5,061,243 of NZ_JAFQ01000004.1, forward strand.
CAACGGCGCGCAGATCGTGCGCAAGCCACCGAAGTTCGACGAGCGGCAGACCGACGCGCTGGGCGCCTACATCGCGGCCAACGGCGGCGGACCGACGCTGGTGCGCGACGCCAAGGGCGAGGTCGAGCAGGAGTCGATGACCGAGGGCGCCGACCTGGGCCGCGGCGGTGAGCTGTTCCGGATGAACTGCGCCTCCTGCCACAACTTCACCGGTAAGGGCGGCGCGCTGTCGTCGGGTAAGTTCGCGCCGGCGCTCGACGAGGCCAACGAGCAGCAGATCTACGCCGCGATGCTGAGCGGTCCGCAGAACATGCCGAAGTTCTCCGACCGCGAGCTGACGCCGGAGGAGAAGCGCGACATCGTCGCCTACGTCAAGGACCGGACGGAGTCCCACCCCGAGGGCGGCTACGGCCTGGGCGGCTTCGGCCCCGCCACCGAGGGCCTGGCCATCTGGGTCGTGGGCATCGTGGTTCTGGTCGGCTCGGCGATGTGGATCGGCTCCCGGTCATGAGCGCGTCAGGCCCGGAGGCGGCAGCGGAGCGTAACCACGGAGGGCCCGCGGTCATGGCCGAAAGGATGCTGCCATGATCGCGTCAGGCCCGGAGGCGGCAGCGGAGCGTAACCACGGAGGGCCCGCGGTCATGGCCGAAAGGATGCTGCCATGATCGCGTCAGGCCCGGAGGCGGCAGCGGAGCGTAACCACGGAGGGCCCGCGGTCATGGCCGAAAGGATGCTGTCATGAGCGAGCGCGGGACGAGTGAACAGGAGCGAAACGACATGGGCGCGCCCGACGACGGCAAGCCGGGGGACGAGTTGAACCCCACCGAGGAGCAGCTCGACGCGATGTCGCGGGACGAGCTGGTCGAGCTCGGCACCAAACGCGACGGTGTCGACGTCGCCTATCGTGCCCCGCGCTGGCCGGTTCCGGGCACCCGCGCGGAGAAGCGGGCCGAGCGCCAGGTGGCGCTGTGGTTCGGGCTGTCGGCGATCGCGGCGCTCGGCCTGGTCGCCGTGTTCCTGTTCTGGCCGTGGGAGTACAAGAGCCGGCACGAGGACGGCGCCGGTCTGTACTCGCTGACCACCCCGCTGTACGGCCTCACGCTGGGCGTGGCGGTGCTGGCGATCGGCATCGCGGTGGTGCTGATCCGCAAGAAGTTCGTCCCGGCGGAGATCTCCATCCAGGACCGCCACGACGGCAGGTCCGCCGAGGTGGAGCGGCGCACCCTGGCCGCCGAGCTGCAGGACGCGCTGGAGACCTCCACGCTGGGCCGCCGCAAGATGATCACCCGCACCGCGGGTCTCGGCGCGGGCGTGCTGGGCATCGGCGCGCTGTTCATGTTCGTCGGCGGCATGATCAAGAACCCGTGGGCCAAGGGCGACAAGTCGCCGCTGTGGGTGTCGGGCTGGACGCCGGACTACCCGGGTCAGACCATCTACATCCGCAAGGACGTCGGCCGTCCCGACGACGTGGTGCTGGTGCGGCCCGAGGATCTGGACGCCGGCGGCATGGAGACCGTGTTCCCCTGGAAAGAGGAGTGGCGCGGCAACGAGCACGAGACGCTGGAGTCGCTGCGCGGCATCCGCAACGCGGTCATGCTGATCCGGCTGCGCACCGAGGACGCGCAGAAGGCGATCAAGCGCAAGGGGCAGGAGAGCTTCAACTACGGCGACTACTTCGCCTACTCGAAGATCTGCACCCACCTCGGCTGCCCGACCTCGCTGTTCGAGCAGCAGACCAACCGCATCCTGTGCCCGTGCCACCAGTCGCAGTTCTCGGCCACCGAGTGGGGTAAGCCGGTCTTCGGCCCCGCCGCCCGGGCGCTGCCGCAGCTGCCGATCACCGTCAACTCCGAGGGCTTCCTGGTCGCCAACGGCGACTTCATCGAGCCGCTCGGTCCGGCTTACTGGGAGCGTCGTTCATGAGTCCTAGCAAAGCGGCCGCACAGGCCAACGAGATGGATGAGCGCTATCACATGGCGGCGTTCGTCAAGCGGTCGATCAACAAGGTCTTCCCGACCCACTGGTCGTTCCTGCTCGGCGAGATCGCCATGTACTCGTTCATCATCCTGCTGCTGTCGGGTGTGTACCTGACGCTGTTCTTCGATCCGTCGATGAGCGAGGTCGTCTACGACGGCGCCTACCAGCCGCTGCGCGGCGTCACCATGTCGCGGGCCTTCGAGACCGCCCTGAACATCTCCTTCGAGGTGCGCGGCGGCCTGTTCGTGCGGCAGGTGCACCACTGGGCGGCGCTGCTGTTCGCGGCGTCGATCATCGTCCACCTGTTCCGCATCTTCTTCACCGGCGCGTTCCGCAAGCCGCGCGAGGCGAACTGGGTGATCGGCTCGCTGCTGCTGATCCTGGCGATGTTCGAGGGCTTCTTCGGCTACTCGCTGCCCGACGACCTGCTGTCGGGGACCGGCCTGCGGGCCGCCTTCTCGGGCATCACGATCTCGATCCCGCTGATCGGCACCTGGATGCACTGGCTGATGTTCGGCGGAGACTTCCCCGGCGACATCATCATCCCGCGCCTGTACATCGCGCACGTGCTGCTGTTCCCGGGCATCATCCTGGCGCTGATCGCGGCGCACGTGGCGCTGGTGTGGTACCAGAAGCACACCCAGTTCCCCGGCCCGGGCCGCACCGAGAAGAACGTCGTGGGCACCCGCATCGTGCCGGTGTTCGCGCTGGACCAGGGCGCGTTCTTCATGTTCACCCTGGGCCTGGTCGCGCTGATGGGCGGCGTGCTGCAGATCAACCCGATCTGGAACCTGGGTCCCTACAACCCCTCTCAGGTGTCGGCGGGTTCGCAGCCCGACTTCTACATGATGTGGACCGACGGCATGGCGCGCCTGATGCCGCCGTGGGAGCTGTACCTGGGCCGGTACACCATCCCGGCGGTGTTCTGGGTGGCGCTGCTGATGGGCCTGGTGTTCACCGTGCTGATCGCCTACCCGTGGATCGAGAAGCGGCTGACCGGCGACGACGCCCGGCACAACCTGCTGCAGCGGCCGCGGGACGTGCCGGTGCGCACGGCGATCGGCGCCATGGCGATCACGTTCTACCTGGTGCTGACCCTGGCGTGCGTCAACGACATCATCGCCTACAAGTTCGACATCTCGCTGAACGCGACGACGTGGTTCTTCCGCATCGGCCTGCTGGTCGGGCCGCCGCTCGCGTACTTCCTCGCCTACCGGTTGTGCCTGGGCCTGCAGCGCAGCGACCGGCAGGTGCTCGAGCACGGCATCGAGACCGGCGTGATCAAGCGGCTGCCGCACGGCGAGTACATCGAGGTGCACCAGCCGCTGGGCCCGGTCGACCAGCACGGCCACCCGATCCCGCTGGAGTACCAGGGCGCGCCGGTGCCGAAGAAGATGAACAAGCTGGGATGGGCCGGCAAGCCCGGTCTGGGCTCGTTCCTCCGCTCGGACCCGGCCGATCAGGCCGAGCAGCTCACCTCCTACGAGAAGGAGGAGCACCACAAGCAGCTGGAGATCCTGGCCGAATACCAGGAGCAGTCCAGCGGCGAGGGCGACAAGCACGGACACTGAGTTCGCGAAGCACGGACACTGAGTTCGCGCGCCCTCCGCGCCGCGACAGCCGCGGGCCCCGAGTCGAATCCGGCTCGGGGCCCGTCGCGTTCGCCGGGGCGGAGCGCCCGGTGGACGGGCGTCACTCGCCGATGGAGAACCCCGCCTCGATATCGGCGCGCGAGTACGACTTGAAGGCGATGTGGGTGGCGGTGCGCAGGACGCCGGGCGTCTTGTTGATACGGCCGGTGACCACCTCGGCGATCCGCTCGTGGTCGCGCACGCGTACCACCGCGATCAGATCGACATCGCCCGCGCACGAGTAGACCTCGGCGACGCCGTCGAGATCGGCCAGTGCCTGCGCGGTCTCGGGGATGCGGGCGGCCTCGGCGTGGATCAGCACGATCGCGGTAATCATGCCGCCGAGTCTATTGCGCGGCGGGGTGGGTGCCGGTCAGGCCGTGCCGGTGCGCGTAGACCACGGCGTGGATGCGGTCTCGCACACCGAGTTTGGCCAGGACACGGGAGACGTGGGTCTTCACGGTCTCGTCGCCGACGCCCAGGTGTACGGCGATCTCGCCGTTGCTGTGCCCGGCGGCGACCAGCAGCAGCACCTCGCGTTCGCGGGCGGTGAGCAGCGCCAGTTCCGGCGGGGCGGCGGGGGCGGTCAGGCTGCCGGCGAAGCGCGCGGCCAGGCGCTTGGTCATCGACGGGTCGATGAGGGCGTCGCCGCGCGACGCGATCCGGATCGCGGTGACCAGTTCCTCCGGCGGCAGGCTCTTCAGGAGGAAGCCGCTGGCGCCGGCCCGCAGGGCGCGATACAGGTTGGCCTCGCTGTCGTAGGTGGTGAGCACCAGCACGTGGGTACCGCCCGCGGCGACGATGGACTCGGTGGCCGCGAGCCCGTCCAGCTTCGGCATCCGCACGTCCAGAATGGCGATATCGGGCCGCAGGCGGAACGTCTCCGCCACGGCCGAACGCCCGTCGCCGACCTCGGCGACGCAGTCCAGGTCGGCCTGGCTGTCGAGCACGGCGCGCAGGCCGGAGCGGAACATGGTGTGATCGTCGGCGACCAGCACCCGCAGCGGCGCCGTCATGCCGCCCCGATCGGCACGGAGACGCTGCTGCGCCAGACGTCCTCGTCCGGGATCCGGCCGAATTCGGCGGTGCCGCCGAACAACTCGGCCCGCTCGCGGATACCGCGCAGGCCGCTGTGCACCGAGGTGTCGTCGGCAGCGGGCTCCTCCGGCGCCACGGTGTTCACCATGTCCACCACGATCCGGTCGGGCTCGTGGCGCACGGTCAGCCGGGCGTCGCCGCCGTCGCCGTGCCGCAGGGCGTTGGTCAGCAGTTCCTGTGCGACGCGATAGAGCGTGATGTTCAGGGACTGCGGCAGTTCCGCCGGTGCGCCGCGGATGTCGACGCGCACGCCCAGTCCGGCCGCGCGGATCCGTTCGGCGAGTTCGTCGACGCCGTCCAGGCCGGGCTGGCGCTGCCCCTCGTCCTCGCGGCCGTGCAGGAGATCGAGCTGCCGGCGCAGGTCGACCATGGCCGCCCGGCTGCCGGCCTCCACGGCCGACAGGGAACGCGCGGCGGCGGGGGCGGTGGTGCCGGTCAGTGCCAGCCGGGCCGCGCCCGCGTGGATACCGATCGCGCTGACGTGGTGCGAGATCACGTCGTGCAGGTCCCGGGCGATGGCCGCGCGCTCGTCGCCGACCGCGCGTTCGAGGGCCGATCGCTGCTCCTGTTCCCGCAGCCGCGCCCGCTGTTCCAGGTCGGCGATATAGGCGCCGCGCGCGGCGTTGTACCGGCCGACCAGCCAGGGCACCACGCCGGCGGAGACGGTGGAGGCGAGCAGCAACAGGGGAGTCCGGTCGGCCCCGGTGTCGACCAGCAGGTGCGCCGCGGCCATACCGGCGGTGAGCACGGCCACGGTCGACAGCGATCGCCACCCGGACAGCCAGGCCCCGGCGCGATATCCGGCGACCAGGAAGCCGACGTCCGGGAAACGGGCGGGAAAGCCGTTGCGGTGCAGCACCAGGACGGCCAGCAGCCGCAGCGCCACCTGTGCGGCGGCGACCACACCGGCCGTGCGGGGCGGGGCGGCCAGGGCCAGGTCGGCCGCGGCGATGGCGGCCGTGAGCACGGCGGCCTGCCAGGGCGCGGTGTCGAAGACCCCGCTCAGCGCGAACACCACGCAGTCGATCGCCGCGGCCACCACGGCGACCGTGATCGACTGGCGGGCCAGCGAGGTGCTCACATCCACCGATCCGCTACCTCCTCGTCGGACCGGCGCGAGTCTACCCAGCCGATTCGTGTCGCCATGTGCTCACCATGCCCTGCCCGCACCCGCCGCGCGTCCCCCGCACGGGGGAGGCGCCATCCCCCTGCGGCGCGATGTTTTTCCAGGTCAGCGCCCATAACGTGGCGTGCATCAGCGGAATGTGAAGGAGAGCTGTCATGGATGGGACGCTGCTGGTCTTCGCCGTACCGGCATTCGCCGTGCTCATGCTCGTGGAGTGGATCGCGTATCGGCGCGACCCGGACCGCCCGGGGAACGAGCGGTCGGGCCGCGACACCGTCGGCAATGTGACCACGTTCGCCCTGGGCCGGCTCGCGAAGCCGTTGCTGCAGTACGTGGTCCCGTTCTCGGCGGTGGTGGTCGCGGCCGAGCTGACGCCGCTGCATCTGTCGCCCGCGAGCTGGTGGGTGTGGATCGTCGGGCTCGTGGTCACCGACTTCTGTTACTACTGGGCGCACCGCGCCGACCACCGGGTCCGGCTGCTGTGGACGTCGCACAGCGTGCATCACTCCAGTACGTACTTCAATCTGTCCACCGCGATCCGCCTGCCGTGGCTGCATCCGGTGGCGGCGATGCTGCGCGGCTTCGCGTGGGTCCCGGCGGCACTGATCGGGCTGCCCGCGTGGATGATCTTCCTGCTGGAGAGCATCGGGCTGGTCTATCAGTTCCCGATCCACACCCAGCGGATCGGCACCCTGCCGCGGCCGGTCGAGTTCCTGTTCAACACCCCGGCACACCATCGCGTGCACCACGGATCGAACCAGCCTTATATCGATAAGAACTACGGCGGCATCCTCATCGTCTGGGACCGGATGTTCGGCAGCTTCGCCGCGGAGACCGAACCCATCCGCTACGGCCTGACCAAGAACATCGGCACCGACAACCCGTTGCGGGTCAACTACCACGAACTGGCCGGGCTGCTGCGCGACGTGCGCGGCGCCCGCACCTGGCGCGGCCGCCTCGGCTACGTGTTCGGCCCTCCGGGCTGGACCGAACACATCGGCAGCCGAGACGGCGAGGCCGCTCCGGAACCCGTCGCGGTGCGCTGACCGCCGCCCGCGCCGCACGTTGCCAATGACCCCCGCAGCATTCACACCGTCGTGGCACCGCGACACACCGCTGTCGGCTCGCCCGTACCGACGTGCACGAACCTGTCGTCAGCGCATGGGTTCCGCGGGACGTGGGCACCAGGCCGCGTGGTACTCGTATCGACTCGGGCGTGGCAGAATCCGGCGCGCCGGACCGTCAGTTGTGTGCGATGCGGTCCGGCGCCGAGGATTCCGTTCGGGTGGCGGATTCGGCGCGGTCCAGCCAGGACAGCCAGGGCCCGGCGCCGAGCCGGGGTTCGTGGTAGCTGTCGGTGGTGCGGACGATGCGGGTGCCGGTTTGTTCGAGCCAGCGTGCGATGAGGGCCGTCTCCTCCGCCGAGGCACCCCGTAACGGGGGGTAGCGCCGATCGGCGAACGGGTCGGGCCGCGACCGTCCGGTGCCAGTCTCCAGTTTCGTGGGGAGGACGGTTTCGGCGGAGGCTACGAGGGAGTCGACAACTGGCATGGGGGCGATGCCACGAGCGGCCGTCCCCGCGGCGGCCAACCGGCCGTAGCGGATCACCGCGAATTCCCAGCCGCCGGAGCCGTCGGGGTGGGCGGCCACCAGTTCGTCGATGCGGGCTACGGCCGCCAGCCGCTGGGTCCGGCGCAGTGCTCGCACGATCACGGCCAGACGATCGCGGAGGTGGGCTGCCGCCTCGAAATGTTCCTCGGTGGCGTACTCGTCGATCCGATCGCGGATGGTGCGCAGCGGTATGTCGCTGCGGCCGGTGAACAGGTCGCGGGCGGCGCGCGGCGCTACCGCGTATTCGTCGGCGTCGCGCAGCCGTCCGTCGGCGCTCGCCGGGCAGCCGCCGACCGCGGCGGGCGGGCAGTCGGCCCCGTGCCGCCCGTGCCGGGGGATGCGCGTGGTGCAGGTGCGCAGCCCGCAGTACTCGGCGACGGTGGCGGCGACCTCGGCCGCGTCGGTGCGAGAACCGAACGGGCCCAACGCGTCCCAGGTCGGCGTGCGGGTGATCGCGAACCGGGGGAAGGACTCGGCGGACAACGTGAGCCACCACGCCCGCTTGGGAAACTTCGAACGCCGGTTGTAGGGCGGCGTGTGCGCCACCAGCAATCGCAACTCGCGCACACCGGCCTCCAGCCCGTGTGCGCATTGCACATGGTCCACCCGGGTCGCCAGGGCCACCATTTCCCGCATCCGCGTGCGGGTCTCGGATCCGGTGAAGTAGCTGCGCACCCGGCGGCGCAGATTCACCGCGGTGCCGACATAGAGCACCTCCTCGGACGGGCCGCGGAACAGATACACCCCGGGCGCGGTCGGCAGGTCGGCGGCCAGGAACCGCTTGGACCGCTGCCGGCGGCTCACCTCGGGCAGATAGTCGACCAGTTCGGTGAGGCTGTGCACGCCGAGATTGCCGACCCGTTCGATCAGCGCGTGCAGCACGTCGACGGTGGCGCGGGCGTCGTCCAGCGCGCGATGCGTCGGCTGGGTGCTCGTGCCCAGCAGTCGGGCCAGCGCCGAGAGCCGCACGGTCGGGGTCTCGTCGCGCGCCAGGATCCGGCGGGCCAGCCGCACCGTGCACAGCACCTGGAACGCGGGCCACGCCAGCTCGCAGCGGGCGGCGGCCGCCTTCAGGAAACCGGTGTCGAAGCGGGCGTTGTGGGCGACCAGGACCGCACCCGCGGCGAACTCCAGGAATCCCGGCAGCACCGCCTCGATCCGCGGCGCGTCGCGCACCATCGCCGCGGTGATCCCGGTGATCTGGACGACCTGCGGCGGAATCGAGCGGCCCGGGTCGACCAGGGTGGCGAACTCGCCGAGCACCACGCCGCCGCGCACTTTCACCGCGCCGATCTCGGTGATCGCGTCCTGATCCGGGCTCCCGCCGGTGGTCTCCAGGTCGACCACGACGAAGGTGGTGTCGAACAGCGGCGTGTCGAGATCGTCGAAGGCCAGCTGGGCGGGGCGGGCGGAGCCGGCTCGGGCGACCGGTTCGGCCGCGAACCCGGACGTCGCATCGGACACGGAGGGCACGGCGTGCAGCGTAGGGCGGGGGTCCGACAGATGACCCGGTGTGGCGCCGGCCCCCGGAGTCGCGGCCGGATCGGCCCGGCCGCACCGGCCGAATTGCCGGAGTACTCATAAATGAGACCGGGATCACATTCATGTCCGATCGGGATCAATCCTCGGCGATTCGAAGATAACCGGCCGGCGCCGTCCTCGTGCGTGGGTCCATGGCGCCGGCCGATCACGAAGGAAAAACCGATCGGTCGCATAAGGCGCGGAATCGTCCGGTCGACGTGGTATTTCCACCAATTAATGCTTCGTAAACCCAAGATCAACAAGCCAGGTGGGCGGGTGGGTTGCACGTCGAGTATTCCCTGGTAGATGATGTGTGTTATCTTTTTGTGATTGGTGTGATATATCTCGCACATATGGGGGGTGGCATTTTTCTCCGGGACTTGATCCGGCCGCCCGGCGCTTTACAAATCGCCGTTATGCGTTCGTAATCTCTTCGAGACCTCACGAAGTCCGACGCACCACCGGGTGCGGCGTCGTGGGGCAGATGAGGAGTACGCATCATGGCGATCAAGCGACAGGTCGTTGCGGCCGGAGCCGTCGGAGCTGCCACCCTCAGCGCGCTGCTGCTGCCCGCCGCGACCGCGTCGGCGGCGCCGGTCACCGTTCCGGGTGTCGGCAGCTTCGATGTGCCGAACGAGGTTCTGGCGCAGATTCCTCCGGGCGCCATCCCGCCGGGCGTGCTGCCCCCGGGCGTCGAGATCCCGGGCGTGACCCCGCCGCCGCCCGCCGCCCCCGGGCCGTCGACCGGCCAGCGCGCCGCCGACGCGGCGCTGAGCCGGGTCGGCACGCCCTACTCGTACGGCGCCACCGGTCCGGACGCCTTCGACTGCTCCGGCCTCGTGCAGTGGTCCTATCAGCAGGCGGGCGTGGACCTGCCGCGCACCAGCTACGCGCAGCTCGACTCCGGTACGCCGGTGTCCTCGGACGATCTGCAGCCGGGCGACGTGGTGTCGTTCTACGGCGGCGGCCACTCCGGCCTGTACGTGGGCGACGGCAACATCGTGCACGCCTCCACCGCCGGTCAGCCGGTATCCGTCGCGCCGATCTCCTCGATGCCGCTGAGCGGCGCGCGCCGCTACTGACGGTCGCGTGGGGATGTGCGAGGGGAGAGGTCGCCAGGGGCGGAACGGCGGGCCCGTCCTGGCCGCCGCGGCTACCGGCCGTGATCGTTCTGTGGCCTACTGGACACAGGTGGTCGCCGTTCCGTAACCTGATCGAGACCTTCGTGAGTTCCATCTCCGCGCAGCAGGTCTCCGCGGATACGCAGTCGGACTTTCAGCGAGAACGGGGCACGGCAGGCAGTGACTGAGCACCGCAGCAACCGAACGGGCCGCCTGGTGGGCGGGTCACTGGCGGTAGGAGTCCTCGTGTTCGGGGCCTGCACCGGCGGCGGCGCCGTCGCCGACCCGATCGCCCAGCCGACCAGCGCGAGCGATGCCGTGCAGAAGCTGCTCGACATGTCGCACCAGGCCGAGCAGCTCAACCAGCAGGCGCTCGCCGCCCAGTCCGATCTCGAGGTCAAGCAGGCCGCCGCCGGCGATGCCGACACCAAGCTGTCGGGTGCCACCGCGGCCGTGGACGCCGCCCGTGCCGAGGTCCGCAAGTATCAGCCCGCCATCGACCGCACCGCCGTCGCCGCCTATCAGGGCGCGCGGACCAACCGGTTGTTCTCGGTGCTGGTCAGCAACTCGCCGCAGCAGTTGCTGGACCAGATGTCGACGCTGGACGTGATGACGGCGCAGACCGCCCAGCAGGTCGCGCAGTACAAGACCGCCACCGATGCCGCCGCCGCGGCCGAGTCGGCCGCCCGCACCGCCTCCGACGCCGCCCGCACCGCCGCGCAGCAGGCCGATGCGGTACGTGCCGGTCTGGAGCGCAAGCGCGCCGATCTCCAGGGTTCGATCGCGCAGGTCATCGGGGCATGGGGGCAGCTGTCGGCGGGGGACAAGGCGTCGTTGTCGGGCACGTTGTTCCCGCCCGGCTTCGACCGGGACCGGCTGCTGAACGGCCTGGTTCCCGGCAGTGGCACGAGTGCGCTGGCCGCGGGGCTCACCCGGGTCGGCGATCCGTACGTGTGGGGCGCCACGGGCCCGGATCGGTTCGACTGTTCCGGGCTGGTGCAATGGGCGTTCCACCAGGTCGGCATCAACCTGCCGCGCACCAGTGAGGCGCAGGCCAATGTCGGCACGCGGGTGAGCAGGGGCGACCTGCAGCCCGGCGATGTGGTTTTCTTCTATTCCGACGCCTCGCACGTGGGTATCTACGCGGGGAACGGTCTGATGTTGCACGCCTCGACCTTCGGCGTTCCGGTCGCGGTGGCTCCGATGGACTCGACCCCGTTCCACTCCGCGCGGCGATACTGGATGGGCATGTCGTAATCACACCGAGGTGAGCGTGACCGAGCGCAGCGAACACAGCAGGCGAGCAGAAGCCGGTCCGGGGCCGGCCGAATGACCGCCTGGCGGCGGATCCGGGCCTGGCTGACGGCGCGGCGGCGATTCGAGTTCGTCGCCACGGTCGCGACGGTGGTCGCGCTGACGGCGGCGGGCGGCGCGCTGATCCTGCTGCCGAAGGCGGCGCTGTCGCGGGTGCAGCCGATGCCGGCGGCCGCGCGGGCCTCCGCCCCGGTCGATCCCGATCCGCAGCTCGGCGAGCTGCGGCGGGTGATGGAATCCTACGGACCCGTTGTCACGCAACAGGTTTCCGGAGACGACGGCCGGCTGTCGACGGTGCTGGGCCATCCGCGCCAGCGCGGCGATGTCGACACGCTGGCGCGGGAGATCGGTCCCGCCGTCGAGGAGGTCACCGAGCTGTGGGGGCACGACTGGGCGCAGCGGGCGGTGGTGACGATCGCGTCCGGTCCCGCCGAGTTCGCGGCGCTGACCCATACGACCGGCATGGTGTCGTCCGAGGTGGCGGCGGCCTCGGTCGCCGATCCGTTCCGGCCCGGCAGCCGGCCGACCGGTCAGCGCATCGTGTTCGGCCCGGACGCCGGCCGCCGTCTCGGCGCCGACGGCCTGCGCGAAACGCTGCGCCACGAGCTCACTCATGTGGCCGCCCGGGCGCAGACCGTCGACGGCTCCCCGCAGTGGGTGCTGGAAGGATTCGCCGAATATTCGGCCCGCCGCGACGACCGCGATCCGCTGGACCGGCAGGCACCGCTGCTGACGGCGCGGGCCAGGTCCGGCGACCTGCCCGCCGACCTGCCCGCCGACCGCGCGTTCACGCCCACGGCCGGCAACGACGCCGCCCTCGCCTACGAACAGGCATGGTCCGCGAACGCCTTCGCCGCGGACCGGTTCGGTGCGGCGAAGCTGGTGGAGCTGTATCGCCGCCTGGCCGCGGGGCCCCAGGACGGGCAGGCGGTCGACGATGCGCTGCGCGCCTGCCTCGGCGTCGACCACGCCGAATTCGTCACCCGCTGGCGCGACTGGATCAGGTCCCGCATCACCGCCTGAGCGGGGCGGCAATAGACTCTCCCCCCATGGCGCGCACCCTGCTGGTCACCAACGACTTTCCACCGCGGCCGGGTGGCATCCAAGCGTATGTGCACGCGCTGGCGCGGCAGCTGCCGCCGGACGAACTGGTGGTGTACGCGCCGCGCTGGCGGGGCGACAGCCATCTGCGGTTCGATGCCGAGCAACCGTTCCAGGTGGTCCGGCACCCGACGACGCTGATGCTGCCGACCCCGCTGGTGCTGCGGCGGGCGGCCAAGCTGCTGCGTGACGAGCGGTGCGAGACGGTGTGGTTCGGCGCCGCCGCGCCGCTGGCGCTGATGTCGCCGCTGCTGCGGCGCGCCGGTGCGCGGCGGATCGTGGCCAGTACGCACGGGCACGAGGTGGGCTGGTCGATGCTGCCGGCGGCGCGGCAGTCGCTGCGGTCGATCGGCGATCACACCGACGTGATCACCTACGTCAGCAAGTACACCCGGCGGCGGTTCGCCGCCGCGTTCGGTCCGCAGGCGGCCCTGGAGTACCTGCCGCCCGGCGTCGACACCGAGGAGTTCCGCCCGGATCCGGCTGCGCGCGAAGAACTTCGGGCCCGCTACGGGCTGGGCGACCGGCCCACCATCCTGTGCCTGTCGCGCTTGGTCCCGCGCAAGGGTCAGGACACGCTGATCCTCGCGATGCGGGAGATCAAGGAGCGGGTCGACGGCGCGGCGCTGGTGATCGCCGGCGGCGGGCCCTACGAGGAGAAGCTGCGCGGGCTGGTGCAGGCGCTCGGCCTCACCGACGACGTGGTGTTCACCGGCCGGGTGCCGGCCGCGGAACTGGCCGCGCACCACACCCTCGCCGACGTGTTCGCCATGCCGTGCCGCACCCGCGGCGCCGGGCTGGACGTGGAGGGCCTGGGCATCGTCTACCTCGAGGCCTCGGCGACCGGGGTGCCGGTGGTGGCCGGGAATTCCGGTGGCGCACCGGAAACCGTGCGGGAGGGCAAGACCGGCCACGTGGTCGACGGTCGTTGCCAGAGCCAGATCGCCGACACCCTCGTCACGCTGCTGTCCGATCGGGACGCCGCGGCCCGGATGGGTGCGGCGGGCCGGGCCTGGGTCGAGGAACAGTGGCGCTGGGATACGCTCGGCGCCCGCCTGCGCACGCTGCTGCACGCGAGCATGCGATCGAACCATCGGTGAGCGAACCCCCGCCGGTGGGTTAGGCTCACCGGCATGAGCACTGTTCAGGTGGCCGATCAGACCTTCGTCGCCGCGCCGGGCGCGGCCGTCGCGGAGGTGCTGGCCGATCGCGGGCGCTGGCCGCTGTGGTGGCCCGATCTGACCCTGGACGTGCGAGAGGACCGTGGCGACAAGGGATTTCGGTGGACTGTCCGCGGGCCGCTGGACGGCACCATGGAGGTGTGGCTGGAGCCGTGCCTGGACGGTGTGCTCCTGCACTACTTCCTGCACGCCGAACCGGGCGACGCGTCCCGGCTGTCGGCGCGCGATCTGGCGGCGGCCAACCGGGCGCGGCGGGTGGCGGGCAAGAGGATGTCGTTCGAGATCAAGGCGCGGCTCGAGGCGGGCCGCCCGGCCGGGGTCGCCCCGCTGCACTCCGTGTGAAACTCGTTCGCCCGCACCGTCAGCCGGAAAGGAAACGCTGCCAGTCATGGCCGACCGGACCCAGAGGTCGATCATCGTCGATGCCCCGTCGGATCGGGTGATGGCCGTCATCGCCGATCTGGAGTCGTATCCGGAGTGGGTGTCGGCGGCGCGGTCGGTCGAGGTGCTCGACAAACTCGCCGACGGCCGGGCCCGGACCGCCCGGTTCGTGCTGGACGCGGGCGTCGTCAAGGACACCTACGTGCTGTCCTACCTCTGGCGGGCCGACGGCAAGGCGGTGAGCTGGCAGCTGGTCAGCGGCGAATTGCAGAAGGCCCAGGACGGCACCTACGAGCTGATCGACCAGCCGGACGGCACCACCCAGGTCGTCTACGAGCTGACCGTGGACCTGACGATCCCGATGATCGGCATGTTCAAACGCAAGGCCGAGAAGGTCATCACCGATACCGCGCTGAAGGAACTCAAGAAGCGGGTCGAAGGCTGACCGGCCCGGTGGCGGCGGATCGTGCGGCGGGCCGGACCCGCTTGGAGTTGTTCATCGGCAAGGGCGGGGTCGGCAAGACGACGCTGGCCTGCGCAACGGCCATGGCGCACACCAGATCCGGCGCCCGGGTGCTGATCGCCTCGCTGGATCAGGCGCATTCGCTCGGCGACGCGCTCGGCTTCCGCTTCCCGCACGATCCGGGCACCGTGACCGGCGTGGCGTCGGTGCTGCCCGGCCTGGACGTCATCGAGATCGATTCGCTGGAACTGCTGGAGGACCGCTTCCGCGACGTGCTGCGCACGCTCGGCGGTGGCGGCCACGAACACGGCATCGACCTGGCCGCCCTGGATCCGGCCGAGCTGACCGGGCTGCCGGGCGTGCAGGAACTGCTGATGCTCACCGAGATCGCCGGTTTCGCGGCCGAGGACGACTGGGACGTGATCGTCGTCGACTGCCCGCCCTCGGCGGACATGCTGCGCATCGTGACCGCGCCGGAAACCCTGCTGGGCTATCTGGACCGGATGTGGCCGGCGCACGCCCGCGCCCTGAGCGCGACCGGACGGGACCTGCGGCGCGCGGTGCTGGCGACGACGGCCGAACGCATCGCCACCGCCGTCGCGGGGGTCCGTGACCTGCTGGCCGACCCCGAACGCACCGGCGCGCGGCTGATCACCGGCGCCGAGCGGGTGGCGCTGGCCGAGACGGCGCGGGTGCGGTCGGCGGCGGCGCTGCTGGGTCTGCGGCTGGACGAGGTGATCGTCAACAAGGTGTTGCCCCCGGCACCGCCCGCGGATTCGGCCCATCCGGCCGTCCGGTGGTATCTCGACCGGCGCGCCGAGCAGCTGGAGGTGATCGAGGAACTGCGGCGCCGGGCGGACGTGCCGGTGTCGGTGGCCCACCACAGCGGACCGGAGCCGATCGGCATCACCCCGCTGACCGAACTGTCCTATGCGGTGGATTCGCGCGGGAGCCGGGCAACGTCACCGGCAGACCCTATGCTGGGCGGCGAGGTGACCACCGGCGGCACGGACCCCGGCGAGGTCCGGCTCGGCGAGCCGGTGGTCCGGTGGGAGTCGGGGAGCGGGCCGCGGTCGGTGTTCACGCTGCGGATGCGATTGCCCGTGGCCGACCCGGCGACGCTGCGGCTGGGACGAGTGGAGGACGATTTGATCGTGGGAGCGGACGGAGTGCGGCGCCGGATGCGCCTGGCACCGGTGTTGCGGCGATGCACGGTCGACGGCGCCGAATTCGAGGGCGATCAGCTCGTCGTGCGCTTCCGCCCCGATCCCGGGGTGTGGCCGCGATGAGCGAGGCCGGCGGCGACGGGGCGGCCGGTGACCACCGGCACGAGGACCAGCTGGGCGAACTGACCGAGGAACTGCGGCTGCTCGCGGAGACGATGCTGGAGCGGGTCGAGCCGATGCTGCGCCGGGCCGCCGCCGAGGATCGCGCGGAGTGGAGCGGCTGCGGCTGGTGCCCGGTCTGCGCCGCGGTCGCGCTGCTGCGCGGCGAGCATCACGACGTGCTGACGGCCGTCGCCGAGCACGGCACCGCCATCGTGACGGTGCTGCGCGAGGCGCTGTCCGGGCTGCCGGTGGATCCGGTGTTCCCGCCCGGATCCGATCCGGACGGCGGGGCGCCGCGCGACACCGCCGAACCCGGATCGCGTCCCGGTGCGTCCGGATACGTCCCCATTCCGGTACAGATCAAGGGATGACGACACGCATCGGGCGGGAGGCGCCGCTGACCGTCGGCATCGATGTCGGCGGCACCAACATTCGGGCGTCCGTGGTCGACGGCGCCGGCGAGGTGCTCGACACCGTGCAGGCGCCGACCCCGCATTCGGAGCGGGCACTGGAGGACGGGCTCGCCCGCGCCGTACGCGAACTGCGGGCGCGGCACACCATCGGGGCGGTCGGCCTGGCGGTGGCCGGATTCGTCGACGAGACCCGGTCGTCGGTGCGGTTCGCCCCGCATCTGCCGTGGCAGGACAGCCCGGTGGCGGAGCGGCTCGCCGAGTTGCTCGGGCTGCCGGTGATCCTCGAGCACGACGCCAATGCGGCGATGTGGGCGGAGTACCGGTTCGGCGCGGCCGCCGGCGCGCACAACGGCGTGCTGGTGGCGATCGGCACGGGGATCGGGGCGGCGCTGCTGGTCGAGGGCCGGCTGTATCGCGGAAGTTACGGTGTCGCACCGGAACTGGGTCATCTCCAGGTGGTGCCGGACGGCCGGGCCTGTCCGTGCGGCAAGCGCGGGTGCTGGGAACGGTATTGCAGCGGAACGGCTCTGGTGGATACCGCGATCGAGATGCTGGCGACCGATCCGATCCACTCGACCATCCTGTCGCGCGAGGTGGTCTCCGATCCGGGCGCGCTGACCGGGCGCCGGGTGGCGGGCGCCGCGCAGGACGGCGATCCGGTGGCGTCGCGGGTGATGGCCGAGTTCGCCCGCTGGCTGGGCCTGGGCCTGGCGTTCGTCGGTGACATCTTCGACCCGGATCTGGTCGTGATCGCCGGCGGGGTGAGTTCGTCGGCGCCGCTGTTCCTCGACGACGCCCGCGAGCACTACGCGGCCGCCGTCACCGGCGCCCGGCACCGGCCGCTGGCCCGCATCCGCACCACCCAGCTGGGCGAGGCGGCGGGCATGGTCGGCGCGGCGGAGCTGGCGCGGTCGGCGCTCGAACCGTCCGGCGACCGGGGCTCCCGCACCGGGACGCGGCGCGGCGCGAAGCCGGCGCCGGCCGATTCGGGCACCGGGGCGGGCCGTCCGTCCGGCGCCGGCGGCAGGGCCGGGGCCCGGCGGTGAAACAGGGCCGGTGCCCGGCGGTGACGAGTGTGGTTCCGGCCGTGTGAATTCCCTCGTGCGGGCTTGGTCACAGCTCGTCGGCGGCGGTAGAGTCGGCACCGACGGAGGTGCCTGCAAGGAGGCCGGTCCCGTACAGATCACCTGGGAAAGGACGCGATGTTCTACTGGCTGCTCAAGTTCGTTCTGGTAGGACCGCTCATGCATCTGCTCAATCGGCCCAGGGTCGAAGGTGTGGAGAACATCCCGGCAGACGGCCCAGCCATTCTCGCGGGCAACCATCTCTCCTTCACCGACTGGCTGTTCACCCCGTTGATGAGCCCCCGGCGGATCACCTACCTCGCCAAGGCCGAGTACTTCACCTCCCCGGGGCTGAAGGGCCGCCTGCAGAAGTTCTTCTTCTCCGGCACCGGCCAGTACCCGATCGATCGCAGCGGCGCCGACGCGGCGGAGTCCGCGCTCAACACCGCGCGCCGGTTGCTGGAGCAGGGCCGGCTGGTGGGCCTGTACCCCGAGGGCACCCGCTCGCCCGACGGCCGGCTGTACAAGGGCAAGACCGGCGTGGCACGCCTCGCCCTGGAGACCGGCGTCACGGTGATCCCGGTGTCGCTGATCGGGACCGACGAGGTGTGTCCGCCCGGTCCGTTCCGGTGGCGCCCCCGCCGGGTGACCGTGAAGTTCGGCACCCCCATCGACTTCTCCCGCTACGAGGGGATGGGCGGTAACCGCTTCGTCGAGCGCGCCGTCACCGACGAGATCATGTACGAGCTGATGCGGATGTCGGGTCAGGAGTACGTCGACGTGTACGCCGCCAGCCTGAAGAAGGACGTCCCGTCCGGCAGCCGCCCCGACGCCGACCGCGTCCCGGAGACGCTGGCCGGCTAGTCGCGTTCGGGTCAAGAGCGCGCCGGGGCTGCGGGTGGCGGGGCGGTTACGACGCCTCGCGGCGGCGGAATGCCTCGATCGCTTCGTATTTCGCGAGGTTGTGCCGGGCGTCGGCGAGGGCATCGTGTGCGTCCGGCGGGACCGGCGGCAGTGGCGGCCGCCCCGCCATCTCCCAGTGCTGGCGCAGCTCATAGGTGAAGCGCGGCATGTTGTGGGGCAGGTCCACCATCGAGCCCCACAGCTGGCACAGCACCACGTGATCGTAGGCCCCGATCCACGCCCACAGCTCCGGCTCCACACCCTGCCGCGGCACGACGAACCGGTGCAGCTCGTCCCGGATCTGCGCGCGCGGCTTCCACCGCGGCGACGCGGGGGAGGGCAGCTTGGGCAGCACGTTGCGCCGCACCCACGGCCCGGCCCGCTCCGGATCGAATTCGGTGGAGACCGCGTAATATTCGCGCCCGTCCTCACAGACCACGCCGATCGAGACGAGGTCGATCGTCTTTCCGTCCTCGACGAATTCGCAGTCGTAGAAATACCTCAGCGCGATCCGCTCCTCGTGGTCGGCCGGGCAGGTGCACCGGCGGTGTCCGCCCGCGGCGATGCCCGCGGGCTTCTCGAGAGTACGGCCCGGTCGCGGGCGTTCGCGCATGCCCCCTTACATCTCGGTTACCACGGGGCAGCACGGGGTCACTATTCTGATCTGGTGAACTGGACCGTCGACGTACCGATCGACCGCCTGCCGGAACTGCCTCCGCTGCCTGCCGAGCTACGTCGGCGACTCGACGACGCGCTCGCGCGCCCCGCCGTGCAGCAGCCCTCGTGGGATCCGGACCTGGCGTCGAAGATGCGCACCGTGCTCGAGAGCGTGCCGCCCGTCTGCGTGCCCGCCGAGGTGGAGGAACTGCGCGAGCGACTCGCCGAGGTCGCGCGCGGCGAGGCATTTCTGATGCAGGGCGGTGACTGCGCGGAGACCTTTGCCGACAACACCGAACCGCATATCCGGGGCAACATCCGCACGTTGTTGCAGATGGCCGTGGTGCTCACCTACGGCGCCAGCCTGCCGGTGGTGAAGGTGGGCCGGATCGCGGGGCAGTACGCCAAGCCGCGCTCGGCCGATATCGACGCGCTGGGCCTACGCTCCTACCGCGGCGACATGGTGAACTCGATCGTGGCGGACGCCGCCATGCGCGAGCACGATCCGTCCCGGCTGGTGCGCGCCTACGCCAATGCCAGCGCGGCGATGAACCTGGTGCGTGCGCTGACCGGCGCCGGGATGGCCGACCTGCACAAGGTGCACGACTGGAACCGCGACTTCGTGGCCAAGTCCCCGGCCGGCGCCCGCTACGAGCAGCTGGCCGAGGAGATCGACCGCGGCCTGCGGTTCATGAACGCCTGCCGGGTGCAGGATCCGAGCCTGCAGGCGGCCAAGATCTACTGCAGCCACGAGGCGCTGGTGCTCGACTACGAGCGGGCGATGCTGCGGCTGGCCGAGAACGCGACCGGCGACCCGGCGCTCTACGACCTGTCGGCGCACTTCCTGTGGATCGGTGAGCGCACCCGCCAGCTCGACGGCGCGCATATCGCCTTCGCCGAGCTGCTGGCCAACCCGATCGGCCTGAAGATCGGGCCGACCACCACGCCGGAGCAGGCGGTGGAGTACGTCGAGCGGCTCGATCCCAACAACGAGCCCGGCCGGCTGACCATGGTGTCGCGCATGGGTAACACCAAGGTGCGCGACGTGCTGCCGCCGATCATCGAGAAGGTGCAGGCCACCGGGCATCAGGTGATCTGGCAGTGCGATCCGATGCACGGCAACACCCACGAGTCGTCCACCGGCTACAAGACCCGCCACTTCGACCGCATCGTCGACGAGGTGCAGGGGTTCTTCGAGGTGCATCGCGCGCTGGGAACCCACCCGGGCGGCCTGCACATCGAGCTGACCGGCGAGGACGTCACCGAATGCCTCGGCGGCGCGCAGGACATCTCCGATCTCGACCTGGAGGATCGCTACGAGACGGCCTGCGACCCGCGCCTGAACACTCAGCAGTCGCTGGAGCTGGCCTTCCTGGTCGCGGAGATGCTGCGGTGAGGGCGCGGTGAACGTCGTCTTCCGCGAACTGGGCACCGTGCGCCTCGACCGGGCGGACTGCACGATCCTGCGATTGCTGAGCGATCGCGACCGGGACGGTGTGCCGTCGGAGGTGGTGCTGCGCGACGGCAGCCGGTTGCTGATCTTCAACATCTCCTGGGGCTACCGCCAGGACGCCGCGTCGGCGCAGGTCACGACGAATATCAGCCCTAACGTCGGCGGTATGCCGGTGGAGGTGTTCAGCACCTCGGCCGTGGTCGCGGTCAACGATCCGGAAACCGGCGCACCACTGCTCGCGGTGGCCTGATCGGTCCGTCCCGGCCGGTGTCACGTTCCTGAAGTTAGCTGAACGGTTGCTGATACCGGCCGGTTGGGTTAGGTTCACAACACGTCCGTTGCCGAGGGCAATGGGCTGATGGTGGATCTGCCCTGGGAGGACCGATGAAGGTGGTTACAGCAACCGGAGACTCGCGAGCCGGCGCCGATCGGCTCGGCGGTGGCCGCGCCCGATGGATGGGACGCGACGGGGTCGCCCTGGTGCAGCACGAGCTCGTGATCGACGGCGTTCCGGCGTCGGTGGTCATCGACAGGCCCGAGGCCGACCGCGCGGCGCGGTCCTGGCGCTGCCGGATCCGGATCGCCCGCGGTATCGGCCGGCTCGAACAGTCGCAGGTCGTGGGGACGAGCGCGAGCGCGGTCCTGGAACAGGCGGTGGATCTGGTCGCGACGCGGGTCGGGCTCAGCGTGGCCGAGGTGCTCGGCGGCGCGACGGTGGGGGAGGATCTGGCGCTCGGACGGCAGCAGGACGAGAAATCCCCGGTCAGAAGGGGAGAACGACCAGCGTGACGGAGCTGCCGGGCTCGACGTTGGCCCCGGCGATGGGCGTCTGGCCGCGGACCGTGCCGCGGTCGTTACCGGTGAAGATGTTGCTCAGTGTCACCCGTAGGCCGAGGCCCTCGAGTTCGGCCCGCGCCGCCGCGACGCTCTTGCCGCCCACATCGGGAACCCGGACGGCATTCGAGACGAGCAGGGTGACCGTGCTGCCCGACAGCACGTTCTGCCCGGCCGCGGGGTCGGTGCCGGTCACCTGACCGGACGCGATGCCCTGACCGAACTCGGATCTGGTGTCCTGCACGGTGATTCCGGCCTTCTCCAAGGTCGTCCGCGCCTCGTCGGCGGTCTTTCCGCGCACGTCCGGGATGCGTACCGGCGTGGATCCCTTGCTGCGCACCACTTCTACCGCCGCACCCATCGGCAGCACCGTGCCCGGTTCCGGATCGAGCTGTGCCACCGTGCCTTTGGGTGCGGCGTTGGGTCTCTCGCCGCCGTCGACCGGGCGGAGGCCGGCGTCGCGGATCGCCTGCCGGACCTGCTCGGGGTCCTGGCCCGGCTGGAACTGCGGCACCTTCGGCTTACCGTTCGACACCAGCACCGCCACGGTGGAGCCCTTGACGACGCGGGTACCGGCCGAGGGGTCGGTGCCGACCACGCCGCCGACCGGGATGGTGTCGGAGGCGCGGTCGCGGACCGTGGTGTCGAAGCCGGCGTCGTGCAGGGCGGCCGAGGCGCGCTCGGTGTCCATCCCCGCGATCGGCGGCACCGCGGAGTACCGCCCGACCCCCAGCCACCACCCCCCGATGCCGAGCAGCAGCGCCAGCGCGACGACGATGGCCACCCAGATCAGGGCCCGGCGGCGCGACCGGCCGTGACCGGACAGATCCCGGCCGTAGGGCGGCGGGGGGTCCGGCCGGGCCGACTGGTCGTTGCGGTACGCGTCCGGTTCGGGCTGCGGATGCGGCGCGGTCATCACCCGGGTGTGCTGCGGGGCGGGCGGTTCGGCGGCGAACCGGACGGTCTGGTCGGCCGGCGGGGCCGCGGCGGCCGCCGACGTCGGGCCGATCCGGTAGTGCGACGACAGGTGTTCGGCCGACTCCTTCGGCGCCGGCACCCGGTACGGCGGCAGCCGCAGCCGCGCCGCGAGCTGCCGCAGCTCGTGCGCCATATCGGTGGCATCGGCGAAGCGATGCGCGGGCTCGCGGGCGGTGGCGTGCGCGACCAGTTCGTCGATCTCCGGCGGCACCCCCGCGATGAAGCGGCTCGGGCTCGGCACGTCCTTGTCCACCCGCTGGTAGGCGATCGACAGCGAGGTGTCCCCGGTGAACGGGGTGCGCCCGGTGAGCATCTCGAAGATCAGGATGCCGAACGAATACACATCGCTGCGGGCGTCGGCGTCGCCGTCGGTGACCTGCTCGGGCGACAGGTACTGGGCGGTGCCCAGAATCACGCTCGACGAGGTCATGGTCGAACCGGCGGCCGCGCGGACCAGGCCGAAGTCGGCGATCTTCACCTCGCCGGCGTCGGAGATCAGCACATTCTCCGGCTTGATGTCGCGGTGGATCAGGCCCGCCGCGTGCGCGACCCCGACCGCCTGCAGCACCGGCTCGGCCACCGCGTACGCCGCGTGCGGCGGCATCGGGCCGCGCTCGCGCAGCAGTTCGCGCAGGGTGCCGCCCTCCACCAGCTCCATGATCAGGAACGGGTGATCACCGTCGATACCCTGGTCGTACACCGCGACCAGGGACGGGTGCTTCAGCTTCGCCACCGCGCGGGCCTCGAATTCGAACCGGCTCAGGAACTGCGGATCGCCGGCGAACTTCGGATCCATCACCTTGATCGCCACCGGCCGGTCCAGCCGGGTGTCCACGCCCCGGAAGACCATCGACATGCCGCCCCGCGCGATCGGTGCGTCGATGCGGTAGCGCCCGTCCAGCATCTGGCCGATCAACTGATGTCCTCCGACTTTCACAAAGTTCTCACCTCTCGCCTCGTCGCGACAAGCGAACACCGCCCCCGTGGCGGCTCTCCCGATGGTATAGGCGGAGGCCGCCGGGGCGGTTCACGACGTGCGGTCACTACGGGGACCGGGTACGCGGTACCCGGTATGCGACGGGCTACCGTTGTTCGCGTGAGTGTATTTCCCTGCAGCGACGATGTCGTTCCGGAGTCGGTCACCCTGCTCCCGCTGCCCGACGTGGCCGAGCAGCTCGGCCTCCCGGTGACCCGGGTGCATCAGATGCTGCGCGACCACCAGTTGCTGGCGGTGCGCCGGGCCGGCGTCGCCGGGGTGCCGAAGGACTTCTTCGACTCCACCGGCGCCGTCGTGAAGCCGCTGCCGGGCCTGATCACCGTGATGCGCGATGCGAAGTACACCGACGAGGAAATCCTCGGGTGGATCTACACCGACGACACCACCCTGCCGGGCCGCCCCGTCGACGCCATCCACGGCCCGCTCGCCCGCGAGGTCCTGCGCCGGGCGGCCGCCGAGCCGTTCTGACGCCGAGCCGTTCGGATGCCACCGGGGTGATGTTCGGCATGCCGTCCGCGTCCACCGAGGCGATGCCGTCCGCGTCCACCGAGGCGATGGCGAAGTGGCCGGTGGACCGGCCGCCGCGGGCGACGATCTCCCGGAGGGCGGGCCATTCGGCGTCGAGGGTCGTCATCGTTTCGCGATTCCCATCCTGGGATGCGGTGTCCCGGTGGCGAATTCGGCGGTCGCGACCCGCAATCGGCGCGCGAGCGGGACGGTCGCGCGCCGGGTGAAGATCGCATAGTCCGAGCGCTCGACCTCGTCGAGGATGCCGGCGTAGAGCACGGCGGCGGTGCGGATGGCCGGGCGCACCCGCGGCCGCAGCAGCTCGATTCCCGGTTCGGCGCGGCGGTACAGCGCGCGGTTGGTGGCGATCAGGTGGGCCAGGGCGCGGCGCAGGCGGGGATCGGTGCGGCCGGTGCGGCGGCCGTGTGCCAGCAGGTCGTCGTCGACCCCGAAGGCGGCCAGCTCGGCCGACGGCAGATAGATCCGCCCGCGGTCGAGATCCTCACCGACGTCGCGGATGAAATTGGTCAGCTGGAACGCCTCGCCCAGCGCGGCGGCCGCGGGTTCGGCCTCGGCGGCCGGGACGACCGTGCCCAGCACCGGCAGCAGCTGCAGGCCGATCGCCGCCGCGGATCCGCGCATGTAGTCGCGCAGCTCGGCCATGGTGGCATAGCGGGTGCGGAACGCGGGCGTGCCGGGCACGTCCATGCGCATGGCGTCGAGGAACGTCCAGAAGTGTTCGGGCGCAACGGAGAACCGGGTGATGGTGTCGGCGACCGCGGACAGCACCGGTTCCCACTCCGGCGGGTCCGCGTCGGGAGCGCCACTTCCCGGGTGCCGGTCGTCGAGCATCGTGGCGACCGATGCGCCCGCCGGTCGCGTGCTGCGGTGCGGGTGCCCGGTGGTGACTTCGCGCCCGACGAGGCCGGCGCCGCTCGCCGGCGCCCGGTCCCGCACCGGCTGCGCCAGCCGCGCGCGCAGCCGGGTCTCGATCCGATCCAGCTGCCGTGCACTGTCTTCTGGCCGTGCACTGTCTTCTTGTCGCGCACCGACTTCTTGTCGCGCACTGCCTTTCGTGCCGTGGTCGACGATGTCGTCCACCGTGCGGGCGAACGCGTACAGCGCGTGCACGGCGGGTCGCTGGGCGGGGGAGAGCAACCGGGTGGCGAGGAAATAGGTGCGCCCGTGGGCGGCGGCGATCGTTCGGCAGTGGCGGTATGCGGCGTCGTATCCGATCGTCGCGCCGGTCATTGCCTGGTTCTGCCGCTGTCGGCGCGGAGCCGCAGCGGGTCCACCGTGCGCAGCGACAGCGCCGCCACCACCGCGACGAAGGTGGCCGCCGCGACGTGCCAGAAGTTGTACAGGCCGATCGCGCCGCCCGGCTGGAAGATCAGCATCAGCCAGGTACACAGCCCGACCAGCACCATCAGCGTCGGCGTCGACATCGCGAATCCGGCCGCCAGCGCCAGCGGCCAGGAGTAGTACCAGGGCAGGGCGGCGGGGGACAGGATCACGATCGCGACGAAGGCGATCATGATGCCCAGTATCGCTTCCCGTTCGGTGCGCTTGAACCGCCACCACGTCCACAGCAGGATCGCCACCAGCACCACCGCGCACAGGGCGCGGGTCCAGGTCAGCACCGACTCCACCCGCAGCGGCGACACCCAGGTCACCATGTGCGCCATGATGGTCGGCAGCGACAGCCAGTTGATGATCTTCTTCGAGCCGGACAGCGCGGTGAGCCAGCCGATGCCGACCCCGGCGACGGCGGTGGCGGCGGCGAAGACGACCGCGAACACCGACAGCCCGAGTCCTCCGATCTTGGCGAAGGTCCAGATCGGATGCGGGAGCGGCCCCTTGTTCTGGGCCGTTCGTCGCTCCCGTTCGTGAATCATCCAGATCCACACCAGGAACGGCAGCGCCACTCCCGCGGTCGCCTTGATCGCCACGCCGATCGCGACCAGCACTATGCCGGCGGCGTGGTGCCGCTCCAGCACCAGCGCGATGCCGGCGGCCATCAGGCCGACCATCAGCATCTCGTTGTGCACGCCGCCGATCAGGTGGACCAGCACCAGCGGATTGAGCACCGCGAGCCACAGCGCGACGGTCGGCTTACCGCCCAGATGCTTGGTCAGGTGGGGGATCGCCCACATCATCAGCGCCAGGCCCGGCAGCATCACCAGGCGCATCGCCCAGGTTCCCGCCACCGGGTTGTCGCCGCAGACCATCGTGATCCACTTGCCCAGCAGCAGGAAGATCGGGCCGTACGGCGCCGTGGTGGTGGTCCAGACCGGACTCACGTTGTCCAGCAGCACACCCGGGCGTACCACCGGTCCGACGGTGTACGGGTCGTAGCCGTCCCGCAGCAGCGCGCCCTGCGCCAGGTAGGAGTAGACGTCCGCGCTGAACATCGGGACGGCGAACAGCAGCGGGAAGATCCAGATGCCGACGATCGCGCGCAACTCGTTGAGAGTCACTGTGTCCGATGCGGCGTCCGCGGGCCCTGCGTGGTTACGCGAGCTGCCGCCTCCGGGCCAGGCGCTCCCGCCGGAACTGCCGTGTTCCCCCGTCCCGATCGTGATGCGCCCCAGCCGCACCCACGCCACGATCATCGCCAGCACACCCAGCCACACGCCGATGGTGGCCAGCGTGTACCCGTGCCCGAACCGCAGCCAGGACAGGTGCGCCGCCTCCAGCAGCGGATCGCTGCGCCGCACCGCGCCGGCGCCCAGGCCGCCGACGGTGATCATCAGCGAGCCCCAGAAACCGAGCAGCGCGGCGTGGCCCTCGGGGCTGCGCAGGAAGTCGGCGGAGGTGTGGACCCACCAGCGCGGCGTGCGTGGCACGACCGGGGCGTCGGTACGAGGCGCCTCGGCGATCACGGTGGCTGTGGCGGTGGCGGTAGGGATCTCGGGGGTCGGCATAGGTCGTCGGTTCCCCCCGGGGAAGGTCGGTGCGGTCGATAGGTCGCCGCCAGTGTAGTTGGTTGCCGAGAACACTAGCGCGTCGGTCGGCGGGTATCACCTCGGACGTATCGGACAGTGCCCGTGCCGCCCGGTCACGCGTCCTGCCGCGGCCGGCGGACGGCCGCCGGTGTCGCGGTCGCGACGGGCGTTCCGGTGATGCGCCGCGCCGCGAGCTTTCCCGACAGCAGGGTGGTCGGCACCCCGACGCCGGGCGTGGTGCCGCATCCGGCCAGCACCACGTTCTCCGCGGCGCGGGGCAGGTTGCGGGTGCGGAAGGGGCCGGTCTGGCGGAACAGGTGGGCGGCGGAGAACGGCGTGCCCGCGATCATGCCCTGATCCCGCCAGGTCCGCGGCGTGTCCAGGTGATCGACGGTGAAGTGGTCGGCGATGCCGCGATAGCCGCGCCGCTCCAGGACGATCAGCAGTTCCCGCAGGTAGGCGGTCCCGAGCCGATCCCAATCCAGCGGTGCCGCGTCGAGATTCGGGCAGGGCGCCAGCAGCGACAGCGGCTCGTGCCGGCCGGTGCGGCGATCGATGAACAGCCCCGGGTCGCCCAGCGCCGGACGGGTCAGCAGCAGCGACGGGTCGCGCATCGTCCGGCCGCGGCCGGGCCGGGCGGCGGCGATCTCGGTGAACGTGCCGTCCCAGGCGGCGCCGAAGTCGAGGGTGTGGTGCGCGCGCACGGGCCAGGCCGCCGCCACGCCGGCCGGAATGGTGCCGTGCGCGACCACGGCCGACGGCGCGGCGCGCAGCGGACGCCGGCGGCGCAGACCGAACCGGTCCAGCGACCCGAGGTCGGCGGTGAGTACCAGTGCGTCGCAGGCGAAGTCGCGGCCGTCGGCGGTGCACACCCGGCGGGCCCGGCCGTCGGCGTAGTCGACGCCGGTCACCTCGGTGTTCAGTTCGATCCGCCCGCCGGCGGCGGTGAACGCGGCGGCCATCGCGGCCGGGATCGCGCGCATCCCGCCCTCGGGGAAGAAGACGCCGAGCCCGGTGTCCATATGCGGTATGGCGCCGTAGACGGCCCGCGCTCGCGACGGGGCCATGCCCGCGTAGAGCGCCTGGAAGGTGAACAGCCGCATCAGCCTCGGGTCGTCCAGGATGCGCGCGACCCGCGGGCCGAGACCCCCGAACGCGCCCAGGCGGGTCAGCTCGAACAGCGCCGCCCGCTTCTCCGGAATCCGGATCATATCCAGCGGCGAATCGAAGTTGGTGTCCATGAACTGGTCGTAGGCGGCGCCGTAGATGTCCGCGAGCCAGGCCCGCAGCCGCCGGTAGCGGTGCGCCTCGGCGGGGCCGCAGGCGCGAGCGACCTCGGCGGCCATGACCTCCGGGTCGTCGTGGACGTCGATCACGGAGCCGTCGGCGAACCGGGCGCGATAGGCGGGGGAGAGCCGGTGGATCCGCAGGCCCTGGGCCGCGGTGCTGGTCCCGGCCGCCGCCATGGCCTCGTCGATCAGTCCGGGGACGGTGAGAACGGTGGCGCCGGAATCGATCTCGTAATCCGTTCCGCGCAGGACGCCGACCCGCCCGCCGGGATGATCGGCCCGCTCCAGCAGCGTGACGGACCGTCCCGCGCCGGTCAGATGCAGTGCCGCCGACAGCCCCGACAGTCCGGCGCCCACGACGACGACCCGATCGGTCGGTCCCGCAACGGTTTTCACGACGGCGCTCCGGCGGCCGAGGGCATCCGCGCGCGGAACGTCATGCGACCCGCCGGGTGGCGGCCAGTGCCATCGCGCGCAGCCGTTGCTTGGCCGCCGCGGTGGCCGCACTGGAGTCGAGGGCGGCGAGGCCGCGGTCGGTGAGTTCGGCGATGCGGCGCTCCACCTCGTCGACCGCGCCGAGTTCGGTGATCAGCTCGCGCAGGTGGCTCACCTCGGCCGCGGTCAGGTCGGTGCCCAGGGAGGTGCGCAGCAGCGTCGTGGCCGCCGGATCGGCGCGGCGCAGCGCCTCGGCCACCAGCACGGTGCGCTTACCCTCGCGCAGGTCGTCGCCCGAGGGCTTGCCGGTGACGGCCGGGTCGCCGAAGACCCCCAGCAGATCGTCGCGCAGCTGGAAGGCGATGCCGATGTCGGTGCCGAATTCCCGGTAGGCCGTGACCAGTTCGGCGTCGGCGTCGGCCAGCGCCGCGCCCAGGTGCAGCGGCCGCTCGACCGTGTACGCGGCGGTCTTGAACCGGTTGATGCGCAGCGCCGCCTCCACCGAATCGTCGGCGCCGACCTCACCGTGCACGTCGAGCAGCTGCCCGCCCATGACCTCGGTGCGCATCGCCGCCCACACCGGGGCCATCCGGGCGCGGGCGGCCGGGTCCAGCTCGGCGGCCGCGACCATGTCGTCCGCCCAGGCCAGGGCGAGATCGCCGATCAGCACCGCCGCGCTGATCCCGAAATGCGCCGGGTCGCCGTGCCATTCGAGCTCTCGGTGGCGCTGCTCGAAATCCACGTGCACGGTGGGGAATCCGCGCCGGGTGCGCGAGGAGTCGATGATGTCGTCGTGGATCAGCGCGCACGCCTGCACCAGTTCCAGAGCGGCGCAGGCGTTCAGCACCGCGGTCGCCTGCGGCCCGGAGGCGTCGCCGCCCGCGCCGAGCCAGCCGGTCCAGGCGAACGACGGGCGGGTGCGCTTGCCCCCGCGCAGCACGAAGTGCTCGAGTTCCACGGCCGCGTCGACGACCACCGGGCCCAGCTCGCCGACCAGCTCCCGGCGCGCGGCGAAGAACTCGGTCAGGGCGCCCTCGACGGCGGCGACCAAGGGCGCGGGGCCGATCGGGGTCGAACGGGTAGGGGCGCCCGGTCCGGTGGACATCGGAACCTCCAGGGTGATTCGACACGTCGGCCGGCCGAACGTGCGCGCGGCGGCATATTGTTCGGGACGCGACCGCGCGCCCCGCGGAAAACCTTACCGACCTCCGGATTCGCCCCGGCAATCGCACGGGCGGCGAACCGGCGGGCCTTCGCCACTTACACTGGACCGGTGAGTTTCGACAACGTACGGGGACGTTCGACCCCAGGCCGACCGTCCCGCACGCCAGAAATTTCCGGAACTCCGTCCGTCGTGGAGCAGCTGATGCGGCGCTCCGACGGGAGCATTCCGTTCTCGGTCGAGTTCAATCCGCCACGCGATGAGGCGGCCGAGGCGCGTTTGTGGCGGGCGGTGCGCGAGTTCGAGCGGATGCATCCGGCATTCGTCTCGATGACCTACGGTGCGGGCGGGTCCACCCGCGACCGAACCGCCCGCGTGACCGGGCAACTCGCGCAGGAGACCACGCTGCTGACGGTGGCGCATCTCACCGCCGTCGAGCAGAGCGTCGCCGAACTGCGCTCGATCGTGGGCACCTACGCCGACGCCGGCATCCGCAATCTGCTGGCGCTGCGCGGTGATCCGCCCGGCGATCCGCTGGGCGAATGGCAGCAGCATCCCGAGGGGCTGGAGTACGCCGAGGAACTGGTGCGCATGGTGCGCGGGCTCGGCGACTTCCACGTGGGCGTGGCCTCGTTCCCGCAGGGTCATCACCGTTCCCCGGACCTCGACCAGGACACCGCCTACCTGTGCGCGAAACTGCGTGCGGGCGCGGAGTATTCGATCACCCAGATGTTCTTCGACGTGGAACACTATCTGCGCCTGCGGGATCGGGTGGTGGCCTGCGATCCGACCGAGGGCGCCAAACCGATCATCCCGGAGTTGATGCCGGTCACCTCGCTGCGCACCGTGCGCCGGGCCGAGGAACTGTCCGGCCGGCCGCTGCCGCCGCGGCTGATGGAGCGGCTCGAGCGGGCCGCCGGCAACGACCCGGAGGCCAACCGCAACGCCGTGCGCGCCGTCGGCATCGAGATCGCCACCGAGATCGGTCAGCGGTTGATCGACGAGGGCGCGCCCTGCCTGCACTTCATCACGCTCAACTTCGCCAAGGCCACCACCGAGGTGCTGACCAACCTGGGCTACACCATGACGCCCGCGCCGGTGAGCGCCTGATCGGCGATCCGCCGCCGGCCCCGGCGTTTCGCGGCCGATAACCGGGGATATGCCCGGCCGCCGGAGTACCGTCACGTCCCGACCGTGACGACGAGGAGAACTCCGATGGCCGTGGTGCGCAGTCTGGTCCGTATCGCCGGTGCGGTGGGCGCGTCTGTCGCGCTGACCTGCGCCGGTTCCGTGACCGCGACATCGGCGCCGCCCGATCCGGGCGCGGCGATCGCGGCCGCCGGCCGGGTGGAGACCGCGGGCTCCAGCGATTTGCTGGGCGCCTATCAGTCCGCGGTGGAGGGGTTGCGGCGGCTCGGCGTGCAGCCGTTCCTGTACCCGACGGCGTCGGCGTTCTGCCACACCGGCACCACCGTCGGGATGGTGCCGGCGCTGGCCGGGGCGCTGCCGGGTCCGTGGCCGAAACCGGCCGTGCCGACTCCCGGCCTGGACGCCTCGGCCGTCCGGTCCGGGCAGACCGTGTTCGCCTTCGTGCCGTACGGGCTGGGCGCCGACGGCGCCGACACCTCGGGCATGCAGGTGGCGTGGCTGAACACCGGCACCGGGCGCGGGGGTTTCGCCGCGATGAACCCGCTGTCGCAGGTGGCGCGCGCGATGGTGCCGCCGAATGTCCCGGCCGAGGTCCGTCCGCTCGCCGAGAAGGCCGTGCAGGATTTCTTCGCCGCCGCGCTACCGGTCGGCGGCGTCCGGGCCGTTCCGGTGGACACCGGCTCCGGCACCGTGCTGGCCGCGGTCTTCGGTTCGGTGCGCAACGGCGACCAGACCTGCTTCTTCCTGCCGACGGTGGGTGTCGTCCCGGTGCCGTGAG
This sequence comes from Nocardia sp. BMG51109, assembly GCF_000526215.1. NCBI lineage: Bacteria > Bacillati > Actinomycetota > Actinomycetes > Mycobacteriales > Nocardiaceae > Nocardia > Nocardia sp. BMG51109. The sequence goes on from NZ_JAFQ01000004.1 coordinate 5,092,660, forward strand.
GGTGCTGTGCGCTGTGCCGCGCGAGGAGTGGATTGCCCTGTGCCGCAGGGAATCTACACCGCGAGATCGGGCAGCGGGCGGCCCTTCCAGCGTAACGAGCCCGCCCGGCGCAGCCGATGGGAACGCACCGACAGCCGCAGGTAGGCGGCGATCGAGACGGGATGTGCCAGGGCCGCAACGACATCCGCGGGGCGCGGGCCGCCGCCGGATTCCAGCGACCGGGCCAGCAGGCGGGAGGCGACCGCGCAGAGGTAGCCGATCCCGCCGATCCGGCGAGTGCTGCCGCGTGCGCAGAGCGCGGCCAGCGGGGGCGTCCAGAAGCTGAGGGTCGCGACCACGCCGACGGCCGCGCTGCCGGCGGCCGACCCGTAGGCCGACCACAGCCACCGGGTGTACCCGGTATCGAGATCGGTTGCGCCCCGGTACATCCGGGTGCTCGCGACGCGGCCCGCGGCCGCCAGCCGGGTGTGCCGTCCGGCCCGGCGCAACGCCCGGGCCAGCGCCAGATCCTCGGTGACGTCCGAGGCGACGGCGGCATGTCCGCCCACGGCGTGATAGGTCGCGGCGTCGAACACCAGGAACTGCCCGCACGCCACCGCGGTCGAGGGGCGCAGGCCGCGGTCGGCCATCCGGACCGGCAGGGTCGCCGCCCACGACCAGCACAGCAGCGGCTGTACCAGGACCTCGGCGACGGATCCGGCCCGCTGCCGGGGCCAGGCCGAGACCAAACCGGCTCCGGTCCTGCGCAATTCGCCGACCGCCGCGGCGATCGCGTCCGGGCGCAGCCGCACGTCGGCATCGAGGAAGACCAGCGCCCCGGCCCGGACGGCGCCGGAATCGGCGGTCGCCGCGGCGATCTCGGCCAGCCGGGCACAGGCCGCGGACTTGCCGGTCCAGCCCGGGGCGAGCCCGGTATCGGCGGCGATCACGGTGAACCGTTCGTCGCCGCCGGCCGCGATCGCCGCGGCCGCGTAGGTGCCGTCCGTCGACCCGTCGTCGAGGATCAGCACACGCAGCCGCGAAACCCCGCGCTGGGCCCGCAGATCCGCGATCAGCGCGGGTACCTCGGCGGCCTCGTCCCGCGCCGGCACGCAGACGGTCACCGGCTCGATCACGGTGGTATGCGCCGCGTTCAGCTGCCGTACCGTCAGCCGGTTGACCGCCGCCATCGCCGCGCTCGCACCGGCGACGATCGTGCCTGTGACGACCGTGCCTGCGACGACTTTCCCCGCGATGACGGTCCCCGCGCCGGCGAGATCGTCTACGAGCGCGGCGACCACGGCGGGGTGGGGTTGCGGCTGAGGTAGGCCAGCACCGCGACGATGGCGGCGACGGCGAGGGTGATCCCGCCGACGATGCCGGCCCACCCGGCGAACGAGCGAGTGTTGGGATCGGCGTATTTCACCTCGGCGTGCACGGTGCTCACGTCGCCGGTGGGCAGCTTCCAGGACACCACCGAGTCGCCCTCGCGGGTGCCGTTGGTGGTCGCGACCCGGGCCGGGAAGGCCACGCTGAACTGCACGTCCGTGCCCTGCGGCGGGACGTTGCGCAGGTCCGCCCGGCCGTTCAGGGTGACCAGGTCGCCGGTGCGGGTGAACTGCAGGTTGAACATGCCCTGCGTCTCGTCGGACAGCTGGCTCAGCTGCTGCACCTCACCGAAGTTGAGATCGTCGAAATACACCTCGCTCCCGGAGTATCCGTCCTGGGTGTACGGCTCCACCCGGACCTTGCCGGCCAGCGATTCGGGCACGGTGAGTTGCGGGCCCTTGTCGTTGGCGTTGGCCGGTACGGCGGCGGCGACGATGCGCCCCGACACCCGGTCGTTCGACGACACGCCCATCGACACCTGAACCCGCAGGCAGCCCGCCAGCATCGGCATCAGCAACGCCGCGAGAACCACGAGGGACCAGGCGCGCCGGCGGCGCCGGCGGGGCTTGGGCACGTCCGTGCCGGCGGGCTGCGGTGTTGTCGGACTCGGCTGCACGGCACACATCGTGCCATGACACGCGGGGTCTCTCGGTACGCGACGGGCCGGGACGCCCGCACCGGCGGCGTGACCTGCCCGTTATCCGACAGTCGTCCGGACCGGTCACGCCGTGCCCGGCCCCCGGCCGGGCGGCCGATCTCGGCGGGATCGGTCCGGCGCGCGGGCGGGAGCCCGGAACATGCTCTCCAGCAGCGGGATTCCGAGCACGCCGAGTCCGAGGAAGCCGTAGCAGGCCGACGCGGGCAGGCCGAGGAAGGCGGCGTGCGCCAGCGCGGATCCCAGCCACGTCCACAGGAACACCGCGATCGGGACGCCGTCGCCCGGCCGTTGGTCGCTCGCCCGTCCGTCGCCCGTCGGCCCACCAGCGGGCCGTCCGGCAGGAGGCATGCCGAGGGGCCACCCACCACCTGCGGTCCGGGCGGCTTCGCGGTCCAGCACGCCGAGCAGGATCGCCATCACGGTGGCGACCGCGAACCAGCCGAGGTAGTTGGTGTACGGAATCTGCGGTAGGCCGGGCAGTCCGGGCGCGGCCGAGCACCAGCTCCACTGTCCGTCGGCGACCATCTGCGGATCCAGGAACAGGTCCCAGCCGACCGCGCCGACGGCGGTGAGCAGCACGCGCGTGCCGGCGCGGGTGAGGTGCGGGCGGGCCCGGGAACACAGCCGCCCGGCCACCACCCACACCGGATACAGCCCGCCGGTCCAGGCCAGCGCGACCACCAGCGGCACACCGGCCACCGCCGGACCGAGCCGCCCGGTCGCGTAGCCGTAGCAGCCGAACGGGAATCCGTGTGCGGTGCCGGTGATTTCGGCGGCCAGGCCGAGACCCGACACGATCAGCACGAATCCGGCCGCCACGCCGAGGCCGCGGGTGCACCACGCATGCGCGAAGGCCGTTGCCGCCGAGAGCAATACGACCGCCACGGTCACCCGGTCGCGGGCGGCGCCGGCGGTCAGCGGATATCCGATCTGGGTGAGAACGAGCGCGGCCGCCGCGGCCGCGGGCAGCCGGTGCGCGGCGTTCACCGGCCGAGGAACGGCAGCCGGGCGCGGCGCAGGTCGCGCAGCACCGCGTGGGCGGCGCTGCGCCCGCTCGCTCCCGATACGCCGCCGCCCGGATGAGTCGACGCCCCGGTCAGATACAGGCCCGGCGCGCCCGGCACCCGCTGTCCGGCCAGTTCCGGCAGCGGCCGCCAGAAGAACATCTGGTCCAGCGACATCTCCACGTGCATCACGTTGCCGCCGAGCAGGCCCAGTTCGCGTTCCAGATCGGCCGGGGTCTGCACGAAGCGGTCCCGCACGGTGGCGGCGAAACCCGGTGCGTACGAGTCGACCTCGGCGATGATGTCGTCACCCGCCCGCTCCGCGTGCGCGCTCCAGTCGCTGCCGTCGGCGAGCCGGTACGGGTGCCACTGCGCCCACAGCGACAGCTGATGCTGTCCGGGCGGCGCGAGCGAGGGGTCGAGCGCGCTGAAGCTCATCGCCAGCACGACCGGCCGCGGCGGCAGGTCGCCGGCCAGCGCGGCGGCGTGCGCGCGCCGCAGCTGCCGCCGATCGGTGGCCAGCAGTTGCAGGCCGCGGGCGGATTCGCCGGCCGTGGCGCCCGGATAGGACGGCAGCGCGTCGGTCGCCGCGCGCACCACCATGCCGATGCCGGGGCCGACCCGGATGCGCCGCCGCCAGCCCGCGAGCACGTCCCGGTCGAATCCGCCGTGCCGCAACAGCTCCAGCGTGGTCAGGATGTGCGTGCCCGCGATCACGGTGCGCGCGGACAGGTTCCGGCCCGATTCGGTGCGCACCTGCCAGCCGTCGCCGGCCCGGCGCAGTGCGGTGACCGCGTCGCCGGCCGTCACCGTGCCGCCGTCCGCGCGCAGCCGGGCCACCAGCGCGTCGGTCAGGGCGCCGCTGCCGCCGACCGCGCGCCCGGGCGGCAGCGTATGCAGCAGTGCCGCGAAACCCACCATCGGCGCGGTGCCGGGTTCCGACATCGGCGGCCCGGACTGCGCGCCGAACCACGCCAGCGCCGCCTTCAGCCGCTCGTCGTCGAACCAGCTGTCCAGCAGCGCGTCCCCGGACTGCAGGAATTCCCGCGACAGCGCGCTGCCGCCGCCCCGGGTGTCCAGCCCCCAGAACGCCCGGACGAACCGCCCCGGACCCGGCGGCCCGGAGAACGACCGCATCACCCGCCGGGCGCGCGGCCCCCAGACCCGGACGAAACGCCGATAGGCGTCGGCGTCGCGGGCGCCGCAGGCGGCCTCGATCGATGCGCACGTCCGGTCGACGTCCCGGTGGAACACGATCGGCGCCCGCTCGCCCCGCGCCGATGGTTCACGGATGGGCGGTGCCGGTGCGAAACCCCAAGGGTCGCAGTCGAGGTAGCGCAGCCCGAACCGATCGAGCCCGAGCTCCTCGATGATGCCGGTGTGCCGGATCATGATGTGCGCCGAGGAGCCGCGGTCGACCAGATGCCCCGGGAACCGCGGCACCGTGGAGACCGCGCCGCCGAGCACCTCGTCGCGCTCGAGCACCTGCACGGCATGTCCGGCCCGGGCCAGATAGCAGGCGGCGACCAGCGCGTTGTGCCCGGACCCGACGACCACGACCGCGTCGCGCCGACGGGGTGGTCCGGTCACGCCGGGTCCAGCGGCAGCCCCCGGCCGAGTACCGCGAACCGCCGGGTATCCCCGGAGAACACGAAATGCCGGATCACGTCGGTGAATCCCTGCCGCCGGTACAGCCGCCAGGCGCGGTTGTCCTCGTGGTCGACCTCCGGGGTGGACAGCAGGGTCGCCTGCTCCGGCCGGTTGCGCAGCAACCGGACCAGCAGCGTCTCGCCGATCCGGCGGCCCTGCGCGCTGGGATGGACGTGCAGTTCGGTGAGTTCGAAGTAGTCCGAGAGCAGGTCCTGCGCCGCCTGCTCGGGCCATCCGGAGCGGCGCATGCCGTTGTGTACCTGTTGATGCCACCACTGGTGTGGCGCGCCGCGGTAGCCGTAGGCGATCGCCACCAGGGGCGCGGTGCGGAGATCGAATCGCCCGGTGTCGTCGGGGATCACGGCGCCGACCGCCTGCCAGCCCGGCCGGGTGGTGTGCTCGGACCACATCGGTGCGCGGTGGTGTTCGGTGCCGCGGGGGTAGTCCATCGCCGCGACGTACACCGCGAGCGCATCGTGCAGCCGGGCGCGCAGGGCGGCGACCGACAGATCGACGACGACGGGGGCGGGAGTGTGGTGCGGTCTGAGCGCTGTCATATCTGGGCTGGGCGGCTCTCGTTCGACGCGGATGCCGGGCTCGCGGGGGGAGACGAGCGTGGGCACGGAAGTTTGTCGGTGGTCGTCTCTATATTCACACTCAATTGAAACGTTCGAATGCCTGTTCGGTCCGTCCGGTCGGCGATGTGCTCGACGGGCCGGGGCGTGCGAAAGGTGTGGAGGTACCGCAATGGCTGGTCGGATCGGACATCCGGGGCGTTCCGGGCGGGCGGGCGGTCTGCTGGACCGCGCCGACGCGCTGCTGCTGCAGTCGACGGCCGACGGTGATCCGCGCGAACGATTCCGCACGGCGTACCTGGCGGCGCTGCGGGGCGCGGGTGCGGTACTGGCGATCACGGGGGCCGACCGCGCGCCGCGGGCCCGGTCCCGCAACGCGTGGGTGCTGATGCAGCAGGCCGCGCCCGAGTTCGTGATGTGGGCGGATTACTTCAGTTCCTTCTCCGAGACGCGCGCGGCGATCGAGGCCGGGCTGGACCGTCCGGTCGACGCGCGACGCGCCGATGAGTTCGCTTCTCGGGTAGGGGCATTCCTGCACGACGTGGAAGACTTGGTGAGTACGGCGGCTCGACTGCGTCCCGCGGAGGGCCGGCTGGGCGACGGCACGGCCTGAGTATCGGCGAGTAGGTGGTAGCGCACTGATCGAACTCGTATCATTGGGAGCAGGTAGCCGCCAAGGTCGGCTACTTGTCGTCTACCCGGAGGCGACCACCACGACAAGTGCCGGGGGAGGTACCGTGCCACTCTCCGAGCACGAGCAGCGCATGCTCGAACAGATCGAGAGCGCGCTCTATGCTGAGGACCCCAAGTTCGCCTCGACCGTCCGAGGCGGACGGCTACGTTCGGCTACGGGCAGACGCAGATTTCAGGCGGCGGCGCTCTTCGTCCTCGGCCTGGTTCTTCTCGTCGCGGGTATCGCCCTGCCCGTGAAGCCGGGCGGTTTCCCCATCATCAGCCTGTTCGGTTTCATCGTGATGTTCGGCGCGGGCGTCCTGCTGCTGATGGGTGGTTCGGGTCTGCCGGGCACCGGTCGCAAGGGCGGGGACGCGCAGCCGGGCACGGGTGGTCCGGGCGGCGCCGGTGGTGCCGGTGGCGCCGGGGGTCCGAAGGGTAAGCAGCGCAAGCCGGGTGGCGGCTTCGCCGCCCGGATGGAGGACCGGTTCAGGCGCCGGTTCGAGGGGGAGAACTAGCCAGGCCACCAGAGCCGCTGACACCATAGCGACACGCCGTGCAATGCACGGCGTGTCGTTTGTTGTGTGGATCTCTTTCCGGGGTGGGCGGGTATCACTCACCCCGCCTCCCCGAGACGCCCCACCTCCCCCCACCGATTACCCCCACTTCGACCCACTCGGCGGTTGAGGGCCTTCCCCATCTGCGGGTTTGCTGATCGTTGTCGGGTCGTCCGGCGGCTTCGCGGAACGTGTCGGGGGAACTCGGAGAAATCTCCCCACCGCCGTGATAGCTGACGTGAACTGGGCAATCGACTGCGCGGGGGTCGAGATCGCTCCGGCTTTCGATTGAAAGTGGGGGAAAGTGGGGTAATGTGGAGCGCGCACTGATGGAGACCGACCAGACGAGGTGATCCAGCAGGAGGTGTCGAGGCGGTGTTTCTCGGTACCTATATGCCTCGCCTGGACGACAAGGGGCGACTGACGTTGCCTGCGAAGTTTCGGGACGAGCTTGCGGGAGGGTTGATGGTGACGAAAGGTCAGGACCACAGCCTTGCCGTGTATCCCAAAGAGGAGTTCACCGCGCTCGCGCGGCGGGCCGCCGCGGCGTCCCGGAACAACCCGCAGGCACGGGCTTTCGTCCGAGCTCTGGCGGCCTCGACGGACGAGCAGCGTCCGGACGGACAGGGCCGGATCACGCTGTCGGCCGAACACCGCCGCTACGCGAACCTGGACAGGGACTGCGTGGTGATCGGCTCGGTCGACTTCCTCGAAATATGGGACAAGCAGGCGTGGGAGTCCTACCTCGCCGAGCACGAGGAGGATTACTCGATGGCCAGAGACGAGTCGCTGGGCGGCATCTTCTAGCCCCGAGCGAGGCGGGTGCCCCGCGGCCTCTGCCCGACACGGACCCTGACGTACTTCCCCAACGCCAGGTGCCGTCGTCGGACAGAGACCACGGGGCATTCCCACCAACGTGTGAAGCCGAATCGCAGGCGGCCCTCTGCGGCGTGTGCGCCGCGCCGGATACCGCGCGCGACACCGTGAGGCAGGATCCGGGAGGTCGAGGTGAATCATGCCAGCCGGACTCCCCGTCATGTTCCGGTTCTGCTGCGTCGCGCCGACGAGATCCTCGGTCCCGCACTGACTTCCGGTGGTGTCCTGGTCGACGCCACGCTCGGCCTGGGTGGTCACGCCGAGCACTTTCTGCGCGAGTATCCGACGATCCGGCTGATCGGGCTGGACCGCGACAGCGCGGCGCTGCGGCTGGCCGGCGAGCGGCTGCGCCCGTTCGAGGAGCGGATCACGCTGGTGCACACCCGGTACGACGGCATCGCCGAGGCCCTGCGCGATGCCGGAGTTCCGGCGGTGCGTTCGGTCCGGGCGGTGCTGATGGATCTGGGCGTGTCGTCGATGCAGCTGGACGAGTCGGAGCGCGGGTTCGCCTATTCGGTCGACGCGCCGCTGGACATGCGGATGGATCCCACCGCCGAGCTCACGGCCGCCGACGTGCTGAACACCTACGGTCACGGCGAACTCGCCCGGGTGCTGAAAACCTATGGCGAGGAACGGTTCGCGGGGCGCATCGCGAGCGCGATCGTCCGGAAGCGGGAGCAGCGCCCGTTCAGCACGAGCGCTCAGCTGGTGGAGCTGCTGTACGACGCGATCCCCGCGGCGACCCGGCGCACCGGCGGGCATCCCGCCAAGCGCACCTTCCAGGCGCTGCGCGTCGAGGTCAACCGGGAACTGGAATCGCTGGAGGCCGCGTTGCCCGCAGCGCTGGACGCGCTCGAGGTGGGTGGCCGCATCGTCGTGATGTCGTACCAGTCGCTGGAGGACCGGGCGGTCAAGCAGGTGTTCGCGCGCCGTTCGGCGTCGCGCACGCCGATCGACCTGCCGATGGAACTGCCCGGCGGTGGGCCGGAATTCACGATCCTGACCCGGGGGGCGGAGAAGGCGTCCGCGCACGAGGTCGAGGACAACCCGCGGGCCGCGCCGGTACGGATGCGGGCCGCGGAACGGATACAGGACGCAGTAGGGGAGGCAGGACCATGAGCGTGCGCACACGGGTGGACGCACCACGGCGAGAGGTGCGGGAGACGCCGCGCCGGAGCGGCCGGGGTGCCGCCCCGGCCGCGCCCCGGCGGGTGGAGCAGGCCGAGCGGGTGAAATCCGGTGCGGCCCAGCGCGCCTACGCGCGCCGGCACAACCGTTCCGAGCGCGGCCGGCGGCTCCCGCCGCTGCCGGGCCGGGCCGCCTCGGCGATGGCCGGCCGGCTGCCGTTCGTCTCCGCCATCCTCGCGCTGCTGGGCTGCGGCCTGGTGCTGACCCTGCTGCTGACCACCCGTGCCGCCGAGGACAGCTATCAGCTCGGCGATGCGCGCCAGACCAATCGCCACCTCGAGGACGAGCGGGCGGCGCTGCAGCGCGAGGTGGCGGCCGCCGACTCCGCTCCGGAGCTGGCGAACCGGGCCCGCGAGCTGGGCATGGTCCCGGCGCAGGATCCGTCCCGCCTGCTCGTCGCGCCCGACGGCACGGTGACGGTGGTCGGCGCGGAGACGCCCGAGCAGGGGCCCCCGGCGCCGCCGCTGAACACCTCTCCGGCCGCGCCCACCCCGGTGCCGCGGCTCGCCCGGGCACAGGGGGAGCAGCTCGTGCCCGTGCCGAGCACACCCGGCCCGGGTCAGAATCCGGCGGAGACGAGTCAGCGCGTCGGTCACTCCGTGCCGGGCCAGGCGCCGGAGGCCGGTCAGGTCCCCGCGGGCGACCAGGCGCCGGACGGGAACGCGGCGGCGCCGGTCCCGGCCGCGCCCGATCAGGCCGCCGCTCCGGCGGATTCGGCGGTGCGGGCACCGGCCGACGCGCCGGCGCCGGTCGCGGCCGAGCCGCCGCTGCTCGGGGCGGCGCCCGGGACCGCACCCGACATGCCGTCTCAGGCCGGGACACCCGCGCCGGGACCGTCCGCCGAGCCCACCGAGACGCCGGCCCCGGTGCCGGACGAGGGTGTTCGATGACCCGGTCCGCGGGCCGTACGACCCAGCCGCGGCGGGGCCCGGTCCGGCGTCGTCCGCGTTCCGGGCCCGGCGCCGCCGGTGACGCCTCGTTCCGGCTGCGGTTCGGGGTGGGCCGGGTCGTGATGCTGGCCGCGCTGCTGCTGGTCGCGGCCCAATTGCTGTGGGTACAGACGGTTTCCGCGCCCAGCCTGTCGGCCCAGGCGGCCAGCCAGCGCACGGTGCACGCCGACGATCCGGCCCTGCGCGGGGCGATCACCGACCGCGACGGCAAGTCGCTGGCCTTCACGCTGCCGACCAAGGATCTGTCCTTCCAGCCCGTCGGCGTGCGCAAGAAGCTCGCCGAGGCGCGCGCGAAATCGGCCAAGGCGCCCGATCCGGACCAGCGGCTGCAGGACATCGCCAAGACGGTCCACGACAAGCTCGGCCCGGCGGCGCCCAAGGAGGCCGACCTGCTGGCGCAGTTGCGCGGTGACGAGACGTTCGTCTATCTGGCCCGCCACGTCGACTCCCGGATCGCCTCGGAGATCAAGGAGCAGTTCCCCGAGGTGACGGTGGACCGCCAGGACACCCGCAACTATCCGGGTGGTTCGCTGGCCGCCAACATCATCGGCGCCACGGGCTGGGACGGGCACGGCGTCGTCGGCCTGGAATCCTCGATGGATTCGGAGCTGGCCGGCACCAACGGCTCGCACACCTACGACCGGGGCTCCGACGGCGCGGTGATCCCGGGCAGCGAGCGCGACCGCCAGCCCGCGGTGGACGGGTCCTCGGTGGAGCTGACCCTCGACTCGGATATGCAGTACTACGTCCAGCAGCAGGTGCAGCAGGCCAAGCAGAACTCGGGGGCGCAGGACGCCTCCGCGGTGGTGCTGGACGCGCACACCGGGCAGGTGCTGTCGATGGCCGGTGACAACACCTTCAACCCGCAACTGGAGCCGAAGAACTGGGACACCGGCCACATGGGCAATCCGCCGGTCTCCGACGTCTTCGAGCCGGGGTCGGTGAACAAGATCGTCACCGCGGCCTCGGCGATAGAGTACGGGCTGACGAATCCGGACGAGGTGCATCAGGTTCCGGGGCAGATCCACATGGGCGGCGTCACCGTGAACGACGCCTGGGAACACGGCGTGACCCCGTACACCACCGCGGGCATCTTCGGTAAGTCCTCGAACGTCGGCACCCTGATGCTCGCCCAGCGGGTGGGTGAGACTCGCTTCGCGGAGATGGTGAAGCGATTCGGGCTCGGGCAGCGCACCGATGTCGGACTGCCGGGCGAGAGCGGGGGCGTCGTCCCGCCGCGCGACCAGTGGTCGGGCTCGACGTTCGCGAATCTGCCGATAGGGCAGGGGCTTTCGATGAGCCTGCTGCAGATGACCGGAATGTACCAGGCGATCGCCAACGACGGCGTGCGGATCCCGCCGCGCATCGTCAAGGCCGAGGTCGGGGCGGACGGAAAGCGCAGGGAGACCGAACAACCCGAGGGCGTGCGGGTGGTGAGCCCGCAGACGGCCCGGACGCTGCGCGACATGTTCGAGGCGGTGGTCCAGCACGATCCGGCGGGCGTGCAGCAGGGCTCCGGTCCGTCCGGCGCGGTCGAGGGCTACCAGATCGCGGGCAAGACGGGCACCGCACAGCAGATAGATCCGAACTGCGGGTGCTATTTCACCGATCGCTACTGGATCACCTTCGCCGGTATCGCCCCCGCCGACAACCCGCGCTACGTGGTCGGCATCATGCTCGACGCGCCGATCCGCAGCACCGACGGCGGCGGCGGTCAGTCCGCGGCGCCGCTGTTCCACAACATCGCGTCCTGGGCGTTGCAGCGCGACCGGATTCCGCCGTCCCCACCGGCGCGGCAGTGGGTGTTGCAGGCCGATTGAGCCCAATACCCGGCCGCAGTGCCCGGGGCCGAGCGAACGTCGGTAACCTGACACGTCGACTCGAGTCCGACGTCATGAGATCGCCCCGGCAGCGGCCCGCCGAGCCGAGGGCCATATCGAACCGAGAGGAGCTTCGTGCCCGTGCAGCCCAGTCCGCAGGCACTGCGCCCGGCGGCGCCGCCGTCCACCGCGCTGCGAACGGTCGTCGAGGTCACCGGTGCGCGGCCGAGCCGCGGCGAGCTCCCCGAGACCGAGCGCCTCGACACGGAGCGCCTCGAAGCCGAGTGCCTCGACACCGTGGTGACCGGCATCGAGCATCGGTCCGACGCCGTGCGGCCGGGTGATCTGTTCGCCGGGCTGGCCGGTGCGCGCGCACACGGCGCCCGGTTCGCCGCCGAGGCGGTCGAGCGCGGGGCGGTCGCGGTGTTCACCGATCCGGCCGGCGCCGAATTGATCGGTGAGATCGGCGTTCCCGTGCTCGTGCACGACAGTCCGCGCGCGGTGCTGGGTGAGCTGTCGGCGGAGATCTACGGCCACCCGTCGCAGCGGCTGCGGGTCGTCGGCATCACCGGCACCTCCGGCAAGACCACCACGTCGTATCTGGTGGAGGCCGGGCTCGCCGCGGCCGGGCGGCAGACCGCGCTGATCGGGACCATCGAGACTCGCATGGGTTTCCGCCCGAGCGGTCAGGGCCCGGAGGCGGTAGCTTGCGTCACCACGCAGGGCCCCCGCTCGGGCGGCTTCGGATACGGCCGGGTGCCGAGCGCGCTGACCACGCCGGAGGCGCCGCAGCTGCACGCCATGTTCGCGCTGATGGTCGAGCAGGGCGTGGACGCGGTGGTGATGGAGGTGTCCAGCCACGCGCTGGCGCTGGGCCGCGTCGACGGCGTGCGTTTCGCGGTGGGCGCGTTCACCAATCTGTCGCAGGACCACCTCGACTTCCACGCCGATTTCGAGGACTACTTCGCCGCCAAGCGCCGGCTGTTCGACCCCGATTCGCCGGTCGCCGCGCAGCTCAGCGTGATCTGCGTCGACGACGCCTGGGGGCGGCGGCTGGCCCGCGAGGTGGGCGGCCGCGCGCCGGTCGTCACGGTCGCCACGACCACGAGCCCGACGGGCGAGGACGAATCGGACTGGGTCGCACTGGGTGTCTCCGCCGAGGGTGGCGAGCAGTCGTTCACCGCCGTCGGCCGGGACGCGAAAATCCCGGTGCGCCTGCGCCTTCCGGGCCACTACAACATCGCCAACGGGCTGCTCGCGGTCGCGGTGTGCGCGGCCGCGGGTGTCGATGCGGCGACCGCGGCCGCGGCGCTGGCGCACGTGGACGTGCCGGGCCGGATGCAGCGCGTGGACCGGGGGCAGGATTTTCTCGCGGTGGTGGACTACGCGCACAAGCCGGCGGCGGTGGAATCGGTCATCGCGACGCTGCGCGAGTACGTCAAGGGTTCCGGCGGCCGGCTGGCCGTGGTGGTCGGTGCGGGCGGCGACCGCGACGCCGGCAAGCGGCCGCTGATGGGCGCCACCGCGGCCCGCGGCGCCGACCTGCTGATCATCACCGACGACAATCCGCGCGGCGAGGACCCGGCGGCCATCCGTGCGGCGATTCACGCCGGCGCGCAGGGGATTCCGGAGCCGGAACGCGGCGAGGTCACCGAGATCGGGGACCGGGCCGCGGCCGTCGCCGCCGCCGTGGACTGGGCGCGGCCGGGGGATGTGGTGCTCGTGGCGGGCAAGGGGCACGAGACCGGGCAGGAGATCGCGGGTGTGAAGTATCCGTTCGACGACCGCGAGGTGCTGGCTGAGGCCCTCTCTCGGCGGCCCGCGCCTGATGACAAGGATCTGACCGTTTCATGATCGAGATGACCCTGCGGGAGATCGCGGATGTCGTCGGCGGCACGCTGCACGATGTACCCGATCCTGCGGTGACGGTGACCGGTGCGGTCGAATTCGATTCGCGCCGAGTCGATTCCGGTGATCTTTTTCTGGCGATGCCGGGTGAGCACGCCGACGGGCACGATTTCGCGGCCGGTGCCGTGGCCGCCGGTGCGGTGGCCGTGCTGGCGGCGCGGCCGGTGGGCGTTCCGGCCATCGTGGTGGAACCGCTGCCGGTCACCGGCAGCAGGGCGCTGGTGCTGGCGCACGACCGCGACGGTTCCGGCGCGGCCGTCCTCGCCGCGCTGGCGAAGCTGGCCCGGGTGAGCATCGACCGCCTCGCGACCGGTGGCCTCACCGTCATCGGGGTGACCGGCTCCTCCGGGAAGACCTCGACCAAGGATCTGCTGGCGAGCGTGCTGGCTCCGCTCGGGCCGGTGGTGGCCCCGCCGGGTTCGCTGAACAACGAGCTCGGTTACCCGTGGACGGTGCTGCGCGCGGACGCCGGCACCCGGTTCCTGGTGCTGGAGATGTCGGCCCGCGGGGTGGGACATATCGCGGCGCTCACCGAGACCGCGCCGCCGGCGATCGGCGTCGTGCTCAACGTCGGCACCGCCCACCTGGGCGAGTTCGGCAGCCGCGAGGCGATCGCGCGGGCCAAAGGCGAACTGGTGGAGGCGCTTCCGCCGTCCGGCATCGCGATCCTGAATGCCGACGACCCGAACGTGGCGGCGATGGCGAGCCGCACGCGGGCGCGCGTGGTCACGGTCGGCCAGTCCGGCGCCGCCGGCGTGCGGGCCACCGGCGTCGTGCTCGACGAGGCTGCTCGTGCCCGGTTCACCTTGCACGCCAACGGTTCCGAGACCGAGATCCGGCTGGCCGTGCACGGCGAGCACCAGGTCGGCAACGCGCTGTCCGCCGCCGCGGTGGCGCTGGAGTGCGGTGCCGATCTCGACTCGGTCGCGGCCGCGCTGTCGGGCGCGCGGATCGTGTCGGCGCACCGCATGGACGTGCGCACCCGCGCCGACGGCGTCACCGTCGTCAACGACTCCTACAACGCCAACCCGGATTCGGTCCGCGCGGCGCTCAAGGCCCTCGTGAGCATGGCGCGTGCCGAGGGGAGCGAGGGGGACGGCGGGCCGGGCCGCCGATCCTGGGCCGTGCTGGGGGAAATGGCCGAACTGGGCGAGGAATCCGTCGTCGAGCACGACCGGATCGGCCGGCTGGCGGTGCGCCTGGATGTGGACCGCCTCATCGTCGTCGGCAGCGGGCGCCCGGCCCGCGCGCTGCATCAGGGGGCGGTCATGGAAGGGTCATGGGGTGAGGAATCGGTTCTCGTACCCGACATCGAGGCCGCGATCGCGGTGCTGGACAACGAGCTCGCGGCGGGTGATGTGGTGCTGGTGAAGGCGTCCAACTCGGCCGGGCTGTGGGCGGTCGCGCAGCATCTGACCGCGGCATCCGAGCCGGATGCGGAGGCGGTGCGGCGTCCCCAGGTGCCACCGTCCGGTACGGAGGCGGCGGTATGAGACAGATCCTGTTCGCGGCCGGCATCGCGCTGGCGGTGTCGATCCTGTTGACGCCGTTGCTGATCCGGATGTTCGCCCGGCGCGGGTTCGGTCAGGAGATCCGGATCGACGGGCCGGAGAGCCACAAGGCCAAGCGCGGCACGCCGACCATGGGTGGCGTGGCGATCCTGATCGGCATGTGGGCCGGATATCTGGGCTCGCACCTGATCGGCATCGGATATCACGCCGACGGGCCGTCGGTCTCCGCGCTGCTCGTGCTGGGCCTGGCCACCGCGCTGGGCGCGGTCGGCTTCGTCGACGACTTCATCAAGCTGCGCAAGCAGCGCAATCTGGGATTGACGGCCGCGGGCAAATACCTCGGCCAGCTGACCTCGGCGGTGTTCTTCGGGGTGCTGGCGCTGCAGTTCCCGGGTGCGGGCGACCGCACCCCGGCCAGCCGGCACCTGTCCTACGTTCGCGAGATCACGACCGTGTCGATGGGCGTGATCATCTTCCTCGCCTTCGTCTGCCTGGTGGTGGTGGCCTGGTCGAACGCGGTCAACCTCACCGACGGGCTGGACGGCCTGGCCGCCGGGGCGATGAGCCTGGTGCTGGGCGCCTACGTGATCATCACGTTCTGGCAGTACTACCACGCCTGCGAGACCAAGCCCGAGGCCGGCTGCTACAACGTGCGCGACCCGCTGGACCTGGCGCTGGTGTGCGCCGCCGGCGCCGCGGCGTGCGTCGGGTTCCTGTGGTGGAACGCGGCTCCCGCCAAGATCTTCATGGGTGACACGGGTTCGCTGGCGCTGGGTGGCCTGATCGCCGGGCTGTCCATCACGACCCGCACCGAGCTGCTGATGATCGTCATCGGCGCGCTGTTCGTCGCCGAGACCGTGTCGGTGGTGTTGCAGGTCGCGGTGTTCCGGACCACGCGCAACCGATTGTTCAAGATGGCGCCGTTCCACCACCACTTCGAACTCAGCAAATGGGCCGAGACTACCGTGATCATTCGGTTCTGGTTGCTGGCCGGCATGGCATCAGCAGTCGGACTGGGATTGTTCTACAGCGAATATCTCTCTCAGGTCGGGTAGCAGCCATGGACGAACAGATTCCGCGGGCCCTGCGTTCACCGGGGCCGATGCTCGAGTTCCTGCGTGGCCGTGACGTTCTCGTCGCGGGGTGGGGGGTGTCGGGCAGATCGTTGATCGAGCCGCTGCGCGATGTCGGCGCCCGGCCGGTGGTCACCGATGCCGGCGAGAAGGCGATGGCCGAGGCCGCCGAGCTGGGGCTGACCACCGCGACCGGTGACGAGCTGCTGTTGCCCGCCGCCCTGGACCGATTCGCGCTGGTGATCACCAGTCCGGGCTGGCGGCCGGACTCCCCGGTGCTGGTCTCGGCGGTCACGGAGGGCATCCCGGTCTGGGGCGACGTCGAATTCGCCTGGTGGGTGGATCAGGCCCGGCTCTACGGCCCGGCGCGCAAGTGGCTGGTGATCACCGGCACCAACGGCAAGACCACCACCACCCAGATGACCCACGCCATCCTGCGCGCGGCCGGCCTGGCCTCGGTCGCCTGCGGCAATATCGGCCTGCCGATCCTGGATGCGTTGCGGCGCAATCCGGGTCCGCAGATCCTGGCCGTCGAGCTGTCGTCGTTCCAGCTGCACTGGGCGCCGTCGGTGCGGCCCGAGGCCGGGGTCGTGCTCAACGTCGCCGAGGACCACCTGGACTGGCACGGCGGCCTGGACGCCTACGCCGCCGCCAAGGCCCGGGCGCTGACCGGGCGCGTCGGCATCGTGGGCCTGGACGATCCGGTGGCCGCCGCGCTCGCGCGAAAGTCCAAGGCGCGCCGCACCGTCGGCTTCCGGGTGGGAGTGCCGGCCGACGGCGAACTCGGCGTGGTGGACGGCAAGCTGCTCGACCGCGCGTTCACCAAGGCCGCGATACTGGCCGAGGTGGGCGACGTCAGCCCGGCCGGTCCGGCCGGTGTGGCCGATGCGCTGGCCGCGGCCGCGCTCACCCGATCCGTCGACGTGGTACCGCAATTCGTGAAGGAGGGCCTGCAGGAGCACAAGGTGGGCCCGCACCGCGCGGCGCTGGTGCGCGAGCTCGGCGGGGTGACGTTCGTCGACGACTCCAAGGCCACCAATCCGCATGCGGCGCGGTCGTCGATCCTGGCGCATCCGCAGGTGATCTGGCTGGCCGGCGGGCAGCTCAAGGGCGCGCACGTCGACGACCTGGTCGAGGAGGTCGCCGATCGGCTCGTCGCCGCGGTGCTGTTCGGGCAGGACGCCCCGGTCGTCGCCTCGGCAATGGCGCGACACGCGCCCGATGTCCCCGTCGTGGCGCTCGGTTCGGGTGACGATGCAGGGATGGCAGGGATACCGGCGGAACTCACGCCCGCGTCGCTGGTCGCGCAGATCGACGGCGCGGACGCGGTGATGGCCCGGGCGGTGCGCCTGGCCGCCGGCTATGCCCGCCGCGGCGACACGGTGCTGCTGGCGCCGGCCGCGGCCTCGCTGGACATGTTCGCCGACTACACCCACCGCGGGCGCAGTTTCGCCACCGCGGTGCAGGGGCTCGACGAGGGAGATCTCGGCACCGCCGACGGTGGGAGACTACGGTGACTTCCGCGCCCCGCGCGGAGGGCTAGGCAGGAGGGGCGCTGGCAGTGCTGCACGAACGCGATGTGAACTCATGAGCGGCCGCTCCGCATCCGCCGGCAGGTCGGCGAAGGCCGCGCCGGGCACGCCGCGGCCCCGGATCAATCTCGGCGCCTGGCTGTCCCGGCCGTTGGCGTCCTTCCATCTCGTCGTGACGATCGCCACCCTGCTCACCCTGCTCGGCCTGGTCATGGTGCTGTCGGCGTCGGGTGTCGTGGAGTACGCCGGCGGTGGCTCGGCGTATTCGCTGTTCATTCAGCAGGGCATGTTCGCGCTGCTGGGTGCGGTGCTGTTCTACCTCGCGCTGCGAATTCCGCTGCGGCGCTTGCGGCAGGCGTCCTTCCCGATCTTCGCGGTCTCGGTCTTCCTCCTGATCCTGGTGCTGATTCCCGGGATCGGGTCGCAGGTGCTGGGTGCGCGGCGCTGGCTGGTGCTCGGCCCCATCTCGGTGCAGCCCTCGGAGATCGTGAAGGTGACGCTGATCATCTGGGGTGCCCACCTGCTGGCGTCGCGCCGGGCCGACCGGGCCGGCCTGAAGGAGCTGCTGGTGCCGCTGCTGCCGGCCAGCCTGCTGGTGTGTGCGCTGATCGTGGTGCAGCCGAACCTCAGCACCACGGTCGCGGTCGGTCTCATCGTGGCCGGACTGCTCTGGTTCGGCGGGCTGCCGGTGCGGCTGTTCGTGACCATCGCCGTGTCCGGGCTGGTCACCGCCGGCGTCCTCGCGATGTCCGCCGGGTATCGGTCCGACCGGGTGCGGTCGTTCCTCGACCCCAGCTCCGATCACATGGGCGACAACTATCAGGCGCGCCAGGCGCTGTACTCGCTGGCCGACGGCGGCATCTGGGGCCGCGGCCTGGGGCAGAGCCGGGCGAAGTGGAGCTATCTGCCCAACGCGCACAACGACTTCATCTTCGCCATCATCGGCGAGGAACTCGGATTTCTCGGATGCGCGCTGGTACTGGGGCTTTTCGCGCTGTTCGTGTACACCGGGCTGCGGATCGCGAGCCGGTCGGCGGATCCGTTCCTGCGGCTGCTGACCGCCTCGGCGACCACCTGGATCACCGGACAGGCGCTGATCAACATCGCCTACGTGGTGGGCCTGCTGCCGGTGACCGGTCTGCAGCTGCCGCTGGTATCGGCGGGCGGCTCGTCGCTGGCGATCACGCTGCTGATGTTCGGGATCATCGCCAACGCGGCGCGGCACGAACCGGAGGCGGTGTCGGCGCTGCGCAACGGCCAGGACGGCCGGGTGAGCCGGCTGCTGCGGCTGCCGACGCCGGAGATGTACGCGCCCGCCCGGGCCGCCCGGTCCGGATTACGCGCGGCGCCCGCGCGCCGGGAGCTGTCCGCCGGTGACCGGCGCGGCGGCGGGTCCGGGCGGCGGGGCGGCTCGGAACCCGCGCCGCGCCGCTCGATAGATTCGGATTCCGCCCGCCGCCGGGCGGCGGACTCGGGCCGCCGGGAGAGCCGCAGTACCAGTTCGTGGCGCTCCACCCGGGCCTGGGAGCCGAACTATCCCATGAAACATGCGAGAGAACGGGGAAATTCGAGGTGACAACCGCCGAGAGCTTCGGGTCGGGTACGGAAAGACCTGGGGGCCGGGCACTCTCGGTGATCGTCGCGGGCGGAGGGACCGCCGGCCACATCGAACCCGCCATGGCGGTCGCCGACGCGCTGCGCCGGCTGGACCCCTCGATCCGGATCACCGCGCTGGGCACCGAGCGGGGCCTGGAGACGACGCTGATCCCCGAACGCGGCTATCCGCTCGAGCTGATCCCGCCGGTCCCGTTGCCGCGCAAGCCGACCGGTGATCTGCTGCGGCTGCCCGGCCGGGTGCGGTCGTCGGTCGCCCGCGCTCGCGCGGTGATCGATGCCGAGAACGCCGATGTGATCGTCGGTTTCGGCGGATACGTGGCGCTGCCCGCCTATTTGGCCGCCGGGCGCGGGTTCCGGCCGGGGCGGCGGGGCGGGGGCACGCGCCGGCGGCCGGTGCCCGTGGTGGTGCACGAGGCGAATGTCAAGGCGGGTATCGCGAACAAGGTCGGCGCGCGACGGGCCGCCCGGGTGCTGGCCGCGGTGGCGAACTCCGGGGTGCGCGCGCCGGGCCGCGCGGACGCCGAGATCGTGGGAATCCCGGTGCGCGAGCAGATCGCGACGCTGGACCGGGCGGCGCTGCGCGCCGAGGCCCGCGCCCATTTCGGGCTGCCCGCCGAGGGGCCGGTGCTGCTGGTGTTCGGTGGTTCGCAGGGCGCGCGGCGGCTCAACGAGGCGGTGCCGGCGGCCGCGCCGCAGTTGACCGCGGCGGGGATCTCGGTCCTGCACGCGCACGGGCCCAAGAACACGGTGCAGGTGCGCGCCGATCCGGACGGCGCGGCGAAGTACGTTGCGCTGCCGTATGTCTCGCGCATGGACCTGGCCTATGCCGCGGCCGATGCGGCGGTGTGCCGCTCCGGTGCCATGACCGTCGCCGAGGTCTCCGCGGTCGGTCTGCCGGCGTTCTACGTCCCGCTGCCGCACGGCAACGGCGAACAGGAGCTCAACGCCCGCCCCGTCGTGGCCCAGGGCGGTGGCAGAATTGTCCCCGATTCGGAACTGACCGAGAAGTACGTGATCGACGAGGTGATTCCGCTGCTCACCGATCCGTCGCGGCTGGCGGCCATGGGGTCGGCGGCCGCCGGCGCCGGGCATCGTGAGGCCGCCGACGCGGTGGCGCGGATCGTGGTGGAGGTGGCCGGCCGGTGAGCGGAACGGAAGATCAGGAGCTGCCGCCGCTGCTGCGGCGGGTGCACATGGTCGGTATCGGCGGGGCCGGCATGTCGGGTATCGCCCGGATACTGCTGTCGCGCGGCGGTGCCGTGTCCGGATCCGACGCCAAGGAGAGCCGCGGCGTGCTCGCGCTGCGGGCCCGCGGGGCCGAGGTGCGCATCGGCCACGACGCCGACGCCCTGGACCTGCTGCCCGGCGGACCGACCGCGGTGGTGACCACCCTGGCCGCCATCCCCAAGACCAACCCCGAACTGGTGGAGGCGAAGCGGCGCGGGGTGCCCGTGCTGCTGCGCCCGGCGGTGCTCGCCGAGCTGATGCACGGCCACTACACGCTGCTGGTATCCGGTACCCACGGGAAGACCTCGACCACCTCGATGCTGGTGGTGTCGTTGCAGCACTGCGGATTCGACCCGTCCTTCGCCGTCGGCGGCGAGCTGAACGAGGCCGGCACCAACGCCCACCACGGCACCGGCGGTTACTTCGTCGCCGAGGCCGACGAGTCCGACGGCTCGCTGCTGCAGTACGACCCGGACGTCGCGGTGATCACCAATATCGAATCCGACCACCTGGATTTCTTCGGCACCGACGAGGCGTACGTCCAGGTCTTCGACGACTTCGTGGCGCGGCTGCGCCCCGGCGGGCTGCTGGTGGTGTGCCTGGACGATCCGGGTTCGCTGGCCCTCGCCGAGCGGGTGGCCGCGCGTACGGCGGCAGGAGAACTCGACATTCGCATTCTCGGCTACGGCTCCGGCGATCTCACCGGCGTACCGGTGCCGATCGGCGCGCGGCTGCTGTCCTGGGAGCCGCGCGACGTGGGCGGCGTGATCACCTTCCGGTTCACCGACGAGCCGGCCCCGCGTACGCTGCGGCTGGCGGTGCCGGGCCGGCACATGGCGTTGAACGCGCTCGCCGCGCTGCTGGCCGCGCGCGACGCCGGGGCCGCGCCCGACGAGGCGCTGCAGGGCCTGGAGGGGTTCGGGGGAGTGCACCGCCGGTTCCAGTTCGTCGGCCGGGAGAACGGCGTCCGGGTGTTCGACGACTACGCCCACCATCCCACCGAGGTCCGCGCGGTGCTGGGCGCCGCCGCCGAACTGGTGCGGCAGGAGGCCGCCGACGGCGCACGCTCCCGGCAGGGCCGGGTGATCGTGGTGTTCCAGCCGCACCTGTACAGCCGGACCGCCACGTTCGCGGCCCAGTTCGGCGCCGCGCTCGATCTGGCCGACGAGGTGGTGGTGCTCGACGTCTACGGCGCCCGCGAGAAGCCGCTGCCGGGCGTCAACGGCGCCCTGGTGGCCCAGTCGGTCACGAAACCCGTGCACTATCAACCGGATATGTCGCGGGTCGGCCGGCAGGCGGCGAGCCTGGCCCGCCCCGGCGACGTCGTGATCACCATGGGCGCCGGCGATGTGACCATGCTGGGCGGGCAGATCCTGGACGGGTTGCGGGTGCGGCCGCCGGCCGGCCGGTGAGCGGGGGCGCATGAGCAGCTCGCGAACGCGAAGCCCGGGCCGGGGGCGCCACCCCGGCGACGAACCGGCGGATTTCGACGGGGCGGATTTCGACCGGGCGAACCCCCCGGACTCCGACGACCCGGACGCCGCCGAGCCCCGCCGGCGCTCCGCCCGCCCCGGGCGCGACGGCCGCGACCGGCGCGGACGGTCCGGCTCGGCGCGGGATCCGCACCGCGAGTCCGGCCTCCGGCGCGTCGGTGCGGCCGTGGCCGAACTGCCGGTGCGCCGAATCGTCCGGTGGGCCTTGCCCGTTGCCGTGCTGCTCGTGATCCTGGTCGGCGTCGCATATTTCACACCGGTGTTCTCGGTGCGAACCGTGCGGATCGAGGGCCTGGTCACGGTGTCCGAGCGACAGGTTCGCGACGTGCTCCGGATTCCCGGTGGCCGTTCGATGTTGCGCATCGACACCGACGCGATGGCGCGGCGGGTGGCGACCATCCCCAAGGTGCATTCCGCGCGCGTACAGCGCGGCTTCCCGGGGACGGTGCGGGTGACGGTCGAGGAGCGCACCCCGGTGGCCTACTTCGAGAGTCCACAGGGCACGCACCTGCTCGATATCGACAGCGTCGAATACGCCATCGAGCCACCGCCGCCCGGTCTGCCCAAGCTGGTGACCGCGAGCCCGGGCGGTAGCGATCCGGTCACTCGGGCCGCGGTCACGGTGCTCGACGCCGCCCCGCCGGCGCTGCGAGACCAGGTGGGAGAGGTTGTGGCGCGGTCTGTTTCGGACGTCGAGCTGAGCCTGACCGACGGGCGCACCGTACTGTGGGGTGGGGTCGAGGATTCGGCGCGCAAGGCTGCGGTGGTGCTGCCGGTGCTGACTCGGCCCGGCACGGTGTTCGACGTATCGAGCCCCGATCTGGTAACGGTAAAGTGAGTGATACCCGTTGTGCCTTCGGGGTTTTCGGTGACTGCCCCACGGCAGCCGCCGAATTCTCGCGGGCACCAGGAACGATTCCCCACACCCGGGGCGGCCGTTCGCGATACGATGCGGGGCGGGCTCGGACGACATGGGTCGCACAAGATTCTCATGCTCGTTTCGGCGCGCCTGCGCGCGGATTGCAGCGGGTGCGAATAGCGTTCCGCAGCAGTCGGATACTTGACATAACGCCAACCCTATTGTTGAGGTTTAGGGTTTGCCCGAGATTGGACTCGGGGCGGCTCGGACCGAACGGTCGGTGTTCTGCCGGGGATCCGCAAACGACAGGCTTGAGATCGAAGGAAGGCGAGAGCCCATGACGCCCCCGCACAACTACCTTGCAGTGATCAAGGTCGTCGGTATCGGCGGCGGCGGCGTGAATGCCGTCAACCGGATGATCGAACAGGGACTCAAGGGAGTCGAGTTCATCGCGGTCAATACCGACGCGCAAGCGCTGCTGATGAGTGACGCGGACGTCAAGCTCGACGTCGGCCGGGAACTCACCCGCGGACTGGGCGCCGGTGCGGATCCGGAGGTCGGCCGCCGGGCCGCCGAGGATCACAAGGACGAGATCGAGGAGGTGCTCAAGGGCGCCGACATGGTCTTCGTCACCGCCGGTGAGGGTGGTGGCACGGGGACCGGTGGCGCACCGGTCGTGGCCAGCATCGCCCGCAAGCTGGGCGCGCTGACCATCGGCGTGGTCACGCGGCCGTTCTCGTTCGAGGGCAAGCGCCGCAGCAACCAGGCCGAGGCCGGCATACAGTCGCTGCGCGAGTCCTGCGACACGCTGATCGTGATCCCGAACGACCGGCTGCTACAACTCGGCGACGCGGCGGTCAGCCTGATGGATGCCTTCCGCTCCGCCGACGAGGTGCTGCTCAACGGTGTTCAGGGCATCACCGACCTGATCACCACACCGGGCCTGATCAACGTCGACTTCGCCGACGTCAAGAGCGTGATGTCCGGGGCCGGTTCGGCGTTGATGGGCATCGGTTCCTCGCGCGGCGAGGGCCGCTCGGTGAAGGCGGCCGAGGCGGCGATCAATTCGCCCTTGCTGGAGGCCTCGATGGATGGTGCGCACGGCGTGCTGCTGTCCATCGCGGGCGGCTCGGATCTGGGCCTGTTCGAGATCAACGAGGCCGCCTCGCTGGTGCAGGAGGCCGCGCATATCGAGGCCAACATCATCTTCGGCACGGTGATCGACGATTCGCTCGGCGACGAGGTGCGCGTCACGGTGATCGCCGCCGGTTTCGACGGTGGCACCCCCGCCCGGCGGGTCGATACCGCGGGGCGTTCGACGATCGGGTCGGCCCGCGCGGGCGAGGTCGGCCAGACCTCCTCGCGCAGCACCGATTTCGGTGCCGGCCGCAGTACGGAGTCGGCCCCGTCGCCCACGCCGTCCCCGGTCCAGCGCGGCCCGGCGCCGTCCTACGAGCCCCGTCCCGCCAGCGACCCGACGGTCGCGCACAACTCGCGCACCCACATCCAGCCCCCGGACGACGACTCGGACGACGACGACGTCGACGTACCGTCCTTCATGCGCCGCTAGCCGGCGATCGCACCCGCTCTCCCGGCTCCAGGGAGCGGGTGCGTTCGTCGCTGCGGCGCCGGGCGGCGTCGCTCCGGCTACTAATCTCGGGGTATGACTGCTGCTTCGGTTCGGACCCGCCGGGTGACCACCACGCGCGCCGGTGGCTTCTCGCGGGCGCCGTACGACTCGTTCAATCTCGGAGATCATGTCGGGGACGATCCGGAGGCGGTGCGGCGCAACCGGTTACGGCTGGCCGAGGGCATCGGGCTGGCGCCGGAGCGGCTGGTCTGGATGGAACAGGTGCACGGGCGCCGCGTCGAGGTCGTCGACGGGCCACGGGCCGAACCGGTTCCGGTGACCGACGCGCTGGTCACGACGGTGCCGGGGCTGGCCCTGGTGGTCCTGACCGCCGACTGCGTGCCGATCCTGCTGTCCGACGACGAGGCCGGGGTGATCGCGGCCGTGCATGCCGGGCGGGTGGGCGCGCGCATCGGCATCGTGCCGCACGTGCTGGAGGCGATGGTCTCGGCCGGTGCGGCAGCGGAACGCATCGGGGCATTCCTGGGTCCGGCGGCGAGCGGCCGGCACTATGAGGTTCCCGCGGAGATGCGCGCCGACGTCGACACCCACCTGCCCGGCAGCGCCACCACGACCGCCAAGGGCACCCCGGGCCTGGATCTGCGGGCCGGGGTGCGCCGCCAGCTCGAACAGGCCGGCGTCGGCGCGGTCGCGGTCGACCCGCGCTGCACGATCGAGGACGAGACCCTCTTCAGTCACCGCCGCGGTGCGCCGACGGGCCGCATCGCCGGTGTCATCTGGAGGGAAACCGAGAGTTCGCCCGAGTGAGCGCCGGGCCGGACGGCACGCGCGCGATGGACGGCCCCGTCCGAGGCATTCGCGGGGTGTTTGCCCCTATTTCTGGGGCTTGCGGGAAAGTGATACCGGGAATAGGTGCGGAAAATGGACGATCGACACGCCCGGAGGCATTCGTGACCAGTTACGCATTCGAGGGAGTTGTTGTATGACCGGCGAATCCGGCATCGCCGCCGCGGAATCCACGCGAACGGCGGCCCTGTCCACCGCCCTGACCGGTCTGTCGGCGCGCATCGAATCCGCCTGCCGGGCGGCGGGACGGGATCCGGCCGGGGTGAGGTTACTGCCGGTAACGAAATTCTTCCCGGCGTCGGATGTCGAGATCCTCTACGGCCTCGGCCGCCGGGAGTTCGGCGAATCGCGGGAGCAGGAGGCCGCGGCGAAGGTGTCCGCATTGGGACACCTGTCTCGAGTGCGCTGGCACATGATCGGCCGCCTGCAGCGCAACAAGGCAAAATCGGTGGCGCGCTGGGCCTATGCGGTGCATTCGGTGGACAGCGAGCGGCTGGCCGGTGCCCTCGACACCGGCGTCGGCGCGGCCCGCGCGGCCGGGCACCGGGACTCGCCGCTGCGGGTGCTGCTGCAGGTCAGCCTGGACGGCGACGTGAGCCGCGGCGGCGTCCTGCCGGACGATCTGCCGCGGCTCGCCGAGCGGGTGGCGGCCGCGGACAACCTCCGGCTGGCGGGCCTGATGGCGATCCCGCCGCTGGACGCCGACCCGGAACCCGAATTCGCGCGGCTGGCCGAGTTACACGCCCGGCTGCGGGATACCCATCCGGAGGCGACCGAGTTGTCCGCCGGGATGTCCGCGGACCTGGAGGCCGCAATCCGACACGGCTCGACCTGCGTGCGTGTCGGTACTGCCCTGATGGGCGCTCGACCGATAACCTCGGGATAGCAAACAAACCTCATCAGTCACATTCGAAACATATGCTCGGAGACTGACGAAGGATTGAGCAGGACTTCAACACCCCAGGCCAACCGGGTGCCGTAGGAAGGTCGACCAGGATGAGCGAGCGCAGCGAGCGAGATGTCAGCGCAGCCACGAGCGTGCTCGTGCTGGAATCGAGCGCCAGCGAGGTGGAAGCCGAGGTGCGAGCATGAGCACGCTGCACAGGTTCAAGGCCTACTTCGGCATGGTTCCGCTCGAAGAGTACGAGGACGACTACGTCGACGATCGCGGCCCCCGGGGCGCCGAGGACCGCGGCGCCCGCCGGCCCCGCGATTTCGGTGAATCCCGGTACGACGCCGATCGATACGACTCCGATCGGTATGAGGGCGGCCGCTCCCGGTTCGGTGACGACCGCTACGACGGCGACCCCGGGTACGGCGACCCCGGATATTCGGAGCCGGCCTACAAGCCCCCTTATCAGCCGGGCTACAGCGTCGCGCGGCGCGACGACTACTCCGACGACCGGTACGAGCACGAGCCGCGCCGCCCCACGCGCATCGAGAGCGCGCCGTCGGGCCGCGGCCGGAACATGGACCGGCTCGGCGGCGGTACTCCGATGGTTCGCGGCACCACGCACGGTGCCCTGGCGGTGGATCCCGAGTCGGAGCGGCGGATGGAGGAGCGCGCCCGCTTCGAGCCCGCGCCGCGCCGCCAGCCCGTCTTCGAGGACGGAGGCCCGTTGTCCAAGATCACCACGCTGCGCCCGCGGACCTATGCCGAGGCCGCCGTCATCGGCGAGCGCTTCCGCGACGGCACGCCGGTGATCATGGACCTGGTGGAGATGAGCAACGCCGACGCCCGCCGCCTGGTCGATTTCGCCGCCGGCCTGGCCTTCGCGCTGCGCGGATCGTTCGACAAGGTGGCGACCAAGGTGTTCCTGCTCTCACCGGCCGACGTGGACGTATCGGCCGAGGAGCGCCGCCGGATCGCCGAAACCGGCTTCTACAACCAGAAATAGTCGGGCACCGGGGCGTCGCTCGCGGCCGTCGTCCCGGTCGACACGCCGCGAGCGGGGGAGTGCTGTCACGACCGGACGGCGCGGGGAGTTTGCAGCACACCGATTCTGAGGCAAAGTGGTCTGGTGGCCTTGTTCCAGGTGCTGTATGTACTCCTGTTCCTCTTCTGGCTGTTGTTGATCAGCCGAGTGATCGTCGAGTTCATCCGCAACTTCGCTCGTGACTGGCATCCGCGCGGGGCGGTTGCCGTGGTGCTGGAGGTGATCTTCACGATCACCGATCCTCCGGTGAAACTGCTGAGGCGCTTGATACCGCCGGTGAACCTGGGGGGAATTCGGCTCGATCTGTCGATTATGGTGCTGCTTTTCATCGTGTTCATCCTGATGTCGGTGACCAGCAGGCTCGGGCAGCCGGTCGCCTAGGTGTGACAGAATGGGCCGTGAACAATAGCTTGCCAGATCTACCGCTAGATCTCCGTACGAAGCGTGAAGGGATCCTTCCATGCCGCTGACCCCAGCCGATGTGCACAACGTCGCGTTCAGCAAACCGCCGATCGGGAAGCGCGGCTACAACGAGGACGAAGTCGACGCCTTCCTCGACCTGGTCGAGCAGGAGCTCTCACGCCTCATCGAGGAGAACGCCGACCTGCGCCAGCGGGTTGCCGAGCTCGATTCCGAACTGGCCGAGGCCAAGAAGGCCCCGCGCCCCGCGCCGCAGGCGGTGAAACCGCCCCCGCCGCCGCAGCCGGAACCACCCAAGCCGGCGCCGGTGGCCCCGCAGATCCCGGTGCCGGCCGCTCCGGCCGGTACTCCGCAGGACGCGGCCGACGCGAACCTCCAGGCCGCCAAGGTACTGAGCCTGGCTCAGGAGATGGCCGACCGGTTGACCAGCGACGCCAAGACCGAGGCCGAGCAGCTGCTGTCGAACGCCCGGGCAAATTCGGAGCGAATGGTCAGCGATGCGCGCACGCGGTCGGAGGGCATGGTCGCCGAGGCGCGGCAGAAGGCCGAGACCATCCTGTCCGACGCGCAGACTCGTTCCGACAACCAGCTCCGCCAGGCCAAGGAGAAGGCCGACGCCCTGCAGGCCGACGCCGAGCGCAAGCACACCGAGATCATGGCCACGATCACCCAGCAGCGCAGCGTGCTGGAGAGCCGGATCGAGCAGTTGAAGACCTTCGAGCGCGAGTACCGGGTGCGGCTGAAGTCCTACCTGGAGTCGCAGCTCGAGGAGCTCGAGAATCGTGGCTCGGCGGTGCCGGTGGACGGCGGCGAGTCGTTCGACGGCGCCAACAACAACCATGCGCCCGCGTCGTTCGCTCAGGGCGGCAACTAGTTCCGTTCGAACGCTCGCCGACTCCGCGGTCGTCTCGGATTGTGGTGGTCGTGTCGGATTCGGCGTGCCGCGCAGCCGTGTGGTCCGGAAGCTCGTCGAGCCACCTGGCCCGCCTAGGGGGTGACCATGCTCGTCCTGACGCTCGTCCTGGCCGCGATCGGTTTCGCCCTGCTGGTGACAGCACTGACCACCGGATCGGTGGTATGGGCGTGGGGGTGCATCGTGGTCTGTGTCATCGGCGCCGTATTGCTGCTGGTGAGTGCGCTATCGATGCGCGATTCCGAGGATGACGATCAGTCGTCGCGTCCCGGTCGGCATGCGAAGCGATGAGCCCCGACCGAAGGTCGACCGTGGTCGACCCGGCCTGGAAGGGCCACGCCGATGGGGCCCGAAAATACGGTTACCCATGCTGGCTACAATCAAACCTGAACATCGGCATTGATCCGGCGATCACCGGGGAGTCTTCGGAAGAACGGCACTCGCGGCCCTCGGGCCGGTGCGAGGCCCAGTAGAACCGAACGGGTGAGCCCGTCACAGCTCACGACGAGAGGTCCGGGATCGCTTCCCGGGCAAGCGGGGTGGTACCGCGGTCTCGGCGCACCGGCGCCGGAATCGTCCCCGTGCCCACGGTTACGCGCCCGCACCCGGGCGCCGGCACGAGGAGACCACGGCCCCCTATGGCGGATCAGACATCCACCAGCAACACCGATTCCGACGAGACGTCCGGTTACCCGCGCGCGGATCTCGGTTCCGGCGGCCAGGTGTCGTTCCCCGATCTGGAGCGGCGCGTGCTCGACTACTGGGCCGCCGACGGTACCTTCCGCGCCAGCATCGAGAACCGTTCCGGCGCACCGGAGTTCGTCTTCTACGACGGTCCGCCGTTCGCCAACGGGTTGCCGCATTACGGCCATCTGCTCACCGGATACGTGAAGGATTTGATCCCACGTTTTCAGACCATGCGCGGCAAGAAGGTGGAGCGCCGGTTCGGCTGGGACACCCACGGGCTGCCCGCGGAAATCGAAGCGGAGAAGCAGCTCGGTATCACGGACAAATCACAGATCGACGAGATGGGGCTCGCCGAATTCAATGCGGCATGTAAATCATCGGTGCTCCGCTACACCGACGAGTGGCGCGCATATGTGACCCGCCAGGCCCGCTGGGTCGACTTCGACAACGACTACAAGACCCTCGACCCCGACTTCATGGAGTCGGTGATGTGGGCGTTCAAGTCGCTGTACGACAAGGGCCTGATCTATCAGGGCTTCCGGGTGCTGCCCTACAGCTGGTACGAGCAGACGCCGCTGTCGAATCAGGAGGCGCGCCTGGACGACGCCTACCGGATGCGCCAGGATCCGGCCGTCACGGTGGATATGGCCCTGAGCGTGCCCGCCGATCATCCGCTGCATCGGCTGGACGGCGCGAACGCGTTGATCTGGACCACGACGCCGTGGACGCTGCCGTCCAACCTGGCGATCGCGGTGCACCCGGAGCTCACCTACGCGCACGTCCGCGGCGCGGACGGCAAGCGGTATCTGCTGGCCGCCGAACGGGTCTCGCACTACGCGCGGGAACTGGGCGACGAACCGGTGGTGCTGTCGGAGCATCTCGGCGCCGCCCTGACGGGCCTGCGCTACACCCCGCCGTTCGACTTCTTCGCCGGCCACCCGGACTCGTTCCGGGTGCTGAACGCCGACTACGTCACCACCGATTCCGGTACGGGTGTCGTGCATCTGGCGCCCGCCTTCGGTGAGGAGGATATGGCGGTCGCCTCGGAGGCGGGTATCGAGCTGGTGCAGCCGCTGGACCCGGGCGGCAAGTTCACCTCGATGGTGCCGCCGTACGAGGGGCTGAGGGTGTTCGACGCCAACCCGGTCATCATCAAGGATCTCAAGGCGGCCGGAAAACTGTTGCGGCACGAGACGATCGAGCACTCCTATCCGCACAGCTGGCGTTCGGGACAGCCGCTGATCTACATGGCGGTGCCGTCCTGGTTCGTCGCGGTGACCAGGTTCCGCGACCGGATGGTGGAGCTGAACAAGCAGATCACCTGGGTGCCCGACCACATCCGCGACGGCCAGTTCGGGAAGTGGCTGGAGAACGCGCGGGACTGGAACATCAGCCGGAACCGGTACTGGGGCGCGCCGATCCCGGTCTGGGCGTCCGACGACCCGGACCACCCGCGCGTCGACGTGTACGGCTCGCTGGACGAGCTCGAGCGCGACTTCGGCGTGCGCCCCGCCGATCTGCATCGCCCGGCGATCGATGAGCTGGTGCGGCCGAATCCCGACGATCCGACCGGGAAGTCGATGATGCGGCGGGTGCCCGAGGTGCTGGACTGCTGGTTCGAGTCCGGGTCGATGCCCTACGCGCAGGTGCACTATCCGTTCGAGAACAAGGAGTGGTTCGAGGGGACGGACGCCGAGGCACCGCACAGCCCCGGCGATTTCATCGTCGAGTACAACGGGCAGACGCGTGGCTGGTTCTACAACCTGCACGTGCTGTCCACGGCGCTGTTCGACAGGCCCGCGTTCGAGTCCGTTGTGGCGCACGGCATCGTGCTCGGCGACGACGGGCTGAAGATGTCCAAGTCCAAGGGCAACTATCCGAACGTCAACGAGGTGTTCGACCGCGACGGCTCGGATGCCATGCGGTGGTTCCTGATGGCGTCGCCGGTGCTGCGCGGCGGCAACCTGATCGTGACCGAACGCGGCATCCGGGAGGGCGTGAGCCACGCGCTGCGGCCGCTGTGGAACGCGTGGACCTTCCTGCAGCTGTACGCGTCGAAACCCGGTGAGTGGCGCACGGATTCGACACATGCGCTGGATCGCTACATTCTCGCCAAGCTGGCCGCGGTGCGGGACGCGATGACCGAGGCGCTCGAGGTCTACGACATCGCCACCGCCTGCGACGAACTGCGCACGTTCGCCGACGCGCTCACCAATTGGTATGTGCGCCGGTCGCGTTCGCGGTTCTGGGACGAGGACCGCGACGCCATCGACACCCTGCACACCGTGCTGGAGGTGACCACCCGGCTGGCCGCGCCGCTGCTGCCGCTGATCAGCGAGGTGATCTGGCGCGGGCTGACCGGCGGCCGCTCGGTGCATCTGGCCGACTGGCCCGCCGGTGCGGAGCACTCATCGAGCACAGCCGGGCTTCCGTCCGATCCGGAGCTGGTGTCGGCGATGGACGAGGTGCGGGAGGTGTGCTCGACGGCGCTGAGCCTGCGCAAGGCCCGCAATCTGCGGGTGCGCCTGCCGCTGTCGGAACTCACCATCGCCGCGCCCGACGCCGGGCGGCTCGCGCCGTTCACGGATCTGGTGGCCGAGGAGGTGAACGTCAAGAAGGTCGACCTGACCACCGATATCGCCGCGCACGGCCGGTTCGAACTGGTCGTCAACGCCCGCGCCGCCGGCCCGCGGCTGGGTAAGCAGGTGCAGGCGGTGATCAAGGCGGTCAAGGCGGGCGAATGGACCGAGAGCGCCGAGGGTGTCGTCACCGCGGCGGGTGTCGGCCTGCTGCCCGAGGAGTACACCCAGCGCCTGGTCGCCGCCGAACCCGAATCCACCGCCGCCCTGCCCGGCAATGCCGGTCTGGTGGTGCTGAATTCGGAGGTGACCGAGGAACTGGAGGCCGAGGGCTGGGCCCGCGACCTGATCCGCGACCTGCAGGAGTCGCGAAAGTCGCTGGGACTGGACGTTTCCGACCGCATAACGGTGATCCTGGACGTCCCCGCCGACCACAAGCGGTGGGCCGAAACCCACCGCGACCTGATCGCGGGCGAAATCCTCGCCACCACCCTCACGTTCGGCGACGCCGGTACCGACGCTCCCGAAGTGGTCGGCGGAGTGCGGGTTTCGATCACCAAGGTCTGAATCACCAAGGTCTGATGGCCGCTGCCCGGGTGAGCGACCGGCTCACCCGGGCAGCGACCGGGCCTCCGGAGCGGACGCCGTCGGCGAATGTGGTGACGCCGGTGCGGATCTCGTCGACGACCGGCATGTGCGGCACGCGGCCGGTGCGGTGCGAAATGGAATGTCGGGGAACGGCTCCCGCTCGGTACAGTCGCCGGATGAGCGATCACTACCTCAACGTCGTCGATGTGGAGGCGACGTGCTGGGAGGGCACGAATCCGCCCGGGCAGCCGAACGAGATCATCGAGATCGGGCTGTGCGTGCTGGATCTGGACACCCTGGAGCGATCGGAGAAGCACAGCATTCTGGTCAGGCCCGACCGCTCCACGGTGAGCGAGTTCTGCACGCGGCTCACTACGCTCACCCAGCAGCAGCTCGACAGCGGTATCGAATTCGGCGCGGCCTGTGAGCTGCTGGGCTACGAGCACGATGCCGCCACCCGCCCGTGGGCGAGCTGGGGCGACTTCGACCGCAGGCAGTTCGAACGGCAGTGCGCCGCAACCGGTGTCGCGTACCCGTTCGGCGCGAGGCACACCAATGCCAAGCGAATGTTCTCCGAATCACGCGAGACGAGACGGCGATACGGCATGGACGAGGCGCTGCGGCTGGCCGGGCTCCCGCTCGAGGGCGTCCACCACCGCGGCGGCGACGATGCCTGGAATATCGCGGGCCTGATCGCCGGCCTGATGCGCAGCGGTGCATGGCGGTCCGGCACCTGAGGCGGTGCGTCAGGCTCCGAGCACGCGATCGACGAGCACGCGATCGACGAATGCGGTGACGTCTCGGTGCTGTCCGAACTGGAGTTTGCTGCGGTGGAGCGCGAATCCGGACACTGCTTGTCGACCTGGACCGGACATTCGGCCCGACCGAAGCGCAGCGGTGTGTGCCGGAGTTGCTCGACACCACGGACCGCGAATCCCGGACGGATGTGGGTCGCCGCAACGTGTTGCGCGAGCAGGGAATCGGCCGCACCGTGCACCACGAGCGGGGAATCGGCCCGAAGCGCTGACGGCGGCCGTTGCGTGCGGTCTCACGTCGCGTTTGTGTGCCGGTGGACGGCCAATTGGATTTCCAGGAGGAGGCGGTCGGGCGGGGAGGTGAGGTCGAGGCCCATCAGCTGGGTGGCTCGGCGGACTCGGTAGCGCAGCGTGTTCGGGTGGATGCTGAGTTCGGTGGCGGCGGTGCGGACGTCGCCGTGGTGGGAGAGGTAGGCGTCGAGGCTGGTGCGCAGGTCGGCGGAGTAGGTGGTGTCGTAGTCGACGAGGATGTCCAGGCGCGGGTCGCGGAGCTGCGGGTGGTCGCCGATCAGGGTCAGGATCTCGGCGAGCAGCACCGTGGTGCGGGAGCGGGCCAGCGTCGTGACCGGTTCGGCCGCGGGCAGCGCCGCGGTGCGGTCCAGCACCCGGTCCACCTCGGCGCGGGCGCGGGCGGCGTCGGCGAGACCGGCGACGGGGGCGGCGACGGCCGCGCGCAGGGTGAGCCCGGAGCGGTCGGCGATCTGGCCGATCACCTGCCGGGTCCACGAGGTCACCCGGTCCACCGAACGATGCTCGGGGAACAGCACGTACAGCCGCTCGCCGATCCGGGTGGTCACGCAGTCCTGGCGGAAGGCGCTGGCGTGCAGGCGAAGTGTGACCGTGCCGCGATGCATCGCCGCCTCCGCCTCGTCCCGGGAGGAGTGCCGGGCGAATCCGACCACGGCCGCCTGCCCGTCGGCGACCATGCCGAAGGTCTCGGCGAAGGCCGCGAGGTCGACATCGCCGCCGTGCGCGCCCAGCAGCCGCTGGATCAGCAGGGCGTCCGTGGTCGGGGCGTGCCGGGTGCGCCAGATCACCCGCGCCGCAATGGAAGCCGCGCCGCGCAGCATCTTGACGCTGTCGGTGTGCAGCGGCTCGCCGGCCTCCTGCACCCAGATGGTGCCGAGTACCGTCGGCGACCGCAGGCCGTCGCGGCCCGGTTCGCGGATGCCGATCGCGATGCGCCGCCGGGTGTTCCATTCCCGCTGGGCCGGAACCTCCACCACGTCACCGGTATTGCGCAGCCGGTCGAACACTCCCTCCCGCTGCAACCAGTGCAGGTATCCGGCCGGCCCCTGGCGGCCCAGCACCGACAGCCGCCGCACCTCGTCGGCCGCGGCCGAGCTGTCGGCCGAATACGCCAGCACCCGCGACTGGGCGTCCTCGATCGAGACCAGCCCGCGGGTCGACTCACCCACCGAATGGGCGAGCCCGAACAGATCGGTATCCAGCGCGGGGGCGGATTCCACGGCCCGCGGCCCGGCGCCGTGCCCGGTGATCCGCTCGATCAGCGCGTGCACCATCTCCCAGCGGGCGTGCGGATGCACCGCGACCAGAGCGATCCCCGCCTCGTGGGCGGCGGCGCACAGCCGCGGCGAGACGCTCTTGGAGAACACCACCCGCGGGCGGTGTTCGGCCGGACAGCGTTCGCCCAGGTCGCGCACCCATCGGGCGGCATCCTCGTCGCCGATGCCGACCTGCAGATACACCTCCGGCAGCGCCCGGCCCGGCGGCATCTCCATGGTCAGGTCGTCGATATCCATGAACGCCACGGAATCGGTGATCACGTCCTCCCCGGCGGGCGCGTCGACCAGCGTGACCACGGTGCTGGTCAGGGCCGACAGCAGCTCCGACAGGGGTATGGGGCGATGCACACTCTTCATTCAATCGGACGAAAACTCCGGGCGCAATTCGTCGGATAGGACAACACCTGCGGCCGCCGGGAGGAGTTTATTTCCTACCATGGACGCGATCACCACGGTCCCCGCACCGTCCAACGAACCCGTCAACTCCTACGCGCCGGGCACCCCGGAACGGGTCCGGCTGCGGGCCGCGCTGCGCGAGCTGGCCGGGACCCGCGCCGAGATCTGTCATGTCATCGACGGCGAGCACCGGGCCGGGTCCGGGCCGCGCGTCGAGGTGGTGCAGCCGCACGATCACCGAGCGGTACTCGGCAGCTTCGGCGTCGCCACACCGGTCGACGCGCACGACGCGGTCGAGGCGGCGATGCGGGCCGCATCCGGCTGGCGCGCACTGCCTTTCGACGAGCGCGCCGCGGTATTCCTGCGCGCGGCCGACCTGCTGTCGGGGCCGTGGCGCGAGACGGTCGCCGCCGCGACGATGCTGGGCCAGTCCAAGTCGGCGTATCAGGCCGAGATCGACGCGTCCTGCGAGCTGATCGACTTCTGGCGCTTCAACGTGCATTTCGCGCGGCAGCTGCTGGCGGGGCAGCCGATGTCCGGGCCGGGCGTGTGGAACCGCAGCGACTACCGCCCGCTGGAGGGGTTCGTCTACGCGATCACCCCGTTCAACTTCACCGCCATCGCGGGCAATCTACCCACCGCACCGGCGCTGATGGGCAATACGGTGGTGTGGAAGCCCTCGCCCACCCAGGCCCTGGCGGCCTATCACACCATGCGGCTGCTGGAGGCCGCCGGCCTGCCGCCGGGCGTGATCAATCTCGTGCACGGGCACGGACCCGAGGTGTCGGAGGTGGCGCTGCCCGACCCGCGGCTGGCCGGCATCCATTTCACCGGGTCCACCCGCACCTTCCAGTACCTGTGGCGCGAGGTGAGCGGGAATATCGAGCGCTACCGCACCTATCCGCGGCTGGTCGGGGAGACCGGCGGCAAGGACTTCGTGCTCGCCCACGCCTCAGCCGATCCGGATGTGCTGAGCACCGCGCTGATTCGCGGCGCCTACGAATACCAGGGTCAGAAGTGTTCGGCCGCCTCGCGCGCGTTCGTCCCGCGGTCGGTGTGGGACCGCATGGGCGACGAGCTGATCGACCGGGTCGGCGCGCTGCGCTACGGCGACGTCACCGATTTCACGAATTTCGGTGGGGCCGTGATCGATCGGCGCGCCTTCGACCGCAATGCCGCCGCGATCGAACGCGCCAAGGCCACCTCGGGGCTGACCGTCGCGGCGGGCGGCACCTACGACGACGGCGTCGGCTATTTCGTCGCCCCGACGCTGCTGCTCGGCGACGATCCGGGCGACGAGGCTTTCCGCACCGAGTATTTCGGCCCGGTTCTGTCGGTGCACGTCTACGACGACTCCCGCGCACACGCCTTCGACGACGCGCTGCGGCTGGTCGACACCGGCGCGGCGTACGGTCTCACCGGCGCGGTGATCGCCCGGGACCGGGACGCCATCGACACGGCGAGCGCCGCACTGCGTTTCGCGGCGGGCAACTTCTACGTCAACGACAAGCCGACCGGTGCCGTGGTCGGCCAGCAGCCGTTCGGCGGCGCCCGCGCCTCCGGCACCGACGACAAGGCCGGATCGCCGCTGAACCTGCTGCGCTGGACCGCACCGCGCTCGATCAAGGAGACCTTCGTGCCGCCGACGACGCACGAATATCCGCACCAGACACCGGATCCGGGGGAGGCGTGATGCAGTGCCCTGGTGCGCGCCGCACCGGCCGGTCCGGGGTGTCGCGGCGGAGTCCTGATCGCGCACCGGGTCTCCGGTATGCCTCGATACCGCCACGGCACTCGTCGCCGGTCCCAGCCGTCCCGGCGGCAGGCCGGTGGCCGGGATCCATCACCGGCAGCCGGGGATTCCGGCGACGAGCATGCCGGAACGACCGAGATACCGGTGCGGTACCCACCTGCCGGGAGGAACCGTGACCGCGTTCGCCAATCCGCTGCGTCCCGCCCTGCTCGCGGCGGCTCGCTCGCCGCGAGCGGAACGCGCGGTGACCCGGATGCCGGCCACCCGGCGCATCGTCGACCGGTTCGTTGCCGGGGACACCCGGGACGCGGCGCTGGAGTCCGTGCGAGAACTGTTGCGGGGCAATCGTTTCGTGACCGTCGACTATCTCGGCGAGGGCACCACCGATGCGGCGCGGGCGGAGCGCGTCGCCGGGGAGTACCTGCGGCTGATCGAGGCACTGGCGGCCCTTCCGGCCGTCGCGGGGGAGGGGGTCTCGGGGGAAGGGGAAGCCCGGTCGCTGGAGGTGTCGGTGAAGCTGTCGGCCCTGGGACAGGCGCTGCCCGGCGGCGGGCACGAGACCGCCGCGCGGCACGCCCGCACCCTCGCCCGGGCCGCCGAGGCGGCCGGGATCTGGATGACCGTCGACGCGGAGGACCACACCACCACCGACTCGACCCTGGCGATCGTGCGCGAGCTGCGGCGCGACCACCCGGACACCGTCGGCACCGTGCTACAGGCGTACCTGCGGCGCACCGAGGACGACTGCCGGGCGTTCGCCGCCGAGGGCGCGCGGATCCGGCTGTGCAAGGGCGCCTACAGCGAACCGGAGGCGGTGGCGTTCCGGCGCCGGGACGAGGTGGCCGCCTCGTATCTGCGGTGCCTGCGAATCCTGCTGGCGGGCAAGGGATACCCGATGATCGCCACGCACGATCCGGCGATGATCGAGGCGGCGGCGCTGCTGGCGTCGGCGGCCGGTCGCGGGCGCGGCGAGGTCGAGTACCAGATGCTGTACGGCATCCGGCCCGCCGAGCAGGAGCGGCTGATCTCGCTCGGCCAGCACGTGCGGATCTACGTGCCGTTCGGTGATCAGTGGTACGGGTACTTCGTGCGGCGGCTGGCCGAGCGGCCGGCGAACCTGGCGTTCTTCCTGCGGTCGGCGGCGACGACGCGCTGATACCGGGCAACGGCACTCGGCTCACTTCTCCGTCGGTACCAACCGGCTACCGCCCCGGTCCGGGCGAGTTGGTCGCCTGAGTACCCCATTCCGACACCCCGGATAGGGCCTCTGACCTGGGGCGGGGGCGCGGGGTGCAAATTAGATCTTGTGGGGCGCATGTGAATTGCGGTACAACAGCTATGCAATGGCAACCGTGAATGTCTAGTTGAGCTTGTGTGTTCCAACCTTTCGACCACGCTGAGAAAACCGCACTGCCAGGCAAGCTGTCCGGATGAGATGCCCGTGGGGAAGCGGTCGTCCCGTGTACGTCGTGTGTGCTGAGTAGTCGCCGGACCGCTCGCCGTCGGGGTGGTGTGCGCCAACCGAAGGGCAGGTCATGGCCACAACTGCATCGCGCACCAGTTCCTCGCGCATCCGCATCGTCCGAGTTCTGTTCGCCACGCTGACCGGCCTGCTGGCCGTGTCGTCCCTCGCCGGCACCGCGGCCGCGACCGGTGCCGACGACATCGGCAGCTCCGGGAGCAGTTCGGGCTCCGGGGACGGACTGTCCTCCGGCAGCGCCAGCGGGTCCGCCACCCTGCCCGTCGCCAGTCCGCGAGCGATGATCGCGCTGAACCTGGCGCAGACCCAGGCCGGCAAGCCGTACGAGTGGGGCGCCACCGGGCCCGCCACCTACGACTGCTCCGGCCTGGCGTTCTGGGCGTTCCGGCACGTCGGCATCATGTTGCCGCGCACCACGTGGCAGCAGGCCGAGGCCGGCAGCGCCGTTCCGCTGGGGGCCATCCAGCCCGGCGACATCGTCGTCGTGAACGCCGACGGCTCGCACGAGGGTATCTACGCCGGGAACGGGCAGCTGCTCAACGCCCACTCCCTGGGCGTCGGGGTGGTCATGACGCCGCTGAGCGATTTCGACATCTATGCGATCCGGCGTTTCTACTGAGGGCCTGTGCCGGTCCGCCGACGGCCGACGCCGGTCCACGGAGGCCGACGCCGGTCCGGGGAGGGCGATGCCGGTCCGGGGAGGGCGATGCCGGTCCGGCGGCGGCCGGGCCGGCGCTCAGTCGGTGACCAGCCCGCGCAGCAGCGGGCCGTACTCGGGATGGGCCAGGGCCGAGGCGAACTGGGCGACCAGATAGTCGGCGGGATTGCCGGTGTCGTACCAGCTGCCGTGAATGACCTGGCCGTAGACCGCGTTGGCGGCGGCGTGGACGTTGATCGCGTCGGTCAGGTACACCTCGCCGGAGCGGTGCGTGTACCACTCGGCCACCTGCTTTCGCAGCTCCTCGACGATGCCCGGCGTGACGACGTAGCCACCGATCGCGGCGTAGGCCGAGGGCGCGTCCTCGCGCTTGGGCTTCTCGACCAGACCGGTGATGCGCATCAGCCCGTTGTCGAAGGTCTCCTCGACCACCGGAACGCCGTAGCGCTTCGAATCGGCCGGGTCCATCGGCAGCAACGCCAGCACCGGCGAATGGGTCTTGTTGTAGGCGTCGATGAGCTGCTGGGCGCGCGGCACCTCGGCGACGAACACGTCGTCGGGCCACAGCACCAGCATCGGCTCGTCGCCCAGGGCGCGCGCCGCGTTCAGCACCGGGGTGCCGTTGCCGTAGGGTCCGTGCTGGTCCAGGTAGGTGATGTGGCCGAGGCGGCCGAGCTCGCCGACCTCCTCCACCGCATCGGCATACGCGGTCTTACCGTCCGCGCGCAACTGCGCCACCAGCGCCGGATTGGGCCGGAAGTGGTCCTGGATCAACGACTTTCCGGCGCTGACCACAATGGTGATGTCGGTGATGCCCGAGGCCACCAGCTCGCGCACGGTGTGCTCGATCACCGGCTTGTCGCCGACCGGGAGCATCTCCTTGGGAATGGCCTTGGTCAGCGGGAGCAGGCGGGAACCGATACCGGCGGCGGGGATCACGGCCTTGCGGATCGTCATGCCTCGATCATCACATATGCGGGTGGCGAATCATGTCGGTAACCGGGCGTAGATTCCCCGTCATGGACACCGCCTCGGACCCGGCATCCACCCGGATCGTTCCTGGTCGGAGAGTATTGTCCGGGGTCGGCAGGGCTGTGGGCGGCCAGGGCCGGGGGTCTCACGATGCGCAGCAACCCGTCAGCGAGCCGCCGGGCTCGGGGGTGCGCCCGGCGGCGGGCGGCCCGGATCTCGGGGTCCCGGCGCGGCGCTGGGTGCTGCACATCGATATGGACGCCTTCTTCGCCTCGGTCGAGCAGCTCACCCGGCCCACCCTGCGCGGGCGGCCGGTGCTGGTCGGCGGCACCGGGGCGCGCGGGGTGGTGGCCGGGGCCAGTTACGAGTCCCGCGTGTTCGGGGCGCGCTCGGCCATGCCGATGCATCAGGCGCGCCGGCTGGTCGGGGTGACGGCGGTGGTGGTGCCGCCGCGCGGGGTGGTGTACGGCGAGGTGAGCGGGCAGGTGTTCGAGACGCTGCGCTCGCGCATCCCGGTGCTGGAGACGCTGTCGTTCGACGAGGCGTTCGGCGAGCCCGCGGAGCTGGCCGGCGCCACGGCGGGCCGGGTGCTGGAGTTCTGCGAGGAGCT
This sequence comes from Nocardia sp. BMG51109, assembly GCF_000526215.1. Classification (NCBI taxonomy): domain Bacteria; kingdom Bacillati; phylum Actinomycetota; class Actinomycetes; order Mycobacteriales; family Nocardiaceae; genus Nocardia; species Nocardia sp. BMG51109. The sequence continues at coordinate 5,132,969 of NZ_JAFQ01000004.1, forward strand.
GCGGGCGCTGGTGCGCGAGCGCACGGGGCTGGTCGCGTCGGTCGGCGCGGGCACCGGCAAGCAGTTGGCCAAGATCGCGTCCGGGCTGGCCAAGCCGGACGGGGTCCGGGTCGTCTCGCCGGCCGAACAGCAGCAGATGCTGGCCGCGCTGCCGGTCCGCAGGCTGTGGGGGATCGGCCCGGTGGCCGAGGGGCGGCTGCGCTCGGTGGGCATCGAGACCGTCGGCGCCTTCGCGGCGCTGCCCGAGCAGGAGGCGGTGTCGCTGCTGGGCGGCAGCGTGGGCGCGGCCCTGCACCGGCTGGCCCGCGGCATCGACGACCGCCCGGTCGCCGAGCGCGCCGAGGCCAAGCAGATCAGCGCCGAAACCACCTACGAGAGCGACATTCTCACCCTCGCCCAGCTGCGGCCGGCCATCGAGGAGATGGCCGCGGCCGCGCACCGGCGCCTGACCGCCGACGGCCGGGCCGCGCGCACGGTGGTGCTGAAACTGCGCAAGGCCGATATGGGCATCGTGACCCGCTCGTTCACGCTGCCGTACGCCACCGAGGAGCTGTCCACGCTGACGGCGGCCGCGCTGCGCTCGGCCATCGATCCGGGCGAGCTGGGGCCGATTCGGTTGGTGGGGGTGGGGTTCGGAGGATTGTCCACGGTCCGGCAGGAGTCGTTGTTCCCCGAGCTGGACCAGGCGCTGGCCGCGTCGGGCCGGGCCGGTCCCGCTGCGGCCGATCCGTCGAGCGCGCTCGACGAATTCGTCGCGCCCGAGCCGACTCTCGCGCCCGCCGCGGTCCCCGAGCCGGCCGGCGCGCCCCCCGCGGTGCCGCCCGCCACTCGCTCCTACACCACCGAATTCTGGTATCCCGGACGGGATGTCACCCACAGCGCGCACGGGCACGGCTGGGTGCAGGGTTCCGGACACGGCCGCGTCACGGTGCGTTTCGAGACGCGCTCGACAGGGCCGGGCCCGGCGTATACCTTTGCCGCCGACGACATCGACCTCGCGCCGGCCGACCCGCTCCTTAGTCTTCGTTGAATTTCGGCGGGTAGCGTGAGGCCACTCGTGCGGCGCCGCCGGTCGGGCGGCCGCTGTCACGGACACCGATAAGACCCTCGAACGCAAAGGACGAGCATTGAAGCTTCAGATGACTGGACGCATCGCGGTCGGCACGCTGGCCGTCGTGGCCGCACTCGGGATGTCCGCCTGTGGCAGCGGTGACAAGAACGAGGGCTCCAAGCCGAAGACTTCGAAGCCGGCGGCCACCTCCGTACAGAACGTGCCGCCCGTGCCGACCGTCGAGCAGCTGAACACCGAGCTCGGGCAGGCGCTGGACCCGAACGTGCCCGCCGAGCAGAAGGTGCAGTTCCTCGAGGACGGCCAGGCGTCGCTGCAGAAGGATCCCGACATGATCAAGAAGCTGAGCGATGCCTATCAGCAGAACAATGCCCAGATTCAAGTGACGGACGTCACATACCTGGGCGGCGACACGTTGACCGCGAAGGCCAACTTCTCCGTCAACGGCCAGCCTCCGAACGAGGCCAGCGTTCCGTTCGTCGTGCAGGGCGATCAGTGGGTGCTGCAGAAGAGCTGGGCGTGTGCCGGTATTCAGAACCTGGGCCAGGCATCGCCGGCCTGCTCGTAGATCCGGCTTCCGCAGCGGCCGGTGCCCAGGTGGGCACCGGCCCGGTCGTCGTGTCGGCCGTGTCCGGGAACTTAAGCGCACGCTGAGAATCCGCGGGAGGATTTCGGCGGTCACGATTGCGTCACGCTACGATCGGCCCCCGTGACGAACACGATGGTGAGGGCGGACGAACCGTCCGCGGTAGGCGAGGCACAGCGGGCCGCGAGGGCCCGCGGTGGAAGATGGGCCAAGCCCGTAGCGCTCATCGCCGGGGTACTCGCCACGTTGTTCGCCATCGCGGTGCCGCTGCTGCCGGTGCAGGTCGACAAGACGACTCTCGCGTGGCCGCAACAGGATTCCGCCCGCAGCATCACCGCGCCGCTGGTGTCCTACGCGCCGCTGACCTTCGACGCCACCATCCCGGGCGCGGCGCTGCAACAACTGGGCGAGCGCGGGGGCTTGGCCGCGGCGAGCATGCCCGCGGACGCGCCCGATCTGGACAAGTACGGATTCGTCGCGCGGGTGCGGCCCGCCCAGGACGATCGGCCCGCCCGGTTCGAGGTGGTGCTGCGCAGCCAGTCGATGTTCAGCGTCCCCGTCGACGGACTCGCCGACGCCACGCTGAAGGTGCACTCCGATATGTCCTCGACCACGGCGGAGTTGGCCGGGACCGGGGCGAAACCGGTTGAGTTGCAGGGCGATTTCCGTCCGCAGCTGGTAGGCGTGTTCAGCGATCTGCCCGATGCCGCGGGGACGACGGTGAACGCCGAGGTCGACAGCCGGTTCTCGGTCACCCCGACATTCCTGAAGCGGGCGGCGACCGTGCTGGCCGTGGGCTTCGCGCTGATCGCCCTCGCGGCGCTGTTCCGGCTGGATCGATTCGACGGGCGGCGGGTGCGCCGCCTGCTGCCGCAGCGGTGGTGGACGTTCACCGCGCCCGACGCCGTCGTGCTCGGGACGCTGGTGCTGTGGCATTTCATCGGGTCCACCACCTCCGACGACGGTTACCAGTTCGGCATGGCCCGCACCTCGCTGGCCGCCGGGTACATGGCCAACTACTTCCGGTTCTTCGGTGTGCCCGAGAATCCGGTCGGCACACCGCCGTACGACGTCATCGCGCACATGACCGAGATCAGCACGGCCAGTCCGTGGATCCGGCTGCCCACCCTGCTGGCCGCCGTCATCACCTGGCTGGCGCTCAGTCGCGAGGTGATTCCGCGGCTGGGGGTGGCGGTGCGGCACGACAAGGTGGCGGTGTGGACGGGGGCGCTCGGGTTCCTGGCGGTCTGGCTGCCCTACAACAACGGGCTGCGCCCGGAGCCGATAATAGCCGTCAGCGTGCTGCTCACCTGGTGTTTCGTGGAACGCGCGATCGCCACCCGGCGGTTGTTGCCGTACGCGATCGCGATTCTCGTGGCCGCCTTCAGCCTGACCGCCGCGCCGTCCGGGATCATCTGCGTGGCGCCGTTGCTGGCCGGGGCGCGGTCGGTGGTGCGGTTCGGCATGGTCCGGGCCCGCGAACTGGCCGTGGATTCCGGTGCGGAACAGGGTGGTTCGGACGGTTCCGGGATATCCCGATGGGCGTGGGTGCGGGCCTACGGGGCGCTGCTGGCGCCGCTGGCCGCGTCCGGTGTGCTGGTGCTGGCCTTCGCCTTCGCCGTCGAACCGCTGTCGGCGATGTTCGAGATGAAGCGGGTGCACAACGCCGTCGGCCCGTCGGTGCCCTGGTTCGACGACTACCTGACCTACCAGTGGCTGTTCATGCCGAGCGCCGACGGTTCGATCGGACGGCGCTTCGGCATCATCGCGATGTGGGTGGGCCTGCTGGTGTGCGCATTCGTGATGCTGCGCAAGGGCGGCCGGATCCCGTTCGTCGCCGCCGGTCCGGCGAAACGGTTGCTGGGCATCACCTTCGGCGCCATGCTGCTGATGGCGACGGTCCCGACCAAGTTCACCCACCACAACGGCGTCTACGCCGGGCTGGCCGGTGCGGTCGCGGTGGTCGCCGCGGTCGCGGTGGGACCGCGGGTGATGCGGGCGCCGCGCTACCGGGCACTGTTCGCGGCCATCGTGGCGGTGGCCATGGCGCAGATCTTCACCAGCGTCAACGAGTGGTGGTACGTATCCAGCTACGGCATCCCGTGGTGGGACTCGGCGCCTTCGATCTTCGGGATCGGGCTGAGCAAGGTGTTCCTGATCATCGCCGTGCTGTGCCTGCTGCTGGCCGCCTGGTGGCATGTGCGGGCGCCGGAACCGGGTACGCCGCACCGGATCTCGCCACGTGCCTGGCGGTTCGCGAAGATACCCCCGCTGACGGTGGTGGCGGCGCTGATCGTGCTGTTCGAGGTGTTGTCGTTCGCCAAGGGCGCGGTCACGCAGTATCCGGCGTTCTCGCTGGCGCGCTCGAATATCAATGCGGCACTGGGCGAGCCGTGCGGGCTGGCGAACGACGTGCTGGTCGAGGACGACCCGAACTCCTCCATGCTGACCCCGCTGACCGGTGATCCGATGAGCGCGTTCGCCCAGGGCAACAACGGGTATATGCCGAACGGCGTCGGCGATCTCACCCCCGACGATCAGCCGGCGGGCAACAACAGCAGCATCGCCAACGCCTTCGGCGACAAGTCCGACGGCAGCTCGGGCACCCAGACCGGCGGTGCGCCACTGCCGTTCGGGCTGGCGCCCGGCACACCGGAGCTGGGCACCTCGGGCCAGCAGGAGGCGGCCGACCTCACCACCGGCTGGTACCGGCTGCCCGACCCGGCCGACCGGAGCGGGATCGTGGCGATCACGGCGGCCGGGCGGTTCCGCGCCATCACGCAGGAGGGCTCGGTCATGCCCGGGCAGCCGATCGACATCGAGTACGGCACCAGCGATTCCCCGACGACCGCCCGGTCGCTGGGCACGGTGATGCCGCTCGATATCGGCCCCACGCCGTCGTGGCGCAACCTGCGGGTGCCGCTGGACCAGATCCCGCCGCAGGCCGATGTGATCCGCATCGTGGCCAAGGACAAGACGCTCGACCCCAGGCAGTGGATGGCGCTGACGCCGCCGCGGATCCCGCACACCCGCACGCTCAACGAGCTGATCGGGTCGAAGGATCCGGTGCTGCTGGATTGGGCGGTGGGCCTGCAGTTCCCGTGCCAGCGGCCGTTCGACCACAAGGACGGCATCGCCCAGGTTCCGGGCTGGCGCATCCTGCCCGACCGTCCGGCCGCCCACGACACCGACCTGTGGGAGAGCCACGACGGCGGCGGCCCGCTGGGCTGGAGTCAGCAGCTGCTGCGCACGCAGACCCTGGCCACCTATCTGAAGGACGACTGGAACCAGGACTGGGGTCAGCTGCAGAAGCTCACGCCGATAGACTCCTCGGCCACCCTGGCGGATCCGGAGGTCACCCAGCAGAGCCACTCCGGCCTGTGGAGCCCGGGGCCGATCAACACCGGCTGGTGACCGGCCGGGCATCGTGCGGCGGTGCCGATCTCGGCTGCGGCGGTGCGGGTCTCGCGGGATCCGCACCGCCGGCGGTCACGGGCCGGGGGCGCCCCGCAGGCGCGGGACCCGGCGGTCGGTGAGGTCGTGCAGCGTGGCCGGATCGATCGGCTGCGGCGCGGTCTCGGCGATCTGGACCACGGTGCTGCCGGACCCGGTCAGTCCCCCCAGTGCACCTGGGTGCTGATGTCCTGGCGCAGCAGCACGCCGCCGCGCGGGTCCTCGTAGGACTGGTGGCCGCCGACGGTCACCGAACCCGAAACCGGCAGCGGCAGACCGAGATCCACCATGATGACGCCGGTGCCGTGCATCACGTAGTCGATGATCTCGAGCGGGCCGGCGTTGTTCGGCAGGTGCCAGACGTCGGACTTCGGGATCTGGACGACGTCGAGCGCGAGCGTGAGCAGGTTCCCGTCGCGCTTCGTCAGCGTCGCCGTCGTGACCTGGTCCAGCGGCGCCCCGGCGGAGTACACCTGCTGGTGCACCGTCCACACCGCGCCCTCGCCGACCGGATCGGTCGGGAACGCGATGGATTGGTACACCGCTTGGAAGAACGCCTGCTCCAGCGCGGTGCGGGCGGCGTCGGGGGTGGCCGGGGTCGGCTTCATGCGCAGCGCCGTGATCGCGCCCAGCTCGCTCATCTCGAAGCCCGCGCGCGAGCCGTCGGCGATGCCGAGCTGCTCGGCCAGTTCCGGGTCGGTGGAGGTGGCCGCGCCCAGGGTCAGATCGACGCCCTCGCGGTCGGTGGTCGCGGTCAGCGGGATCGTGATCGCCGGAGGCGAGGAGTCGTGCATCGGCTGGTCGCCGATCTGCTCCTCGATGTGGTGCTCGGTGCGCAGCGTCACCTGCTGCGCGGTGCCGGTCTCGAAACTCGGCCGCAGCAGCGTGCGCGGTTCCGCGCCCGGGTCCACCACATTGGTCACGATGGCCGCGATCGGCACCGTGACCTCACCACCCGAGCCGGTGGGCTCCATCTCGGCGTCGGTACCGGACTCGCGGGCATCGGTGCAGCCGACACCCATGGTCGACAGTGCGACGGCGAGGACCACCAGCAGGACGCCCGAGCGGACGGGTCTGGCGGCAGGGGCGTGCCGCGCATCGGCGGTAGCGCGAGAGGGAGAAGACAACACCGTCACGCGGACAGCCTACGACCGGTTCCTGAAAATCGGCTGGGACGCGATCGGCGGGACGGTGACCGGTGCGCCCGGTGCCGGTGGCGGTTGTACCCGGTGGGCGACGGGGCCGCGGCGCCCATGGGGGATGATGGCTGCTGTGAATACCGACCGGCCGAGCGAGCAACACCCCGACGAGCACGACGAACCACCGCGCGACGACGCGGCCTCGCCGGGCGCCGCGTCGTCGGATACCGCCGCCGTCCCGTCGCGTCGGCTGCCCGCCCTGTTGCTGGTCGCCGCCGTCGTCTTCGCCCTCGACCTGGGCACCAAGGTCCTGGTGGTGGCGAAGATGACTCCGGGCGAGCCGATTTCGATCGTCGGCGAACTGGTGCGGCTGACGCTGGTGCGCAACGCCGGCGCCGCGTTCGGCATGGCCACCGGCATGACCTGGCTGCTCACCCTCGTCGCGGCGGCCGTCGTCGTCGGGGTGATCCGGATCGGGCGTTCGCTGCGCTCGGTGGGCTGGGCCATCGGCCTGGGCCTGGTGCTGGGCGGCGCGTTCGGCAACCTGATGGACCGGCTGTTCCGTGCCCCCGGCCCGCTACAGGGGCATGTGGTCGATTTCATCTCGGTCACCAAGTGGTGGCCGGTGTTCAACGTCGCCGACTCGTCCATCGTGTGCGGGGCGATTCTGCTGGTGGCGCTGACGCTGTTCGGATTCGAGCCGGACGGCACCCGCACCCGGCACGCGGACGACGGTCGTTCCACCGGCAATTCGGCGGCGGGGGAGCAGGCATGAGGGAGACCCGGGCCATGCCGGTGCCCGACGGTCTCGACGGATTGCGCGTGGACGCCGGCCTGTCGCGGCTGCTGGGGCTGTCGCGCACGGCCGTCGCCTCGCTCACCGAGGAGGGCGCCGTGCAGATCGACGGGTCGGCCGCCGGCAAATCGGACCGGCTGGTCGGCGGCGCTTGGCTGGAGGTCGAGTTCCCGGAACCGAAGCGGGAGCTGAAGGTCGAGGCGACGCCGGTCGAGGGGATGACGATCCTCTACGCCGACGACGACATCGTGGCCGTCGACAAGCCGGTCGGGGTGGCCGCCCACACCGGTGTCGGCTGGTCGGGCCCGACCGTGGTGGGCGGGCTGGCCGCGATGGGCTACCGGATCTCCACCTCGGGCGCGCACGAGCGGCAGGGCATCGTGCACCGGCTGGACGTGGGCACCTCCGGAGTGATGGTGGTGGCGCAGTCCGAGCACGCGTACACGGTGCTCAAGCGCGCCTTCAAGCAGCGCACCGTCGACAAGCGCTATCACGCGCTGGTGCAGGGGCATCCGGATCCCTCCAGCGGGACCATCGACGCGCCGATCGGCCGCGCGCGCGGTAACGAGTGGAAGTTCGCGGTGACCGCGGACGGCCGCCCCAGCGTCACCCACTACGACACCGTGGAGGCGTTCCAGGCGGCGAGCCTGCTCGACATCCACCTGGAAACCGGTCGCACACACCAGATCCGGGTGCACTTCTCGGCCATCCGGCATCCCTGCTGCGGCGATCTCACCTACGGTGCGGACCCTCGGCTGGCGGAGCGGCTCGGACTGGAGCGGCAGTGGCTGCACGCCCGGGCGCTCGGCTTCGCCCATCCCGCCGACGGGCGGTGGCTCGAGATCACCAGCGAATATCCCCCGGATCTGGAGCACGCGCTCGGCGTCCTGCGCGATGCGTGAGCGGGTGCGGCAGGCCGGAATCGCCGGTGCCGCGGTCGCATTCGTCGTTCTGATCGTGGTGCTCGGCTGGGCCGTGCCGCCGCATCCGGCGGTGGTGTCGACCGATCGGCTGGGGCCGGAGTCCGGGGAGCGGATCGACGACTACCTTGCGCGGGCGCGGGATTCGCTGTCCGGCGCGGACGCCGGGGAACGCTGGGCGCTGGTGTCGTTCGGCGGTGGCGTGGCGGTCGATCGGGTACCGGAACAGGCTGCGGGACTGCGGATCTCGCAGGTGATCTATCACGTGCCCCTCGACCGGGTGTACACCCCGGCGATCACCGTGCCGGTCCCGGCGGGCGATGCGGCGGCGCTCGCCTCGCTGCGGGCCGCGGCGGGCGCGATGGACAACGCGCTTCCGGCGGGCGAGCGCGCCGATCGCACGGCTGCCGTCGTGGCGGCCCGGCTGCACGCGGGCTGCGACTGCGCCGTCGGCATGGTCGTCCGCGGCCGCCTCGACCGGCTGCGAGACCTGGCCTCGCACACCGGTATCCGTGCGGTCGAGGCGCTGCCGCCGGACGCCGCCGCGGGCGCGTTCGCGGTGACGCCACTGCTGCCCGAACAGGTCGACGCCGCTACTCCCGAGCCGGACGACGGGCCGGTGCCCGCCCCGTAGCGGGTTGCGCGGTGTGCATGCCCGGCCCTCGCGACGGGCATGGAACCTGTCCGGCGGCAGGTGTTTCCGGCCGGGTCCGTCGTCGGCCCCGAGCCCGGTACTCGACCGGTAGTTACGGTGCGCACGCTCGGTCGGCTGTCGCAGGCGCGGAACCCGTCCTGCGGCAGGACATTCGGCAGGTCGAGGGGCGTAGTCCCGAGTTCATGGCCAGTGTGGTGTTCGTCCGGCGGTGATCGGTGCGGAACTCGCCCTACAGCAGGGCGTTCCGGCCCGTCGAGGAGGCTGTCCGCTCGTTCGCTCAGGCCGGCTCGGGCTCGAGGCTGAGTTGCATGAGAATCGTGTCGATCCATCGGTCGTGCTTGTAGCCGACGCGGTGCAGCCGGCCGGCGTCGGCGAAACCGCGGCTGCGGTGCAGGGCGGGGGAGGAGGGGTTGCCGCTGTCGGCGATGACCGCGATCACCTCGCGCAGGTCGCGGGATCGGCACGCGGCGAGCAGGGCGTCCAGCAGGCGGCCGCCGAGGCCGCGGCCCAGCGCCCAGGGGGCCAGGTAGATGGAGTTCTCGACGGTCTGCCGGTAGGCGGGACGCTGCTTCCAGGGCGCGCAGTAGGCGTATCCGGCGACGCGGCCGTCGTCCTCGGCCACCAGGAAGGGCAGCCCGGCGGCGGTGATCGCGTCGAACCGGCGGTGCCATTCGGCCAGATCGGGCTCCCGCAGCTCGAAGGTGGCCACGGTGTCGCGCACGTAGTGCCCGTAGATCTCGGTGACCGCGGGTAGATCGCCCGGGGTGCCCGCCCGCACCGACGATCTCTCCAGCATAGGAAATTTCTCTATAGGGGAATCTATCACTACTATAGTGTATATGGATCTCGTCGCCCTGGGCCAGCGCATCCAGCGGCTGCGTCACGACCGCGGGCTGACCCTGCAGTCCCTCGCCGAGCTGTCGTCGGTGAGCGTGAGCATGCTGTCGGCCGTCGAGCGCGGCGACAAGGCGCCGACGGTGGTCGTGCTCGACCGGGTGGCGGCCGGGCTCGGAATCCGCCTGTCCGCCTTGGTGTCCGAACCCGAGAGCGAGCGGATCATCGTGCGCCGCGCGGCCGATCAGGACGTCGTCGACGAATCGGGGTGGCAGCGCACGATTCTCACGCCCGTGGTCGCGGGGGTGAACTTCGAATGGATCCGGTCCACGCTGCCGCCGGGCTGCGTGCCCGGCGAGTACCCGTCGTACGCGCCGGGTTCGCACGAGTTCCTCTACGCCGAGTCGGGCACCGTCACCCTGACGATCGACGGCGACCGGGTCGTCGAGCTGGGCCCGGGCGATTCGATCTATCTGGCCGCCGACAGCACCCTGCACTACGCCAATCACACCGATCGGCCCTGCGTCTACTACGTCGCGGCGCTCGTCATGCGTCCCCGCGACCCGCGATAGCGGCGCCGGGGCCGAGGACGCGCCAGGCACCCCGGGGCCCGGCTCGTCCGAAACGTTCTAGGCTGTCGCCATGTCGATCACCGAACAGGCGGCACGGGCGCCGGGACTGTCCGCGGCCGAGGTCGAGCAGCGCGTCCGCGACGGGCAGACCAACGACGTGCCGGACCGGGCCAGCCGCTCGGTCGCCGACATCGTCCGGGCCAATGTCTTCACCCGGATCAACGCGATCCTGGGCGTGCTGTTCGTCCTGGTGCTGGCCACCGGATCGATCATCGACGGGATGTTCGGCCTGCTGATCGTCGCCAACAGCCTGGTCGGCATCGTCCAGGAGATCCGGGCCAAGCAGACGCTGGACAAGCTGGCCATCGTCGGGCAGGCGCAGCCGACGGTGCGCCGCGCCGGCCGCGCGGAGCAGCTCCCCCCGAAGGACGTGGTGCTCGACGACCTGATCGAGCTCGGCCCGGGCGACCAGATCGTCGTCGACGGCGAGGTGGTCGAGTCCGAACTGCTCGAGGTCGACGAGTCGCTGCTCACCGGCGAGGCCGATTCGATCGATAAAGGCGTTGGCGCGCAGGTGATGTCGGGCAGCTACGTGGTCGCCGGCTCGGGCGCCTACCGGGCGGCGAAGGTCGGCCGGGACGCCTACGCCGCCAAACTGGCCGCCGAGGCCAGCAAGTTCACGCTGGTGAATTCCGAACTGCGCAACGGCATCAACACGATCCTGAAGGTGATCACCTATCTGTTGATCCCGGCCGGCCTGGTGACGATCTACAACCAGTTGTTCTCCAGCCACCAGTCCTGGCAGAACGCGCTCAACGGCATGGTGGCGGCGCTGGTGCCGATGGTGCCCGAGGGACTGGTGCTGATGACCTCGATCGCGTTCGCGGTCGGCGTGATCCGGCTGGGGCAGCGCAAATGCCTGGTGCAGGAGCTGCCGGCCATCGAGGGGCTGGCGCGCGTGGACGTGGTGTGCGCCGACAAGACCGGCACGCTCACCGAGAACGGCATGCGGCTGTCGGAACTGCGCGCCGTGGACGGCGCCGACGCGCAGCCGCTGCGAGATGTGCTGGCGGCCATGGCCTCCGACGACCCGCGGCCCAACGCCAGCGTCGCGGCCATCGCCGAGGCGCTGCCGGATTCCCCCGGCTGGCGCTACACCGCGGTCGCGCCGTTCTCCTCGGCGAAGAAGTGGAGCGGATTCTCCTACGGCGAGCACGGCAACTGGCTGCTCGGCGCCCCCGACGTGCTGCTGGACCCGCGGTCGGAGGCCGCGGCCACCGCGCAGGAGGTCGGCGCGCAGGGCCTGCGGGTGCTGCTGCTGGCGAGCAGCGACCGTCCGGTGGACGCCCCGGACGCCCCCGGCACGGTCACACCCCGCGCACTGGTGGTGCTGGAGCAGAAGGTCCGGCCGGACGCCCGCGACACCCTGGACTACTTTGCGAGCCAGGACGTGTCGATCAAGGTGATCTCCGGCGACAATGCCGTCTCGGTCGGCGCGGTGGCGTCGTCGCTGGGCCTGCCCGGCGGCAAGAACGCCGTCGACGCCCGGACTCTGCCGGCCGAGCGGGACGACCTCGCCGACGTGCTCGAGCAGCAGACCACCTTCGGCCGGGTGCGGCCGGATCAGAAGCGCGCCATGGTCGGTGCGTTGCAGTCGCGCGAGCACACCGTCGCCATGACCGGCGACGGCGTCAACGACGTGCTCGCGCTCAAGGACGCCGACATCGGCGTGGCGATGGGCGCGGGCAGCCCCGCCACCCGCGCGGTGGCGCAGATCGTGTTGCTGGACAACAAGTTCGCGACGCTGCCGTATGTGGTCGGCGAGGGCCGGCGGGTGATCGGCAATATCGAGCGGGTCTCGAATCTGTTCCTCACCAAGACCGTCTACTCGGTGCTGCTGGCCTTCCTGGTCGGCGTCGCCGGCATCGGATCGCAGCTGTTCGACTACGACCCCGTGCCCTATCCGTTCCTGCCCCGGCACGTGACGATCGCCGCCTGGTTCACCATCGGCATTCCGGCGTTCATCCTGTCGCTGGCGCCCAACAACGAAAGGGCGCGAACGGGTTTCGTCCCCCGCGTGCTGCGGCTGGCCATCCCGTCCGGCGCGGTGATCGGGGTGATGACGTTCATCGTGTATCTGATCGCCTACCAGGGCGCGGCGCAGAGCGAGGAACAGAAGGTGCAGGCGGGCACCACGGCGCTGATCACCCTGCTGATCATCGCGGTGTGGGTGCTGGCGATCGTCGCCCGGCCGTGGTCGTGGTGGAAGGTCGTGCTGATCACGGGATCGGTGGTGGGATACCTGATCCTGTTCACCGTTCCGTTCACCAGGCATTTCTTCAAACTCGATCCGTCGAATTGGTCGCTGACCGGCGTCGCCTTCGTTTGCGGCGCCATCGGCATCGTGCTGGTCGAGCTGGCCTGGTGGCTGAGTGCCCGGCTGACGGGCGGTGAGCGGCAGCTGCTCCCGGCCGCGCCGGGTGAAAACGGCTGACCTCAGCGGCTTTTCGACGTGCCAACTGGTCACATGCTACGGCGCGCCGGGAATGTCGGTGTCACGCGTGTCTATTGGCGACGCGGGTACCTTCGGCAGTATGGAGGTCCTGCTGCATCAGATCGATGCGTTCGCCGACGCGCCGTTCACGGGCAATCCGGCGGCGGTGATGCCGTTGCCGGAATGGCTGCCCGACGAGTTGCTGCAGCAACTGGCCGAGGAGAACAACCTCGCCGAGACCGCCTACTACACCTCGCCCCTGCCGCCGGAGGCCGGCGCGGTGCCGGGCGAGGGCCCGGCCTTTCACCTGCGCTGGTTCACGCCCGAGGTGGAGGTGGACATGTGCGGGCACGCGACCCTGGCGTCGGCCGCGCAGATCTTCGACGATATGCAGCCGGGCGCCGACCGGGTGCACTTCTACACCCGCAGCGGCTGGCTGACCGTGGCCCGCACCGATTCCGCCGAACTGGTCCTCGATCTGCCGGCCCTGCCCTCGCTGGACGTGGTCGCCGATCCCGATCTGGTGGACGCGCTGGGTGTGCGCCCGCTGCGCACGCTCACCGGGCAGGACGAGGTGATCGTCGTCGCCTCCGAACGCGAGGTGCGCGCGGCCCGGCCGAATCTGTCCGCGTTCCCGAAGGTGGCGCGCGGGGTGATTCTCACCGCGCCCGGCGATACGGCCGATTTCGTCTCCCGATTCTTCGCCCCCGGCGTGGGCATCCCGGAGGATCCGGTGACCGGTTCGGCCCACGCGCAGCTGACCCCGTTCTGGAGCCGCGATTTCGGCCGCCCGGAGCTGACGGCGCACCAGCTGTCCCGGCGCGGCGGGCGGCTGCGGTGCACGGTGGCAGGGGAGCGGGTGCTGGTGGCGGGGCGTTGCCATCGCTATCTGGACGGGGTCGTGCAGCTGCCGGTGTGAGCCTCGTCGCCGGGCGGCTGCTACGGCCGAAACCCGCTCGACACTGTTACCGCCCGGAAGTACCGTCTGTGCAGTGCAGTTACGGAGACCGTCAGCGCCGGTGATCCCGGGCTCCGGTGGCGAGGGCAGCGGCCGGCGGACCGACAACTGGGGAGTCGCGGTCGGCGCGAGCGCCTATCTGCTGTGGGGCGCCTTCCCCGCCTTCTTCGGACTGCTCGAATTCGCCAGTCCCGGTGAGATTCTGGCGCAGCGGATCCTGTGGACACTGGTCGTGGTGCTCGCCGTTCTGCTGGCCGCCGGGCGGATCCGCGAGCTGTTCGCCATCGATGCGCGCACCTGGCGGCTGGCCGCGGTCGCGGGGGCGGCGATCGCGCTCAACTGGGGGGTCTACGTCTTCGGGGTCACCACCGGGCACGTGGTCGAGTGCGCTCTCGGATACTTCATCAATCCGCTGGTCACGGTGCTGTTCGGGGTGGTGTTGTTCCGGGAGCGGCTGACCTGGCCGCAGTGGCTGGCGCTGGCGCTGGGGGCGACCGCGGTGGTGGTGCTGACCGTCGACTACGGCAAACTGCCGTGGATCGCGCTGGTCCTGGCCTGCTCGTTCGCGACCTACGGCCTGGTGAAGAAGGTGATCCGCCTCGACCCGCTGCGCAGCGTCGCGGCCGAGGGCGTGGTGTCGGCGCCGTTCGCGCTGGCGGCCGCCCTCGGATTCGGGCTGACGGGGAACGCCGCGTTCGGCGACGGCGTGGGGAACACCGCGCTGATGATGTCGACCGGGCCGGTCACGCTGATTCCGTTGCTGCTGTTCGCCTTCGCCGCCGGCCGGGTGCCGCTGTCGATGATGGGAATCCTGCAATATCTCACTCCCGCACTACAGATGGCGTGGGGCGTGCTGGTCGGGCACGAGGCGATGCCCGGATCCCGGTGGGCCGGATTCGGGCTGATCTGGGTGGCGCTGGCGGTGTTCACGACCGATGCGCTGCTGCGCGCCCGCCGGGCGGCCGCGGCCCGGACCGCCACCGTGTGACCGGCCGTCGCGGGCGCCCCTCGCGCCGTTTGCCGGTCCGCCGAGCGCGGGTATAACGTCGGGTTCGTGGCGGTGCTCCCGTTGGCCGACGTGTACCGGTCCGGGGTCGGGACCGTCACGAGTACGGGAGAAATCCTTTGTCCATTCAGTTGAATCACACCATTGTCGGTTGCCGCGACAACCGGAAATCCGCCGAATTCTGGGCGGACATCCTCGGCCTGGAGGCCGGGGAGCAGTGGGGTCCGTTCGTTCCGGTGAGCGTCGCCAACGGGATCACCTTCGACTTCGCCGTCGTCCCACCGGATATCACCGAGATCCAGCCGCAGCACTACGCCTTCCTGGTCTCCGAGGAGGAGTTCGACACCGCCTTCGCGAAGATCCGGGAGCGGGGGATTCGGTACTGGGCGGATCCGCGCCAGGCACGTGAGGGCGAGATCAACCACAGCGACGGGGGTCGCGGGGTGTACTTCCTCGACCTCGACGGTCACTTCCTGGAAATGCTGACCGTCCCGTACGGGGGCTGGCCGGAGTAGTCCGCGCGCCGTCGGTCGCGGAAGCACGCGTGCGCGAAACAGCAATGGCCCCAGCCCTATAGCGTGCCGGGCTGGGGCACTGCGCTGTCGGATGTCACCGACCGCCTTGCGGAGAGTGGTGAAATGCCGCTTCGCTTACGTGTGCTGGTCGACGATCAGGCCGAGGGGCGGTCGAATTCCCCGTCGAGCACACCCGTGGTGAAGGCGTCCCACTCGCTCGGTGTGAATACCAGCGCCGGACCGGTGGGGTTCTTCGAATCCCGTACGGCCACACGGCCGCCCGACACGTGCGCTGCCTCGACGCATTCTTGTTTTCCCGCGCTGCGGCTCGACTTGAACCAGCGCGCGTTGGATAGGTCAATGGTATCGGTCATAGCCTTGTGCTACCTCTCTCAACAGGGCTCTGCTCGCCCGGTCATCCAATGATGCCTCGGACAAGATATGGAACGTCGAACGGCACTGGCGAACGTCTTCCCGTCTTTCGAGGTACACATCACCAATCAAGTGGCTCTCCGCGTAGACGGTCGTCGGCTCGATCGGCTTGCCCTGCCCATCCCTGGGAAACGTGACGATGACGAACGGGGCGATACCGGCCCCCACCGGCAGGCCGCTCGACATGGGCAGGACCTGAACGGTCACGTTGTCGAGCGTTCCCAGGTCAGCGAGGTGGCGGGTTTGCGCGGCCATCGTCGCCGGACTGCCGACCGTGGTACGTACCACCGATTCGGTAATAATCATGTGGACGTGCAACGGGTTTCGATTACGTGTGACGAGATGTTGCCGTTTGAGGCGAAGCGACACGCTGCGTTCCAGCTCCGCGGGGTCGTCAAAGTGCCTCTGATTGACTGCCGTGGCGTAGTCGCGGGTCTGTGCCAGGCCCGGCACGATCAGGGATTGGAACACCGCGATTTCGCTTGCGGCGGCTTCCAATTGGACATAGATGCCGTACTTGGACGTCATGACGTCGCTGTATTTGCTCCACCATGAGCGGACCGGTTTCTGCTGCGCTAAATCCATGATGACCGCGCGCTTTTCGGCGTCGACTCCGTACAGGTCGCACAGTGCTTTGATAATGAGCATCTGAACTCGGCCCGTCCGGCCCCGCTCGAGACGGCTGATCGTCGACTTGTCGACACCGATCAGCATTCCCGCGCGGTCGGTGGTCATGCCGGTAGCTTCCCTGGATTCGCGCATCAGCCGACCGAGTTGGCGGCGCGGCAGGGTGGTCTCGGTGTCCTCGGGATCGTCGTTGGCAATCATGGGGCGTTGCGTCCTCCGTAGTCGGTTTGTTGCACCACGCAAGAAACGTGTGTCATTGCGTGCCACAGGTGCTGGGGAAACGCGCGAATTCCTAGAGATGCTGTGTAATGCCGTGTGAACTGCGCTTTCTCAGGTTTCCTGATCGCATGGCAACAACCACAGCAACCCGAGAGATCGAGCCCCCGCCAGGGCCGTGTGCGGTCTACGGCTCCGTTGTACACCCCACCACCGACACGTTCGGAAGCTACATTACCGCGACAGCAAATCAGCAGGGAAGTCAGCAGAGTCGGCCCGCCGCCGCCCGCAATCGACCACCGGCTCAGCGGCCCAAGGCAATTGGGTTCGACGTGTCCCTGCTGGATGCGCCGGTACGTCGTTGCGCGCTCCGACGCCGCGCCGAGGAGCTGGGCTATTACTACGTCTATACGGCGTGCCCGCCCAGGGACTGCCCCGATCCGATCGGTTACGCGATCACCATGGCCACCGGTATCCGTGCGGCGGCGATCATCGTCTACGACCTGGACGTGGTCGACCACAGCCCGGCAAGGATCTGCGACCGGTTCGACCTCGAAACCGTCTGCCCGGGAGAAACGTGGGCGCGGGCGTTTCCGCCTCCGGCCGCCCCGGCGGCGCACCCGTGGGATCCGGTTGCCGACGACGCGGAATCGGCCGGGCCGGTGCCGCGAACGGTGCCGGACGATCCGGACGACCTCTCGGTGGCCGGTCGGGCCGCCCATCGACGCGAAAGCGCTTGACGCGCACCGGGAGCCGAGATGGACGACACGACGGGACCGGCGTTGCGCCGGAGCGAGGCGGACGGGCGAGAGGCCATGTGGAAACCGGCCAGAGACCTGAGCGGCGACAAGCACGTCGAGATCGTGGAGGCCCGCGACTACACCACGGGGGAGCACGTGATGTTCACGCCGGGCACCGATCTCGTCGATGCCCGCGAACAGACATCGTGGCGCTGGGGTGCATTGTGGGATCGGGTGCACCGCGCGATGTGGGACGAGTGGGTCCCCAGCCGCCGCAGTTCGCCCGGCGCGTCTGTGACTCGATGGATATGACGCATCCACCGTTCACGGCGGTGATGGCTCGCGTCGCGGCAGCCGAGCTGCGAGTACTCGATCTGCTCGGCCGCGTCGAGTGGCTGACGGTCACGCAGCTGGCGGCCGAGGCCGGCATGGACCAGTGGGTAGTGCGCTGGGCCGCACTCCGTTTGCGCAATCAGCGCATGCTCGCGGGCGGCCACTCGGCACCCGGTCAGGACGACGTATGGCGGATCACCCGGCACGGCGCGGCCGTCCTGAGACAACTCGCCCGCGGAACCGGCAGCGCGACGACACCGAATACGAAAGGGACACAACCGCAGTGACTTGCATTCCCTACCCGCCGCGCCACGCGGCGGCAGAGGCGTGCCGGGTGATGATGGCGTGTCATCACGAATGGGATATGGCACCGGTGGTGTTCGGATTCGAATACCTTCCGGCACAAGGGATCAACGCCTACCCGGTCCCGCTGGCAACCGGCGACGACGAGGCGGCGGCGATGATCGAGCTGTCGGCGCGGATGATCCAGAACGGCATCGCGTGCT
The DNA here is from genome assembly GCF_000526215.1 of Nocardia sp. BMG51109. Classification (NCBI taxonomy): domain Bacteria; kingdom Bacillati; phylum Actinomycetota; class Actinomycetes; order Mycobacteriales; family Nocardiaceae; genus Nocardia; species Nocardia sp. BMG51109. The sequence continues at coordinate 5,150,820 of NZ_JAFQ01000004.1, forward strand.
GGGGGCTGGGATTGCTGTTCGAACACTTCGTGTCGATCACCGACCAGGGCTCCTACTTCGAGATGGCCGTCACCGGGCCGGGACACGGTAGCGCGGCGGCGACGGCGGTACTGGCCGACATTCGCGGAAATGTGTGCCACACCACCACATTCCGTGCCGAGCAGGGCCGGATACCGAAGACCATCTATATGTCCGCGCCCCCGGATGGCAAGCGGCCGTTCGTCTCCGACGATTTCACGATGCTGGCGCTGTGGTCGGCCGCCCGCGCACTGCCGCAGGCATGGCGTCAACACAGCCCCCGCGCGCGGGCCGAATCCAACTGACAGGGGCGGACGATGCCGATCACCGACTACATGTTCGCCGACGACCCGAATCGCCTGCGCGCGATATGGATCGAAGCTCGCGCCCGCCGCGGCGGATACCGCATGGACCGCAAACTCGCGGAATCGGGCGCCACCGGCCCCGACGGCTACCGCCTGTGCGACGCGGAGACAGGACACGAAGTGCTCCGCTCGGCGTACCTCGACGACCTGGAGAGGTTCTTGAACGGATGAGGGCTCATGACACTGTCGAGACCCGCCGCGACCGTGTTGCCGCTGCTAGCGTCACCGGCATGACTGCCTCCGGTTATGTGCCGCACATGTACTCGATTTCGATCAAGGGCGTGGTCGTTCGTGACGCTACAAGCGGTCGGTCATGACGTGGTTCGCACAACTGCGGGCAGCGGAGAACGAAGCCTCGCCGAGTTAGCGGGTTCAGGGGGAGACGGCTACGCCCAGATACTGCGATCCGAGGAATTTCGGGGTCGACTCCTCGTAGAAACGGTCCAGTTCGCGGATCTCGAAGTCGGCCTGTTCGATCGCGGTGTCGATGTCGCGGTTCAGATTGCAGCCGCCGAACAGGGTCTTCTGTACCGGGTTCAGCCGGTGTTGCCAGGTCTGTACCGGAGCGTCGGGGGCCAGGCCGTGCTCGACGAAGTGGAAGGTGCCGCCGGGGACCAGGACTCGCCGGATCTCGGACAGGGCGGCCGCCATCTCCGGGATGGTGCACAGGGTCCAGGTCGACAGCGCGGTGTCGAAGCTGTTGTCCGGGAACGGGAGTGACTGGCCGTCCAGACCCGAGCGGCGCACCTCGACGGTCGATTGCGCCAGCCGCTTCGCGGCCAGCCGCCAGCCCGCGTCGGCCGGTTCGACGGCGGTCACCGATTGCACGGCGGACGGGTAGTACGGCACGTTGTGCCCGGAGCCGAACCCGATCTCCACCACGCGCCCGCTGAGTCCGCCGCACACCCGTTCCCGCATCGCCGCATTGGCCGGCAACCCACACGCCACGTCGATGATCCGCGGCACCACCCGCTCGCTGTAAATACCCACCTCACCACTGTGACACGGGCGTGCCCGGACCACCCCGAATCGCCGACCCGGTCGAGGACGCGCGGTATTCGGAAGAGACGCGAGGCGTGTGCCGGTATCGACCGCGCCCGTCGGCGCAACCTTCATAGCGCCGGAACGTCGCACCGGCACGCACGCTCTGACCTGGGTACTTCTATTCGTTGGGGCGATGGTCTCGCCGTGCCGGAAGTGCCAGTGGTAGGAGCCCCAGGGTCGGTGCTGTGGTGGCCGCGCCGTATCTCGAAAGGTCGCTCGGTGCGAGGGTTCTACCCCGCCGCCGGGAACCGCCCGCCGAGCCAGCCCGTGACGTAGTCCAAGACCTCCGGGGAGACGGTGGTTTCGATCTGGGAGTACTCGGCAAGGTCGCCGGTGCCGGCGGGCTGCATGAGGTGGTTGAGGCCGTCGAAGACGTGGACGTCGGCGTCGGGGTCGGCGGCCAGCAGCCGCCGGGCCGCCGGTTCGCTCTGCCTCGCCGGGACCTGCAGGTCCTTGCCGCCGTAGCAGGCGAGAACCGGCATGCGGAGCGCCGACAGCGCCGGGGCGGGGTCGTAGGAGATGAGCGACTGGAAGTACAGGCTGGTGTACTCCTCGATCATCGCCGGCGGCATCCGCTGCTCCGGCGGGACCTTCGTGTTGACGTCGGCGAGGTAGCGGCGCACCTGCTCCGTGTCGCCGGTGCGGACGAGCGTGGAGAGCGTGCTGACGAATCCGGTCCGGTCGCGGTTCTCCTCGACGGTGCCGCCGCGCGCCGCGAGCAGCGCGCGATTCTGTTCCAGCAGCACGTCCGCGCCGTCGACGGCCGGACCGGCCATCATGATCACGAAGGCGACGCCGCTGCCGGGCCGGGACGCCACCAGGGGAGCGAGATAGCCGCCCTCGCTGTGGCCCAGCAGCCCGATCCTGGTCTCGTCGATATCGGGCCGGCCGCGCAGGAAGTCCATGCCGGCGACCACGTCACCGGCGAGGTCGTCGTAGGTGGCGTGCGCGAGCGTGCCCCCGGTGCCGCCGACGCCGCGGTCGTCGGTGCGCAGCACGGCGTATCCGGCACGGGTCAGGGCATCGGCCAGCAGCAGGAAGGGCTTGTGGCCCTGGATCTGTTCGTCGCGGTCCTGCGCGCCGCTGCCGGAGATCAGCACGACCGCCGGGTGCGGACCGGGCGCGGACGGCTGCGTGAGCGTGCCCGCGACGTTCAGCGCTCCGCTGCGGAAGCTCACGTCCTCGGACCGGTAGGGAAACGGTGGCCGCGGCTCCTGCGGCCGCGGCGGCACGGCCACCTCGCCGCGTTCGAGGGTCAGCGGCAGCGGCTGCCCCGACTGGGTGAACGTGCCGGTGATCGTCTCGGCGCCGCGGTCGTAGCGGCCCTGGAAGGTGGGCGTGCCGGGGATGCCCGGGATGGTGAAGCCGAGCTCGGCGGGGTCGCCCGAGACCTGTTCGAGCGGCCGGTCGTAGATGCCCTGCACCGGTACCGACGCGGTGGCGCCGGTCTCCGTGAACGTCACGCCCAGCGGCAGCGGCTGCTCCGGCACCGGCAGCGTGCCGTGCCACGAGCCGATCACCGCACGGTCCGCCGTCACCGGCGCGGGCTGCGGCGATTCGGACCGCGAGCAGCCCGCCGCGACCGCGACGACGAGCAACAACGGCGCCAATGATCGCAACGATCGCATAACTCACGATAACCAGTCCGGGTCCGGCGCCACGGCCGCATCGCCGGAAAACCCCAGCATGCCCGGGGCATCCGCGCCCGCACCGCCGGGTCACCGGCCGGGGGCGGGAAATCACCACTCGGACAACGTCATTGCCGCACCGTGCCGCCCGCCGTACGTTGGACAGGTGAGCAACGTCGCTTTCCCCGCCGATTCGGCGGATCTGCCCGCCGGGGTGGCCGGTCACGCCGCGCCCGGATTCGAGCCGCTGGTGCGCGCGTTCGCCGGATTCGTCGGCGGCCGGGCGGGGGCCGGTGGCGCGCTGGCGGTGTACCGCCACGGCGAGCCGCTGGTGAACATCCACACGGGCCGGGCCTCGGCCACCGCGCCCTGGACGGAGGACACCGGCGCCCTGGTGTTCTCGGCGACGAAGGGCATCGCCGCCACGGTGATCCACCGGCTGGCCGACCGCGGACTGCTCGACTACGCCGCGCCGGTGGCCGAGTACTGGCCGGCGTTCGGCGCCGGCGGCAAGCAGCGGATCACGGTGCGGCAGTTGCTGACTCACCGCGCCGGGTTGTCCGGGCTGGGCCCGGTCGCCGCCGGGCCGAGTGAGGTGCTCGACCACGAACTGATGGAGCGGCGGCTGGCCGCGGCCGAACCCGATGCGCTGCTGGGCGTTCCGACCTATCACGCGCTCACCTTCGGCTGGCTGCTGGCGGGCCTGGCGCGGTCGATCACCGGCCGCCCGATGGCGGAGCTGTTCCGCACCGAGGTCGCCGAGCCGCTGGGAATCGAGGGCATCCATCTGGGCCGCCCGCCGGCGGGCTCGCCGACCACGGTGGCGCGGATGGCGGGCTCGCGGCTCGCCGCGGCCGGTTCACCGGTCGGGTCGCTGGTCCTCGGCCGCGTCCCCGGGATTCCGGGCTGGCCGGGCGCGGTGGCGCGGTCGATGTTCCTGCCCGGCCTCGAGGCCATGCTGGAGGGCGACGAACCGCCGATGCTGGATACCGAGATGGCCGCGGCCAACGGCGTCTGCACCGCCGACGCGCTGGCCGCGCTGTACGGCGCGATCGCCTGCGACGGCATGGTGGCCGGGCGCCGCTACCTGTCCCCGGCCACCGTGCGCGCCGTGCGCCGGGTCGAGTGCTACCGGCTCGACAACGCGCTGTTCTACCTGCCGATGATGTGGCATCTCGGCTACCACTCGTTCCCGGTTCCCGGCGCCCGCACCGGATTCGGGCACATCGGTCTCGGCGGATCCTTCGGCTGGGCCGAACCCCGGCTGGGCCTGTCGGTCGGTTTCGTGCACAACCGCCTGAGCCTCGACCGGTTCGCGTGGGACCAGATCGCCTCGGCCTGGGTGCTGCCGCTGGCGGTCCGCGGCGCCCGCGCCGCCCGGCGCCCGGTCCCCGCGCCGCAGCGCCGCGCCGCGTAGGGCAGGTGCACCCGCGGGCTCAGGTCAGGTAGCGGTAGGCGGGGGAGTCGGGGTCGAGGCGCTCGCCCCGGATGGGGGAGTCGTGCATGCGCTGTTGCAGCGGTGCCAGGCCCTCGGGCGTGCCCAGTTCGATGCCGACCAGCGCGGCGCCGGTCTCCCGGTTGTTGCGCTTGACGTATTCGAACAGGGTGATGTCGTCCTCGGGGCCGAGCACCTCGTCGAGGAAGCGCCGCAGCGCGCCCGGCTCCTGCGGAAAGTCCACCAGGAAATAGTGTTTCAGCCCCTGGTGCACCAGCGAGCGCTCGATGACCTCGCCGTAGCGGGACACGTCGTTGTTGCCGCCCGACACCAGGCACACCACCGTCGACCCGGGCTCCACGTCGATCTCGGCGAGCGCCGCCACCGCCAGCGCGCCGGCGGGCTCGGCGATGATGCCCTCGTTCTGGTACAGCTCCAGCATGGCGGTGCAGATCGCGCCCTCGTCCACCTGCATCAGGCGGAACGAGCCTGCGCCCGTGGGTGATTCGGTCGTGGTCAGCAGCGGCAGCGAGGCGTGCGAGCGGACCCGGCCGCCGAATTTCGCCACCGTCGAGTACGGCAGGCCGCCGATCCGGCGCACGGCCGCCCCGTCGACGAACGGGTCGATCTCGGGCAGCGTCACCGGGCCGCCGGCCACCAGCGCCGCCGTCATCGACGCCGCGCCGGCCGGCTCCACGCCGAGAATGGCTGTGCTGGGCGACCTTTCGCGCAGATACGTCCCGATACCGGCGAGGCAGCCGCCGCCGCCGACCGGCACGATCACCAGATCCGGTGTGCCGCCGAGCTGTTCGAGGAACTCGGCGGCGATGGTGCCCTGGCCGGCCGCGGTGCGGGGATCGTCGAACGGCGGCACCATGGTGGCGCCGGTGCCCGCCACATCGTCGGCCGCCGCCTCGGCCGCGGCGTCGAAGGTGTCGCCGATCGCGATCAGCTGGACGAACGGCCCGCCGTGCGCGCGGATCCGGTCGCGCTTCTGCTTCGGGGTCGTGGTCGGCACGTAGATGCGGCCCTGGATGCCCATCGCCTTGCAGGCGAAGGCGACGCCCTGCGCGTGGTTCCCGGCGCTGGCCGCCACCACGCCGGCCGCGCGCTCGGCGTCGGACAGCTGCACGATCAGGTTGTAGGCGCCGCGCAGCTTGTAGGAGCGGACCGCGGTCAGATCCTCGCGCTTGACGTAGACGTTCGCGCCGGAGACCGTCGACAGCCGCTCGATCCGCTGCAGCGGCGTCGGCTCGATGATGTCGGAAATTCGCTTGGTGGCCGCATCGATCTCGTCCGCGCTCAGTACGGGCAGCGGACCGGACACCTTCTCTGCGATATCAAGCGAGTTCGACACCCGAACATGCTAGCTGGGTGCCCCTCGGCGCCGATCTCCGGACGTCCGGAGACGAGGCGGCCCGGCCCGCGCGAACGGGCCGGGCGACGGTGCCGGCCGGAGCTACCGCGGGGTGAGCACGAAGACCGGGATCTGGCGATCGGTCCTGGTCTGGTAGTCCGCGTAGTCGGGGTACGCCTCGACGGCCCGCTCCCACCACACGGCCTTCTCCTCGCCGAACACCTCGCGGGCGGTGTAGTCCCGCACCACGGCCCCGTCGCGCAGCTCGACGTGCGGTTCGGCCTTGATGTTGTAGTACCAGACAGGATGCTTCGGCGCCCCGCCCAGCGAGGCGACCACGGCGTACTCGCCGTCGTGCTGCACCCGCATGAGCGCGGTCTTGCGCAGCTTCCCGGTCTTCGCCCCGCGCGTGGTGAGCAGGACGATCGGCCGGCCCCCGGCCGTGCCGGCCTCGGCACCGTTCGATGCCTCGTACTTCTCGGCCTGTTTCCGGGCAAAATCCCAGGTGCTGGGTTCGTACTCTCCGATAAGCGGCATGTCCCCGACAAGGCCCGGAACGCGCGCGGATATTCCTGGGATCGAAATGTTCGTTGGACCGAACTTTGCTGTCCGTGTAGCCTGAAGACATGGTAGTGGCGGACCCTCTCGCGCGTCCCGCGGCCGTCGGCCGCCGGACGATCGATATCGCGGGCACCCCCTGGCCGGTCTACAAGCTCGAGGCCCTCGCCCTCGGGGTGGCGGTCTTCCTGCTGCTCGTTCTCATCACCGGCTCGTTGCAGGTGGCGGTGCTGTCCGGCGCGGCCGCCGCCGCGCTCCGCTGGATCGCCGGTGCCGTCCGGGGCACCGGAAGTCAGCGTTCCCACAGCCGCCACATGGCAAGTTCGGCGTCGTAACCGCCGACCCTGCGCGCGGCATCCCGAAATGACCGGTCTCGGCCGAGGTTGGCCGATCGAGTGGTAGTTGACTCGGATTCCGAGTTCCTCGAGGGCGTTTCGCAACGATCGTGCCGAGCCGTCGCTGATGTTGAGCAGATCGACCTCGGTCCAGGCGAGCTTGCCGTCGACGATCTCGTCGATGCGTGAAACGGGCACCGGCCCGACGATACGGATGTTCGGCACAGTGGGGTGCCCGGCCGGAGGTGTTAACGTTAACAGAGTCGGTGTCGTGCTCCGGCGCAGTGTCGACAGCGGTTGACGGGCAACCGGTTTCGGTGGTCGCCGAGAGCGGTGCCGGGGGCCGGTTCGGGCGAGCGCTAACCTGGAATTCGGGAACGATCGGGGCCGCGCAGGCACAGCGGCCCGGGAAGCAGGGATGTGAAAGAGCTCGCGAGCCACGGACGCGTACCGGATCGGCCGGCGGTGATGACCGACGTGGCCAAGCTGGCGGGGGTGTCGCATCAGACGGTGTCCCGGGTGCTCAACGCCAGCCCCCAGGTGCGGCCGGAAACGCGGGACAAGGTGCTGCGGGCGGTGGCGGAGCTGGGCTATCGGCCCAATGCGATGGCGCGGGGGCTGGTGAGCCGGCGGTCCCGGGTGCTCGGCGTGGTCACCTTCGACACCGTGCTCTACGGCCCGGCGAGCATGATGCTCGGCATCGAAAGGGCCGCGCGCGCAGCGGGTTACGGTGTCAGCATCGTCACCCTCGAGCGGGTCGACCGGGCCGGGGTGCTGGCGGCCGTGGATACGCTCGCCGGGCAGGGCGTGGACGGGGTGGTCATCATCGCCCCGCAGACCTCCGCCGTGGCCGCGCTGCACAACCTGCCCGCCCGGCCGGTGGCGGTCGCGGTCGAGGTGGGTCAGGACGCGCCGCTGCCCTCGGCCACCGTCGACCAGTTCGAGGGTTCCCGCCTGGCCGTGCGGCATCTGCTGGACCTGGGGCACGAGACCGTGTGGCACGTGTCCGGTCCGGGCGATTCGCTGGAGTCCCGCGACCGGATCGAGGGCTGGCGGCGCACGCTGGCGGAATCCGGTGCGACCGCCCCGCCGCCGATCGGCGGCGATTGGAGCGCGCGCTCGGGCTACGAGGCGGGCCTGGTACTGGCCGCGCAGCCGGACGTGACGGCGGTGTTCACCTCCAACGACCAGATGGCGCTGGGCCTGCTGCGCGCCTTCGCCGAACGCGGCATCCGGGTGCCCGAGCAGGTGTCGGTGGTGGGCTTCGACGATATCCCCGAGGCCGCCTACCTGTCCCCGCCGCTGACCACCGTGCGCCAGGACTTCGACGAGGTGGGCCGGCGCAGCATGGCCCTGCTGCTGCACCTGATGGAGGCCGAGGGCGAGGTGCCGAACCCGCCGCCGGTGGTGCCGACGCTGGTCGTGCGCGGGAGTTCGGCCGGGCCGCAACGGGACTGACCCGGGCCCGGCCGATGGCGCCGGCCGCCCCGTGCCGGGCCTAACTCGTCAGGCAGCCCGGCCCCAGCAGCGCCTTCAGGTCGCCCATCAGCGCCGAGGACGGTGACACCCGCAGGTTGTCGGGGATCCGCAGCATGGTGGTCTTCTCGCGGGAACCGATGTGGCGGATGTGCACATCGGCCGTGCCCGGATGGCTGGACAGCACGCGCTTGAGAGCGGTGATCTTGTCGGGGGTGCACAGCCTGGTCGGAATCGTCACCGCCAGCGGCTTTTCCACGCCGATCGAGGACAGGTCCGGCACGGCCAGATCGTTGGCGATCAGCGAGATGCGGTCGTCGCGGACCGAGACCCGGGCCTTGACCAGCACCACCGCGTCCTCGACCACGTCCATGCCGTACACCGAGTAGGCCTGCGGGAAGAACAGCACCTCTATACCACCGGTGAGATCCTCCAACTGCGCGGAGGCCCAGGGCATTCCGTTCTTGTTGATGCGCCGGGTGACCGAGGCGAGGATGCCGCCGATGGTGACTTGCGTGCCGTCCTTCACGTCGCCCTCGAGGATGGTCGGGATCGGCGTATCGGTCTGTGCCGCCAGCACGTGCGCGACACCGTCGAGCGGGTGCCCGGACACGTACAGGCCCAGCATCTCCCGCTCCAGGGCCAGCTTGTGCTTGGTGTCCCACTCCTCGTCGGGCACCTTGACATCGAAGACGCCGGCCACCGAGTCGTCACCCTCGTCGAGGCCGCCGAACAGGTCGAACTGGCCGATCGCCTCGGCCTTCTTGGTGGCCATCACCGCGTCGATGGCATCGGAGTGCACCAGCATCAGGCCCTTGCGCGGATGCCCGAGCGAGTCGAAAGCGCCCGCCTTGACCAGCGATTCGGTGACCTTCTTGGTGCAGGCCACGGTGTCGATCTTGTTCAGGTAGTCGGAGAAGTCGGTGAACTTCGACTTCTCCTTGCGGGCCGCGATGATCGAGCTCACGACGTTGGTGCCGACATTGCGCACCGCGCCCATGCCGAACCGGATGTCGTTGCCGACCGAGGCGAAGTTGTGCTCGGACTCGTTGACGTCGGGCGGCAGCACCTGGATGCCGAGGCGGCGGCAGTCGGCCAGGTAGACGGCGGCCTTGTCCTTGTCGTCACCGACGGAGGTGAGCAGCGCCGCCATGTACTCGGCCGGATAGTTGGCCTTGAGGTAGGCGGTCCAGAACGACACCAGGCCGTAACCGGCGGCGTGCGACTTGTTGAACGCGTACCCGGCGAACGGGAGGATCGTGTCCCACAGCGCCTTGATGGCGGCCTTGGAATAGCCGTTGTCCTGCATGCCTTTTTCGAAGCCCTCGAACTCGGCCTCCAGCACCTCGGCCTTCTTCTTGCCCATGGCGCGGCGCAGGATATCGGCTCGGCCGAGCGAGTACCCGGCCACCTTCTGCGCGATCTGCATGATCTGCTCCTGGTACACGATCAGGCCGAACGTGTCCGCCAGGATCTCGCGCAGCGGCTCCTCCAACTCCGGGTGGATGGGCTTGACCTCTTGCCGGCCGTTCTTGCGGTCGGCGTAGTCGTTGTGCGCGTTCATGCCCATCGGGCCGGGGCGGTACAGCGCGAGCACGGCGACGATGTCCTCGAATCCGGTGGGCTGCATGCGCCGCAGCAGATCGCGCATGGCGCCACCGTCGAGCTGGAACACGCCGAGGGTTTCGCCGCGGGCGAGCAGTTCGTAGGTCGGCCGGTCCTCCAGCGGCAAGGTGTCGAGGTCCAGCTTGGTGGCGCGATTGGACTCGATGTTCTCCAGCGCGTCACCGATCACCGTCAGGTTGCGCAGGCCCAGGAAGTCCATCTTCAGCAGGCCGATGGCCTCGCAGGAGGGGTAGTCCCAGCCGGTGATGATCGCGCCGTCCTGGGCGCGCTTCCACAGCGGGATCGCGTCCATCAACGGCTCGGAGGACATGATCACCGCGCAGGCGTGCACGCCGGCATTGCGGATCAGGCCCTCCAGGCCCCGGGCCGTCTCGTAGATCTTGTTGACGTCCTGGTTGGTGTTGATCAGCTCGCGGACCTCGGTGGCCTCCTTGTACCGCTCGTGCTCGGGATCCATGATCCCCGACAGCGGAATGTCCTTGGCCATGATCGGCGGCGGCAGCGCCTTGGAGATCTGGTCGGCGATCGCGAAGCCCGGCTGGCCGAACTGCACGCGGGCCGAATCCTTCAGCGCCGCCTTGGTTTTAATGGTGCCGAAGGTGATCACCTGGGCGACCTTGTCGCTGCCCCACTTGTCGGTGGCGTAGCGCACCATCTCACCGCGGCGGCGATCGTCGAAGTCGATATCGATGTCGGGCATCGAGACGCGCTCGGGGTTGAGGAAGCGCTCGAACAGCAGACCGTGCTGGATCGGGTCCAGGTTGGTGATGCCCATCGCGAAGGCGACCAGCGAACCGGCCGCCGAACCGCGGCCCGGGCCGACCCGGATGCCTACCTTGCGGGCGTGGTTGATCAGATCGCCGACGACCAGGAAGTACGCCGGGAAGCCCATCTGGAGGATGACCTTCAGCTCGTACTCGGCGCGGTCGATGTACTCCTGGCGCACGCCGCTCGGGAACCGCCACTCCAGCCCGCGCATGACCTCCCGGCGCAGCCAGCTGGCCTGGTCCTCGCCGTCGGGGACCGGGAAGATCGGCATCCGGTCGCGGTGGGTCCACACCTCCTCGTAGGACTGCACGCGCTCGCCGATCAGCACCGTGTTGTCGCAGGCGCCGGGGACCTGCGCGTCCCACAGGGCGCGCATCTCGTCGGCGGACTTGAGGTAGTAGCCGCTGCCGCCGAACTTGAACCTGGTCGGATCCGACAGCGTCTTACCGGTCTGCACGCACAGCAGCGCCTCGTGGTTGGTGGACTCGGACTCGTGCACGTAGTGGCAGTCGTTGGTGGCCAGCGGCGGGATGCCGAGCTTCTTGCCGATCTCGAGCAGGCCCTCGCGGACCCGGGTCTCGATGGACAGCCCGTGGTCCATCACCTCGAGGAAGAAGTTCTCCTTGCCGAAGATCTCCTGCCACTTGGCGGCGGCCTCGAGAGCCTCGCGCTCGTGCCCCAGCCGCAGGCGGGTCTGCACCTCGCCGGACGGGCAGCCGGTGGTGGCGATGATGCCCTCGGCGTACTGCGCGATGATCTCGGCGTCCATGCGCGCCCACTTGCCGAGCTGACCCTCGATGGAGGCCAGCGACGACAGTGTGAACAGGTTGCGCAGGCCGGTCGCGTTCTCCGCGACCATCGTCATGTGCGTGTAGGCGCCGGAACCGGAGACGTCGTCGCTCTTCTGGCTCGGGTCGCCCCACAGGGTGCGCTTGGTGGTGAAGCGCGACTCCGGCGCGATGTAGGCCTCGATGCCGATGATCGGCTTGATGCCCTGTTTCACGGCCGAGGTGTAGAACTCCGAGGCGCCGTACATGTTGCCGTGGTCGGTCATGCCGACCGCGGCCATGCCGAGGCGCTCCGCCTCCTTGAACAACGGCGTGATCTTCGCGGCGCCGTCGAGCATCGAGTACTCGGTGTGGTTGTGCAGATGAACGAATCCCGACGAGGCTGACACGGCTAGAGATTATGCCCCGCCACCGACAGGTTCCGGTGTACCCGGGGGCCGATCCGGCGAAAGCGCATGTGGCAGCGGTGAAGCCGTGTCGGGGCCGGTGCCGGCGGTGTCCGGATGCGGCCTGCCGGGCCGCCGCCCACTATGGTGTGTGCCCGCACGGATCCGGTGTGCGGCAACCCGATGTGCGGGAGTCATTAACGCCCGCGGGCGGTCGCCGCGATGAAACGGGTAGTTCGCTACGCGGGTTCCGTGCTAGGGAGGAGCGGGAGGATTCAGGACATGAAACGACTGGTGGTGTGCTGCGACGGCACGTGGGGGTCCGAGCGCAATCCGTCGGTGTCGAACGTGGTCAAGATCGCCGAATCGGTGCGGCTGAGTAGCACGTCGGACGCCGGTGAGCGGGTGGGGCAACGAATCTTCTACGCCGACGGGCCGGGTTCGCAGGGATATCTGACCGACAAATTGCTGGGCGGTGCGTTCGGGCTGGGCCTGAACGCGAACCTGGCCACGATGTACTGGCAGCTGGCGCTCAACTGGGAGCCCGGCGACGAGATCTTCATCTTCGGGTTCAGCCGCGGCGCCTACGTCGCGCGCAGCCTGTCCGGCATGATCAACCGCCTCGGCCTGCTGACGCCGGAGGCGATGATCGCCCGGCAGTATCCGGAGGCGCTGAAGATCTACCGGGAGCGCAAGCGGCACCCCGACGATCCGGATCCGCAGCGGTGGGCCGAGTTCCGTGAGCAGTACTGCCACTATCCGGTTCCGGTGAAGTTCATCGGCGTGTTCGACACCGTCGGCGCGATGGGCGTGCCGGGGCTGACGTCGTGGCGGTACCGCTTCCACGACGTGCGGTTGTCCCCGCACGTGCACTGCGCGCGGCAGGCGCTGGCGATCGACGATCGCCGCCGCATCTTCGCCCCGTGCCTGTGGGAGGTGACCGACGAGGCCGGCGTGCAGCGGCAGCGTCCCGACCGGGTCAAGCAGGTGTGGTTCAAGGGTGGCCACACCGATATCGGCGGCGGTCTGTCCGACAGCAGGCTGTCGGATCTCACGCTGCGCTGGATGGTGGACGAGGCCGCCGCCCAGGGTTTGCAGTTCGACCACGAGCGGCTCGAGCAGTTGATGGGGCGTCCCGCGTTCGACAGCGCCGTGCAGCCGCACAACGACGTGCCGATCATGTACCGGTTGGCGAATCTGCTGTGGCTGCTGGCCAATGCGCAGAGCCGGCGGCGGTTCCATACGGACTCCTGGCGTCGCCTGGCGGCGCCGGAGGACAAGAAGGTGTACCTGTCCTCGACGGTGGAGATCTGCGACGACTACTGCCCGCCCAATATCGAGCGGTGGCAGCAGGAGGCGGAGCGGCTGCCGGTCGAATCGGTGGAGAACGTCGTCGAGCGGCCCGCGCCGGAACCGGAACCCGAGCCCGAGCCCGTGGGGGCCTGAGCGGCCGCCGGACCCACCGTGCTGAGCGGCCGCCGGACCCACCGTGCCGTGGCGTCGCGAGCCGCCGCGCACGGCGGGCGGGCGCTCAGCGCACCAGCAGCGCCACCGGCAGCCGCGTGAACACCTTCTCCAGGCGTACCCGCCCGGAGAAGGTGTTCCCGGTCAGGCGGTCGGTCCAGGAGCCCTCGGGAAGATCGAGTGTGGTGTCGCCCCAACCGGTTTCGGCCAGTCGCACGCTGTGCCGGGTGGTGGCGACGATCACCTGCGGCGCCTCGCCGGCCCGCCCCCGGGCGTAGCAGACCAGGTGCTCGGCGGCGTCGCCGGCGGCGAACAGCGGGACGTAGCTGCCGCCGACGAAGCAGTCCGGCCGCTCCCGGCGCAGCCACAGCGCATAGGCGACCACCCACATCTTCGTCGCGCCGGTGGAATCGGGTTCCGGTGTGCCGGTGAGCGATTGCAGCATCGCCAGCCGGTGGCCGAAGTCCACCGGGCGGCGGTTGTCCGGGTCGACGAGCGAATCCTCCCACAGCTCGCTGCCCTGATAGAGGTCCGGGATGCCCGGCCCGCACAGCTGCAACAGCTTCTGTGACAACGAGTCCGACCACGCGTGCGGCGCGACCTTGGCCACCATGGCGTCGAGTTCCGCGCCGACCGGGCCGTCGATCACCACGTCCACCCAGCGGTGCAGCCGGGACTCGAAGTCGGAATCCGGTTCCTCCCAGGAAGATCGGGTGCCCGCCTCGCGAACGGCCTTCTCGGCGAACAGATGTAGTCGCTCGCGCAGCCCCGGCGTCGCGCCCGCGGACCGTCCGTCGGCCGGCCACGCCCCGAACATGTTCTGCAACAGGAACAGTGCCGTCGCGGCGTCCGGCGGCGGGGTGATCTCGTTCCACGCCGTCACCGCCCGCGACCAGGTGTCCGCGAACTGCGACAGCACCCCGATGCGGGCGCGCACGTCCTCGCCGCGCTTGGTGTCGTGGGTGGACAACGTGGTCATCGTCGCGGGCCAGCGGTGGGCGCGCTCGGCGCCGGCCAGATGGAACTCCAGCAGCGAATGGCCGAACCGGGCCGGGTTGCCGCCCACCTCCTGCAGCGACACCAGCCGCGCGGCCTGGTAGAACATGGTGTCCTCGACGGCCTTCGCCGTCACCGCGCCGCACACCTGGAAGAACCGCACGGTCGCCTCGCCACCCGCCGACAGCGCCGTCACCAGCGCCGAGAGGGGCACGGTGAGTTCGCGATTGCGCTTGCCCACCTTGGCCACGACGGTGCTCATCATCCCCGACAGCGGTGCGTAGTCGGTCCGGTAGACCGGCATGAACGACAGCACCTCGACGGTGGCGTTGGTCAGGGCCACGTCGCTGATCGCGGCGGCGTCGAATCCGCTCACCACGGCGTCGCGCTTGATCGCGGCCACCAGCCGCCGCACCTCCGGCACCAGCAGCCGCTCGGCCACCGCGCGCTTGATGCGGTGCTCGTTGTTGCCGATCCAGGCGCCGTTGCTGCCGTGCCCGCAGAACGTCCGCGACAGGCCGGTCAGTGCCGGTTCGCCGGCCGGGTCGACCAGCACCCCGCCCAGTTCGGCGAGCGCGTCGTAGCCGGTGGTGCCGTCGATGGGCAGCGTGGCGTCCAGCGGCTCCCGGATCGCCAGCACCTTCTCCACCAGCAGCAGCCGGTTCGGGCCGATCAGCCGGCGCAGCTTCGTCAGGTAGGCCGCGGGCCGGGCCAGCCCGTCCGGATGGTCGACCCGCACCCCGTCGACGAGGTCGTGCTCGCACCAGGCGGCGAGCTCGCGGTGGGTCAGCTCGAAGACCGCCGGATCCTCCTGCCGCAGCGCCGCCAGGCCCGACACCGCCATGTACCGGCGGTACGTGCAGATCCCGGCCTTCCAGCTGACCAGGCGGTAGTGCTGCTTGTCGTGGATGCGCAGCGCGTTCTCGCCGTCGGTGCCGGGGGCGATGGGGAAGCGCAGATCGTGCAGCGCCAGCATCGGTTCGGGGCCGCTGCGGTCGACGGTCAGCGCGGCCGGATCGTTCTCGCTCTGCAGCACCGGCAGCGCCAGCCGCCCGCCGGCGCCGTTGTTCTGGCTCCAGTCGATGTCGAAACAGTAGGCGAACTGCGAGTTCTTACCGTTCCGCAGCACGTCCCACCACCACGGATTGTGCCGCGCGTCGCCGACGCCGACGTGGTTGGGCACCAGGTCGGCGATCAGCCCCATGCCCCGGCTGCGCACCTCGTCCGACAGCGCCTTCAGCCCGCCCGGGCCGCCCAGCGCCGCGGACACGGTGGTCGGGTCGGTGACGTCGTAGCCGTGCGTCGACCCGGGCGTCGCGGTCATGATCGGCGACAGGTACAGATGGGAGATGCCCAGCTGCTGCAGGTATTCCGCGATGGTGCGGGCATCGGCGAAGGTGAGCGTGTCCGGGCGCAGCTGCAATCGGTAAGTGCTGCGCACGGGGGTCTTGCGGGCTATCGGGCCGGTGTTGCGTTCGGGCGTGGGGTCGTTCATTTCCATGTCTGTGTCAATCTCGGGCATGATCGGGGCCCTACGTGGTTACGCGGGCTGTCGCCTCCGGGCCCGATCGATCATGCCCCACTGCGGTACGGCGGAGCACGAGCAGGCAGCGGGCGGGCACCTCGACCGTGCTCGTTGCGGGATAGGTGGCGGGGACGAGCCCGGTGGGCGCCGAACAGTCGAGGGCGGTCGACCATTCGGCGCCGTGGTCCGGGCCGGGAACGGTGAAGTCGATGGGCGCGTCGT
The DNA here is from genome assembly GCF_000526215.1 of Nocardia sp. BMG51109. Classification (NCBI taxonomy): domain Bacteria; kingdom Bacillati; phylum Actinomycetota; class Actinomycetes; order Mycobacteriales; family Nocardiaceae; genus Nocardia; species Nocardia sp. BMG51109. The sequence goes on from NZ_JAFQ01000004.1 coordinate 5,166,811, forward strand.
GGGCATTGAAGCACAGCAGGAACGAATCGTCTCGGATGGCCTCACCGCGCGGGCCCGGTTCGGCGATGGCGTCGCCGTTCAGGAACACCGCCAGCGAGCGGGCGAATCCGGTCTCCCAGTCGGCGTCGGTCATCTCCTCGCCGGACGGCGTGAGCCAGGCGATGTCGGTGACCGGATGCCCGCCGGCGGTCCGGCCGCCGAAGAAGCGCCGCCGCCGGAACACCGGATGCGCGGCGCGCAGCCCGATCGCAGTGCGGGTGAACTCCAGCAGCTCCGAATTCTTGTGTGCCAGTGTCCAATCCATCCACGACAGCGGAGAGTCCTGGCAGTAGGCGTTGTTGTTGCCGTGCTGGGTGCGGCCCAGCTCGTCGCCGTGCAGCAGCATCGGCGTGCCCTGCGACAGCGCGAGGGTCGCGATCATGTTGCGGCTCTGGCGTTCTCGCAGCGTGAGCACCTCCGGATCGTCGGTCGGGCCCTCCACGCCGCAGTTCCAGGACCGGTTGTGACTCTCTCCGTCGCGGTTGTCCTCGCCGTTGTCCTCGTTGTGTTTGTCGTTGTAGGACACCAGGTCCCGCAGCGTGAACCCGTCGTGCGCGGTGACGAAGTTGATGCTGGCGCCGGGGCGGCGCCCGGTGGCCTCGTAGAGGTCCGAGGAACCGGTGAGCCGGGAGGCGAACTCGCCCAGCGTCGCCGGTTCGCCGCGCCAGTAGTCGCGCACGGTGTCGCGGAACTTGCCGTTCCATTCCGTCCACAGGCTCGGGAAGTTGCCGACCTGATAGCCGCCCTCGCCGACGTCCCACGGTTCGGCGATGAGTTTCACCTGGCTCACCACCGGATCCTGCTGCACCAGATCGAAGAAGGTGGACAGCCGGTCCACGTCGTGCAGTTCGCGCGCCAGCGTGGCCGCCAGGTCGAAGCGGAAGCCGTCGACGTGCATCTCGAGCACCCAGTACCGCAGCGAGTCCATGATCAGCTGCAGGGTGTGCGGGTGGCGCACATTGAGGCTGTTGCCGGTGCCGGTGTAGTCCATGTAGTGCGTGGGGTCGTCCTCGACCAGCCGATAGTAGGCCGCGTTGTCGATGCCGCGCAGCGAGATCGTGGGCCCCAGGTGATTTCCCTCGCCGGTGTGGTTGTAGACCACGTCGAGGACCACCTCGATGCCCTCGGCGTGCAGGGCCCGCACCATGGCCTTGAACTCGGTCACCGCCGCGCCCGCCCGCGGATCGGCGGCGTACTCGTGGTGCGGGGCGAGATAGCCGACGCTGTTGTAGCCCCAGTAGTTTCGCAGCCCCCGGTCCAGCAGCATCCGGTCGTGCAGGAACTGGTGCACCGGCATCAGCTCGATCGCGGTGACGCCCAGCGACTTCAGGTGCTCGACGATCGCCGGGTGCGCCAGCCCCGCGTAGGTGCCGCGCAGCTCCGGCGGCACCTGCGGATGCGTGATCGTCATGCCCTTGACGTGCGCCTCGTAGAGCACCGTCTCATGGTAGGGGTGGCGCGGCGCGCGGTCGTCGGCCCAGTCGAACCAGGGGTTGATCACGACCCCGGACATGGTGTGCCCCAGCGAATCCCGGCCGTGCGTGTAGAGCGCCGGATCGTTGCCGAACTCACCCGCGAACGCCTTGCCGTACGGATCCAGCAGCAGCTTGCCCGGATCGCAGCGCAGCCCGCGCCCGGGATCGTACGGGCCGTGCACCCGGAATCCGTAGCGCTGCCCCGGCCCGACGTTCGGCAGATAGGCGTGCCAGACATAGCCGTCGACCTCGTCGAGCGGAATGCGCGCCTCGGCGCCCGCCCGGTCGATCAGGCACAGCTCCACCCGCTCGGCCACCTCGGAGAACACCGAGAAATTGGTGCCGGCCCCGTCATAGGTGGCGCCCAGCGGGTACGCGGCACCCGGCCACACGCCCAGCGGCGCCACGTCCGCGAGCCGGTGGGGCGTAACCATGCCCCCGACCCTAATCGCTGCGCGCCGCGCGGCGGTCGCTGGCCGGAGGCAACGAACGATCACGCTGAGATCGGCAAGAGCGTAGAAAAGGTCGACCGGCGAGGATTCAGCCGGAGTCGGATGCCGCCGACGGCGGTGTTGCCCGGCCGTCGGCGCCTGCTCTGCGTCGAGGGCTATGACCTGGACCGATGGGTAGCGGGCTGCGAGCTTTCGATCGAGGGTTGCCAGTGCGGCGCTGCGGGACACGAGGTCGGTTCCCATTACCGCCGGATCGGAGAGCAACCGGAGCAGGCGTGCCGAACTGCCCCGCATGCTCGGGCTCCCCGGACCGCTGCCCGGCGAGCGAGGGCGGTGGGGCTGGATTAGGTTGTGCGGTGGGTTCGTCGGTGTGCGGAAGGAGTGTCGGTGTCGAAGGATGTGCTGTTGTTCTCCGACTACCACCAGATCCACGTCTTCGACCGGGACATGGCCGACGACCCGTGCGATCTCTGGGGCGGAGACGATCCCCTGGCGGCGTATCTGGCGCTGGGCAGGGACGCGGTCGCGGTCGAGACGGGCGTCAACGGGTATCTGGTGGTCGCCGTCGAGGTCGCGGACGAGCCGTCGGCCGTCGGCGCCGACGCCGAGGTCGTGCTGGAGTGCAGCCTGCGCGCCGATTCCGGTCGCGTGGTCCTCGGATCGCCGACGCTGCCCGCGGCGGACGGCCCGGCGTTCGACGTACCCGCCGGCTGGTTGCGGCTGCGCGTGTCGATGGCCTGGTGGCCCGATGAGTGGGAGAGCCTGCGGGTCGAGACGGTGGCCGCCGATGACCTCGACGAGGACAGCATCCCGCTGTACTCCCGGGACAAGCCCAGCTTCGAGATCCTGAATCGCGTCCGCCTCCAGTTGTGGCCCGCCGCACCGTCCGACCCCGCCCTGGTCCGCGGATGGGTCGGCGGTACGTACAAGTCGTAGCCCGTCGCCCCGGTGCGGTGCCGGAAATTGCTGGTACCGGTGATCGTGGCACTAATCGAGCGCCGCGAGCCGGCCGAATCCGTCGGCTCCGTAGCCCGCGTCGATCGCTCGCTGTACCGCGGCCCGCGCGGCGCCGAGTGCACCGTCGTCGAGGCCCTGCGCCCGGACGGCGCTCGAGATGCGGTCCATGATCGCCGCGGCGGCGGTGATCGTGCCTCCGTCACCGGGGAAGCGGCCCGCGGCGACCTGCTCGGCGAGCATGTCGATCATGTCCGGGAAGAATCCGAGCATCGCCTTCGCGTGCCCGGCGATATCGGCCGCCGCGATGTCCTCGGCGGCGGCGAACGCGAACATATGCGTCACGCCACTCATCGACGTCCAGAGCATGTCCTGCAGGGCCAGGTCGAACGCGGCGGCCCGGCCGGGTTCCCGGCCGAGGTAGTTCGCGTTCTCACCGAGCGCGAACAGCGTGGTCCGGTGCGTCTCGTAGATGTCGCGCGGCCCGCTGTAGTACAGCGCCGCCTCGGGGCTGCCGATGGCCTCGGGCGTGGACACGATCACGCCGTCGATGTACTCGATGCCGTGCCGTTCCGCCCACGCTGCCATCGCGCGGGCCTGCTCCGGCGAGCCACCACAGAAGTTCACCAGGGTGCGGCCCTTCAGTGCGTCGGCGTCGAGGACCGACTGCGCCACTGGATAATCCGGCAAACACACGATGACGAGCGGGCTGGCCGCGATCGCCTCGGCGGCGGTACCGGCAGGGGCGGCATCGAGGTCGGTCCCCTTCCCCGGGGTGCGATTCCACACGGTGGTGGGGTGGTGGGCGGCGAATGCGGCGGCCAGGGCGTGTCCCATGGGGCCGAGTCCGAGGACGGTCACGGTGGTCATGCCGGTTAAGCTAAACCTTGACGTCGATGTCAGAGTCAAGCGGGAGTGGGATGCGAATCGGGGAATTGGCACGGCGCACCGGTGTCAGCGAGCGCGCCCTGCGGTACTACGAGCACCAAGGGCTGCTGACGCCGGAACGACGGCCGAGCGGCTATCGCGTGTACGGCGACGAGCATGTCGCGGTGGTGCGGCGGATCAGGATCCTGCTCGCGGCCGGGCTGAGCACCGCGCAGATCCTGGAAGCGTTGCCGTGCATCGTCGATGACGACGGGCTGCTGACCCCCGGCTGCCCGGGCCTGGTCGACGGTCTGGTGCGCCAGCGTGACCGGATCGACGGGGCGATCGAGGAACTGGAAGCCACCCGCGCCAACCTCGACACGATCATCACCAGCGAGCTGTCCCGCCACGAGAGGCCGTAACAGCGAAACCGCCCCTCCGATACCGGATCCCGTGCGCGGCCGCGGCTCGGATGTCGCACGACCCGCACATTCGGCGTGTGTTCGCCGTCGGTGCGCGGGGAAACGCGACGGCGAGCCGGGAGATCACGGTAACGCCTGTAGCCGGTCGATGAGGGTTCGGCGTTGCCGCCATCAACCGTCGCACGGGATCCCACCGGTCGCTGATGGCCGCGGGCTCGTCCTGGTCGAGCCCGGATCGGCTAAGCGAGGTTTTCGACGGTGACCGGCTCGATACCTTCGGCCGATGGCAGGGCGAACTCGAATACCTGGCCGTAGAAACTCAATTCGGCGTCGAGGGCGCGGCGGATGTTCTCCGCGCGGCGGAAGCCGTGCTGCTCGCCGTCGAAGACCAGGTAGGCCACCGGGATCTGCCGGGTCCGCAGCGCCTCGACGATCATCTCCGACTGATTGGGCGGCACCACCGCATCTTCGCTGCCCTGCAACACGATCAGGGGCTTGCGGAGCCGGTCGACGTGATGGATCGGGGACCGCTCGCGGTAGATGTCGCGCCTGGCCGGATATTCCCCGATCAGGCCATCGAGGTATCGGCTCTCGAACTTGTGTGTTTCGGCCGCGAGCGCCTCCAGGTCGGCGACGCCGAAATGGTCTGCGCCCGCGGCGAATGCGGTGTCCGCACGGGCCAGCGCGGCCAGCGTCGTGTAGCCGCCCGCCGAGCCGCCGCGGATGGCGAGCCGCCGCGGATCGACCCGGCCCTGCTCACCGAGCCACCGGGCCGCGGCGAGGCAGTCGGCCACGTCCACCACGCCCCACGCGCCTGTGAGCAGCTCACGGTAGGCGCGACCGTATCCGGTGGAGCCGCCGTAATTGACGTCCACGACAGCGAATCCGCGGCTGGTCCAGTACTGGGTGTGCGGGGAGAATGCGGGCACCGCGAGCGAGGTCGGGCCGCCGTGAATCATGACGAGCAACGGCGGCAGTTCCCCGGCCGTGCCGCCGTAACGTCTGCTCGCGGGGGGATAGAACAGCGCGTGTGCAGTCCGTGGCGCGCCGGCGCCGTCCACCGAGGGGAAGGAGATCGGTTCGGGCACCGAGACCGAGGCGTCGTCGAGGCCGAGTTCCCTTGGCGGGCGCAGGACTTCGACCTGCGGTGTGCCGCCGCCGAAACCGATGCGGTACACACCGGATTCGGCGGTGGGCGTGGCCGCCACCACGACGACGGCGTCCGCACCGGCCCGCTCGATCGCGGCAATCGCGGAGAAGGGCAGGTCCAGATCGGCCACCGAGCCGTCCGTCCGGCGCACCCCGAGGCCGTCGTAGCCGTCGCGCCAGCGGGCGAACACGATGCTGCCGTCGCCGAGCACGGTGTAGCGCGCCGACCCCAATTGCCAAGCGGGCATGCCGATCTCGGCGTCCAGCTCGATCACCGGTGTGACCGCACCGCCGGGTGTCCAGCGGTAGAGATTCCACCAGCCGTTACGGTCGGACAGGAACAGCAGCGAGCCGTCGGCCTGCCAGCGCGGTTCCAGCACCGATTCCCCCGGCCCGCCCGCGACGACCGTGTCGGCGCCGCCGGCGAGATCGCGCACCCGCAGGACGGTGTCGTCCCACGGCATGGACGGGTGATCCCACGACACCACGGCCAGCGAACCCCCGTCCGGACTCACGCGGGGTGCGACGACGAAATCCGGGCCGCTCATCAGGATCTCCGGCTGCGACGCCCGGTCCGCGGACAGCCGCACGATCTCGTTGCGGACATCGATCGCGCCCCGCCCGCCGGCCGGATGACTTTCGCGGACGGCCACGACGGTGGTGCCGTCCGGGGCGAGTTCTCCGTCGCCGTACCGGTCGCCGCGGGGCTCGGCGGGGGCCGGCGTCAGCGGCACCGGCGCACCTCCGGGCCCGAGCCGGTACAGCCGCTGGTCGGCCCAGTTGGCGAACCACAGCACGCCGTCGCGGACCCACCACGCCGCGCCGCCGTATTCGTGCACCGCGGTACGCGCGTCCATCCCGTCCGGCAGCAGATCGGTGACCGTCCCGTCGGCGCCGCGGCGCACGATCTGGGTCCGGCCGCCCTCCTCGGGACGCCCCTCCGACCAGTAGATATCGGTCCCGTCCACCCGCACCTCCGACAGCCGCACCGCGGCGGCGACGACGAATTCGGAGGTGATGGAAGTCGGCCACGACCCGAACGGCAACTCTGTGAGGCTCACCGGCCCAGGCTAACCGCCGCCGCCCCGAGCGGATGGGCCACGGCCCCCCCGACGACCCGGCCGCGAAATCAGCAGGTCCACCGACGGTTGGGGCGACGTGGTGTCGGTTCCCCGCCGCACGCTGCCGACGCGGTCGGACAGGCCGACGGGCGGATGTCTGTTCGGATTGCTACTGGTCGGCCCCGTCGTCCGGCCGCGAGACCGCAGTCGTCAGATCGGTTCGCGGCGGCACCTCAACGTATTGCTGTCGGACACGATCAACTCGGGATACCGGCGGAAATCCGTTCCGCCGCACTGTTCGGCACTGTTGCCGAGCACGACCACCTGCGCCGCCAACCCGACGGGCGATCGATCCGAGAACGCACGATCGGCGGTCGGTGGATGGCCACCGACCGCCGGTCGTGCTTATGGATTCGTCACCGCGACAGCGAGTTGCGCAGGTCGGTGAGGGTGGCGCGGCGCTCGTAGGCGATCCAGGCGAAGATCGCGGCGAGCGCCAGCGGGAAGATCCCCATCGAGGGCTCGTCGGCGATGAAGGCCTGCGTCCCGGCGGCGAGCACGGTGACAACGGACAGACCCGCGGCAGCCAGGGCGCTGAGCCGCGGCACCATCAGGCCGACACCGCCCGCGACCTCCACCACTCCGATGAAGACGAGCAGCCCGAGGGGGATGGTCAGATTCTCGGGGGCGTTGTCCGCCAAGGAGTTCGGCATCACGAGCTTCGGCCCGCCGGAGGCGATGACGAAGAACAGGCCGAGCAGGATCTGCAGTGCCCACAGAACGCGGTTGCGGATCTTGCCGGGACGGCCGGTGACGGCGTCGGAAACGTGGGCGGAGGGGTTGGCGGTGGTCATGTCTGGTCCTTCTGGTCCGTCGCGCCGGGTTGGTAGCGCGTTCAGCAGATAGGACGGCGCACCATCCGAGGAGTCATCGCTGTCCGCGAAGTTTTTTCGGCGCCGCGGCCCGAGCACCGCACCGCCGGGCTTGCGTCCGGTCTCCAGGATTCGATCGGAGCGAAAGCGAGAATATGATTTCCTTGATGGACTAGCATCCTCTCGCAGGCGAGAATATCGTTCCGACTCGATGTCATCGGCTGACTCTCGCCAGCAGAAGCACGGCCACTCGACCTGCGGCCCGTGGCCGGCGCCAGCGTTGGAGGAACCTATGACCACACTGCGAGTCATCCAATGGACCACGGGAAAGGTCGGCAAGCTCAGCCTGCGCGGCATCCTCGACGACCCCCGGCTGGAACTGGTCGGGGTCTACGCCTACTCGCCCGACAAGGCGGGTCGGGATGCCGGGTCCCTGTGCGGTCGCCCCGATACCGGAATTCTCGCGACCACCGATATCGACTCCTTGCTCGCCCTGAACGCCGACATGGTGCTCTACACGCCGTTCATGGCCGATCTCGAGCACGCGGTCCGGCTGCTCGACAGCGGCCTCGACGTGATCAGCACCAACCTGTTCCTCAATCTCGGTGGCATCCAAGGGGAGACGCAGGAGAAGCTGGCCGCCGCATGCGAGCGCGGCAACAGCTCGCTGTTCATCACCGGAATCAGTCCGGGCTGGATCAACTCGATGGTCACGGCGATGACCGCGGTGTGCCGCGAGGTGGAGACCGTATCGATCTTCGAGTCGGCCGACGTCTCGGTCTACGAGTCCGCCGAAACCTGGCAGGCGCTGGGCTTCTCGCTCCCCGAGGCGACGCCCGAGAAGATCGAGATGTCGAAACTGTGGCTGAGCACCTTCCGCGACTCGAACCAGCGCATGGCCGCCGCATTGGGATACCGGCTCGACGACATCGAGTTCTTCATCGAACACGCCACCGCCTCGGCAGACGTCGACCTGGGGTGGCTGCGCATCGAGAAGAACACCATCGCCGCCCTCCGCGCAGGCTGGAACGGCAAGGTCGGCGGCAAGACCGTCGTCCGGACCAACGTCGCGTGGTATCTGACCAAACAGCTCAACGAGGACTGGCACTTCGACGACGACCACTACCACGTCGTCATCGAAGGCGAACCCGAAGTGCAGACCCGCATTCGGTTCGTTCCCCCCGACAGCTGGGGAAACCACGAGTGGGACACCATGACCGCGATGCCCGCGGTGAACGCCGCCTTCGAAGTCGCCGCCGCACCGCCCGGAATCTCCACCCTCAAAGACGTCGGCCTGGTCTGCGCACCGGCGGGCATCTGGCTGGACAACTGACGCCACTCCGGTATCCGGTCCGCTCACCAGGACCTCCGGCCGGATTTCGGTGCGTGAACACGGATGCCGGGTGCGGCGGGCGCTCAGTCCAGGTCCACCAGGACCTTGCCGACCGCCCCGCGTTCGACCGCGTCGTGGGCGTCTGCGGTCTCGGCGAGGTCGTAGTGGTGTAGCGGCAGTCCGGCCGGTTCTCCCACCCGCACGGCGTTGTCGGAGAGGGCGGCTGTGATGTCGTCGACGGCCGCCTGCACCAGCGTCTCGTCCAGGGTGTAGAGAACGGTGAACTCGAAGCGCAGATTCTTGCTGAGGGCCGGCCGCACCGGCAGCACCAGATCGCCACCGCCGTCGATGGCGTAGACCGCGATCGTGCCGTGGACCCTGGCCACCGCCAGATCGAGCGCGGTGTTGGCAGCCGGTGCGACCTCGGCAATCAGGTCGACCCCCGCCGGCGCGACGGCCAGGATCCCGGCCGCGGGGTCGCCCTCGCGGTAGTTCACCACATGGTGCGCCCCGGCAGCGTGCGCCAGCGCGCCCTTCCTCGCGGAGCTGACGGTCGTGACGACGGTCGCCCCGGCCCAGCGGGCCAGCTGGATCGCGGCGTTGCCCACCGCGCCCGCGCCGCCGGCGACCAGCACGGTGTGCCCTGCCAGCGCACCAGGCGCGAGCCGGGGCACGGCGCCGGAGGTCAGCAGCCGGTGGGCGGTGACGAACGGCACGCCCAACGCGGCTCCCAGGTCGAAGGACGCTCCGTCCGGTAGCGGCACAACCCGATTCGCCGGTTGCACCGTCCGTTCCGCGGCGGTGCCATAGTCCCGGCCGTGCCGGGCCAGCAGCAGCCACACCCGGTCACCGACACCGACGTGGTCGACACCCGGCCCGACCGCCTCGACGACGCCCGCGCCGTCGTGTCCCGGTGCGACCTCACCGTGGAGATCGCTCAGTCCTGTTCCTGCACGGTGTTTCCAGTCCGTCGGGTTCACCCCCGAACGGGTGACACGGACGACGACTTCCCCCGGGCCCGCGGCAGGTTCGGGGCGTTCGACAAGTCGAAGGACGGCGGACGGGCCGGTCTCGGAATAGACGACTGAGCGCATACCCGGCTGCAACAGTGCCGGATCCGAGTGTGTTCCGACGCCTCCGGCGCCGGGTCGCCTGCCGTACCGCCGATCGGTTCGAGGAAAGAACGACCGCCGTGGCCGCTGAGACCCGCGGTTTTGCACGGCGCGGGAATGCGGCCGATCCGGGAGACGTTGTTGCTGGCCATGGCACACGAAACCGCGGAATTCAGCCCTACGGGGTGGGTGCACGACCAGACGAAGAAGATCCTCGAGACCGGGACCACGGACGGGGTCGAGGTGCTCGGTTCGCCGGTGGTGTTGCTGACCTTGCGGGGCGCGAGGACGGGCAAGCTCCGCTACACGCCGGTGATGCGGGTGGAGCACGACGGCAGCTATGCGGTGGTGGCGTCCAAGGGCGGCGCTCCCGAGCATCCCACCTGGTACTACAACATCAAGGCGTACCCGGAGTTCCCGTTGCAGGATGGCACCGTGACGAAGGACTACGTCGCGCGTGAGGTCGAGGGCGCCGAGCGGGCCGAGTGGTGGGATCGGGCGGTGGCCGCCTACCCGTCCTACGCCGAGTATCAGGAGAAGACCGACCGGCAGATCCCGGTATTCGTGCTCGACCCGAAGTAGCGGGCGGGGCCGTTCAGCGCAGCGACTTGCGCCAGGTCTGGCCGACCAGATCCTTGCCGAAGCTGTGGTGTGGTTCGGATTCGACGAGTTCGAATCCGGCGCGCTCGTAGATGTGCCGGGCCGAGACGAGGACGTCGTTGGTCCACAGCACCATGGCGCGATATCCGGCGGCCGTGGCGAAGCGCAGGCATTCGCCGACCAGGGCGCTGCCGACGCCGAGGCCGCGGGCCGACGGCTCCACCAGCAGCAGCCGCAGCCGGGCGGTGCTGTCGTCCTCGCGGACACAGAAGACGGCGCCGATCGGCTCGCCGTTCCGCTCGGCGATCCAGGCCCGTTCCGCCGTGGGCTCGCGGGTTTCCAGGAAGTCGGCGACGATCCGGGCGACGAGCGTCTCGTAGTCGGCGTCCCAGCCGTATTCGGCGGCGTAGCGGGCGGCATTGCGTTCGATCACCCAGCCGTAGTCGCCGGGGCGCGGATCACGGATGGTGAACGGGGCGGCCGCGTGGTCGTCGAGGATGTGCTCGATGGTGCGCATGGCGTCGACGAGCCGGTCGCGGTCGGCGGGGGAGCGGCGTTCCAGCAGCGCGGCGACGTCGCGGCTGGAGCGGGTGTTCAGGTCGGCGAAGGCCGTCTCGCCCCGTTCGGTGAGCCGGGCCAGTTGTCGGCGGCCGTCGGTCTCGGAGCGCTGCCGCGCCACCAGCCCGGACTCCTCGAGCCGGGACAGGATGCGGCTCAGATAGCCGGGATCCAGGCCCAGGTCCTGCCGCAGCGCGACCACCTCGACCGGGCCGAAATGGGCCAGTTCGAACATGATTCGCGCCTCGGCCAGGGAGAAGTCGGTGTCGACGAGGTGCTCGTGCAGCACTCCGATCAGGCGCGTGTAGCGGCGGTTGAACTCGCGCACCGCGGCGATGTGCTCGGCGGTGGCGGGCGGGACGGTGGCGGTGCTCATGCCTCGGGTGCCTCGCTCGGGTCGGATCTTTGACTTTGTCAAAGATTACTGTGCCCGGGTCCCGGTGGCGACTGTTTTCGCTGCCGGATCCGGGAGCCGTGATAACTTGAACGGCGTTCAAGAAAGGATTCCCGTGGCACTGACACCCGACGAGATCACCGCACTCGACGCCGCACACGTCTGGCATCCCTACGGCGGATTCCCGGCGAGTACCGAGCCGCTGATCGTCGAGTCGGCCGCCGGGACCAGGCTCACCCTGGCCGACGGCCGGGAGTTGATCGACGGGATGAGCTCGTGGTGGGCGGCCGTGCACGGCTACCGGCACCCGGTGCTGGACGCGGCCCTGACCGCGCAGGCGCAGCGGATGAGCCACGTGATGTTCGGCGGCCTGACCCATGAACCGGCCGCGCGGCTGGCGGGGCTGCTGGCCGAGATCACGCCGGCGGGCCTGGAGAAGGTCTTCCTGTGCGATTCCGGTTCGGTGTCGGTGGAGGTGGCCGCGAAGATGTGCCTGCAGTACTGGCGGGCGCGGGGGCGGCCGGGCAAGCGGCGGCTGTTCACCTGGCGCGGCGGCTATCACGGCGACACCTTCACGCCGATGAGCGTGTGCGATCCGGACGGCGGCATGCACTCGCTGTGGACCGACGTGCTCGCCGAGCAGATCTTCGCGCCGGTGCCGCCGAAAGACTATGTGCCCGAGTATGTCCGGGAACTCGAGCGGCTGTTCGAGGCGCACGCCGAGGAGACGGCGGCGGTGATCGTGGAACCGGTCGTCCAGGGTGCGGGCGGGATGCGGTTCCATCATCCGCGCTACCTGAACGAGCTGCGGCGGCTGTGCGACGAGCACGGGGTGCTGCTGGTGTTCGACGAGATCGCCACCGGATTCGGCCGCACCGGAACGCTTTTCGCCGCCGACCGGGCCGGGGTGCGGCCGGACGTGCTGTGCCTGGGCAAGGCGATCACCGGTGGGTACATGACCCTGGCCGCCGCACTGTGCAGCATCGAGATCGCCGAGACGATCAGCGCCGGGCACGGCGGCCTGATGCACGGCCCGACGTTCATGGGCAACCCGCTCGCCTGCGCCGTCGCGGTCGCCTCCATCGAACTGCTGCTGTCGCGGGACTGGCGGGCCGAAGTGGCGGGCATCGAGGCGGGGCTGAAGGCGGGACTCGCTCCGGCACAGGATATTCCGGGTGTCACCGAGGTTCGTGTGCTGGGCGCGATCGGCGTCGTGGAACTGGACCGCCCGGTGGATATGCGCAAGGCCACGCACGCCGCCGTCGAGGCGGGCGTGTGGCTACGCCCGTTCCGCAACCTCGTCTACACCATGCCCCCGTTCATCAGCAGCCCCGAGGACGTGCGGCGGATCACCGCGGGCGTGCTGGCCGCTGTCCGGGCGGGCGGGACGTCCTCTGCCACAACGTGACCGGGTTCAATGCCGGGTGCGTTCCACGGCCTTGCCGATCGCGTATCCGACGAATCCGCCCACGACGAGGCCGATCAGGAGGATGACGAGCAGAAAGATCAGCACGGCGTCGCGGATCTTCTTCATCACACCCGCCGCCTCGTAGTACTGGGCGGCGTCGACGGACTGGGCGAGCACGGCGTGTGTGACACTCATGCGCGCGATGCTGCCAGATCTCGGTGTCTTCCGAACACCCGGGGCCCGAGGCGAGGCGGCCGGATCTACGGTGAGAAGTCAACGCGTGCAACGGGTACGACGAAGGCCGGTGGGCAGTGGTTCGCCTCGCGGCGTCGGCCGACAGGTGGGCGGGTTGCGTGCGGTGGTCGGCGGATCGGTGTCGCGCGGGCCGTGGAGCCGAGCCCGACGAGCGTGATCATGGATGTGGCCCGGGAGTAACCGGTGAATTCGGCCGGATCGACTCGCCAGCCTGGACGCTCACCAAGGTCGATGTATCCGGCACGGCGGGTTGATCTTTCACCACCGCAGATCGTCCGTCGTATCGGTGAGTGTGTTCCGCAGCTCTTCCCGGGAGTGTGTGGTGTCGGGGCCGAGCCGGCCGAGTTCGCGAAGGATCTCGGTAGCGGGCACCCACTGTCGGCGCCGAGGGAGCGGGACCACTCTTGCCACGGGGCGGTCGTCGCGCACGATCTCGATCGCTTCACCGGCTTCGGTCCGGCGCAGCACTTCCGTGTCGTGCGTGTGCAGGCGGTGGGCAGGCATGCGGCGAGCGTAGCCATCCGCTGCTCGTGGTGTAGGCATATCGACCCGCCACTCCCGCCCTGAACGGTGTTCAAGTATGCTGCTGGGCTGTGAGTGCCGATCCATTGAGTTGGCTGGACGCGCGGGCCGCGGAGCGCGTGCGGGACGGGCTGCGGCGGGAACTGCGGGCGCGGGCGCCGCGAGCCGGGTTGATCGATCTGGCATCCAACGACTACCTCGGGCTGTCCCGGCATCCCGAGGTGCTCGAGGGTGCGGTCGCGGCGGTGCGCCGATGGGGCACCGGGTCCACCGGGTCGCGGCTGGTCACCGGCACGACCCTGGAGCACGAGCAGCTCGAGGCCGAACTCGCGGAGTTCGTGGGCGCCGAGGCCGGGCTGGTGTTCGCCTCCGGCTACGCCGCCAACCTCGGCGTCGTGACGGCCCTCGCCGGGCGGGGCGCGCTGGTGGTGTCCGACGCCGGGAGCCATGCCTCGCTGGTCGATGCCTGCCGGTTGTCCCGAGCCCGGGTCGAGGTGGCGCCGCACCGGGACGTGGCCGCGGTGGATCGGCTGCTGTCCGGCCGCGCCGAGGAGCGGGCGGTGGTGCTGACCGACTCGGTGTTCAGCGCCGACGGCGATCTCGCGCCCCTGGTCGACCTGCATCGCGTGGTGCGGGCCAACGGGGCCGTGCTGATCGTCGACGAGGCGCACGGGATCGGCGTGCGCGGCGCCGGGGGGCGCGGGCTGGTGCACGAGGTCGGCCTGGCCGGCGAACCCGATCTGATCATCACCGCGACACTGTCGAAATCCCTTGCCGCCCAAGGGGGAGCGGTACTGGCCGACGAACGGGTGCGGGCACACCTGATCGACACCGCGCGCACGTTCATCTTCGATACCGGGCTCGCCCCGGCCGCCGTCGGGGCCGCCCGCGCCGCGCTGCGCCTGCTGCGCGCCGAGCCGGAGATGGCGGGTCGGGTGCTGCACCGCGCCGCGGAGATCGCGCGGATCGCCGATGCGCCGCAACCGGATTCGGCCGTCGTCTCGGTCGTACTCGGTGCGCCGCAGGTCGCCTACGACGCCGCGCAGGCGTGCCGCGACCGAGGTCTGAGCGTCGGCTGCTTCCGTCCGCCGTCGGTTCCCGAGGGCACGTCGCGGCTCCGCCTCACCGCCCGCGCCGATCTCGACGACAGCGAAATGGAGCTCATCGCAACAACTCTCGCCGACGTCCTGGCCGAGGCGCGCGGAGTGGTCCCGGCATGAGCGGTCGAGCCCGGAGACGGGAGCGGAGAGTCGCCACGGAGGAGCCCGCTCCTGCCGCAGTGCGATACAGCATGAGTGGTCGGACCCGGAGGCGGCAGCGGAGCGTCACTGCGGAGGACTCCGCGTGTGTCGCAGTGCGATACAGCATGAGCGACCGGACCCGCGGGCGACATGCCGGAGAGGACGCAGCGTGCTGATCGTGACCGGGACCTCCACCGACGTCGGGAAGACGGTCGTGACCGCGGCATTGGCCGCCCTCGCGCGGTCGCGCGGGCGTTCGGTGGCCGTGTGTAAACCGGCGCAGACCGGCGTGCGGCCGGGGGAGGACGGCGATCTGTCGGAGATCGCGCGGCTGGCCGGTGTCACCCGGACCCTCGAATTGGCCAGGTACCCCGACCCTCTCGCTCCCGACACCGCGGCCCGCCGCGCCGGGCAACCGCTGCTCACGCTCGGCGAGACGGTGCGGGCCGTCGACTCGCTGGCGGATGCGGACCTCACCCTGGTGGAGGGCGCGGGCGGATTACTCGTGCGGCTCGGCGACTTCACCGTCGTCGAACTCGCCCAGAAGCTCGCCGCCCCCGTCCTGGTCGTCGCCGCCGCCGGCCTGGGCACCCTCAACCACAGCGCACTCACCACCCGCGCCCTCGCCGCCGCGGGCATCCCGTGCGCGGGCCTGGTGATCGGATCCTGGCCCGCCGCACCGGATCTCGCCGCCGAGTGCAACCTGGCCGACCTGCCGGAGGTCACCGGCGCGGAGGTGGTCGGCGCGGTCCCCGAGGGAGCGGCCCGCCGGCACCCGGACGCGTTCGCCGAGGCCGCCCCCGGCTGGTTCCGCCCCGAGTGGCGCGAGCGCTACCTGAGCTGAGGGTCGTTCGCGCGGGCATCGCCGGACGATGCGGGCCGCCGTGCGAGAGCTGAGTTCGTGGGCGTGGGCGGCGTCGTTCCCGAAGAACCGGGCCGTCCGGAATTCGCTCGCGGAAGCCGTTGCCGGGGTTCCGTCCTGCCGCAGCTTGCACGGGTATCGGAGCGCCCGGACTGTGCGACGCGCCACCCGCACCGCTCGGATGCGGAACGTGTCGGTGGGCCGGTCCTACAGTGGGTGACGATGTCTCCGGAGGACCGGCCCCCGTCCACCGTCGCGGACTACGACGACGCGCGGCGGCGGGCACGCCTGGCGGAAACCAGGCCGGGACACGGGTGGTTGCGGCTGCGGCGCACCCGTGTCGTGCTGACCCGGCTGTCCCTGATCCCGCTCCTGCTGCTGGTGCTGTTCGCGCAGTACCTCGCCGTCGACGTCGGCCCGGAGCGGGCCCGGCTGGCGCGCACCGAGCCGGCGGTGCTGCCGATCGCCGCCCCGGTGCCGGAGGCCCGCGGCACCGCCGTCTTCGATATGACCGGGCTGGGCACGCTGGACGCCACCGATACGGCGCGGGCGCTGCCGTCGCTGACCCGGCTGGGGTCGGTCTGGGCGGTGCGCTACGACAACACCGGTATCGACACCAAGGTGATCAGCGATCTCATCCTCAAGGTCACCGAGGCGGCGCATATCGACAACATCGTGCTGGTCGGCCACAGCATGGGCGGGGTGATCGCGCTCGAGATCGGCCAGCGCATCCACACCGACAGCACCAAGCGACTGCAGGCGGTGCTGTTGGACTGCACGCCGGTCAATCTGGACGCGGTCCGGCCGGAAAGCCGCAATCAGGGCGAGGATCTGCTGCGCTGGGCCGGGTGGTTGCCCGGCATCCGGGAGAGTCGCGCGCTGCGCCTGCTCGTCGAGACCTATTCGCGCCGCGACCGTTTCGTGGACAAGTCCACCCTGCCGCCGATCGTCCACCTGGAGCGGTTGCGCACCGTGGTGGGCGAGGTGCTGCGGCAGAAGGTCGGCAATCCCGACGCCGCCAGCAACGGGCTGATCGAATCCCAGTTCCGCGCGATCGTGGCCGGCGGCGCGGTCGACGATCTGCGCGCGATGGCCAAGCCCGCCAACGGCAAGCCGCGCCCGGCGATCGCCTTCGTCCGCCCGGCCAATCCGGAGCGCGATCCGATCGTGGACGTCGAGGACAGCCACCGCGTACTCATCGACCGGGTCGGCGGCGTGGACGGGACGCTGCTGGTGACGCTCACGCGCGGGACCGGGCACGCCAATCCGGCTCAGCAGCCGTCGGCGTACAACAAGGTCATAGAGCAGCAGATCGTGCCGTTCGTCCGGCTGACCCGCAATCAGGAGCTGGTGGCGGCCGGGCGGTGACCGCTCCGGCGCACCCGGCCGCCCAGCAGATGCCGCACGCCCCCGACGAACAGTTGCAGGCCGAAGTCGAAACGGTCGGTGGCGGTGGTGTTCTCGTACAGCGGCGAGGAGTCGTCGGCCAGCGCGCCGGCCGAATCCATCTGTATCCGGGACTGCTCGTCCACGGTCTCGCCGAGCACGTAGTACAGCAGCGTATAGGCGGCCAGGTCGGCCTCCTCGCGGGTCATGCCGCCCCGGATCAGCGCCCCGGCGACGCGCTCGCGGCCCTTGCTGGTGGTCAGCCGCGAGGCGTAGGTGGCCGACACCAGTTCCGCGCCGTCGCGGTAGGCGAGCAGGCACGAGCGCATCCGGTGCGCCAGCTCGCCGACCTGCGCGGACCAGTCGTCCTCGGCGACCGGTTCGTCCAGGGGCGCCAGGATGCGGTCGGCGACCGCGCCCAGCAGTGCCTGCTTGTTGGGGAAGTGCCAGTACAGCGCGCCGGGCTGGACGTTCAGCGACGTCGCCAGGCGGCGCATCGTGAGATCGGCCAGGCCGTACCGGTCGAGGATGGCGACGGCGCCGTCCACGACGTCGGTGCGATGCAGCTGCACTGGGCCACAATCCTTTCGTGCTTTGACTCGCACCCCACGCTACCCTAGCCTGAACACCGTTCAAGTCGCGCGGCCGCAGCCCGGCCGGACGAAGGGATTCCTCGCGCATGACTCAGGCATCGGCCCGGACCGACACCGACATTCTGGCGATCGCTCGCGAGCAGGTGCTCGACCGCGGCGTGGGCCTCGACCGGCAGCAGGCCCTCGAGGTGCTGCGCCTCGACGACGACCGGCTCGAGCAGCTCCTGCAGCTGGCGCACGACGTGCGGATGCGGTGGTGCGGCCCGGAGGTGGAGGTCGAGGGCATCATCTCGCTCAAGACCGGCGGCTGCCCGGAGGACTGCCACTTCTGTTCGCAGTCCGGGCTCTTCGAGTCGCCGGTGCGGGCCGCGTGGCTCGACATCCCGAGCCTGGTGGAGGCCGCCAAGCAGACCGCCAAGACGGGAGCCACCGAGTTCTGCATCGTCGCGGCCGTCCGCGGCCCCGACGAGCGGCTGATGGCGCAGGTCGCCGCGGCCGTCGAGGCCATCCGCGACGAGGTCGACATCCAGGTGGCCTGCTCGCTGGGCATGCTGACCCAGGAGCAGGTCGACCGGCTGGCCGAGATGGGCGTGCACCGCTACAACCACAACCTGGAGACCGCCCGGTCGCACTTCCCGAACGTGGTCACCACGCACAGCTGGGAGGAGCGCTGGGACACGCTGCGCATGGTGCGCACGGCCGGCATGGAGGTGTGCTGCGGCGGCATCCTCGGCATGGGCGAAACCCTGGAGCAGCGCGCCGAATTCGCCGCGCAGCTGGCCGAGTTGGAGCCCGACGAGGTGCCGCTGAACTTCCTCAACCCGCGGCCGGGCACGCCGTTCGGCGATCTCGAGGTGCTGCCGGCGGCGGATGCGCTGCGTGCCGTCGCCGCGTTCCGGCTGGCGCTGCCGCGCACCATCCTGCGCTTCGCCGGCGGCCGCGAGATCACCCTCGGCGATCTGGGCGCCAAGCAGGGAATTCTCGGCGGTATCAACGCCGTGATCGTCGGCAACTACCTGACCACACTGGGCCGCCCGGCCGAGCACGACCTGGATCTGCTCGGCGAGTTGCAGATGCCGATCAAGGCGCTCAACGAAACCCTGTGAATCAGCTCGCCGGTGAGCGCCGTCCGGCCCGGGACGGCACCGCTGCGCGGCGGGGATATCCGGTTCGGGTAGTGTCGGCAGCCCGGGAGCCGCACTTTTACGAGGTGGTCGTGGACATCGGAGGCATCATCGAGGGGCGCGAGGAGCGCTACAACCCGTACACGGGTCGGCGGGTGGTAGCGGATCTGGCCGATCCGGTTCCGCCGGCCGCCGCCCTGGGCCTGGAGCCGCCGCGGTACTGCGAGCAGTGCGGGCGGCGGATGGTCGTCCAGGTGAGTCCCGACGGCTGGTGGGCGAAGTGCTCCCGGCACGGGACGATCGATTCGAAGTCCGCGGATCGGCGCTGATGGCGCATCAGAACAGCGCCGTACCGTCCGGAGCGGCCCGCCGCGAGCTGCGCGCCGTGCTGTGGGTGGTGGTCGCCGTGCTGCTGGCCGGCGCCGTCGCCGGTGTCGTGTGGGGCCTGCTGGCGCCGGTGGAGAAGGTGGTCGTGGTGGAGCCGGGCCGGGGCTCGGTGCTGCCGGGGGAGAGCGCGCACCGGTTCGACGCGGTGGCGATCTTCGTCTGCCTCGGCGCCGTCGTCGGTCTGCTCACCGCCGCGGCGGCCTGGCGGGTGCGCCGGGTGCGTGGGCCGATGTTGCTGGGCGGCTTGCTGTTCGGATCGCTGGCCGGTGCCTGGCTGATGTCCTTCGTCGGGGATCGGGTCGCGGATCTGCTGCATCCGCATGCGCCGGATCCGCCGCTGCGGACGATCGTGGAGCTGGCGCCGAGCGTGGCGCCGTCGGAGTTCACCGGCTGGACCCAGCTGTTGGTGCAGCCGCTGGTGGCGACGCTGGTGGTGCTCGTGCTGGCGGCGCTGAGCACCTCCGAGGATCTGGGCGCCGGCACCCGCGTCGCCGCCGACCGGGCCGACGGTGTCCGGCCCTACGCCTCCGAGGTCACCTACGGTCCGTACGGCACGCCCGTCGCGCAGAACGTGCGGTTCGGCCCGTTCGAGGGCGCGGATTCCGGTTCCACACCCTGACGCCGGCTCGAAGCCGAACCGTTGCCTGAGGTTTCCCCGCGCGCCGTAGGCTGAGATCGGGTCTTCGAGGGAGAGGGTCGAGTCGTGGGATTCACCGGTGGCGCACTGGTCGTCGAGGAGATCGATGCGTCGTCCTGGCGCCTGCGCGAACCTCTCGAATACCGCGGCAGGCACGAGGATTTCGTGGTCCCCGCCGGTTTCCGCACCGATTTCGCCTCGGTGCCCCGCGTCCTGATCTGGCTGATCCCGCGCTACGGCGCCTACACCCGCGCCGCCATCCTGCACGATTACCTGCGCAGTGCCGCGGTGGTGAGCACCCCCGATGCCGACGGCCTGTTCCGCCGCGTGCTGCGCGAGGAGGGCGTCTCGATGCCGCAGCGCTGGATGATGTGGGCGGCCGTGCGGCTGGGATCGAGGCTGAAGGGCGCCACGGCAGCCGATATCGCGCTGTTCCTCCTCGTCGCGCTGCCCGCATCGATATTCCTGGTCTTCCCGGTGGCCGTCGTACAGCTGTGGCTACTCCTCTTCTGGGCGGTGGAGGCGGCCTTCTGGGCCGGCGGGCGGCTGGCCGGCCGCACCGAGGCCCCGATCCCGAGACCACGCACGCGCCTGAGCACCTGACCCGAAAATCACTCGCGGCCGCCGGATCTCGGCGCTACGGTGCGTACGGCCGGAGCGAAAGGAGGTCGGCGATGGGCAAGGTACCCCGTTCGGTGCGGGCGCGAGACGGCGCGGCGGGGGCGCAGTCGGCCGAGCGCGCCGATCTCGCCGCCTGGCGCCGCCGGCACGAACTGCGCAGATCCAATGCGGCGCAACCGGTTCCGAGTAAGCGGCGCTACCGTCGCACGCCCAAGCACCGCCACGACGAGCGCTGAACCGCGTCGCGGCGGCCGGGCGGCGGTTCGCGGGTGCGGAGTTCACGCGCGGGGGCGCAGGGCCGCGAATTCGTCGGTGACGCGGAGGCCGTCGTCGGTGAAGCGGTAGACCGCGGCGGGGCGGCCGCCCGATTTTCCCGGTGAGGCGGTGTCGCCGGTGGGGGTGATCACCTTGCGGCGGCTGAGGACTCGCTGCAGGTTCGTGGTGTCCACCTCGTAACCCAGGGACGCGCAATAGATTTCGCGCAGGGTCGACATGGTGAACCGGGACGGGGCCAGGGCGAAGGCGATATTCGTGTAGGAGAGCTTCGAGGCCAGGCGGGTGCGGGCGTGGTCGGCGACCGTCCCGTGGTCGAACGACATGTGCGGCAGTGCGGAGACCGGATGCCAGCGGGTGTCGTCGGGCAGCCGCGGATCGGCGGTCAGCGGGACCAGGCCGAGATAGGCCGACGCGATGCGGCGCGGGCCGGGGACCCGGCACGGATCGCTGAACACCGACAGCTGCTCGATATGCCACAGCTCGCGCACGTCCACCTTCTCCGCGAGCTGGCGGCGGGCAGACACGTCGAGGTCCTCGTCGTCGCGCAGGCGGCCGCCGGGTAGCGACCAGGTGCCGGTCTGCGGCTCCATGGCTCGCTCCCACAGCAGGACCGCCAGTTCGGTATGCCAGCCCTCCGCGCACCGCGCCAACTGCGGATCGACCGGCGCACTGTCGCCGCGACCTGCGGAGACGGTGTCGGGAAAGCGACGAACCTGGAACACCGCGGTGAGCGATTCGTGAATGGTGCTACCATAGGCCACGTTTTCGATCATAAGTCGAAAACTGCGTGGATGCGAATCGGCGAGCTGCCGAGCGCATGAGGAAGGAGCCATGCCATGGCGACTATGACGTCTGCCGGGCACGTCACGGACGGTCCCACGGGGTTCACGGGAGTGGACGCCACCCCGGAATGGGCGCAGGAGATCCGGCGCCTGGCGCGCGAGCGCAACGCGACCATCCTGGCGCACAACTATCAGCTGCCCGAGATCCAGGACGTGGCAGACCACGTCGGCGACTCGCTGGCGCTGTCCCGCATCGCCGCCGAGGCGCCCGAGGACACCATCGTGTTCTGCGGTGTGCACTTCATGGCGGAGACGGCCAAGATCCTCAGCCCCGACAAGACGGTGCTGATCCCCGACCAGCGGGCCGGCTGCTCGCTGGCCGACTCCGTATCGGCCGACGAACTGCGCGCGTGGAAGGCCGAACATCCGGGCGCCGTGGTGGTGTCGTACGTGAACACCACGGCCGCGGTGAAGGCGCTGACCGACATCTGCTGCACCTCGTCGAACGCCGTCGACGTGGTGGCCTCCATCGATCCGGAGCGCGAGGTGCTGTTCCTGCCCGACCAGTTCCTCGGCGCCCACGTCAAGCGCGTGACCGGCCGCGAGAACATACACATCTGGGCCGGTGAATGCCATGTGCACGCCGGCATCAACGGCGACGAGCTGACCGAGCAGGCGCACCGGAACCCGGACGCCGACCTGTTCGTCCATCCCGAATGCGGGTGTGCCACCTCGGCGCTGTATCTGGCCGGCGCGGGCGCCTTCCCGGCCGACCGGGTGCACATCCTGTCCACCGGCGGCATGGTCGACGCCGCCAAGGCGGTGCGGACCGAGCGGGGCGGATCCAGCCGGGTCCTGGTCGCCACCGAGATCGGCATGCTGCACCAGTTGCGCAGGGCCGCACCGGGAATCGACTTCCAAGCGGTCAACGACCGGGCGTCGTGCAAGTACATGAAGATGATCACCCCGGCGGCGCTGCTGCGCTGCCTGACCGACAACCGCGACGAGGTGCACGTCGACGCCGACACCGCCGCGCTGGCCCGCGAGTCGGTGCGGCGGATGATCTCCCTGGGCAACCCCGGCGGTGGCGAGTGAACGGGATCCGCGCCCGTCGAGTACGCCGCGGCGGTGCGAGCCGATGAACACGCCGTCCAGCACCTGGGAGGCCGAGGCCGACCTGGTGGTGATCGGGGGAGGAGTCGCCGGCCTCACCGCCGCGCGCGCCGCGTCCGTGCGCGGGCTGCGGGTGCTCACGCTCAGCAAGGGCGGTCCGACCGACACCTCGACGCAGTACGCCCAGGGCGGCATCGCCGTCGTTGCGCCGCACGGCGATTCGGTCGAAGCGCATGTGCGCGACACCCTGGCGGCCGGCGCGGGCCTCTGCGATCCGGCGGTGGTGCGCTCGGTCGTCGAGGGCGGCCGGGCTGCGGTGGCCGCGCTGTCGGATCTCGGCGCCGTCTTCGACCTGAGACGGGACGGTCAGGTCTCGCGTACCCGGGAGGGCGGGCACAGCACCCGCCGGATCATCCACGCCGGCGGCGACGCCACCGGCGCGGAGGTGCAGCGGGCGCTGAACGCGGCCGGGCTGCCGGTGCTGTTCGGTACGGCCGCCGTCGACATCGTGACCGGGCCGGACGGCGTGCGGGGCGTGATCACGGTGTCGGACAAGGGGTTCGGGGTCGTGCACAGCCCCGCGGTGCTGCTGGCGACCGGCGGACTGGGGCAGCTGTACGCGTGCAGTACCAATCCGCCCGGGGCGACCGCGGACGGGATCGCACTGGCGCTGCGAGCCGGCGCCACGGTCGCCGACCTGGAGTTCGTGCAGTTCCATCCGACGGTGCTGTACACCCCCGGCGCGCTCGGCCGGCGACCGCTGATCAGCGAGGCGGTCCGGGGCGAGGGCGCGACCCTCGTCGACGCGAACGGTGAGCCGGTGACGGCCGGGGCGCATCCGCGGGGCGATCTGGCGCCGCGCGACGTGGTGTCGCGGACCATCGCCGCCCGCATGCGCGCCCTCGGCGCCGACCACGTGTACCTGGACGCCCGCGCGATCGACGGTTTCGCCCAGCGGTTTCCGACCATCACCGCGTCCTGCCTGGCCGCCGGAGTCGATCCGCGCTCGGACCCGATCCCCGTCGCCCCCGCCGCCCACTACCAGTGCGGCGGGATCGTGACCGACGCGCACGGGCGCACCGCCGTCGCGGGCCTGTACGCCGCGGGTGAGGTCGCCCGCACCGGCCTGCACGGTGCGAACCGGCTGGCGTCCAACAGCCTGCTCGAGGGGCTCGTCGTCGGCGAGCGGGCCGGTGCGGTGGCGGCCGAACGGCTCGGCGAGCGCGTGCATGTCACGGAGCTGGACCCCGTGACCTACCCGCGCGCCGATCGGGAATCCCTGCAGGAGTTGATGACCGACCATGCCTCGGTCGTCCGCGACAGCGAGGGCCTGCGGTCGGCGGTGCTGCGGGTGTTGCAGCTGCTCTCGGATTCGACCGGGCGTCCGGCGGCCGGGCACGGCGCGCTGACGGCCGGATCGGCGGACGGCTCCGGCGAACGGAACCGGCCCGCAACGGATTCGGCGACCGAGATGGCGGAGGGCGCACCGGCGGAAGGTATCTCGGCCACCGATCGCGATCGGCCCGATCCGCGCGACACCGGTGCCGCGGCGACGATCACGGCACTGGAGGACGCGGCGCTGACGCTGACCGCCCGCGCCTTCCTGGTCGCCGCCACCGCCCGCACCGAGAGCCGCGGCTGCCACACCCGCTCCGACCACCCCGAATCCCGCGACGACCTGCGACGCAGCCTTCCGGTCCGGCTCGGCCCCGACGGCCGCCCGCAACTGGTCGCCGAGGGGACCGGTCCGGCCGGAACGCCCTTGGCGGCGTCCCGGGCATGATGCCGAATCGCGGCCCGGCGGCGGCTCCGCCGGTGAACGAAGGAAAGGGCTGATGATGGCTTGGGACGGCGGGCTCGACCGCGCGGAGGTCGTGGAATTGATCCGCACGGCGCTGGCCGAGGATCTGCGGTACGGGCCCGATATCACCACGGCGGCAACGGTTCCCGAGGACGCCACGGTCGAGGCGTCGATCACGGCGCGGCAGCCGGGGACCGTGGCCGGGCTCGATGTGGGCCTGCTCGTGCTGGACGAGGTGATCGGCGCGGACGACTACAAGGTGACCGGCCGGGTCGCCGACGGCACCCGGGTGGGTGCCGGCGACGCGGTGCTCGACCTGGTCGCGCCGACCCGCGGGCTGCTGACCGCGGAGCGCACCGTGCTGAACCTGGTGTGCCACCTGTCCGGCATCGCCACCGCGACCACCGCCTGGGTGGATGCGGTGGACGGCACCCGGTGCCGGATCCGGGACAGCCGAAAGACGTTGCCGGGCCTGCGTTCCCTGCAGAAGTACGCGGTCCGGGTCGGCGGCGGGACGAACCACCGGATGGCGCTGGGCGACGCGGCGCTGATCAAGGACAACCACGTGGTCGCCGCCGGGTCGGTGGTCGCGGCGCTGCGCGCGGTGCGGGAGCTGGCCCCGGACATCGAGTGCGAGGTGGAGGTGGACAGCCTCGAACAGCTGGACCAGGTCCTGGCCGAGGACGTGGAACTGGTGCTGCTGGACAACTTCCCGCTGTGGGCCACCCAGGCCGCCGTGCAGCGGCGCGACGCCCGGTCACCGCGAACGAAACTCGAGTCCTCGGGCGGCCTCTCGCTGGACATGGCCGCCGACTACGCCCGCACCGGCGTCGACTACCTGGCCGTCGGGGCCCTCACCCACTCGGTCCGAGCACTGGATCTGGGGCTGGACATGTAGCGCCGGTCCGATCCACGGGCTCAGGCGCTCAGCTCGCGCTCCAGCGGCGTGCGGAAGCGGGGGATCGCCCGCACGTCGCCGAACCACCCGCGCACCCGCTCGGCCTCGCTCTCGATCAGCGCCCGCGCATCGTTGCCGACGTCTTCGAGTAGCCGCCAGGCGATCTCGCCGTCCGGGCGCTGCGCCCAGCCGCCGACGATCCGGCCGTCCCACCACACGGTGGGGCCGATGTTCCCGTTGCGGTCGAACAGCGCCGGGCCGTGCGGGCCGAGGAACCAGTCCCGCGACTGCCAGCCCATCGGAGTGGGATCCAGCGCCGGCAGCAGGGCCGCCCACGGGTCGGGCGCGGGCACGGGGTCGAGATCGCCGGCCAGGGCGATCCCGGTCGCGCCGTCGAGGTCCACCTCGGCGATGTCCAACGGCGCCAACGCCTTTCGCACCTCGGCCAGCGACCATCCGGTCCACCATTTCAGGTCGGCGACGGGTGCCGGGCCGAAGGCGTACAGCCAGCGGCGCGCCAGTTCGGTGCGCGCCTCGCCGGCCGCCATCGCCGGAACCCCTGCGGGCAGCCAGGATTCGGTCGGAGCCCAGCTGTACCGGCTGCTGGTCCAGCTCCCGCCGGGGCGGCCGCGCACGATGTGCCCGGCGCAGCCGAGCGTCACCAGCACCCAGGTGGTGATGTTGGTGGGCTTGGAGTACGACTTGCCGGGCGCGGTGTCCACCTGGGTGCGCAGCCGGGGCACCGCGGCGCCGAGCTGGGCCCCGGTCGCGGAGCCGCGCGCCAGCAGTTCGCGCCGGGTTTCCTCCTCGACCTCCGCCAGCCAGCTCGCGATATCCCCCTCGACGACGCCCTCGAGATACTTCCCGTAGGTGCGGCGCTGCTTGACTGCCAGTGCGTCGGCCACCCCGGCCTGCAACGCCGGGAGCAGATCCACCGGGGCCACGAACATGGTGCGCCGCATGGCGAGCAGGCGCAGCAGTGTGCGGTCCTCGTACAGCGCCTTCTCGACGTGCGCGGGCTCGAGGTCGCGGCTGCGCGCCGTCACCGACAGGAACACCGTCGCCGGATCGGTGGCGTGCAACGCCACGACGGCCTCGGCGATCGCGGTCGCGTCGTCGGTGCGGGACGCGGGTGCCAGCCGGTGCCGTACGGCGGCGCGGTTCCGCCGCTGCGCGGCATCGATCGAACGCATGCACGAATCCTAACCCGCCACGGGTACGGCCCTCGACGTGCGATGATGCCACGATGAGGCGTCACATCCGCCGGCCGGTGCTGAGCCTGGTGCTGCTCGGCATCCTGGCGTCGACAGTCGTTGCGGCACCGGATGTCTCGGCCGAACCGTGCGGGGTCGCGGTGCGGCCGGTCGAGTTGCCCGTGGACGGCGAGACGGCCACCGGCCGCGTCTACGAGCCCACCGGCTGCGCCGCGGCCGCGGCCGATCCGGGCAGCCTGGTCGTCGCGGTGCACGGCCACAACAGCACCTCCGCCGACCTGTCCGACTACCTGATCTCCATCGTCCGCCGCACCGGGACGCCGATGCTGCTGATGGACATGCGCGGCGACGACAGCCGGTGGATTCCCGGCGAGTGGAATCTGCGGGCGGGCCGCGACGACGTGCTGGCCGCCACGCGCTGGTATCGCGACGAGCATCCCTCGATCGCGCGCACGGTGCTGTGGGGCTGGAGTCAGGGCGGCATCACCAGCGGCCTGGTGGCGGCCGCCGCGCCGCCCGGCCTGTTCGACTACTGGGTCGACAACTTCGGTCCCGCAGACGATTTCAGCGCCTGGCTGTTCGCCGACCTGGCCGGCCCGGAGCTGCGCGGTCAGATCGAACGCGACGCCGGCTGCCCGCCCGCGGCCTGCCCCCAGGTCTACGCCGAGCGGTCCCCGGCGCTGCTGGCCCAGCGGATCGGGGTGCGCCGCAGCTTCCTGGTGCACGGCGTCGCCGACCGCGTCGTGCCCTATCCCACCACCGTGGAGATGCGCGTCGCGCTGGCCGCCGCGGGCAAGCCGGTCTCGATGTACACGATCGTCACCGGCCGCGACCTCGACGGCAGGGTGGTCCCCGGCGAGCACACCGTGGGCCCCGCCTATTTCGAGGGCGGCTGCGTCGTCGAACGCCTCCTGCAGGGCACCGAGCCCGCCGGTCCGAGCACCGACTACGTGGTCGACGTGGCCCGCGGCATCGTGACGGCCCCACCCGCCCCACCCGACGCGAAGTGCGCAGCATGAGTCGAGGTCGCCCCCGCCCGGCACCGAGCGTGTGACCGGAGTGGCGACCAGCGTCGCCGCGGTCGCCAGGCCGCTGTCGTCGAGGTCGCTGCTATTCGGCGCCGTATGTGGGGCCGGAGCGACGTCGGCGTCGAGGTCGCCCGGCCGTCTTCTCCGGACGCAGGTGTCTGCCTGGGTGGTGTGCGGCGTCGTGGTTGCGTGAGCGCGTGCGCCGGACGTCGATGCGGCGCTCGGCCGATATCGGCGGGTTCGCAGGCGGCGTCGGTACCGTCGAGGGAGACGGTCATTGTCGGACCAGCGATACCGTGGGGTGATTCGGGTGCGAGTCGTGGTGGCGGGCGCGAGCGGAGCGATCGGCCGGCCCCTGGTCCGGGCGCTCGGCGCGGCCGGGCACGAGGTGATTCCGCTGAGCCGGGGCGCCGGCGGGGCGCGGCGGCTCGCGGATCGAGGGCTGCGGCCGATCGTCGCGAACGTGCTGGATCGCGCCGATCTGCTGCGCGCGGTCGAGGGCGTGCGCGCCGACGCGGTGATCCACGAACTGACCGCCTACCGCCGATCCCCGCCCACCCACTACCGCAGTCCCGGCCTGCGCCGCACCGACCGGCTGCGCACCACCGGCACCGAGAACCTGCTCGACGTGGCGAAAGCCGTTGGCGCCCACCGGTTCGTGACGCAGTCGTTGATCCTCGGCTACGGCCTGTGCGAGCACGGCGCCGAACCGGTCGGTGAGGAGGCCGAGTTCGGGCTGTCCGACGGCGGTCCGGCCGCCGGTTTCCTCGCGGCCCTGCGCGCGGCCGAGGCGCTGCCCGCGCGGGCGCCTGGCCTCGAGTCGGTCGCGCTGCGCTACGGATTCTTCTACGGCCCCGGCGCCTCCGACCCGTTCGTGCGGATGCTGAAACTGCGGCTGCTGCCGCTGCCCGGCCGCGGCACCGGCCTGACCGGCTGGATCCACGTCGACGACGCGGCGGCGGCGACCGTGGCCGCGCTGGAACGAGGCCGGGCCGATACGGCCTACAACATCGTCGACGACGAACCCGCCCGCTGGGACGAGGTGTACACGGCGATGGCCCGGGCGGTGGGCGCGCCGCGGCCGCCCCGGCTCCCGGCCCGGCTGGTGCGGCTGGGCGCGCCGCTGGTGGCCCGGCAGATGCTGGACATGTCGATCCGGGTGTCGAACGCCAAGGCGGCCGCGGAACTGGGCTGGCATCCCGCGCTGCCGAGCTATCGCGACGGCATGGCCACCCTCGCCGACCCGCGATGATCCGGTCCGCCGCCGTGCGCGGAACATGCCGGGGCCGAACCGGGTTGAGGGAGAGGCCGGTCGATTCCGGCGCACCCGACGAGGAGGCGCGATGACCAAGCCGGCGGATCCGGCGTACCACTGGAACGGCGACGCCCTCGACCTGGACGCGTACCTCGCGCGCATCGGTTTCGACGGTGCGCGGGTCTCGGCCGTCGAGACCCTGCACCGGCTGCAGCACGCCCACACCACGACGATCCCGTTCGAGAATCTGGAGATCATCCTCGGCCGGTCGATCCCGCTGGAGCCGGAGGCGTTGCAGGACAAGATGATCCGGCGACGCCGGGGCGGCTACTGCTACGAGCATGTGGGCCTGTTCGCGGCCGCGCTGGAACGTCTCGGCTTCGGCGTGACCGGATTGCACGGGCGCGTCGACATGGGCGCCGCGGGCGGGCTGCGCCCGGCGACCCATGCGCTGCTGCGCGTCACCACCGCCGACGACGAGCGAGTGTGGCTGTGCGACGTGGGTTTCGGCGGCGGCCCGTCGGCGCCGCTGGAACTGGATCCCGGGGCCGGGGAGGTGCGGGCGGGGGACTGGCGCTTCCGGCTCGAGCGCGGGCGCGGCGAACTCGGCGCCGAGCAGTGGACGCTGCACCATTTCGCGCGCGACGGCTGGATCGCCCGGTACCGCTTCACGCTGAACCCGCAGTACCGCATCGATTACGCGGTCGGCAGCCACTTCGTCTCCACCTCGCCGCGTTCGCCGTTCGTCACCCGCCCGTACGTACAGCGGTTCCGGCCGGAGGCGCACGACGTCCTCGACGGCGCCGGCTGGGTCACGGAGTATCCCGACGGCAGCTCGCACTCGCGCGACGTGGCGCAGTCCGACCTGCCGAAGACCCTGTCCGAGGTGTTCGATATCGACCTCGACGACGCGGATATCGACGCGCTGGTCGCGGCGCCGTGGCTGTACCACTGAGCCCGCGCGCGTCCCGCGCACCGGTGCTCGCGCCCGGTAGGGTCGGCCGGGTGCGCACCGGTATGAAACTGTTCGCCCTGTTCGCCGCTCCGCTCCTGGTCGCCACCGCCTGCTCGGGCGACGAGTCCGCCGATCGGCTGGACAGCACGGTACACACCTTCGCCGATGCGATCGGCCGCGACGACACAGCCGCCGCGGCCGCGGTCACCACCGATCCGGCGCAGGCGTCCGGCACGCTCGGCACGCTGTTCGACGGACTCGGCAAGGACGTGCGCATCGAGGTCGCCGGGATCGACAAGACCGACGCCGGCGCGACTTTCACCCTCGACACCACCTGGAAGCTGGGGCCCGACGGCAAGAATCCGTGGACCTACCGGACCACCGGCGACGCGGTCGAATCCGGGGACACCTGGAAGATCCGCTGGAATCCGGCGACGGTCGCGCCCGGGCTGGACGCCGGCCCGCTCGGCTACGACACCGTCGCACCGGATCCCGCCGCGCGCGTGCTCGACCGCACCGGGGCCGACCTGCTCACCCAGCAGATCGTCACGCTGGTCGGCGTGGCACCGGGTGCCGACCTGGAAGCCGTTGCGGCGCTGCTGAATCCGATCGAGCCGAGCGTCACGGCCGCATCGCTGCGGGCGGAACTGGCCGGGGCTCAGGGCAAACCGGTGACCGCGCTCGCGCTGCGCCAGTCCGACCTGGACCCGATCCGCGAGCAGTTGGCCGCGCTGCCGAATGTCACGCTGTCGCCGCAGAACCGGCTGCTGACCACCGACCGGACGCTCTCCTCGGCCGCGCTGTCGGGGTTGTCGGAGCTGTGGCAGCAGGACGCCGACGCCGCGTCCGGGTGGGCGGTGCGGGCCCGGGCGGCCGACGGCACCACCCAGCGGGTCGGCGGCGCCGACCCGAAACCGGTCGCCGACATCCCGACCACCCTCGACACCGGCATGCTGCACGCCGCCGACGCGGCGCTGGAGCCGATCGCGACCCCGGCGGCGCTGGTCGCGATCCAGCCCTCGACCGGAAACCTGCTCGCCGTCGGCCAGAATCCCGCCGCCGACGCGCAGGGGCCGATCGCGCTGACCGGCCTGTATCCGCCGGGCTCGACGTTCAAGACCGTGACCGTGTCGGCGGCGCTGCAGGCCGGTCAGGTCACCCCCGACAGCATGGTGGCCTGCCCCGGCACCGAGAACATCGAGGGCCGCCAGATCCCCAACGACGACAACTTCGACCTCGGCACGGTCCCGCTGCACACGGCGTTCGCGCGGTCGTGCAATACGACGATGGGCCGGCTGGCGGCGAATCTGCCGCCCGCCGGCCTGACCGAGGCGGCCGCGCAACTGGGTATCGGCGTCGACTACACCGCGCCCGGGATGACCACGGTCACCGGCAAGGTGCCCCCGGCCGACACCTCCGCGCTGCGCGTCGAGGAGGGAATCGGTCAAGGCACCGTGACGGCCTCGCCGTTCGGTATGGCGCTGGCCGCCGCGACGCTGGCGCACGGCTCCGTGCCCGCCCCGACCGTCGTCGCCGGTAAACCGGGCGTGCCCGACCGCGTGCCCGATCCACTCCCGGCGGCCGTCGCCGAACAGGTGCGGACGATGATGCGCGAGACGGTCACGAACGGCACCGCGACCGGGCTGCGCGATATCCCGGGCATGCTGGGCAAGACCGGCACGGCCGAGTACATCGACGACAAGCACGCGCACGGCTGGTTCGTCGGCATCGACGGCGACCTGGCGGTGGCGGTGTTCATCAGCGATGCGGGCAGCTCCGGACCGGCCGTGGAGGCCGCGGGCCGGTTCCTGCGGGCGCAGGGGTGAAATCGGCGCAACGGTGACCGGCCGGTGATGTCGGGCGCGGCCGGTCTCGGCCGGATCGCGCCGTGATCTCGCCCGCATCTCCGTGTATCCGCACATATTTCGCGCGTATCTCGCTCCGGCGACAGACCCGCCCGTGGGGACCGCTACACTCGTGCGAGGAACGCGCGGGCAACTGCGCGCGGTAAGTCACGGATCGCGGAGAACTCGGAGTAGTGCCATCGAAACCGGCCAAGTGATCGCAGGGCATTACCGCCTGGTCGAACGGATTGGTAGCGGCGGCACAGGCGTCGTCTGGCGTGCCGTCGACGAGCGTCTCGAGCGAGCCGTCGCGATCAAGCAGATCCTCACCCAGCCCAGCCTGCCGGCGGGTGAGAAGGAAATCGTGCGGCAGCGCGCCTCGCGGGAGGCCCGCAACGCCGCCCGCTTCCAGCATCCGAACGCGATCGTGGTCTTCGACATCACCGATCACCACGGCGATCCGTGCCTGATCATGGAGTATCTGCCGTCGCAGAGCCTGGCGGTGGTGCTGTCCTCGCAGGGCCCGCTGCCGCTGCCGCAGGTGGCGCGCGTCGGCGAGCAGGTCGCCTCGGCGCTGGTGGCCGCGCACCGGGCCGGCATCGTGCATCGCGACGTCAAGCCCGGCAACGTGCTGCTCTCCGAGAACGGCACGGTGAAGATCACCGACTTCGGCATCTCCAAGGCCAAGGGCGATGTGACGCTGACCGCGACGGGCCTGATCTCCGGCACGGCGGCCTATCTGGCGCCGGAGGTGGCCCGCGGCGCCGAGCCGACGCCGGCCTCGGACGTATTCGCCCTGGGCGCAACGCTTTTCCACGCCCTGGAGGGCGAGCCGCCGTACGGCACCAACCCGAATCCGCTGGCGCTGCTGTACGCCGCCGCCAACGGGCAGCTGAAGCAGCCGCGCAACGCCGGCCCGCTCACCGATCTGCTGCTGTCGCTGCTGAGCTTCGAGCCGGAGGACCGGCCCAGCATGACGGACGTGCGGGACGAGCTGGCCGATTTCGCCGAGTTCGGCGACGGCACCGAGACCACCCGGATGCTGGCCACTCATCGGCCCGCCGGCCGCCGCGCGGCACCCACCCTGGACCGTCGCGCCGCCCAGGCCGACATCTCCACCTCGGAGATGATGGCCGCGGCCGCAACGATTTCCGAGCCCGATCTGCCGCCGGTGCGCCCCGCCGCGCCCGGCTCGCCCCCGACCAGGTCGCACCGGGTGGCGAAGCCCGAACCCGAGCCGGGGCCGAACCGCCGGCCGCTGCTGATCGGCGTCGGCGTGGTGGCGGCCGTCGCGGTCGTGGCCGCGGCGATGTTCCTGATGTTCAGCCCGCCGAAGACGAATTCCCCGTCGCAGCCGGGCAATTCGGCCGCGGCGAGCGCGTCCGCCCAGTCCGGCTCCAGCTCGGCCGCGTCGGCGGTCGGCCAGACCAAGAGCGTCGGTGCGGTGGACGCGCAGCAGGCCATCGACGAGACCCAGAACTTCTTCGACCTCCTCACCGAATCCGACGCGAGCGAGGCGTGGAGTTACCTCACGCCCGCCGCGCAGCAGCTGTACGGCGGCCAGCAGGCCTTCAAGTCGTACTGGGAGCAGAACCGGGTGATGGGCTACAACACCATCGACGTGGCGAGCGGCG
Organism: Nocardia sp. BMG51109; assembly: GCF_000526215.1. Lineage (NCBI taxonomy): Bacteria > Bacillati > Actinomycetota > Actinomycetes > Mycobacteriales > Nocardiaceae > Nocardia > Nocardia sp. BMG51109. Next base: position 5,199,935 of record NZ_JAFQ01000004.1, read on the forward strand.
CCACCAGCACCGACGGCTCGGTGACCGTCCGGGTGGCCAGCGTGGATTACAAAGGCGGACAGAGTAAGTCGGCGAACCTGCGCTTCGTCAAGGGGAACAGCGGAAAGCTGCTGATCGACAGCGACACCCGCGCCTGACGATCGCCCGGCCGGTCACACCCGCACCGCGAGAACGACTCCGATCTCGGGGTTTCCGGTGGTCCAGCGGCGGGGAAGGCCGGCGACGAGGTCGTCCCAACTGCGAAATTCGGTGCGCCAGCCGTGCTCGGCGAGCCACCGCTCGCCGTCCGGGAGCCCCCGGGCCGATACCGGCGTGCTCCGCCCCTCGCGGACCAGCCGTTCCAGGTCTCGCATGTCCCGCTCGGCGACCGCGAGACGGTCGAGGGCGTAGCGGCTTCCGGGAGCCGACAGCGCGGTGATCGTCGTGGCGAGAGCGATCGCGCTGTCGCGGGACAGGCTGATCCCTTCCCCGAGCCATGCGGTGGGCTCCTCCGGGCGGAATCCGGCCTCGGCCAACGCATTCGCCCACTCCCCGGACAGGTCCGCGGGGACGACGTGCCGGCCGCACCTCGGTGCGGCACCGGCCCGTTCGAGCACCGGTTCCTTGAACTCGAACGTCGCGGGCAGGTCGATGTCGAACCAGGACACCTCCTCCGGCAGGTCCATCCGGAACGGCCGGGTGTCGAGCCCGGCGCCGAGATCGACGACCTGACGGCAGCCGGCGCCCACCCAGTCGCGGACCCGGTCGTCGGCGAGGCGGACGCCGACCGTGCGGCCCTCGTAGAAGCGGCCGGCCAGCGTCTCGACGCGCTCCCACGTGTCGGCGGAACCCGCCGGCGCCGCCGGGTCCAGGAACGCCGATCGGGCCGCGTCGACGAATACCTGTGCGTACGGATCGGCGTAGAGGCGGTCCGTGCGCGCGGTCTCCTGCGCCCGGATCACGGCAACGCCGAGCGCCGACATCGAGGCACCCGCCAGGATCTGTGTGAGTTTCGGTGTGGCCACGGCACGACTCCTCTGCTGACGAACGGGCGCCAAACCGATTACTTGCCGCCCGGCTAGTATTGGTCCGTTACGGTAGGCCGATTGCTGACCGGCCGTCAAGCAATGGATGGGAAAGGCGGGTGACCCGGTGGCGGGGCGTCGCACCGATACGCGCGAACGGATTCGCGCGGTCGCCATGGAGCTGTTCTCCGAGCAGGGCTACGACAACACCTCGCTGCGGGAGATCGCGGAGCGGCTGGGGATCACGAAGGCCGCGTTGTACTACCACTTCAAGACCAAGGAGGACATCGTCGCGGACCTGTCCGACGAGGTGCGTGCCGGTGTCGGCGAGATCCTCGGCTGGGCCGCCGCCCAGCCGCCGGGGAAGGAGACCGGCCACGAGATCCTCGCCCGGTACGGCGCCGTCATGCACGATGTCGGTCTGGACATCGTCCGCTTCATGGCCGAAAATCGGCCCGCCTTCCGCAAATTGGAGATCGGTACCGCGCTGCGCTACCAGTTCGTGGAGGTCGCCGCGGCGATGACCGGCCCGGACGCCGACCCGCTCGCGGTGTTCCACGCCCGGCAGGCCCTGCTCGCGATCAGCTGGTCGGTGACGATGACCAACGATCTCGAGCTCACCGACCAGCAGCGGCGGGACGCCGCCCTCGCCATCGCCCGCGACATCTTCGACCGCGTCTGAGGGCCGCCCGGCCGCCGCGGCCACCGGATGTCGCGGCACTGTTCCGGCGCCCGGTGCGCCGGTTAGTCTTTCGCGATGGATACCCGGCAGATGCTGGCGCAGGAACGCGCCGAGCTGGTCTCGTTGCTGCGCACACTGTCCGACGAGGAATGGGAGACACCGTCGCTGTGTGCGGGCTGGCGGGTGCGGGATGTGGTGGCGCACTTGCAGACCGACACCGTGTCGCTGACGACCTATCTCGGACTGTCCCTGCGGGGACGATCGCCCGACCGCGTGAACGACCTTCTGGTGCGGCAGTTCTCACCGCTCCCGCCCGCGACGCTGACCGACCGGCTCGCCGCTCCGGCCGGATGGTTCGGACGCCTGCTGCCGAAGCTCGCCCTCGCCGACACGTTCGTGCACCAGCAGGACATCCGCCGCCCGCTGGGCCGCACGCGTGCGGTCCCGCCCGAGCGGCTCGCCGCGGTGCTCTCGCATCCCGACCCGTTCGCGAACCCCCGCCGCTACACCCGCGGCCTGCGCTTCACCGCCACCGACGTGGACTGGTCGCGGGGCGACGGCCCCGAGGTACGCGGCCCCGGCGAGGCGCTGGCCCTGGTCATGGTCGGCCGCCCCGCCGCCCTCGCCGATCTCGACGGCGACGGCCTCCCGGCCTTGCGCGAACGCCTCGGCTGACCCCGGCGCCGCGCGCTCGCCGCTGCCTTGCGTGCGGGAACTGCGCCCGGAACACGGTCAATGCCCGCGGCGCTCGGCCTTGCGCTTGCGGGCGGCCAGTTCGCGGCGCCGCTCGGCTCGGATCCGAAGACGTGGCGTGCCGCGGCCGCGGATGAGAGGACGAACCGGACACCCTGGGATGGAGGTTACTGAGCCGTTCGAGGCCGCCCGGACTACCGACCGGGCCGTGTTTTCGCTCGTCCCGGCCGCCGATCATACCGGCGGCCGGGAGTGCCCCGGATCGCGGCCAGACTCGCGAAGGGCGGATGTTCCAGCAGGTCCCGGGCCTTCTCCGGGATGTCGGTCGCGGCCATGCAGCCTCCTGTCGATGTCGGCGCCGGTGTCTCGGTCGGCGCAGCGCGCCCGGCGTGACTGCGGCTCGCCCGGGGTGGACGGCGGTGGAGCCGGAGGCGGTGGGAAAAATCGCTCGGCACACCCGATAGTCTGGTAAATGGTCCCCGGCGTCCGTCGTCGACGCGATGACCAGCATTGATTGTGACACCCAGCACAGGCAAGGACTCCGCACGACTATGACATCCCGCATCGAGCTGGCCCGCGTCGATCTGCGCGGTCGCACTCCCTCCGTCGCCGAGCTGCGCGCCGCGCTGCCGCGCGGGGGAGTCGACGTCGACTCGGTGCTGCACCACGTGCGGCCGGTCGTGGAGGCCGTCCGCGACCGGGGCGTCGAGGCGGCGCTGGAGTTCGGCGAGAAGTTCGACGGCGTGGTCCCCGCGACGGTCCGGGTTCCGGCCGCCGAACTGGACAGGGCACTCGACGAGCTGGACGCGCAGGTACGCACCGCGCTCGAGGTCGCGATCGAGCGCACCCGCCGGGTGCACGCCGACCAGCGCCGCACCGACAGCACCACCGAGGTGGTTCCGGGCGGCACGGTCACCGAGCGCTGGGTACCGGTGGAGCGCGTGGGCCTGTACGTGCCCGGCGGCAATGCCGTCTACCCGTCCAGCGTCGTGATGAACGTGGTGCCCGCCCAGGCCGCCGGCGTGGAATCGCTGGTGGTGACCTCGCCGCCGCAGGAGCAGTTCGGCGGCCTGCCGCATCCGACCGTGCTGGCCGCCGCGAAACTGCTCGGCGTGGACGAGGTCTGGGCGATCGGCGGCGCCCAGGCGGTCGCGTTGCTGGCCTACGGCGGCACCGACACCGACGGAACCACCCTGGAACCGGTCGACATGATCACCGGGCCCGGCAACATCTACGTGACCGCCGCCAAGCGGCTGTGCCGCGGTCTGGTCGGCATCGACGCCGAGGCCGGCCCGACCGAGATCGCCATCCTCGCCGACGCCACCGCCGATCCCGCACACGTCGCCGCCGATCTGATCAGCCAGGCCGAGCACGACGTGCTGGCGGCGAGCGTGCTGGTGACCGACAGCGCCGAGCTCGCCGACGCCGTCGGCGTCGCGGTCACGGCGCAACTCGCGGTGGTGAAGCACGACCGGCGGGTGGCGGAGGCGTTGTCCGGCAAGCAGTCCGGCATCGTGCTGGTCGACGACATCGACCAGGGCGTGCGGGTGGTGAACGCCTACGCCGCAGAGCACCTGGAGATCCAGACCGCCGGCGCCGCGGCGGTGGCGGCCCGGATACGCAGCGCCGGAGCGGTTTTCGTCGGCCCCTGGTCGCCGGTCAGCCTGGGCGACTACTGCGCCGGGTCCAACCACGTGCTGCCCACCGCCGGATGTGCCCGGCACTCCTCGGGTTTGAGCGTGCAGACCTTCCTGCGCGGCATCCACGTCGTGGAATACGACGAGACGGCGCTGAAGGACGTTGCCGGACATGTGGTCGCGCTGGCGAACGCGGAGGATCTGCCCGCCCACGGCCAGGCCGTGCGGATTCGATTCGAGGCCCTGCAGTGACCATCCCCGGATCCGCGATCTCCCTCGACGACCTGCCGCTGCGCGCGAACCTGCGCGGCAAGAAGCCCTACGGGGCACCGCAACTGACGGTTCCCGTGCAGCTGAACACCAACGAGAACCCGCATCCGCCGAGCCGGGCGCTGGTGGACGACGTGGCCGAGTCGATTCGCGCCGCCGCCGTGGATCTGCACCGCTACCCGGACCGCGACGCGGTCGCGCTGCGCGCCGATCTGGCCGCCTACCTGACCCGGCAGACCGGGGTGGCGTTGGACGTGGCGAACGTGTGGGCGGCCAACGGCTCCAACGAGATCCTGCAGCAGCTGTTGCAGGCGTTCGGCGGATCCGGCCGCAGCGCACTGGGTTTCGTGCCGTCGTACTCGATGCACCCGATCATCTCCGAGGGCATCGACACCGCGTGGGTGGAGGCGAAGCGCAACGCCGACTTCTCCCTCGACATCGACTACGCCCTGGCCGCCATCGCCGAGCGCCGCCCCGACGTGGTGTTCGTGACCAGTCCGAACAACCCCACCGGGCACAGCATTCCGCTGCCGGACCTGGTGCGCGTCCTGGCGGCCGCGCCCGGCCTGGTGATCGTCGACGAGGCGTACGCCGAATTCTCCGGCGCCCCGAGCGCGATCGAGCTGATCGACCGGTTCCCGGCGAAACTCGTTGTCACCCGGACGATGTCGAAGGCGTTCGCCTTCGCCGGCGGCCGCCTCGGCTACCTGGCCGCCGCCCCGGCGGTGATCGACGCGCTGCTGCTGGTGCGGCTGCCGTACCACCTGTCGGTGGTCACCCAGGCGGCCGCGCGGGCGGCGCTGCGGCACGCCGGCGAAACCCTGGGCACCGTCGCGGAACTGGCGGCGCAGCGCGACCGCGTCGCCCGGGAACTGCGCGAGCAGGGCTATCGGGTGTCGCCCAGCGACGCGAACTTCCTGCTGTTCGGCCGCTTCGCCGACGCCCCGGCGGCCTGGCGGAAGTACCTGGACGAGGGCGTGCTGATCCGCGACGTGGGCATCCCCGGACACCTGCGGGTCACCATCGGCCTGGCCGCCGAGAACGACGAATTCCTGCGGGTCAGTGGGAAATTGGCCGCGACGGAACTGGAGGCACGATGAGCGACAATGGCGCAGCTGCTGATCGTGCCGACCGGGTGCGGGTGTCCCGCAAGACAGGGGTCGAGGTATGACGGAAACACCGATGAACCGCACCGCCCGGGTGGAGCGCACCACCAAGGAGTCCAGCATCGTCGTCGAGCTGAACCTCGACGGCACCGGCAGGACCGATATCGGCACCGGCGTGCCGTTCTACGACCACATGCTGACCGCGCTCGGCGCCCACGCCGGTTTCGACCTGTCCGTGCGCGCCGAGGGCGATATCGAGATCGAGGCCCACCACACGGTGGAGGACACCGCGATCGTCTTCGGCCAGGCGCTGGGCCGGGCGCTGGGCGACAAGCACGGCATCCGCCGGTTCGGCGACGCGTACATCCCGATGGACGAAACGCTGGCGCACGCCGCCGTCGACGTGTCCGGCCGCCCGTACTGCGTGCACACCGGCGAGCCGGATCACCTGCTGCACACCGTGATTCCCGGCAGCCCGGTATCGGGTCGCTCCGCAGGCTCCGCTCCCGGTGGCCCCGGTGCTCCCTATTCCACGGTGCTCAACCGCCACGTCTTCGAGTCGATCGCGCTGAACGCTCGCATCGCGCTGCACGTGCGGGTGCTGTACGGCCGCGACCAGCACCACGTCACGGAGGCCGAATTCAAGGCCGTGGCACGGGCATTGCGCGCCGCGGTGGAGATCGACCCGCGGGTGTCCGGGGTGCCGTCGACGAAGGGAACGCTGTGACCGTGTCCGCTCCCCGTATCGCGCTGCTGGACTACGGTTCCGGCAATCTGCATTCGGCCCATCGCGCGCTGGTCCGCGCCGGGGCCGACGTGACGGTGACCGCCGACCCCGATATCGCCGTGAACGCGGACGGCCTGGTGGTTCCGGGCGTCGGCGCGTTCGCCGCGTGCATGGCCGGCCTGCGCTCGGTGCGCGGGGAACGCATCATCGGCAAGCGCCTGGCCGGCGGCCGGCCGGTGCTCGGGATCTGCGTCGGCATGCAGATCCTGTTCGAGCGCGGCGTCGAATTCGGTGTCGAGACCGAGGGTTGCGCGGAGTGGCCGGGCACCGTGGACCGCCTGCCCGCCGAGGTGCTGCCGCACATGGGCTGGAATACGGTGACGCCCCCGGCCGATACGGTGCTGTTCGCCGGGATGGATCCGGACACCCGCTTCTATTTCGTGCACACCTACGCCGCGCGCTCCTGGGATCTGCCGGCCGGCGGCCCCCTCGCCCCGGCCCGGCTCACCTGGGCCGAGCACGGCGGCCCGTTCCTCGCCGCCGTCGAGAACGGACCGCTGAGCGCCACCCAGTTCCACCCGGAGAAGTCCGGCGACGCCGGCGCCCGGTTGCTCCGCAACTGGGTGAATGCGCTGTAGCCGCACCCGATACCGGCGCGGCGCGTCCGAACGGCGTTGCTCGCCGAATTCGGGCAACTTTCGGGCTATCGTGCGTCTCACGCATCCCGAGCACGTCGAAAGGACCGTCATGGGCGACATTCCGGCACTGCTGGCGACCGCATTCGACATCCCGACCTGGCTGGCATACATCAACGCGGGGTCCGTCGACGGTGGCTCCGCCGGATCCTGACCCTCTGCCGGATCCTGACCCCCGCCGGATCCGGGCGCTCAGTGCGGCGGCTGCACCGGGTCGACCCGGTTGACCAGCCACCGGCCTTCCGTATTGTCCAGGAAGACGCGCATATTGGATCTCGTCGGCTGCGGCAGCCCGAACGTGGCGTCGCTGCGGGTGGACTGGTCGACGGTCACCAGGATCTCCGCGTGTTCGGGATCGGCGGCCTCGGTGCGGCATTCGACGGTCTTCGCCTCGGCGATGGTGTGCGAACCGGTGGCCCGGCCCCGGCGGTCGGCGGCGGAGCCGAGGAACTGATCACGGAACGGGCCCGTCGAGCGGTCCAGGACGCGCTGGTCGTAGTTGTCGTAGTTGTTGAAGTCGAAAGTGGTGAGCTGGCGGCCGAAGTCGCAGGCGGCCAGCTGCGCGGGGTCGGTGGGCGCCGCGGCCGCCGTGGGCGCCACAATCGGCACGAACACGGCCATCGCCGCCGAGGGCAGCGCTATCGCGAAGCGGCGCAGCGTGATCCGGGGCATGACTGGAATCCTTGTTCGTCGACGTGGTGCTGGTTGTCGGGTGGCGGACCCCAGGATACCCACGTCCGGCGTGCGATCCGTATCACGGTCGTGGGGTGCGCAGCGCTCTACGGATAGCCCGTGAGCCGTGCGGGCAAACCTCGTGAATGCCTCCGCGTGGCCGTGACCGACGTCCTATTTGCGCCATCCCGGCGCCGGGACCAGGACCGCGGCCCAGTAGGCTGCGAGCGTGAGTCTTGTGCTGCTACCCGCCGTCGATGTCGCCAATGGTGAGGCCGTGCGCCTGGTTCAGGGGGAGGCCGGCAGCGAGACCCGCTACGGTTCGCCGCGCGAGGCCGCGCTGGCCTGGCAGCGCGACGGCGCCGAGTGGATTCACCTGGTCGACCTGGACGCCGCCTTCGGCCGCGGCTCCAATCGCGAGCTGCTGGCCGAGGTCGTCGGCGAGCTGGACGTGCGGGTGGAGCTGTCCGGCGGTATCCGCGACGACGATTCGCTCAAGGCGGCCCTGGCCACCGGCTGCGCCCGGGTCAACCTCGGCACCGCCGCGCTGGAGGATCCGCAGTGGTGCGCCCGCGCCGTCGCCGAGTACGGCGAGCGCATCGCGGTCGGCCTGGACGTGCGCCTCGTCGACGGCGAGTACCGGCTGCGCGGCCGCGGCTGGGTCAGCGACGGCGGCGATCTGTGGGAGGTGCTGGAGCGCCTGGAGCGCGACGGCTGCGCCCGGTACGTGGTGACGGATGTCACCAAGGACGGCACCCTGACCGGCCCGAATCTCGCCCTGCTGCGCGAGGTGACCAATGCCACCGAGGCGCCGGTGATCGCCTCGGGCGGCGTCTCCGCGCTCGACGACCTGCGCGCCGTCGCGGGGCTGGCGGACGAGGGCGTGGAGGGCGCGATCGTCGGGAAGGCCCTGTACGCCGGGCGGTTCACGCTGCCCGAGGCGCTGGCGGCGGTGCGCTGAGGCGATGACCGTCACCGCCGACCTCGCCGAATTGCTCGCGGTCGCGAGCAGCGTCCTGGACTCCGCGGCGCCGCGGTTCGTCGAGGGCGTCGGCGCTCCGAGCGCGGTGCTCAAGGGCCGCGGCGATTTCGCCACCGAGCTGGACCTCGAGCTGGAGCGCACGCTGTCGGCCCGGCTGCGCGAGCGCACCGGAATCCCGGTGCACGGTGAGGAATTCGGCGGCCCGGAGCTGACCTCCGGCACCGCGTGGGTGCTCGACCCGATCGACGGCACCTTCAACTATTCGGCGGGACATCCGCTCTCGGGCATGCTGCTGGCCCTGGTCGACGGCGGCGAACCGGTGCTGGGGCTGACCTGGCTGCCGCTGCTGGGCCGGCGCTACGCCGCGGCGGCCGGCGGGCCGGTGCTGCTGGACGGTGAGCCGTTGCCGCCCTTGGCCTCCCACCGGCTGTCGGACGCGATGATCGGCTTCGGCACATTCAATATCGACAGCCACGGCCGCATCCCGGGCCGGTTCCGCTTCGATCTGCTCGGCGCGCTGAGCCGGTTGTCCGGGCGGATGCGGATGCACGGCTCCACGGGAATCGACCTGGCGCTCACCGCGTCCGGCGTGCTGGGCGGCGCCGTTGTGTTCGGCCATCATCCGTGGGACAACGCGGCCGGTGTCGCGCTGGTGCGCGCGGCCGGCGGCGTGGTGACCGATCTGGGCGGCGAGCCGTGGACCATCACCTCGGGCTCGGTGCTGGCCGCCGCGCCGGGCGTGCACGAGCAGCTGCTGGAACTGATCGACAGCGCGGTGGACCGCGCCACCGGAGGGACGACCGGAGGACCGTCATGACTCTCGCCGTACGCGTGATTCCGTGCCTGGACGTCGATGCCGGGCGCGTCGTGAAGGGCGTGAACTTCGACAACCTGCGCGACGCGGGCGATCCGGTGGAACTCGCCGCCGCCTACGACGCCCAGGGCGCCGACGAGCTGACCTTCCTGGACGTCACCGCCTCCTCCGGCGACCGCGGCACCATGATCGACGTGGTCACCCGCACCGCCGAGCAGATCTTCATCCCGCTCACCGTCGGCGGCGGTGTGCGGAGCGTGGCCGACGTGGACCGGTTGCTGCGCGCCGGCGCGGACAAGGTCTCGGTCAACACGGCGGCCATCGCCGAACCCGAGATCCTGCGCGAGATGTCGCAGCGGTTCGGCTCCCAGTGCATCGTGCTGTCGGTCGACGCCCGCACCGTGCCCGACGGCACTGCGCCGACCCCGTCCGGCTGGGAGGTCACCACGCACGGCGGCAAGCGCGGCACCGGTATCGACGCGATCGACTGGGCGCGGCGGGGCGCCGAGCTGGGCGTCGGGGAGATCCTGCTGAATTCGATGGATGCCGACGGCACCAAGGCCGGCTTCGACCTGCCGATGATCGAGGCGGTCCGCAAGGCGGTCTCGGTGCCGGTGATCGCCAGCGGCGGCGCCGGCCGCGTGGAGCATTTCGCCCCGGCCGTGCAGACCGGCGCCGACGCCGTGCTGGCCGCCAGCGTCTTCCACTTCGGCGACCTGACCATCCCGCAGGTCAAGGACGCGATGCGAGCCGAGGGCATCGTCGTGCGCTGAGCGCGTCCGGTCGTGCGCGCCGGGCGCGTCCGGCGCATTGATATAAAGGTCTGCATGAGTCTGGATCCCGCCGTCGCCGCTCGCCTGAAGCGCAACGAGGCCGGGCTGGTGGCCGCCATCGCCCAGGAACGCGGCACCGGCGACGTGCTGATGATGGCGTGGATGGACGACGAGGCGCTGGCGCGGACGCTCGCCACCCGCAAGGCGACCTACTATTCGCGGTCGCGGCAGCAGTACTGGGTCAAGGGGGAGACGTCGGGGCACACCCAGTACGTGCACGAGGTGCGCCTGGACTGTGACGGCGACGCGGTCCTGCTGATCGTCGATCAGGAGGGCGCGGCCTGCCACACCGGAACGCACACGTGCTGGGACGGCGACGTGCTGCTGTCCGGCGCCTAGGGACCGTCCCCGGAATCTCGCGCCGGCGGGTGCTCACCGGCTCGCCGCGGTCACGACCCGTCCGGTGGCTCGTCGTCGGTGAGCGGGGCCGGGTGGCCGGCCGGTCGCCCGATTCCGCGGATCAGTCCGGCGTCGAGCTGGGCCACCAGCAGTTCACCGAGTTCGACCAGTTCCGCGGTCCGCGCGTCGTCCAGTCCGTCGAATACCAGCGCTCGCACCGCGTCCAGATAGCCCGGCGCCGTGTCCTGCACCTTGCGGTAACCGGCGTCGGTGAGCACGGCGTGCGCACCGCGGCGGCCGCGCACCGTTTCACGCTGCGCCCAGCCGAGCCGCTCCAATTTCGTCACCACATGGGACAGTCGAGATAGCGATGCATTTGCTTTAAAAGCGAGCTCGCTCAGCTGCAAGCGGTGGCCCGGTTCTTCTGTCAAGAGCGCCATGACGAGGTATTCGAAATGCGTCACGCCCGACTCTCGCTGCAGCTGGGTATCCATCGCCGCTGGTAGCCGAGTCGTCAGCGCGACAAGAGTCCGCCAAGCTCGCTGTTCGGTGGGATTCAGCCACTTCGTCACATCGCGCCCTCTCAAAACAGCCGCGTGACGTCTCTCCGTTGGCCGGACTGTCGATGATTGAAACTTCAAATCGGTCACGGGCAGATCTCAAGTTTGCCATGATTTCGCTCGTGGGTCACGACTGTTGTTGATGACGTGACACCTATCACGTGCGGTTCAGTGCAGCGGCGGTGCTTCCGGCGGCGGGGTCGCGCCGGTGGGCGGCGTGGGTGCCGAGCCGGCGTCCGGCCGGGATCGCCGGGCCCGCCCCGCGGTACGGCGTGTGCGGAGCCGGCGGCGCCCCACCACGAACAGCAGCAGGGCGAACAGCGCCGCGGCCACGATCGCCGCGATGAGGGTGGCGCCCCGGAAGCCGGGCGCGTCCACGTCCAGGATCCGCTCGCCCGCGTGCGCGGCGCTGCTGCCGCCCAGCACGATGGTGAGCGTCATCAGATTCGGCAACGCCACGGCCACCGCGAGCACGGCGGCGGCGCCGGCCAGGAACCGCCCCGCCCGGCGCCGCCAGACCAGGACGGCGAACAGCAGGAGCAGCAGCGGCACCAGCGTGCAGACCAGGCCCAGCCCCAGCCCGGACCAGATGCCCTTGGCGAAGCTGCCGTGCCCGGACATGTTCGCGACGCGCTGCGCCCACCAGCGCGGGATGAACGCCGCGAGGACGAAGTAGGCGGCCACCAGCACGACGGCCACGGCCAGGATCGCGAGGAACCGATTGCGCCACGTGGTGAGCGCGGATCTGGTTCCGGACGGTTGCTCCACGCTTGGCGAAGTCATAGCAACAGCGTATGCGCCGATGCCGGTCCTCGGGAATGTCCCGATTCGGCGTTTCTGTCAGCTGTTTCGGGTGCGCAGGAAGTCCAGTGCGCTATCCGCGTGGACATTCGCTCGCAGTTCGCTGCCGATCATCTTCAGGACCGTGCGATCGGTATCGATGACGAAGGTCTGCCGCTTCACCGGCGCGAGCTTGCCGAGCAGGCCGCGCTTCACGCCGAACCGCTCGGCCACCACGCCCTCGTTATCGGACAGCAGGGGATACCCCAGCCGCTGCTTGTCGTCGAAGCCGGCCTGGGTCTCGACCGAATCGGCGCTGATGCCGGCGCAGGAGGCGCCGAGGGCGGCGAATTCGCCGGACAGATCGCGGAAGTGGCACGCCTCGGCGGTGCAGACCGGGGTGTTGGCGGCGGGGAAGAAGAACAGCACCAGCGGGCCGTCGGCCAGCAGTGCGTCGAGGGTGCGGGAGATGCCGGACTGGTCGGGGAGGTCGAACTGGGGCGCGCGCTGGCCTGGCTTCATAGGCTGCGACAGTACCGGGCACTCCGGGTGCCCGGTACCGCGCGAAGCGTCCGGCCGGCGATGCTCAGACGCCGAGTAGCGCGGCGACGTCCGGGTTCTTGATCGCCATGACGTCGAGGATGCCGTGGGCCTTCAGGAAGGGCTTGAGCTCCTTGATCCGGTCGGTGTGCTCGGCGTACTCGTCGGGAAAGCGAGTCGGATCGAGGTTCTCGATGGCCTTGACGTAGGTGACGAACGAGGCGAGCGCGTTGTGCTTACCGGGATTCTGGCCGCTCGAGTGGTGGCCGGGGTGGACCATCCGGGGCTGGTGGCCCGGCATGGTCGGTGGTGCTGTGTGTCGTGCACCCTCCGGTGTGACCGGTTGCGAGGGGTACATCTGTATTGAACTCCTCTCGATGTGGGGATACCTCATGTGATGTCGGACGCCGTGAGCCTAGTGAGGGTCGGCGGTGCTGTGCCCTCCCGCGCGTGCGATGTAGTGCGTTTGTGACCCGCGAGGCCGCGGCGGCCCCGGCCGGCGGTCCGGCCGGTGATCTCTGTGCCGGGTATTCGGTGCGGATCGCGGCTCGGCCGGGCGGGGTGTCCGGATCGTGATCGTCCCAGCCTGGAATGATGGACGGATGCACGGCGCAGCAACCGACGGCCCGGGGACCACGACCACACGCGAGCGGTTCCGCACCCTCGCCGCCGAGCACCGGGTGGTGCCGGTGACCCGAAAGGTTTTGGCCGACTCGGAGACTCCGTTGTCGGCCTACCGCAAGCTCGGCGCGGACCGGGCGGGGACGTTCCTGCTCGAGTCGGCGGAGAACGGCCGATCGTGGTCGCGCTGGTCGTTCATCGGCGCCGGCAGTCCCGCGGCGCTGAGCGTGGTCGACGGCGAGGCCGCGTGGCTGGGCGCCACCCCGGTCGGCGCGCCGTCCGGCGGTGACCCGCTGGACGCGCTGCGCGACACCCTGCAACTGCTGCGCACCGAGCGGCTGCCCGGCCTGCCCCCGCTGACCGGCGGCCTGGTCGGCTATCTCGGCTACGACAGCGTGCGGCGGATGGAGCGGCTGCCGGAGCTGACCGTCGACGATCTGCACCTGCCGGAGATGGTGCTGCTGCTGGCCACCGACCTGGCCGCGTTCGACCATCACGAGGGCGCGATCACGCTGATCGCCAACGCCGTCAACTGGAACGGCACCGACGAGCGGGTCGACGAGGCCTACGACGACGCGGTGGCCCGGCTGGACCGGATGACCGCCGCCCTGGCCGCACCCGCCGACTCCACGGTGTCGGTGTTCGACCGCCCCGAACCGGACTACCGCCGCCGGCGCACCACCGAGGAGTTCGGCGCGGGCGTGCGCCGGCTGGTGAAGGAGATCGAGGCCGGCGAGGCGTTCCAGGTGGTGCTGTCGCAGCGGTTCGAGATGGACTACGACGGCAGCCCGCTGGATCTGTACCGGATGTTGCGCGCGTCGAATCCGAGCCCGTACATGTATCTGATGCACATCCCGGACGGCTCCGGCGAGACCGCCTTCTCGGTCGTCGGTTCCAGCCCGGAGGCGCTGGTGACGGTGCAGGACGGAGTGGCGACCACGCACCCGATCGCCGGAACGCGGCCGCGCGGCACCTCCGACGAGGACGATGTGCTGCTGGAGAAGGGGCTGCTGGCCGACGAGAAGGAGAACGCCGAGCACCTGATGCTCGTCGATCTCGGGCGCAACGATCTGGGCCGGGTGTGCGTCCCGGGCTCGGTGCGGGTCACCGAGTACCGGCACATCGAGCGCTACAGCCACGTCATGCACCTGGTGTCGACCGTGACGGGCCGGCTGGCGCCGGGAAAGATCGCCCTCGACGCGGTCCGGGCGTGCTTCCCGGCGGGCACCCTGTCCGGCGCACCGAAGGTCCGCGCGATGGAGCTGATCGAGGAGCTGGAACCGACCCGCCGGGGCGTCTACGCCGGGGTGGTCGGCTATCTCGATTTCGCCGGCGACGCCGATACAGCGATCGCCATCCGCACCGCACTGCTCAAGGACGGCACCGCCTACGTGCAGGCCGGCGCCGGCATCGTCGCCGACTCCGATGCCGAGTACGAGGACCTGGAGGCCCGCAACAAGGCGATGGCCGTGCTCAAGGCCGTCGCCGCGGCGCGGACCGTGCGCGCGTTCACCCCCGACCGGCCCGACGGTGAGAATCGATGAGTTCCCAGGAAACCGAACCACCCCAACCCGATTCACCGCGTTCCGGCACCGGGACGGCCGAATCCGGCACTGGGGCTACCGAACCGGGTGCCGGGGCGACCGAATCCGGTACCGAGACGGTTGAATCGCGCACCGGGACGGCCGAATCCGGCACTGGGGCTGCCGAACCGGGTGCCGGGGCGACTGAATCCGGTACTGGGACGGTCGAATCGCGCACCGGGACGGCCGAATCGGGTACCGGAGCAACCGAATCGGGCACTGGGACGACCGACATCGGCGGCGCGACGGCCGGTGCGGGTGCCGAGCCCACCGCGAACCCGCGCAGGTATCCGGTCGGTCCCGTGGTGCTGCTCGTGCTGGCCGCCGCCGCGCTGTGGGGTGCGTCGCGGATGACCTGGGTGACGCTGGCGACCTCGGACGGGCTCACCCAGCCCCGCACGCACGCGCTCAACGGCGGGGTGTGGTTCGGGGCGCTGACGCCGCTGGCGCTGGTGCTGGTGGCGGCGATCGCCGCGGTGCTGGCCACCCGCGGCTGGCTGCGCCGGCTGGTCGGCGTGGTGGTCGCGGTGCTGGCCGCCGTGGCCGCCGTCCCGGGCTTCGCGCTGTTGACCGGCCACGGCCGGACCGCCGAGCGCGCGGCGACACTGGCCGAACTGCCCGCCCGCGCGCACGTGGATCAGGTCACCACGGCCGCGCTGCCGCCGGTGCTGAGCCTGATCGGCGCGCTCGCGGCGTTCGCGGCCGGTGTGCTGCTGGCCCGCATGCCCGCCGAGGCGGCACGGCTGTCGGGCAAATACGATAATCCGGTGTTCCGCCGCGCGGCGGCCGCCGACGAGGTGGCGGCGCGGCAGGCGGAACGGGCACGGCCGCCATCGGGGGCCACCGGCGCCGGTTCCGAGCCGGCCCGGCCCGGGTCCGCGGCGCCGGAGCAACTGTCCGAGCGGGTGCTGTGGGACGCGCTCGACGCGGGCTCCGACCCCACCGACGACGAGCGGAGAAGGTGAGCATTATCCCCTTCCGGACGGATGCGATGCGAAACACCCCGCCGTCACTGCCAGGAGCATAGCCATTTACTCTTTATCAGCATCGGTGAGACAGCGCCTGGGGGGATTCTCAGGTAGCAAGTCCGTCTCCCCAGAAAGGATTCGAGCCAGATGACGGTACTCGACTCGATTCTCGACGGGGTCCGCGCGGATGTGGCCGCTCGGGAAGCCCTCCTGGATTTCCAGGCCGTCAAGAAGGCCGCCGCCGCGGCGCCGTCGCCGCGCGACGCGCTGGCCGCGCTGCACCTCGACGGTGTCGGCGTGATCGCCGAGGTCAAGCGGGCCAGCCCCTCCCGCGGCGAGCTGGCCGACATCACCGATCCGGCCAGCCTGGCGAAGGCCTACGAGGACGGCGGCGCGCGCATCATCAGCGTGCTGACCGAGGGCCGCCGCTTCCACGGCTCGATCGACGACCTGGACGCGGTGCGCGCGGTGGTGGACCTGCCGATCCTGCGCAAGGACTTCGTCGTCGGCCCCTATCAGATTCACGAGGGCCGCGCGCACGGCGCGGACGCGATCCTGCTGATCGTGGCCGCGCTGGAACAGGACGTGCTGTCCTCGCTGATCGACCGCACCGAATCGCTGGGCATGACGGCCCTGGTCGAGGTGCACACCGAGGAGGAGGCCGACCGGGCGCTGGAGGCCGGCGCCTCGGTCATCGGGATCAACGCCCGCAACCTCAAGACGCTCGAGGTGGATACCGACGTCTTCGCGCGGATCGCGCCCGGCCTGCCGACCGAGGTCATCCGGGTCGCCGAGTCGGGGATCTCCGGCGCCGCCGACCTGCTGGCCTACGCCGGTGTGGGCGCGGACGCCGTACTGGTCGGCGAGAGCCTGGTGACCAGCGGCGATCCGCGGGCCGCGGTCTCCGAGCTCGCGACCGCCGGCACCCATCCGTCCTGCCCGCGCCCGCTGCGGCGGGGAGCGGCACGATGACCCAGCCGCGGCAGCCCAGTACCGGGGAACCGGTGCTGCCGCAGGCCAGCGCGGGCATCGCCCAGCGCAGCCACGAACCGGACGGCGGCGGCCACTTCGGTGTGTACGGCGGCCGGCACGTGCCGGAGGCGCTGATGGCGGTGATCGAGGAGGTCACCGCCGAATACGACAAGTGCCGGGTGGATCCGGACTTCCTCGGCGAGCTGGACCGGTTACAGCGCGACTACGCGGGCCGCCCGTCGCCGGTCTTCGAGTGCACCCGGCTGGCGGAGCACGCCGGCGGCGCCCGGATCATGCTGAAGCGGGAAGACCTGAACCACACCGGTTCTCACAAGATCAACAATGTGCTCGGCCAGGCCCTGCTCGCCCAGCGGATGGGGAAGAACCGGGTGATCGCCGAGACCGGCGCCGGTCAGCACGGCGTCGCCACCGCGACGGCCTGCGCGCTGCTCGGGCAGGAGTGCATCATCTATATGGGCGCCGTCGACACCGCCCGGCAGGCCCTGAACGTGGCCCGGATGCGGCTGCTCGGCGCCGAGGTGGTGAGCGTGACCACCGGTTCGCAGACGCTCAAGGACGCCATCAACGAGGCGCTGCGGGACTGGGTCGCCCACGCCGACGACACCTACTACTGCTTCGGCACCGCCGCGGGCCCGCATCCGTTCCCGGTGATGGTGCGCGATTTCCAGCGCGTGATCGGGCTGGAGGCCCGGGCGCAGGTGCTGGCCCGCACGGGCCGGCTGCCCGACGCCGTCACCGCCTGTGTCGGGGGCGGATCCAATGCGATCGGCATCTTCCACGCCTTCCTCGAGGACGAGGGGGTGCGGCTGATCGGCTACGAGGCGGCCGGCGACGGCGTCGACACCGGCAGGCACGCCGCGACGTTCACCGGTGGCAGCCCGGGCGCGTTCCAGGGCGCCTACTCGTATCTGCTGCAGGACGAGGACGGCCAGACCATCGAATCGCATTCGGTGTCCGCGGGCCTGGACTATCCGGGCGTGGGTCCCGAACACGCCCATCTGAAGGACATCGGGCGGGCGGAGTACCGGCCGGTCACCGACGCCGAGGCGATGGACGCACTGCTGCTGCTGTCGCGCGCCGAGGGCATCATCCCGGCCGTCGAGTCGGCGCACGCGGTGGCGGGCGCGCTGCGGCTGGGCCGCGAATTGGGCGAGGGCGCAATCATTCTGGTGAACCTGTCCGGCCGCGGTGACAAAGACATGGATACGGCCGCCCAGTGGTTCGGCCTGTACGACGAGGACGCGCGATGAACGCCGTGTCCGGCCGCGGGGGCAAGCTGTACGAGGAGCCGGAGGAGCGCCAGTGAGCGATGCGAGCCGTCTGGGCGGTACCTTCGCCGCCTGCCGCGCGGAGAATCGCGCCGCCCTGATCGGGTACCTGCCCGCGGGCTATCCGGATCTGGCCGGCTCCATCGCCGCCTGCACCGCGATGGTCGAATCCGGTTGCGACGTCATCGAAGTCGGCATCGCCTACTCCGATCCGGTGATGGACGGCCCCACCATCCAGGCCGCCGCCGACGCCGCGCTGCGCGGCGGTGTGCGGGTGCGCGACGTGTTCGCGGTGGTGCGGGCGATCAGCGATGCCGGCGGCCGGGCCGTGGTGATGACCTACTGGAATCCGGTGCTGCGCTACGGCGTGGACCGCTTCGCCCGCGATCTCGCGGCCGCGGGCGGGCTCGGGATGATCACCCCGAACCTGATCCCGGAGGAGGCCGGCGAATGGTTCGCCGCCTCCGAGGCGCACGATCTGGACCGCATCTTCCTGGTGGCGCCGTCCTCGACCGAGGAGCGGCTGGTCAAGACGATCGAGGCGACCCGCGGTTTCGTATACGCGGCCTCCACGATGGGCGTGACCGGCGCGCGGGACGCGGTGTCCTCGGCGGCGCCGGAACTGTGCGGGCGCATCCGTGCCCACTCCGACATCCCGATCGGCGTCGGCCTCGGCGTCCGCAGCGGCGCCCAGGCCGCCGAGATCGCCGCCTACGCCGACGCCGTGATCGTCGGCTCCGCCCTGGTGTCCGCGGCCGGCGACAGCCTGGACAGCGTCCGCGCCCTCACCGCCGAACTCGCCGAGGGCGTCCGCTCGGCCCCCGTCGCCTCGTAGGTCGCCGACCGTGGCGACTACGGCCGGCGGTTGGTCCGTTACGGTGGGCGCGTGACTTTTCCAGTCCTGGCAGACAGTGTGGTGGCGCACGGTGCGGTGCTCGCGGCGATTCCGAGTCCGCCGCGCGGGGTGTGGTTCATCGGGGGCGTGCCGCTGCGGGCCTATGCGCTGTGCATCATCGTCGGCATCGTCGCGGCGATCTGGTGGGGGGAGCGGCGGTGGCGTGAGCGCGGCGGGGAGCCGGGTGCGGTGCTGGACGTGGCCATGTTCGCGGTGCCGTTCGGGCTGATCGGCGGGCGGCTGTACCACGTGGCGACCGACTGGCAGAAGTACTTCGGCGACGACGGCCATCCGATGAACGCGCTGCGCATCTGGGAGGGCGGCCTCGGCATCTGGGGCGCGGTGTTCCTCGGCGGCGTCGGGGCCTGGATCGGCTGCCGGGTGTATCGAATTCCGTTGCCCGCCTTGGGCGATGCCATCGCCCCGGCGATCCTGCTGGCGCAGGCGATCGGCCGCCTCGGCAACTACTTCAACCAGGAGCTCTACGGCCGCACCACCGATCTGCCGTGGGGGCTGGAGATCTACCTGCGCTTCGATTCCGACGGCCAGCTGGACATGATGAACGGCGTGTCCACCGGTGTCGTGGAGAAGGTCGTGCAGCCCACGTTCCTCTACGAACTGGTGTGGAACCTGCTGGGCGTGCTGGTGCTGTTCTGGGTGGACAAGCGCTTCCGGATCGGCCACGGCCGGTTGTTCGCGCTGTATGTGGCCCTCTACTGCTTCGGCCGGTTCTGGGTGGAGCTGCTGCGCGACGACGAGGCCACGCACATTCTCGGGATCCGGATCAACTCGTTCACCTCGGCGGTCGTATTCCTGTGCGCCATCGCGTACTTCCTGCTTGCCACGAAGGGCCGCGAGACCGCCGCGCAGCTGCGGCCGGGCGCGGACCGGCCGTGGCCGTGGCAGTTCGGCGCGCTGCGTCGCGCCGGTGCGGAAGGTGCTGCCGTGGAAGGTGTTGCCGCGGAAGGTGCTGCCGCGGAACCGGATTCGACGAGTGCCGGCGAATCCGGCGAGGACGGTTCCCCGGCGTCGGAGACGCCCGCCGAGGATGTCAACGAATCCGGCGCCGCGGACGATAACTCCGTGAGTGCCGGCGACCACGGGACTTCCGGCGCGACGAATTCGGCCGAGTCGGGCAAGAATTGATTTCAACCGTCGCGGTCGTGCGGCGGGACGGGAGGCCGGGCCGTCGAAGTAGGCCCGGGAAATCTAGGAGGAACTGAGTGACTGACCCCTACCAGCAGCAGCCGGGATACGGGCCGCAGTACGGCGCTCCGGGCACCGGTCCGGGCATGGGGCAACCGGGGCAGCCGGTCCAGCCGGGGCAGCCCGCGGCTCCGTACGGTCAGCCCAACCCGTACGGTCAGCCGCAGTACGGCCAGCCGGGCGGGTATCCGCCCGCACCATACGGCCAGCCGGGCGGCATGGATCCGGACGCGCCGTTCGGACGCAACATGTACGGCGAGCCGTACTCCGACAAGTCGAAGCTGGTGGCGGGGCTGCTGCAGCTGTTCCTCGGATCCTTCGGCGTCGGCCGCTTCTACCTGGGGTATCCGGGCATGGCCGTCGGCCAGATCGCCGTCACCTGGCTGACCTGTGGCATCGGCGGCATCTGGCCGCTGATCGACTCGATCATGATCCTGACCGGCAAGGTGCGCGACCAGTACGGCCGCCCGTTGCAGGAGAACTGACCGGGGGGACCGAACGAAGCATCCGGTGTCGGCCCCGGCGCCTCCGGCCGCTTCGCCGACCGCGGGGTGCCGGGCTGTCGGCCCCTGAACCGTTAGTTTGCTGAATGATTGCGGTCGCCTGTCGAGGTTCGCGCCGGCGGGCGGTTGTGCCGCCCGTCCGGGGGTTGCGGCGGTCTGGTGTCAGCGCTCCGGGCGAGCCTCGGATTTGCTCGAACCACGCTCGTGGCCCGGCCGGACGGGCACCCCCCGAGAGGATCCGGGCCGTGTTCCGGGGTATTGATAGCGAGAGGTATGCCCGTGCAGCGGGCACCGAGTGGCAGGACTACGCTCGACTCGTGATGCGACGAACAAAAATTGTTTGCACCCTCGGGCCGGCTACCGCCTCCGAGGACCGGATTCGCGAACTTGTCGAAAGCGGCATGGACGTGGCCCGGTTGAACTTCAGCCATGGTGAGCACGCCGACCATGCCGACAACTATGCGAAGGTGCGCAAGGCGGCCGATCAAATGAGCCGCGCCGTAGGCATTCTCGCCGATCTCCAGGGGCCGAAGATCCGGCTCGGTAGATTCGCCGACGGCAAGACCACCTGGGCGACGGGGGAGGAGGTGCGCATCACGGTCGACGACGTGGAGGGCACCCACGACCGCGTCTCCACCACCTACAAGCAGCTGTCCGAGGACGCCAAGGCCGGCGACCGCCTGCTGGTCGACGACGGCAAGGTCGGCCTGACCGTCGTCCGCGTCGACGGCAACGATGTGGTCTGCCGGGTCACCGAGGGCGGCCCGGTCTCCAACAACAAGGGCGTATCGCTGCCCGGCATGGACGTGTCGGTGCCCGCCCTGTCCGAAAAGGACATCGAGGACCTGGAATTCGCGCTGAAGCTCGGCGTCGACTTCATCGCGCTGTCGTTCGTGCGCTCCCCGTCCGATGTGGAGCTGGTGCACGACATCATGGACCGCGTCGGCCGCCGCGTGCCGGTACTCGGCAAGCTGGAGAAGCCCGAGGCCATCGACAACCTCGAGGCGATCGTGCTGGCCTTCGACGCGATCATGGTCGCCCGCGGCGACCTGGGCGTGGAGCTGCCGCTCGAGCAGGTGCCGCTGGTGCAGAAGCGCGCCATCCAAATGGCCAGGGAGAACGCCAAACCCGTCATCGTGGCCACGCAGATGCTCGAGTCGATGATCGGCAACTCCCGGCCCACCCGCGCCGAGGCCTCCGACGTCGCCAACGCCGTGCTCGACGGCGCCGATGCCGTGATGCTGTCCGGTGAGACGTCGGTCGGCCAGTACCCGATCGAGACGGTGCGCACCATGGCGCGCATCGTGCACGCGGTGGAGTCCGAATCGTCCGCGAAGGTGCCGCCGCTGACGCATGTGCCGCGGACCAAGCGCGGCGTCATCTCCTACGCCGCCCGCGACATCGGCGAGCGGCTGAACGCCAAGGCGCTGGTGGCGTTCACCCAATCCGGCGACACGGTGCGCCGGCTGGCCCGCCTGCACACCCCGCTCCCGCTGCTGGCGTTCACCCCGCTTCCGGAGGTGCGCAGCCAGCTCGCGATGACCTGGGGCGTGGAGACGTTCATCGTGCCGCCGGTGGGAACCACCGACGAGATGATCGGCCAGGTCGACAAGGAACTGCTGTCGCTGAACCGGTACACGAAGGGCGATCTGGTGGTGATCGTGGCCGGCTCGCCGCCGGGCACCATCGGTTCCACCAACCTGATCCACGTGCACCGCATCGGCGAGGAGGATCACTGAAGTGAGTGCGTCGCTGGGCGAATCGGTCGAGACCGGCGGGGGCGGCTCGGGCCGTCGCGACGGTGCCGGGGGCGATCTGCAGGTGCTGCTCGGCCTGCTGGATCTGGAGCAGACCGGCGAGGACACCTTCGTCGGGCAGCATCCGGAGAAGGTGTGGAGCCGGACCTTCGGCGGCCAGCTGGTGGCGCAGGCCATCGTGGCGGCCGGCCGCACGGTCGGACCGAAGCGCCCGGTGCACGCGGTGAACGCGCACTTCGTGCGCGGCGGTGATGTGAAGAAGCCGATCGAGTACCGGGTGGAGCGGCACCGCGACGGCCGCGCGTTCGCGAACCGAACGGTCACCGCCTACCAGGGCGACCAGGAACTGTTCGTGATGCTGGCGGCGTTCCAGGACTGGGCCAAGGGCCTCGAGCACGCCGCCCCGCAGCCGCAGGTCCCCGATCCCGACGGCCTGCCGCGGGTGGAGGAGTCGTTCGCCGGCCTGGAGGACCGCCTGCAGATGTTCGTGCAGGCGCCGCATCCGATCGACATGCGCTACACCAACGATCCGGCGTGGATCCTGAAGGAGACCGGCGGCACCCTCGACTACAACCGGGTCTGGATGCGGGCCGACGGCACGCTGCCCGACGATCCGCTGATTCACGTTGCGACGCTGGGGTATTCGTCGGACACCACGGTGCTCGACTCGATCATCACGACGCACGGGTTGTCGTGGGGTTTCGACCGCATCATCGCGGCGACGGTGAACCATTCGATCTGGTTCCACCGCCCGTTCCGCTTCGACGAGTGGGCGCTGTACGCCACGCAGTCACCGGTGGCGGCGGGTTCGCGCGGCCTGGCCACCGGCCACTTCTATTCGCGCGCCGGGGAATTGCTGGCGACGGTGGTGCAGGAGGGCATCATCCGGCACTTCCCGCCGCGCCGCTGAGGGCTCGCGCCCCGCACGGGCGCGAGCCTGCTTCCGCTGCCGCCGCGAGGCGGCTCAGGTCGGTGTCGCGAGCCGGCTTCGGTTGGCGCTCAGATCAGTTCGCGATTCTCTTCCAGATCGAAGCTTTCGCGCTGTAGCGCGTGGATCGAGTAGGGGACCGCGTCCTCGTTCGAAATGCTCAGTACCAGTTGCTGTTCCAGCGCGGTCAGGCTGGCCTCGGTGAGCAGCTTCTCGTCGCCGACCAGGCTGAGCGCGATTTCGTAGGTGCCGCGCTCGCCCGGGTCGGCGCCGGGATGGTCGAGCCGCCACTGGGTTTCGAGCAGGGTGTGGGCGGGCTGATCGGAGTCGACGGGGAGGGTGAAGCGCCAGGCGAACACGTCGCGGTCGGCCACATGGTCGTCGACCACGCGGCGGACCGTTTCCACGACGCGATCGAGGGTCTCGGGTGTCACATAAACATGGAGCGAAACATCCGAAATGCGTTTCGGCATGTCTGATTCCTGTTCTGTGTCGAACCTTCGGCGGCAGGTGCGTTCGGCGGGGAGTGTAGTGCCTGAACGCCGAGAATGGGGAGGACCGTGCGTGTCCGGGCGTGTGTCGGATGCTCAGGCGTGCCGGTCGATTCGCGCGAGGTCGATATGCGGCGGCGGCGGTTCGCCGCGCCCGCCGGGTAACAGCACCAGCCGGGGCCGCCCGCGCTCGTCGGTGCCGCCGCCGCGGTGCACGTGCAGTGCCAGCAGCAGCGGCACGAGCGTCTCGGCGATGTGGTCGCCGGTCTCGCAGTACTTCTGCGGAGACAATCCCACCGGGTCGGCGATGTTCTCCCGCCCGACCAGCGCGAGATCGTGCCGGGCCCGGTCGAGGGCGGCGACGGTGCGCGCGCCGCTGACCTTGGCGATGCGGTGCGCCTCGAGCAGGGTGAACACCCGTGCGGCGGCCGCGGGTACGAACGCGGCGATCTCGTCGCGGATCTGTTCGGTCATCGCCAGCACCACATCGGCGCGGTCCACCATGGCGGATTTCAGTTTACGGGCCTTGAAATCGCGCGGGTCGGCGCCGAGCCCGCTGATCGTCTCGGCGGCAAGCGGATCCACGCCGAAGCCCACCAGCGCGCGGGTTCCGGCGCTCTCGGCGGTCAGATCGGCGAGCCCGTGTTCGGCGGCGACGGCGCGAGTGAGCCGCTCGGCGATCACCGAACGGCACACGTTGCCGTTGCAGACGAACAGAACATGCATGTCAGGTACGGTAGAGCGCCCGAAACGAAACCAATAGTACGTAACGTCCGAAAACCGCCGATTTGATCAGAAGTTCATCCGGGCGTTGCGGGTCGTTCGCGGTGGTTGCCGGGTGGGGCCCCGATCCTCGAGGGTCGGTCCGCATCGTCCGAGTAGTAGGCGTTCTCCCGGACGACGGGAGCGACCCGCGGCGCGTCGTGTTCCACCCGGCCGCGCGCGGAGAACAGCCGGCCGCGCATCGCGACGGTGGGTGCGACCCGGGCCAGGCCGGTCGGCGTGGTCATATCGTCGTACATGGTGTCGATGCCGCCGCGCAGGAAGTAGGCCTCGTGCCAGAATCCCGTGCCGCCCGAATCCCGCAGGAACCGCTGCCACCACTCCCGGTGCGGATCGGAGCGGGTCCAGCGCTCCAGGCTGTCGAGATCGCGCCAGTACTGCCGGGCGCCCCAGTGCGGCGGGAACAGCGACCAGATGATGTCCTCGTGCAGCAGCAGCCCGTCCGGCCGATCCCGGTGCGAGCGATACAGTTTCGGGCCGAGCCCCAGCAGGCGGATGACTCCCCGCGGTCGTCGTACGCGCATGCCCAGGTAGATGACGACCAGATCCGGATATCCGGACAGGTCCGTCGTCAGCCGATTCACCCGCATTCGCGACCTCCACTCGCTCTCGGGGTCGTGTGCTCGTCGCCCCGTGAGAACTACGGTGCGGGACGCGTGCCGGTTCGATGCGGCCGTGCGGCCGGGGCGATGCGGCCGTGCGGCCGGGGCGATGCGGCAGGCGCTCAGCCCAGGGCGTCGACCACGATCCGGGTGGCCTCGGCGAGCAGTTCGTCATCGGCCTCGGCGTGCCGATCGGGCTTGGTGCTCAGCAGCGCGATCACCACGGGCTCCCCTCGCCCGGTCCAGGCGACGGCGACGTCGACGGCCGAGCCGTACTCGCCGGTCCCGGTCTTGTCGCCGACCCGCCAGTCCGCCGGCACACCGGCCCGGATCCGTTGTCCGCCGGTGGTATTCATCACCAGCCAGGAGTTCAGGCGGTCGCGCTCGGCCGGGCCCAGGATGTTCCCGACAGTGAGGGCGCGGTAGTCCGCCGCGAGCGCGGCCGGTGTGGTGGTGTCGCGGTCGTCGCCGGGGACGGCGGTGTTGAGTTCGATCTCCCAGCGGTCCGACCGGGTCTTCTCGTCGCCGATCGAGCGCAGGAACTCCGTCAGGGCCGGCGGTCCGCCCAGCAGTTTCAGCAGCTGGTTACCCGCCGTGTTGTCGCTGCGGGTGATCGCGGCCAGGCACAGCTCGTCCACGGTCATGCCGCTGTTGACGTGGTCCCTCGTGACCGGCGAATTGGCCACCAGCTCCTCGCCCGCGTAGCGCACGACCCGATCGAAATAGCCGGTGTCGAGCGGATGTTCACGCAACAGCGCCCCGCACGCCAGCGCCTTGAACGAGGAGGCGAACGCGAACCGCTCGTCCTGCCGATACCCGACCCGGTCGCCGCGCCCGTTCACCGCGAACACCCCGAGCCGGACCCCGCGCCGGCTCTCCAGCCCGGCGAACCGCTCGCCGGCCGACGCGGCCGCGGAAGTCGTTGGCGCCGAATCGATTCCGCCGGACGCCCCGGAACATCCGCACAGTCCGAGGGCCGGCACCACGGCCGCGGCGACCGCGACTCCGCGCCACCCGTACCGCACACCACTCTCCATTCCTCCACCGCAGCCCGACCGCGCTCCATGCAAGCACACCTGCCGCGCACCGCGGCGGCAACGGTGTGCGCCGGGAAGTGGGGATGATCACGGAATCTCCGTCTGTTTGGTGCCGAGTGTGGGACTCGAACCCACACGTCCGTGAGGACAACGGTTTTTGAGACCGTCGCGTCTGCCTGTTCCGCCAACTCGGCTTGTCGGGGGGAAATGATAGCGGGTGGCCGGGGGGTGCTGCGAATCGCCGTCCGTGTGTGGTGCGGTTTCGGCGCGGAGTTGCCGGTTCCGGGCGAACATGTGCTGGGTAGATGGGTTCTGCCCGCGGTTGAACTGTACGCTTTAGGGCACTCGGAGGTGTGTGCCGGTCCGGCGAAGGGTGGGGCGGACGGGTGCGCGCGGCGAGTATTTGGCATCGGAATCACGAGGGGTCTATCTATGGGAACGACAGCAGGGGGCTCGGGCGCGAAGAAGGATGCGGCGACCGCCGCCAAGCGGGTGGTGGTGGCCGAAGACGAGGCCCTGATCCGGATGGACCTGGCGGAGATGCTCTCGGAAGAGGGTTATCAAGTGGTGGGTGAGGCGGGCGACGGCCAGCAGGCCGTCGACCTGGCCGAGGAGTTGCACCCGGATCTGGTGATCATGGACGTGAAGATGCCGCGTCGGGACGGCATCGACGCGGCGGCGGAGATCGCCACGAAACGCGTTGCGCCGGTGGTGATTCTGACGGCCTTCAGCCAGCGTGACCTGGTGGAGCGGGCCCGCGACGCGGGTGCGATGGCCTACCTGGTGAAGCCGTTCACCAAGTCCGATCTGGTGCCCGCCATCGAGCTGGCGGCCAGTCGTTTTCACGAGATCACCGCGTTGGAGGACGAGGTCGCGAGCCTCGCCGACCGGTTGGAAACACGCAAGCTGGTGGAGCGGGCCAAGGGCGTGCTGATGCAGACCCAGGGCCTGACCGAACCGCAGGCGTTCAAGTGGATTCAGCGCACCGCGATGGACCGCCGCACCACGATGAAGGCGGTAGCCGAGGTGGTGCTGGAGAACCTGACCCCGAAGTCGTAGCTCCGAATACGGATACGGCGTACGGAAGTACGCCCCGCACACCGGATTGCGAGAAATTAACGCCTCCGCAACGCAAACGTGTGAACAATCGGGGACCAAGTCACGCAAATGACTCGATTGTGATGCGGAGCTAACCTGGCACCGCTATGTTCTGAGCCGGGTCGACGTGGTCGGCCTTCCTCGGCAACCCGGGGGTACAGCAGGACATAGAGGTGGATCGTGCTTGGTTCAATGACGCGGAGCACCACCCGCAGCCGTGTGGCCCGCGGCGCGCTGGTGATCGGTGCCGCGGCCGTGCTCGCGGCTGCTGGGTGTAGCAGCAAGTCGACGGAAAGCGACTCCGGTGGCGGCACCGGCACCGGCGGTGGCATGACGATCACGCCGCTGGTGCAGGTCGACAAGGACGGCAACGACGTGCCGGCGGCCGATACCTCCGCGGCGGCCGACCCGGCCGGTGACGGCAGCGCGAAGTGCTCGCCCACATCGATCGCGATGGCCGGCCCGCTGACGGGGCCGAACGCCAATCTCGGCCTGAACATCACGCGCGGCGTGAAGCTGGCGCTGGAGCAGCACAACAAGGCCAATCCCGGCTGCCAGGTGCAGGTCAAGGAGTTCGACACCGAGGGCGATCCGCAGAAGGCCAGCCAGGTCGTCCCGAAGATCATCGAGGACCAGTCGATCTCGGCGCTGATCGGCCCGACGTTCTCCGGCGAGACGAAGGCGACCGGGCAGCAGATCAGTGACGCCGGCCTGCTGTCGCTGACGCCGTCGGCCACCAACGAAAGCCTCACCAAGAACGGCTGGCGGACTTTCTTCCGCGGTCTCGGCAACGACGGCATCCAGGGCCCGGCCGTGGCGAAGTATCTGGCCGGCACCGGGAAATACAAGAAGATCTGCGTCGTGCAGGACAACACCGACTACGGTGTCGGCCTGGCGAAGTCGCTGACGGAGACGTTGGGCGCCACGGCCGACCCGAGCTGCGCGGTGAACGTCAAACAGGGCGACAAGGACTTCTCGGCCGCCGTGTCGACGCTGTCGTCGGCACAGCCCGACGCCATCTTCTACGCCGGGTACTACGCCGAGGCCGCGCCGTTCGTGCAGCAGCTGCGCTCGGGCGGGGTGACCGCGACGTTCATCTCCGACGACGGCGCCAAGGACGACGAATTCGTCAAGCAGGCCGGTAACGCGTCGAAGGACGCCCTGCTCTCGTGCCCCTGCGGCCCGGCCCCCGACAAGTTCACCACCGATTACAAGGCGCTGAACGGATTCGACCCCGGCACCTATTCGACCGAGGGCTACGACCTGACCACCATCGTGCTGAAGGGCATCGCCGCGGGGAAGGTCTCGCGCCCGGACCTGGTCGAGTACGCGCGCAGCTACGACGGTGAGGGCCTGGCCCGGCACTACAAATGGGATCAGACCGGTGAATTGTCGAACGCGCTGATCTGGATGTACCAGGTCAAGTAGCGGCGGTATCGGTTCGAAACAGCGTGCGCCGGCATCCGAGGGGTCGAGCATGAGGGCGACCCGCCGGCGCACGCTGTTTTCCTCACGGCGAGAGTAGCGATGAGTTCATCACTCGAGACCCTGTCTGCCGGCGGGTCCATACAGTTCAATGTCTCCGGTGTCGTCGACCAGTTCTGGCGGCTCACGGTGGACGGCTTGACCTACGGTTCGATCTACGCGCTGGTCGCGGTCGGGTACACCCTGGTCTTCGGGGTTCTGCTGCTGATCAATTTCGCGCATTCGGAAATCTTCATGCTGGGCATGTTCGGCCAGCTGGTGGGTTTGATGGTGCTCGGGTTCGGCGCCAGCGGCGATATCTATTCGCAGGGCACGGCGCTGACCGTGATATATCTCGGCGCGGCGATGGTGATCGGCATGCTCGTCTCCGGCGGCGCCGCGGTCGGATTGGAACGGGTGGCCTACCGGCCGTTGCGCCGGCGCGGGGCCAAGCGGCTGATCTTCCTGATCACCGCCATCGGCATGTCGTTCGTGCTGCAGGAGTTCGTGCACTACGTGCTGCCGAAGATCGCCCCGGATCTCGGCGGCACGAATGCCCAGCAGCCGATCATCCTGGTCCGGCCCACCGACCAGTTCAACCTCTTCGACGCCACGGTGACCAACGTGGCGCTGGTGATCGTCGCCTCCGCGGTGGTGCTGGCGGTCGCCACCGAACTGGTCATCAACCGGACGAAATTCGGCCGCGGCATCCGTGCGGTGGCGCAGGACCCGGATACCGCGACGCTGATGGGAGTCTCGCGGGAACGGGTCATCATGCTGACCTTCCTCATCGGCGGCCTGCTCGCCGGCGCCGCCGCGCTGCTCTACACGCTCAAGATCCCCAACGGCATCATCTATTCGGGCGGATTCATCCTGGGCATCAAGGCGTTCAGCGCCGCGGTGCTCGGCGGCATCGGCAATCTGCGCGGCGCGCTGCTGGGCGGGCTGCTGCTGGGTCTGGCGGAGAACTACGGCCAGATCCTGTTCGGCACCGAATGGCGCGACGTGGTCGCGTTCGTGCTGCTGGTCGCGGTGCTGATGGTCCGGCCCACCGGAATTCTCGGTGAGAGTCTGGGGAGGGCCCGCGCATGAGTACGAGTACCGCCGCGCCGCGGCCCAAACATGGTGTGGGCGACGCGATCCGGACGTGGTGGGACGGGCTGTCGCGGCCGATGCAGTGGGCCGTCGGCATTCCCGTGGTGCTGGTCCTGGCGCTGCTGCCGCTGTTCCCGCCGCCGCTGCTGAACACCCCCGGCACCAGTTTCGGCGGCGTGATGGCCCAGTTCGCGATGTACGCGCTGATCGCGATCGGGCTGAATGTCGTTGTCGGGCAGACGGGTCTGCTGGATCTGGGATATGTCGGCTTCTATGCCGTCGGCGCCTATTCGGTCGGACTGCTCACCAGCCCGAACAGCCCGTGGAACCAGACCGACGGCGGATTCCTGAACTCCGAGTGGGCATGGGTGGCGTGCGTGCCGCTGGCCATCGTGCTGACCGCGATATCCGGCGTGATCCTCGGCACCCCGACGCTGCGGCTGCGCGGCGACTACCTCGCCATCGTCACCCTCGGCTTCGGTGAGATCGTGCGGCTGCTGGCCGACAATCTCGGCGAGATCACCAACGGCAGCCTCGGCCTCGCCGGGATCGCCTATCCGCGGGTGGGCGAGTCCGCCGAGCATCCGGGCGGCTTCTTCTCCTCCGGCAACCTCGGCGATTCGGATTCGTGGAATCCGTTGGACCGGGCCAACTCCGGGACATGGTGGTTCTGGATCGGCATGGCGCTGGTGGTCGTCGTGCTGCTGGTGGTCGGCAATCTGGAGCGCAGCCGGGTCGGGCGGTCCTGGGTGGCGATCCGCGAGGACGAGGACGCCGCGGAGATGATGGGCGTGCCGACGTTCAAGTTCAAGCTCTGGGCGTTCACCATCGGCGCCGCCATCGGCGGGCTGTCCGGCGCGCTGTACGCCGGACAGGTGCAGTTCATCAATCCGACCGGGTTCAACATCATCAACTCGATGCTGTTCCTGTGCGCGGTGGTGCTCGGCGGGCAGGGCAACAAGCTCGGCGTGATCATCGGCGCGTTCCTGGTGGTCTACCTGCCCAACAGGTTCATGTCGGTGAATATCGGCGGGCAGTCGCTGGGCGACTACAAATATCTGTTCTTCGGTATCACGCTGGTGGTGGTGATGATCTTCCGTCCGCAGGGGCTGTTCCCGGTGCGGCAGAAACTGCTCGCCTACGGCCGGCAGGTCTATCAGGCGGTGCGACGCCCCGCCGCACCGGCGGCCGCGCCCGCCGAGACGACGGGAGCGGGACGATGACGGGGCCGGGCGGCGCGCTGTTCGACAACGAGGATATGGCCGCCGGCTACGCCAGGGCGCCGGAGGCGGCGCCCGGTGCGGGCACGGTGGACGTCGGCGACGTGCTGCCGGAACTGGCCGACGCCCAGACGGTCGCCGAGGTGGTGGCGCCGAGCCGGGAGATCGAGACCGAGATCGGGGCGCCGCTGCTGAGCACCGAGGGGCTGACGGTGCGCTTCGGCGGCCTCACCGCGCTCGACGAGGTGAGCTTCGAGATCCGCCGCGGCGAGATCCTCGGGCTCATCGGGCCCAACGGCGCGGGCAAGACCACCTGCTTCAACGCCATCACCGGGGTGTACCGGCCGTCGGCGGGCCGGGTGTTCTTCGACGGCCGGCCGCTGACCCGGACCAGGCGCAACGAGATCACCCGGCTCGGCATCGCCCGCACCTTCCAGAACATCCGGTTGTTCGAGGAGATGACGGCGCTGGAGAACGTGGTGGTCGGCACCGACGCCCGGCATCGAACCTCGGTGCCCGGCGCCATCTTCCGCACCCCGCGGCACCGGCGCGAGGAACGCGACGCCATCGAGCGCGGCATGGCGCTGCTCGAGTTCGTCGGCATCGCGCCGCGGGCGGTGGAGAAGGCGCGCAACCTCTCCTACGGCGACCAGCGCCGCCTGGAGATCGCCCGGGCGCTGGCGACCGAGCCGAAGCTGCTGTGCCTGGACGAGCCGGCGGCCGGATTCAATCCGAGCGAGAAGTCCGCGCTGATGGACCTGATCCGCAAGATCCGGGACGACGGGTTCACCGTGCTGCTAATCGAGCACGACATGCGCCTGGTGATGGGCGTGACCGACCGCATCGTGGTGCTGGAGTTCGGGCGCAAGATCGCCGACGGGCTGCCGGAGGACATCCGCGACGATCCGGCGGTGGTCGCGGCGTATCTCGGGGTGCCCGACGACGAGGTGGAGGAGGCCACGGCGGCCGTTGCGGGCGATCGTGATTCGTCCCGGGAACGCCCGGAGTTCGCGAGTCCGGATGCCCCGACCGAGACGCTGCCGGTGGTGTCGGGGGATGCCCCGACGGAAACGCTGCCCGTGGTGTCCGGCGAATTCGCCCCGCCGCAGCCTGCCGTGCCGGGCGCCCCGGCATCCGCCGCGGCCGGAGAGGGCCTGCTCGTGGTGGAGGACATGGTCGTCAACTACGGCCGAATCCAAGCGCTGCACGGGATTTCGCTGCAGGTGTCGCAGGGTGAGCTGGTCACCCTGCTGGGCGCCAACGGGGCCGGCAAGACCACCACCATGCGCGCGCTGTCGGGACTGCTGCCGCTGACCCGCGGGCGAATCCTGTTCGAGGGCAAGGACATCACCCGGATGAAGGCGCACGAGCGGGTGGTGACCGGCCTGATCCAGGCGCCGGAGGGCCGGGGCGTATTCCCCGGGATGACGGTGCAGGAGAACCTCGATATGGGCTGTCACGCCCGGCCGTTCAAGCAGCGCGCGGAATACACCCGGACGCTGGAGTGGGTTCTGGAGCTGTTCCCGCGGCTGGCCGAGCGGCGCAAGCAGGTGGGCGGCACGCTGTCCGGCGGTGAGCAGCAGATGCTGGCCATGGGCCGCGCGCTGATGGCGCGGCCGAAGCTGCTGCTGCTCGACGAGCCGTCGATGGGCCTGGCGCCGATGGTGATCAAGCAGATCTTCCGGATCATCGGCGAGATCAACGCGCAGGGCACGACCGTGCTGCTGGTCGAGCAGAACGCCCAGCAGGCGCTCACCCGCAGCGATCGCGCCTACATCCTGGAGACCGGCGAGGTCACCAAGACCGGGGCCGGGCGCGAACTGCTCACCGATCCCGCGGTGAAGTCGGCGTATCTGGGTGTGGCGTAGGTCCGTGCCGGTGCGCGGCGGCGACCGAGCGGACGCGCCGGGGTGACGATGTGGCCCACGTCATCCCCGGTTCGTCCGCTTGTCGGTGCCGGTACATAGACTCGGTGCCGTGACTCCAGCGACCACCGATCAACGCCAGCCCAGCGTGCCCGCAGCGACCCCGAACTCCGCCGGTGAGCGGCCCACGCTGCTGTTGCTGGACGGGCATTCGCTGGCCTACCGCGCCTTCTACGCGCTACCCGCGGAGAATTTCAAGACCGTCACGGGGCAGACCACCAACGCCGTGTACGGATTCACCGCGATGCTGATCAACCTGCTGCGCGACGAGAAGCCCACGCATGTGGCGGCCGCGTTCGACGTCAGTCGGCAGACCTTCCGCGCCGACGCGTACCCGGAGTACAAGGCCAACCGCCTGACCACCCCCGACGAGTTCCGCGGCCAGGTGGAGATCACCCAGGAGGTGCTGGGCGCGCTCGGCATCCCGGTGATGGCGCTCGAGGGCTACGAGGCCGACGACATCATCGCGACGCTCGCGACGCAGGCGGTGCCGGAGGGCTTCCGGGTCCTGATCGTGACGGGCGACCGGGATTCCCTGCAATTGGTGAATCCCGATGTCACCGTGCTGTATCCGAAGAAGGGCGTCTCGGAGCTGACGAGGTTCACCCCGGCGGCGGTGGAGGAGAAGTACGGGCTCACCCCCGCGCAGTATCCGGATTTCGCGGCGCTGCGCGGCGACCCGAGCGACAACCTGCCCGGCATTCCGGGCGTGGGGGAGAAGACGGCGGCCAAGTGGGTGCGCGAATACGGCGATCTGGCCACCCTGGTCGACCGGGTCGACCAGGTGAAGGGCAAGGTCGGCGAGGCGCTGCGCGCCAACCTGTCCAACGTCGTGCTGAACCGGCAGCTCACCGACCTGGTCCGGGACGTCCCGCTGCCGTACACCCCCGAGCAGCTGGCCCAGCAGCCGTGGGACCGCGACCGGATCCACCGCCTGTTCGACGATCTGGAGTTCCGGGTGCTGCGCGACCGGCTGTTCGAGACGCTGGCGCCGCCGGAGCCGGAGGCCGAGGGCGGCTTCGAGATCAGCGGCGGGGCGGTCGGCCCGGGCGCGGCGGCCGACTGGCTGGCCGAGCATGCGAAACCGGATGTGCGGCACGGTATTTCGGTCGTCGGCACGGGCACGCCGGTGGATAGCGACGCGCAGGCGATCGCGATCTCGGCCGCCGACGGCGAGGGCGGCTATTTCGATGTCGTCGGGCTGACCCCGGAGGACGAGCGGGCGCTGGGCGCCTGGCTGGCCGACCCGGCGACGCCCAAGGCGGTGCACGAGGCCAAGTCCGCCACGCACGCCCTGCGCGCCCGCGGCTGGGAGCTGGCGGGCGTCACCAGCGATACGGCGCTGGCGGCCTACCTGGTCCGCCCCGGCCAGCGCACCTTCAACCTCGACGATCTCTCGCTGCGCTACCTGTCGCGGGAGCTGCGGGTGGAGTCGGCCGGGGACACCCAGCTGTCGCTGCTCGACGACGAGAACCAGGTCGACGCCGAACTCGCACAGGCCGAGATCCTGCGCGCCCGAGCGGTTTTCGATCTCGCCGACGCCTTCGACGCCGAGCTCGAGGGCATCGAGTCCACCCGGCTGCTCACCGAGATCGAACTGCCGCTGCTCGGCGTGCTGGCCCGGCTCGAGGAGGCGGGCATCGCGGTCGCGGTGGACGATCTGCAGGAGCTGCAGAAGGAATTCGCCGAGCGCGTCGCCGATGCCGCCGACGCCGCCTACGAGGTGATCGGCAAGCAGATCAACCTCGGCTCGCCGAAGCAGCTGCAGGTGGTGCTGTTCGACGAGCTCGACATGCCGAAGACCAAGCGCACCAAGACCGGTTACACCACCGACGCCGACGCGCTGGAGTCGCTGTTCGAGAAGACCCAGCACCCGTTCCTGGAACATCTGCTGGCGCACCGCGATGCGACCAGGCTGAAGGTCACGGTGGACGGCCTGCTCAAGTCGGTCGCCGACGACGGCCGCATCCACACCACCTTCAACCAGACCATCGCCGCCACCGGCCGGCTGTCGTCCACCGAGCCGAACCTGCAGAACATTCCGATCCGCACCGACACCGGCCGCCGCATCCGCGACACGTTCGTCGTGGGCCCCGGCTACGAGTCGCTGATGACGGCCGACTACAGCCAGATCGAGATGCGGATCATGGCGCACCTGTCCAAGGACGCGAACCTGATCGAGGCGTTCAACTCGGGCGAGGACCTGCACAGCTTCGTCGCCTCGAAGGCGTTCGACATCCCGATCGCGGAGGTCACCCCCGAGCTGCGCCGCCGTATCAAGGCGATGTCCTACGGCCTGGCGTACGGGCTGTCGGCCTACGGCCTGTCGCAGCAGCTGAAGATCGGCGCCGAAGAGGCGAAGGCCCAGATGGAGGTCTACTTCAGCCGCTTCGGCGCCATCCGCGACTACCTGCACGACGCGGTCGACCAGGCGCGCAAGGTCGGCTACACCGAGACGTTGTTCGGCCGCCGCCGCTATCTGCCCGATCTCGATTCCAGCAACCGCCAGCGCCGCGAGGCCGCCGAGCGGATGGCGCTGAACGCCCCGATCCAGGGCACGGCCGCCGACATCATCAAGGTCGCGATGATCAACGTGCAGAGCGCCGTGCGCGAGGCCGGGCTGCGTTCGCGCATGCTGCTGCAGATCCACGACGAACTCGTCTTCGAGGTGGCGGCGGGGGAGCGGGAGGCGCTGGAATCGCTTGCCCGCGACCACATGTCGAGGGCCATCGACCTGTCGGTCCCGCTGGAGGTCTCCGTCGGAGTCGGCCGCAGCTGGGACGCCGCGGCCCACTGAGCGGTTCGGTCGGCCGAGCGTCCTCGCCGACCGAATATTCGGCTGGGCCGGTCGGGATATCGGGCACGGTGGAGCATCGGCCGCGCGCGGAGCCGGCCTGGCGTAGGAGCTGTCGGCATGGGTGGTCGACGGGGCGTGCGGCCGACCGAACGGAAGGCTCATCGGGCGTCGGTCCGGCGCGGTGTCCGGTTGGCCGGGTGAAAGGCCCGCTGGGCGTCCGATCGCTCGGTGCTCGGTGCGGTGGGCGCTCTCGGAGAGAGCTATTCGGGTTCCGGTGGTGCGAGCAGTGCGTAGAGTGCGGCGGAACCTTCGAACACGGCCCGCGATCGCGCGTCGATGCCGGCAACCCGGGCGGCCAGGCTCGCGAACACGTCCTCGTGGCCACCCGCGCCTCGGAGCTGCGGCATCAGCATCTGAAGCTGCGGGATGCGGTAGCCCGCCAGTCGCAGTTGGTGCACGATCCGGGCGTCCCGCACGGCCTGCGGCGAGTATCTGCGCGCTCCGTGCCGGTCGGTCCGTCCGGGCACGACCACTCCGACGGCATCCCAGTGCCGCAGTGTCGAGGTGCGGACGCCCAGTGCGCCCGCCAGTTCGGAGATGCTCATCGCGTCGGCGGGCCGCACATCGGCGAGGGGCTCGTCGGCGATCGCCTCGGCGGCCGCCCCGGCGAGTGCGAGGTCGCGGCGTTCCCGGTCGAGCCGCGCATGTGCCGCATCGAGCCGGGCGAGCAGGTCCCTCTCCGGCCCGGTGTGCGCCGCGCGCATGATCGCCTTGGCCTCGACGGGGCCGGTGCCCGCGGCCAGCGCGCGATAGGCGCGGGCACACCGCACATGGGACTCGTCGTAAACCCGGTATCCGGCGGGCGTGCGCCGCGCCGGCGGCAGCACGCCGTCGCGCTCGAGATTGCGCACCTGCTGCACCGAGTACCCGGACCGCCGCGCGACGTCGGCGGTGCGCAGATCCCCCGAGTTGCGACTTTTCATGATGCTACCCGGACAGATGCCGAAAAAGTCTCCATAAGCACATGAATGTAACGCTGAAAGGTATGAATATCGACGAGATCATCGACTTCGTGCGCGCCCTCGGCGGCGTCCTGGTGCTGCGGCCGGGACCGGGCGATGGTTCGCCCGAAATCGCCTGGGGCGACACGTTTTTCTACTACGCACCCGACGGAGTGGTCCCGGCGGCGCAGCCGTTCGCGACGATCGTGACGAAGGACTACCCCGGCGACGGCGGCTCACGGCTGGACCGGCCCGGCGCCTTCCGCGTGAACATCGCGGCCGGAAAGGACGCCTTCGTCCGGTGGGTGGGCCACGACCCGCGCGCGACCCCGGCCGACGGCGACCGCGGCGCCGAGGACGTCCTGATGGCTCATCCGGTCTACGGCGCGGCGGCGTGGCTGGCGGTGGTCAACCCGGGCGACCGGACCGCGGCGCCGATCCGCGAATTGCTCCGCGCCGCACACGACCGCGCGCGTGCGCAGTACGCGCGCCGCGCCGCGCGCCGACTCGGTCGGTAGTGGGCATCGGTAGTGGGGCATCGAGGAGTCCCGTGGAGTCCCCGCGCGTGGCGGAGGGTCTCGAGTGCCGTGCGCGTGGCGGAGGGCCTTGCGCCGACCGGGTGTGCCGACGGGTGCCGGGCGGCCATGATGGACGGTGGACCGGTCGGCGGTGTCCTGGAAATCACGGCCGGGCACACCGAGCGGCCGGTTTCCATGAGTTTGCCAGAGTTTCGATCGATGGCTTTGAA
The DNA here is from genome assembly GCF_000526215.1 of Nocardia sp. BMG51109. Classification (NCBI taxonomy): domain Bacteria; kingdom Bacillati; phylum Actinomycetota; class Actinomycetes; order Mycobacteriales; family Nocardiaceae; genus Nocardia; species Nocardia sp. BMG51109. Next base: position 5,237,252 of record NZ_JAFQ01000004.1, read on the forward strand.
CAGTGCCGATGTGCTATTTGCGCGGATTGCCAACGCTCCATGCGGTGTTCGTTCGCCGTTCACGGACCATTGTGACGAAGTTACTCGTCGGTTCCCCGTGAATGCGGTTGCCATCGCAGGTGAAAGTCCATATTGTCGGTGCCGTGCCGAATCCCGCCGCAAGCCGCTGTGCCGCGCCGAACATCGCCGACCGCGATCCCCGCGCGCTCCTTCCGCTTACCGCGATGGTGGCCGCGGCGCGACTTCTCGTAGTAACTCGCCGTAGCGGGGTCTGATTCGGACCGGCCTCCTCGCTGCGGCCGTACAGATTTTTTGCGCTGGTCCCTCCTGTCACTCGGACACGACTGTCACCAGGACACGACTGTTACCAAGACACGACGACTAAGACTTCGGGAAGACGACCTAGTCCAATGATGCTCACCATCGACACACACGATTTCCTCACCGCCGCGCCCAAGAGCCTGCGGACCGAATGCGCGGGACTGTCCCCCGCCGAATTCCACGACCGCTACTGCGGGCACACCGGCCCGGTGAAACTCGGCGACTGGAGCCGGGCCGGACACCGGCACGGCTCGGAGTACACCGCGACGCTGGAGTTCACCGGCCATCTGCGTACCGTCGTCTCGGCCGGTAGCCCGGTGGCGGCGCTCACGTCGGTCCTCTACGAGGAGGGCTATCCGGTCGAGATCCTGCAGTTCCACCAGCGGCGCACCGAATCCGGCACGGCCTCGTTCGTGCAGTGCGAATTCAACGGTCGCCGCGGCTGGGGCGCCGCGCTCGCCGACGACGGCGCGGAGTCCGCGGCGCGGGCCATGATCGCCGGAATCAACAAACTGGGCGGCTGATCGCCCGGGAGGTCCCGAAAAGCGAAGCGCCGCACCACTTCCGATGATCGGAAGCGGTGCGGCGCCTCGGGAGCCGGAGGGAGACTAGCTCTCCTGCGTCTGCTCCTGCTGCTCGGCGATCTGCTTGCGGACCTCGTCCATGTCGAGGGCCTGCACCTGGCTGACCAGGTCCTCGAGGGCATCCGGCCGCAGCGCGCCCGGCTGCGCGAACACCAGCACACCCTCCCGGAACGCCATGATGGTCGGGATGGAGCGGATGTTGGCGGCCGCGGCGAGGCCCTGCTCGGCCTCGGTGTCGACCTTGCCGTGGACGACCTCCGGGTGATTCTCCGCAGACTTCTCATAGGTCGGCGCGAACTGCTTGCACGGTCCGCACCAGTCGGCCCAGAAATCGACGAGAACGACGTCGTTTCCGGTGACTACGTCGTCGAAGTTCTGCGCGGTCAGGGTCTGGGTGGGCATAGGGTCCTCTCGTCTCGTGTTCGATTGCGTCGCCCCGGGGCCCGGCGCGGTTCGAACGGCGCCCCTCCGGGGCCGTCGCTCCCGCCGCTGGTGCCCCGTGCAACGCCGGACACGTCGGTTATCTTCCGCTTCCGCCTGCGACCGGCCATGCACGACGCTGATCGCCGTCCCACCGACGGACACTTACCACCGTAGCGGGAATGTCGCGATCACCGGCCACGGCATGCACGGCCTCGCCGAGCTGCCGCGGCCGCAGCCGCCGCGCCAGCGTGACGTGCGGGGTCCACGCGTCCGGGTGCACGGTGGCCGGCACGCCGGGACACGGCGCGATCACCGCGAACAGCCGGCGCTGCAGGGCGAGCAGGGCCTCGGTGGGTACCACCGCCCGGACCAGGATCGGGTGGCGCGCCCCGAACACCAGCAGGCCGCCGAGCCGGATCGGCAGCGGCCGGAACTCCCGGGCGGCGAGCGCCCGGTCGAGCCGCGGCGGGATCTCGCGGGCCACGGCGACGGTGATGTGCGGGCGATGGTCGGCGGCCGGGCTGTGCAAGCCCGCGTCGGCGAGCAGGACCCACTGCCGGCGGATCTCCGCCTCGGCCGTGTCGTCCAGCAGCAGTTCGACCGATTGCACCATGATCGTGGTCAACATACGCCGTGCCGGCGGCGGCCGCCGGCACGGGGCCGGACCCGCCGGAGCGCCCCGCCGATCCGGTGGCGAACTCGACGACCGAGGATGTGTGCTGTGAGCGAAGCGCGGAACGATCGGCGACTTCCGTTGCGCCTGGGCCTGATCGACGGCGACGGCATCGGCCCCGAGGTGGTGGGCGCGACCCGCGACGTGGTCGACGAGGCGCTGGCGGCGGCCGGTGCGCCGGAGCCGGAGTGGGTGCGATTGTCCATGGGGCACAAGGCCATTGCCGAATCCGGCGATCCGCTGCCGGAGGACACCCTGGCCGCGCTGGCGGATCTCGACGCGTGGATTCTCGGCCCGCACGACAACGCCTCCTACGCCCCCGAGCACCGCACCGGGGCGCCGCCCGGCGGGACGATCCGCAAGCGGTTCGGGCTGTACGCCAATATCCGTCCCGCTCGGGCGTTCGTCGGCGTGCGGGCCGCCGCGCCGGAGATGGATCTGGTGATCGTGCGGGAGAACGGCGAGGGGCTGTATGCCGACCGCAACATGTTCGCCGGGGCCGGTGAGTTTGCGCCGACACCCGACGTCGCCCTGACGGTCGGCGTGGTGACCCGCGCCGCGTGCGAGCGCATCGCGCACGTGGCCTGCCGGCTGGCCGCCACCCGCCGCAAGCGGGTGACCATCGTGCACAAGGCGAATGTGCTCCCGCTGACCATGGGCCTGTTCCGGGACGTCTGCTATCGGGTGGCCCGCGACCATCCGGGCGTCGCGGTCGACGACGAGCACGTCGACGCCGCGGCGGCCCACCTGGTGCGCGCTCCGGGGGAGTACGACGTGCTGGTGACGGAGAACCTGTTCGGCGACATCCTCTCCGATCTGGCCGGCGAACTGAGCGGATCGCTGGGCCTGGCCGCGTCGCTGAACTGCTCGCAGACCCAGGCGATGGCGCAGGCGGTGCACGGCGCGGCGCCCACACTGGCCGGGCACAACCGCGCCAATCCGGCGGCACTGCAACTGTCGGCGGCGATGCTGTTGCGGTGGTTGAGTTCTCGTCGCGACGATCCGGCGCCGGCCCGGGCCGCCGACCGGATCGAGCGGGCGATCGCGGCCACCTTCGCCGCGGGCATCGCCACGGCCGATCTGGGCGGACTGGCCTCCACCGGCGAATTCACCGAGCAGGTCCGGGCGCGACTGCATCGCTGGTGACGACCGCATCGCTGGTCACGGCGGCACCGTTGGCGGCGGGGACACCGTTGGCGGCGTCGCGGCGTGTTTCGCCTCCCTCGTATTCGGTGCGGATTAACCTTCGGTAACCGACCGGCACAGTCGGTCCGAATCGCCTAGATTGCGAACGGCGGGCGACCTCCGGATGTCACCTGCCCGAACATGGAGGACTGCTGTGTCTGTTCGAACCGGTGTCCGTGGATATGCCCTGCGGGCCGTCTGTCTCCTCGCCGGCGGCGCGCTGGCGCTGACCGGTTGCACCACCAACACCGAGGACGATGCGCCCACGGCGGAGAAGGTCCAGGTCGCCAAGGTCGACGCGATCGCCGCGAAACTCCCCGACAAGGTGAAGCAGTCCGGCAAGCTCGTGGTCGGGGTGAACGTCCCGTATCAGCCCAACGAGTACAAGGATTCCTCCGGCGAGATCGTCGGCTACGACGTCGACCTGATGGACGCGGTGGCCTCCGTGCTCGGCGTGCGGGCCGAGTACCAGGAGTCGGACTTCGAGAAGATCATCCCGCTGATCCAGGCCGGCACCTACGACGTGGGCATGTCCTCGATGACCGATACCAAGGAGCGCGAGCAGACCGTCGATTTCGTCAACTACTTCAGCGCCGGCACCCAGTGGGCACAGCAGGCGGGTAAGCCGGTCGATCCGAACAACGCCTGCGGGAAGCGGGTGGCGGTGCAGCGCACCACCATTCAGGAGACCGAGGAGGTTCCGGGCAAGAGCAAGGCGTGCGAGGCGGCCGGTAAGCCGAAGATCGAGATCGTGGCCTTCGACGAACAGAGCGCGGCGTCGACGGCCCTGGTGCTCGGCCAGGTGGATGCGATGTCGGCCGACTCCCCGGTGACGGCCTACGCGATCAAGCAGAACCAGGACAAGATCGAATCGGCCGGGCCGCTGTTCGAGTCGCAGCCCTACGGCTGGCCGGTGCCGAAGGGCGGGCCGATGGGCCCGGTGCTGCAGGAGGCGGTGCAGCACCTGATCGATGCGGGTGACTACCGCAAGATCGCCGAGAGCTGGGGCGTCCAGGACGGCGCGATCACCAAGGCCACGATCAACGGCGCGGTGGGCTGAGACCCGTGAGCGAGCTTGCGAGCGAACCGACAACACAGTGCGCCTCGCGCACGGTGTCGGCGAGCGTCAGCGAGGTGACGCCGTGAGCGCCTCCGAGTCCGAGCCGGAAGGCGGTGCCGCCCCGCCGGAAAACGGTGGCGCCGCGGCGAATCCGGCCACCGAACCCGCGCCGATCAAGGCGGTGCCGCTGCGGCATCCGGGCCGGTGGGTCGCCGCGGCGGTCATCCTCGTCCTGGTGGCCCTGTTCGTCTACGGCGCCGCCACCAACCCGGCCTACCGGTGGGACACCTACTGGAAGTACCTGTTCGATTCGCGGATCGAGTCCGGCGTTCTCGTGACGCTGGAGCTGACCGTGCTGGCCATGGCCATCGGCGTGGTACTGGGCGTGGCGCTGGCGGTGATGCGCCTGTCGCCGAACCCGGTGCTGCGGTCGGTGGCCTGGGTGTATCTGTGGATCTTCCGCGGCACGCCGGTGTATGTGCAACTGGTGTTCTGGGGGTTGTTCCCGTCGCTGTACAAGGTCATCGACCTGGGCGTGCCGTTCGGGCCGCAGCTGATGCACCTGAACATCCAGGACTGGCGGACGCCGTTCCTGTTCGCGATGATCGGCCTGGGCCTGAACGAGGCCGGGTACATGGCCGAAATCGTGCGCGCCGGAATCAGTTCCGTCGGTGAGGGGCAGCGCGAGGCATCGCTCGCGCTCGGCATGTCGTGGGGGCAGACGATGCGCCGCACCGTCCTGCCGCAGGCGATGCGGGTGATCATCCCGCCGACCGGCAACGAGCTGATCAGCATGTTGAAGACCAGCTCGCTGGTGGCGGCGATCCCGCTGACCATCGACCTGTACGGCCGCTCCCGCGACATCTATGCCGTGAACCTGCAACCGATCCCGCTGCTGCTGGTCGCCGCCACCTGGTATCTGGCCGTCACCAGCGTCCTCATGATCGGGCAGCACTACCTGGAGCGGTACTTCTCCCGCGGCGCCACCCGCCGGCTGACCGCCAAACAATTGCAGGCGCTGGCCGACGCGCACATGTCGGGGGTGGGGAAGTGACAACTTTGCCGGAGGCGGGGAAGTGAATACTGTGCCGGAGGCGGGGAAATGAATACTGTGCCGGAGGCGGGGATATGACAACCGTGCCGGAGGCGGGAATGACCGCTGCCGCAAGCGATCCCGGCGCCGATGCGCCGCCGATGATCCGGGCCGAGCGGGTCTGGAAGAACTTCGGTGCGCTGCGGGTGCTGCGGGGCATCTCGCTGGAGGTCGCGCGCGGGGAGGTGATGTGTCTGGTCGGGCCGTCCGGCTCGGGCAAGTCGACGTTCCTGCGCTGTATCAACCACCTGGAACAGGTCAATGCCGGGCGGCTGTACGTCGACGGCGATCTGGTCGGCTACCGCGAGAAGGGCGATAAGCTCTACGAGCTCAACCCGCGCGAGGCCGCCCGCCAGCGCCGCGATATCGGCATGGTGTTCCAGCATTTCAACCTGTTCCCGCACCGCACCGCGCTGGAGAACATCATCGAGGCGCCCACCCAGGTGAAGCGGCTGCGCAAGGCGGATGCGGTCACCCGGGCCGAGGAACTGCTGCAGCGAGTCGGCCTGGCGGAGAAGGCCGATGCCTACCCGGCGCAGCTGTCGGGCGGGCAGCAGCAGCGCGTCGCGATCGCCCGCGCGCTGGCGATGGATCCGAAGCTGATGCTGTTCGACGAGCCCACCTCGGCGCTGGATCCGGAGCTGGTCGGCGAGGTGCTCGCGGTCATGCGCGAGCTCGCCGCCTCCGGCATGACCATGGTCGTGGTGACCCACGAGATGGGTTTCGCCCGCGAGGTGGCCGACCAGCTGGTGTTCATGGACGAGGGGGTGGTCGTGGAGTCCGGCGATCCGCGTGCGGTGCTGGCCGAGCCGGAGCACGAGCGCACCAAGGCGTTCCTGTCGCGGATCCTGTAGCGGCACAAGCGCCGGCGGCCGCACCGGCTTCGAGAACGCCGGTGCGGCCGCCGGGCGGCCCCATCCCCGCGGGTCTATTCGGCGGCGGCGACCGCCGGGCTCGGCGCGTCGCCGGCCGGTGCCCCGTCGGCCTCGGCGGCGGCGCCGTTCGTCTCGGATCGCGGTGTGGCGGCGGCCTTCCGGCGGGACGCACCCGTGCGGTAGTGGGTGGCGTACAGCGTCAGGCCGACGAAGGTGATTCCGCCGACGAGGTTTCCGGCGATCGTGGGGAGTTCGTTCCACGCGAAGTAGTCCCACAGCGTGAACTCGCCGCCGAGCATGAGTCCGGACGGGAACAGGAACATGTTGACGATCGAATGCTCGAATCCCATGTAGAAGAACACCAGGATCGGCATCCACATCGCGATCACCTTGCCGGACACCGAGGTCGACATCATCGCGGCGACGACGCCCGTGGACACCATCCAGTTACACAGCACGCCCCGGATGAACAGGGTCAGCATCCCGGCGGCGCCGTGGTCGGCGTAGCCGACGGTCCGGCTCTCGCCGATGTGGCCGATCTGCTCGCCGACCGCGCTCGGGTCGGTGGTGAACGCGTAGGTGAAGATGATGGCCATCATGACCGCGACGGTCAGCGCGCCGGCGAAGTTGCCGAGGAAGACCAGCACCCAGTTGCGCAGCACCCCGCGCAGGGTGACGCCGGGCCGGCGGTCGATCAGCGCCAGCGGCACGAGCGTGAAAACACCGGTCAGCAGGTCGAATCCGAGCAGGTAGAGCAGGCAGAAGCCGACGGGGAACAGCAGCGCGCCGACCAGCGCGTTACCGGTCTGCACGGTGATCGTGACCGCGAAGGCCGCGGCCAGGGCCAGGATGGCGCCGGCCATATAGGCGCGGATCAGCGTGTCGCGGGTGGCCATGAACACCTTCGATTCACCGGCATCGATCATGCTCGTGGTGAATTCGGACGGTTTCAGATAAGACATGGATCGTTCTCTCGACGGGGACGGTCGCCTGCCAGTCTGATTCGGGCTGATTTCCCGCGTGTGACGCGGCGTGCAGGGTCTCGTGACGGTTACCTCACCGCATCCGCTCGGCGGCGGTGCGGATTCGATCATGTTCGGGATACGCCGCCGAGCGCGGCGCCCTTCTGCTGGGCCAGTGCGATGCGCAGCTGTCCCAGCAGGACTTTCGCGGCGGGGGCGGTGAGGCGGTCGGTGCGCCACGCCAGGGCCAGCCGCCCGCGCAGCTCGGGTTCGACGATCGGGACCGCGCGGACGCCGAAGGCCGCCGCCTCCTCCGCAGTGAGCGCGGGAACGATCGCCGTGCCCAGCCCGCGGGCGGCCAGGCGCAGCAGCAGCGGGGGAGCGGCCGCCTCGAAGGCGACGTACGGCTCGAATCCCGCCGCGGCGCAGGATCGTTCGAGCTGCCCCCGGACGCCGGTGCCGCGGGTCAGGCAGATCAGCGGGCGGTCGCGGAGTTCGGCGAGGGCGATCGGCCCGGGCGGATCCGGCCGGTCGGCGGCCACCGCGGCGACGATGCCGGTGTCGAGCACCGTATCGGTGGCGATCCGGGGATCGAGCGGGTCGCCGGTGAGGCCGACCAGCGCGATGTCGAGCGTGCCGCGCTCGAGATCGCCGAGCATCCGGTCGGAATTCGTTTCGGTGAGGGTGATCTCGACCTGCGGGTGGTCGTCGTGGAAGTCGGCCAGCACCGTGGCGACGTCGAATTCGCCGGTGGCGACGCCGGAGACGGTGCCGAGCCGGATATGCCCGCGCAACAGCCCGGTGAACTCGTCGGCGGTGTGCCGGACCCGTTCGGCGGCGGCGAGCGCGGCCCGCGCGTGCGGGAGCACGGCCGCACCGGCCGCGGTCGCGGTCACCGTGCGCCCGGAACGATTCAGCAACTGCTGGCCCAGTTCCCGTTCCAGCTGCCGGATCTGGGCGGACAGCCCCGGCTGGGCCAGGTGCAGCCGGGCCGCCGCCCGCGTGAAGCCGGCCTCCTCGACGACGGTGACCAGGTAGCGCAACTGCCGTAATTCCATAACTAACAATTCTAGATTCGAGAAGAACTATATGTTTTACTTCTCTATACGGTCGCGGAATCGTGAATGTCATGACGAATACGAGTTCCGCTCTCCCCACCTTCACCGGACCGGTCTTCCGTCCCGGCACGGCCGGCTACGACGACGAGGTGGCCGGATTCCAGACCGCCTACACCCACCGCCCGGACCTCGTGGTCGGCGCCGCGCACGCCGAGGACGTCCGCGCGGCGGTGGAATACGCCGCGCGCCACGACCTTCCGGTGGCCGTGCACTCCACCGGGCACGGCCTGTCGGTCGCCGCCGACGGCGGTGTGCTGATCAGCACCCGCCGCATGACCGATCTCGGCGTGGATCCCGGGACCCGCACGGCGCGGGTGGGCGCCGGGATCCGGGCGGGCGCGCTGATCGACGCGGCGGTGCCGCACGGGCTGGCCCCGCTGAACGGCTCGTCGCTGTCGGTCGGCGTCGCCGGCTATCACCTGGGCGGCGGCGTCGGGATCCTCGCCCGGACCTTCGGGTATGCCGCCGACCACGTCCGCGCGGTCGAACTGGTCACCGCCGACGGCCGGCTGCGCCGCCTGGTCCCGGGCGATCCGCTGTTCGGCGCGGTGCTCGGCAGCGGCGGCAACCTCGGTGTCGTCACCGCGCTGGAACTGGAACTGCTCCCGATAGCGACCGTCTACGGCGGTCAACTGACCTTCGACACCCCGCTGGTCGAGCCGGCGCTGGAGGGGTGGCGGCTGTGGACCCAGGACCTGCCGGAGGAGCTGACCTCGGCGATCACCCTCATGACGATGCCCGACGTCCCCGCCATTCCGGAACCGATGCGCGGCCGCTATCTCGCCACGATCGCCGTCGCCTATGCCGGATCGGCGGAGGACGGCGAGCGCCTGGTGGCCCCGCTGCGCGAGATCGGCCCCCGGCTGCACGACGAGTTGCGGTCCATGCCGTACGCGCAAACCCATGGCATCCACCGGGATCCGGACTTCCCGCATGCCTATACGGCGAGCAACGCGCTGCTGTCGGAACTTCCCGCCGATGCGGCGCAGGCATTCCTGGACACGACCGGACCGGGCGCGACGGTGCCCGTGGTGGCCGGATTCCGGCATCTCGGCGGCGCGCTGCGCCGGCGTGGTCCGGCCGGTGTCGCGGTGGACCACCGCGAGGCCGAGTACGTCGCCCGGTTCATCACGATGCCCGAGGGCGACGGCACGGCGGTGCGCGACCGGCACGAGCTCATCGGAAAGGCCTTGTCCCCGTGGACGATCGGCCGCCACCTCAATTTCCTGTACGGGGCGGGGGACTGGGCCGGCGAGGAGCAGACCCGCACCGGATACGACCCCGGCACCTACGAGCGGCTGGCGGCGCTCAAGGCACAACACGATCCCGCCAACCTGTTCCGCCACAACCGCAACATCCACCCGGCCGCCTGATTCGCCTGATCTGCTCGGCTGCGTGAGCCGGCCGGCCGGACCGCTCCGGTGTCTTCGCGCCGTGCCGGGGGTTTCGGGGGCGGTGCTCGATCTGGACCGCGGCTCCGTTGTCTACTATCGTCGTGATATCACTTCGATATTGGGAGGATGTCATGGAGCTTCGCCGGGCCTTCCGGGTGAACGGATTTCTCGCGCTGCTGGTGCTGGTCGTCGTCGGCGGTGCCGCGCTGGCCGGCGGGATCGTCGCAACGAAATCCCTGTCCGACGGCGGCGGCGCCGGGGCAGCGGCGGGGGCGGTGATCGGGTACGTGATCGCGGCGGCGGCGCTGGTGCTGCTGACGGGGCTGACCACCGTCGGCCCGAACGAGGCCAAGGTGGTGCAGTTCTTCGGCCGCTACATCGGCACGGTGAGCGAGCCGGGCTTCTTCTGCCTGGTCCCGCTGACCGACCGGCGTCGAATCTCCTTGCGGGTGCGCAACTTCGAGACGCAGACGCTGAAGGTCAACGACTTCGACGGCAATCCGATCCAGATCGCCGCGGTGGTCGTCTACCGCGTGGTGGACAGCTTCAAGTCGGCGTTCGCGGTCGACGACTACGAGGAGTACGTGCAGACCCAGTCCGAGGCCGCGGTCCGGCATCTGGCCACCGTGCATCCCTACGACGCCGCGCCCGATACGGCGCCCGCGGGGCGAGCCGCCTCCGGGCCCGATGCTCCCGGCGATGCCCCGGCCCGCACCAGCCTGCGCAACGGGGCGGAGGTTGCCGAGGAGCTGACGGCGGAGCTGAGCGAGCGGACCGCGCTGGCCGGCGTCGACGTCCTCGAGGCCCGGATCACCCACCTCGCCTACGCGCCGGAGATCGCGCAGGCGATGCTGGTCCGGCAGCAGGCCGCGCAGGTGGTCGCCGCCCGCAGCCGGATCGTCGAGGGTGCGGTCGGTATGGTCGGCATGGCGCTGGACCGGCTCACCGCCGAGGGCATGGTCGAACTCGACGAGGAGCGCCGGGCCTCGATGGTGTCCAATCTGCTGGTGGTGCTGTGCGGTGACCGCTCGGCGCAGCCGGTCGTCAACACCGGAACCCTGTACTCGTAATGGCGGGGAGGGAGCCGAAGCGGGTGCTGCTGCGGCTCGATCCGGCCGTCCACGAGGCGATCGCCAAGTGGGCGGCCGACGACCTCCGCAGCGTCAACGCGCAGATCGAATATGCGCTGCGGCTGGCGCTCGAGCAGGCGGGCCGGTCACCCAAGAGTAGGGGTTAGAAAATACTTCGTGCCTGTTTTGTGCAGTATAGATTACTAATAAGTCACGTGTTGGGCACAAAACGCACAAGGATGTGCGAGTATGACTCGAATCGGTAACGTGGTCGCGTGCCTATCGCGTTCGAAACCGGCGGACTGCAGCAACTCGATCCGAGCACGTGGGGAAATCCGGCCACCGGCGATCTCGTCACGCTCGCCTACATCGAGGCGGCCCCCGACCTCCCGGCTCCGCTGGCCGACCTGGACACGCTACGCCGAGGCCTCACCGAGCAGCAGGCCGAATTCGGCTGCCTCATCGAGGCCTATGCCATCACGGTCGCCGGACAGCCGGCCCTGCTGCGGGTGGAGAAGTTCCCGCTGGCGGACCGGTCCGGACTGGGCTTCACGGCCGGGATCGTGCTGCCGAAGGCCACCTGCAGCGCGATTCTGAAGATCATGTGCCGCGAGAACGGCCGGTCCGGCGTGCGGGAAGCGGCGATCGTGCCGAAGGTCGGCTTCCAGAACATGTTCCCCCCGCATCCGTACGCTCCCGAGATCCGCGGCCAACTGCCCTACAACGTGGCCGACGACGCACAGTGGGACACCCAGTTCCCCGACCATCCGCTCACCCGCGCGCGCCGCTGGATCGCCCACGTCAGCCGGACCGCCCAGGTGGATCCCCGATTCGCCGCGATCCCGGATTTCACCGGTCCGTCCGCCGCGGTCGCGGATCCCGCAGCCGCGGTGGAGCGGCCGGAATCCGAGGAGGCGGAGTCGGCGGGCGCGCCGGGTGCGGCCGAGACCGCGCCCATCCCGAGCGCGGCGGCCCTGGGGAAGGGGCCGCGCAGGACCCCGCCGCCCGCGCCGCCGAGCTCCTCGCCGCCGAGCATTCCCCGACTACCGGCCAGCGCGGCCGCGTACGCGGCGACACCCGCCGCGGCGAAACCGATGTCCGCGGCGACCAGCGCGGTGAACTTCCTGCAGCCGCCGACTCCGGCGACGTCCGGCGAATTCGACGACCGGCCCGCGGCGGAGACCACGGCGATGCCTGCCGGTGGCGATCCGGAGGGTACGGCGTGGTCACCCGAGGACGCCGAGCCGCAGGCGCCGGCCGGAGCGCCGCCGCGCCTGCCCGCGCAGCCGGAGGAGACCGTGATACGGCCGGAGGAGACCACGATGTTGCCCTTCGGGCCTGCCGTGAGCGATGCGGCGCCGCCGGATTCCCCGGCGACCGGGTCGCCCTGGGAAGGGGTTCCGCGCACCGATCCGGACGAGACCACGGCGATGTCCGCCGATCCGGCGCAGACCACGGCCATTCCCGCGCACCGGGCGGCGGAGCCGGCGTACGCCGAGGCGAGGGATGCGTTGCGGTCCGCCGCACCGGATTCGGGGCAGTCGGCGGCCCCGGCCCAGGCGGGTTCCGCGGTCCTGGACCCGGGGCAGACCACGGCGATTCCGACCGGTGCGGTCGATCGGTACCGCTCGGATCCGGCGGAGGGCGAGGCGCCCTGGACCGAGGACGAACCGGCCGGGACGAGTGCCGCGGAGACGACGGCGATCCCGTTCGGCGGGGGAACCCCGCGGGGAGAATCTACCGCGGGTGCGCCGGATTCGGACGGTTCGGTGTCCACCGGCCCCGTGTCGACCGGCGTCTCGGGGGCGGCCGAGACCCGGCCCATCCCGAAGCGCTGAGCGCGGTGCGGTCCGGCTCCACGCCGGCGGCGCCGCGACCGTGCCCGGGCCCGGGCACGGCGGCGCGCCCGGTTCAGCCGTCGGCCGGTTTCTCGCTGACGAAGATCGCCGTGCCGGGGAAGATCTCGCCCCGCAGCGGGCTCCACTGTCCCCATTCACGATCCAGCCACTCCGGCCAGTCCGGCTCGATGATGTCCCGCAGCACCAGGCCGGCCGCGACGATCTCGCGGACCCGGTCGCCGAGGGTGCGATGGTGTTCGACGTAGGTCGGCGCGCCGGCGGCGTCGACCTCGACGTACGGGGTGCGGTCGAAGTAGGAGACGGTCGCGCGCAGCCCCTCCGGCCCGGGATCGTCGGGGAAGATCCAGCGCATCGGGTGGTTCACCGAGAACACCCAGCGCCCGCCCGGCCGCAGCACGCGCGCCACCTCGCGCATCACCAGCGCCGAATCCGCCACGAACGGTATCGCCCCGAACGACGAGCAGGCCAGGTCGAACGAGGCGTCGGCGAACGGCAGGGCCTCGGCGCCGGCCTGCACGAGCGGCACCCGGGGGCCGCCCCGCGCCATCGCGGCCAGCCCGCGCCGCAGCATTCCCGCCGACAGGTCCAGGCCCACCGGTTTCCCGCCGTTCGCCGCGAGCCAGCGCGAGCACGGTGCGGACCCGCAACCTATTTCCACTATCCGCTTGCCGGAGATATCCCCGAGCAAATGCCAATCGCCCTCGTGCAGGCCCTCCGGGCACCAGACGAATTCGCCGTCCGCGGAATCCACGCCGAGGAACTCGGCATGGGTGTCGTGGTACTGCTCGGCATCGGCATCCCACCATCGCCGGCTGGCCCGCTGACTGTCGCCCGATCCGACCGCGGAGCGCGCGGTACCGGTCGTGCCGAGCTGTGCGTTCGCCCGGGAATGGCGGTCGTCACCGGCGAATTCGTCGACCGGTGTGGCGTTCGGCCCGCGCGTGGCGGGCGCCGTGGGATGATCTTCGGGCATCGTGTCAGGGTAGCCATGGGCCGCGGAGGACCTTGTTTGCTTGGCCCAATGCGCGTCGCGTACGCTGATTCCCGCGAGTGCCTTCAGTACTTGTGTAATGGGGCCGCGCGTGCTGTGAGTTCCGCATGCAATGAGTACAGCGTTGTGCTGTGTGGCAGCGATGTGCTGTGCACGACCAACGTTAGTTCCACCGCTGTGGGTTCACAGCAGAACCGAAAGTCCACATGTCCGATACCGACCACAATCCGTCCGGAGCAACCCAACACATGCCCACCACTGTCACCTCGCCGCAGGTAGCCGTCAACGACATCGGCTCCGCCGAGGACTTCCTCGCCGCCATCGACAAGACGATCAAGTACTTCAACGACGGCGATATCGTCGAAGGCACCATCGTCAAGGTCGATCGCGACGAGGTTCTGCTCGACATCGGTTACAAGACCGAAGGCGTCATTCCGTCTCGCGAACTGTCCATCAAGCACGATGTCGACCCGGCAGAGGTCGTTTCCGTGGGCGATGAGGTGGAGGCCCTTGTTCTCACCAAGGAGGACAAGGAAGGCCGGCTGATCCTGTCGAAGAAGCGGGCGCAGTACGAGCGGGCATGGGGCACCATCGAGGAGCTCAAGGAGAAGGACGAGGCCGTCAAGGGCACCGTCATCGAGGTCGTGAAGGGCGGTCTGATCCTCGACATCGGCCTGCGCGGCTTCCTCCCCGCCTCGCTCGTCGAGATGCGCCGCGTCCGCGATCTGCAGCCGTACGTCGGCAAGGAGATCGAGGCCAAGATCATCGAGCTGGACAAGAACCGCAACAACGTGGTCCTGTCCCGCCGCGCCTGGCTCGAGCAGACCCAGTCCGAGGTGCGTTCGGAGTTCCTGCACCAGCTGCAGAAGGGCCAGGTCCGCAAGGGCGTCGTGTCCTCCATCGTCAACTTCGGCGCGTTCGTCGATCTCGGCGGTGTCGACGGCCTGGTGCACGTCTCCGAGCTGTCCTGGAAGCACATCGACCACCCGTCCGAGGTCGTCGAGGTCGGCATGGAGGTCACCGTCGAGGTGCTCGACGTCGACCTGGACCGCGAGCGGGTTTCGCTGTCGCTCAAGGCGACCCAGGAAGATCCGTGGCGTCAGTTCGCCCGCACCCACGCCATCGGCCAGATCGTGCCCGGCAAGGTCACCAAGCTGGTGCCGTTCGGTGCGTTCGTGCGCGTCGAGGAGGGCATCGAGGGCCTGGTGCACATCTCCGAGCTGGCCGAGCGCCACGTCGAGGTGCCGGACCAGGTCGTCTCCGTCGGCGACGACGCGATGGTCAAGGTCATCGACATCGACCTGGAGCGTCGCCGGATCTCGCTGTCGCTGAAGCAGGCCAACGAGGACTACCACGCCGAGTTCGACCCGTCGAAGTACGGCATGGCCGACAGCTACGACGAGCAGGGCAACTACATCTTCCCCGAGGGCTTCGACCCCGACACCAACGAGTGGCTCGAGGGCTTCGACAAGCAGCGCGAGGAGTGGGAGGGCCGCTACGCCGAGGCGGAGCGCCGTCACAAGATGCACTCCGCGCAGATGGAGAAGATGGCCGCCGACGCCGCCGCCGAGGCGGCCAACGGCGCCCCGTCCAACTACTCCTCGGAGAGCGGTGGCCGGGCCGAGGCGCCGGTGCAGCAGGAGACGGGCGGCGGTTCGCTGGCCAGCGACGCGCAGCTCGCCGCGCTGCGCGAGAAGCTGTCCGGCAACGCCTGATTCGCACAGCTCGTCGAACGGCCCCGATCCACGCGGATCGGGGCCGTTCGGTGTCAAGGGCCGGTGCCGTGTGAGAGGAATCGGTTCACCCGTGCGCTACCGTCACGTCACCGGAGCGCCGTCACGCTCGGCGAGGATCCCGAAATTACGTCTTCTCAGAATCCGGTGGAAGGTTGATCAGCGGTATGGGTCTCTTCGACGGCCTCAATCGGCGCGAGTTCCTGGCCAGGGCGATGGCGGCCGGCGGGGCCGGCGCCCTGGCGTCGTGGGCGGGTCCCGTCATCGAGCGGGCGCATGCCGCCGATCCCGCCGGGATGGGCGGGCTCGGCGACATCGAGCACTTCGTGCTGCTCATGCAGGAGAACCGCTCCTTCGACCACTACTTCGGCACGCTGTCGGGGGTGCGCGGATTCGACGACCCGTCCGACGCCTGGCGGCAGTTCGGTTACCAGCCGGGCGTCGGTCCGGCCGCCGACGGCCACCTGGTGCCGTTCCGGCTCGACACCACCCGGGGCGCGAGCCTGGACGGTGAGTGCGTCAACGATCCCGACCACAGCTGGGAGGGTATGCACGAGGCGTGGAACGGCGGCGCGAACGACCGCTGGATGCCGATGTCGATCGCCAGCGTAGGTCCCGGAAACGGGCCCGCCGCAATGGGATACCACACCCGCGCGGACATTCCGATCCACTACGAGCTCGCCGACGCGTTCACCCTGTGCGACCACTACCACTGCTCGGTGCTGGGGCCCACCGACCCGAACCGGCTGTACTGGATCTCGGCGACCATCGATCCGGACGGTCTGGCCGGCGGACCGCTGGTGGAGACGCCGACGCTGATCCCGCAGAACGTCTACGGCTGGCGCACCTATCCGGAGAATCTCTCCGAGGCCGGGGTGAGCTGGAAGATCTACAACAACCGCGACGTCGGCCCCCTCTCCTCGGTGATCCTGGACGGCATGCTGGGCTGTTTCACCCAGGCCGCCGATCCGAATTCCGAACTGGCGCAACGGGGCAAGGCGCCGGTCTATCCGAACGACTTCGCCGCGGATGTGGCCGCGAACCGGCTGCCGTCGGTGTCGTGGGTCATTCCGCCGCTGTTCAACTGCGAGCATCCGGCGCTGCCGCCGGCCCTCGGCGCGGTCGGCATCATGCAGGTGCTCGACATCCTGACCTCGAATCCGGCGGTGTGGGAGAAAACGGCGCTGATCGTCATGTACGACGAGAACGGCGGCTTCTTCGACCACGTCGTCCCGCCGACACCGCCGCCGGGCACGCCGGGCGAATTTCTCACCGTCGACCTGAACCGGGTGCCGGCCGCGAAGGGGATCGCCGGTCCGATCGGGCTGGGCTACCGGGTGCCGTGCTGGGTCGTGTCGCCGTATTCGCGGGGCGGGCTGGTGAGTTCGGAAACCTTCGACCACACCTCGCAATTGCGTTTGCTGGAGCGGCGTTTCGGTGTCGAGGTGCCGAATCTGACGGCCTGGCGGCGCGGTGCCACCGGCGATATGACGACGGCCTTCGATTTCTCCGCCGCACCCGACGCGGTGCCGCCGCGGATCACCGATCCGAATTCTCGAACGGAATCCGCACTCGCGCAATGCGGTCCGAATATCGCCCTCGGCACGGCGAATCAGGGGGTGCCGTATCCGGTGCCGCCCAACAGCATGCCGACGCAGGAGCCGGGGCGGCGCCGGCGGCCCAGCGGGATCGTCTAGCGGTCGCCGGGGCGCGGAGCGCGCACCCGCCGGTGGTTCGCGGGCCTGCTAACCGGCGGTGGCGGGAACCCATTGGGCCGCGGCGTCGGCGGTCCGCCGGCGGAACACGGCCAGACTGTGGCGGGCCGGACTGATCAGTGCGGTGAGCCAGGAGCGCCGATACTCGGCCAGCGCCGCCGCTACCTCGGGGATCTCGATGCAGTGCACCGCGCCTCGCATGCCCAGCCGGTGGCGACCCGTCTGGATGTTTCTGGTGCCCAATGATGTTCCTTCGCTGCTTGGTACGGCCTGGCTCGCCTGCCGCGAAACATTAGCGGAACAAAAGTGTGCGGCAGCGTATTTTGCGCGACTTTTGTCCCGGCGTGTCGGAAAGTTGCCGACCACAGGTCTGGATCGGTCGGAAAAAGTTGCGAATTGATATCGCCGCCGTCACGGTATGGGCAATTTGCCGCGGACGGTGTGAGAGATAGTGCCGCGGTGGGTAACCGGTCCGATTGTGCGCTGTTCGCGGCGGAGTTTCCCGGACCACCGCACTCCGCCGCGCGGCACGGATGCGAGACTGATCGGATGTTGCGTATCGGTCTCACCGGAGGCATGGGAGCGGGTAAGTCGACGGCGGCGCGGCTGCTGACCGAGCGGGGCGCCGTGCTGATCGACAGCGATGTCATCGCCCGCGAGGTCGTGGCCCCCGGTACCGAGGGGCTGGCCGCCCTGGTGGAGGCGTTCGGGCCGGATATCCTGGCGGCCGACGGGAACCTGGACCGTCCGGCGTTGGCGGCCAAGGCATTCGCCGACGACGAGGCCCGCGCGACCCTGAACGGCATCACTCATCCGCTGGTCGGCCGGCGCACCGCCGAACTGCTGTCCGCCGCGCCCGCGGACGCGATCGTGGTGCAGGACGTTCCGCTGCTGGTGGAGAACGGGCTGGGCGCGATGATGAATCTGGTCGTCGTGGTGACGGCCGATACCGAGACCCGGGTGCACCGCCTCGAGGAGTTCCGCGGCATCTCGCGGCCGGACGCGCTGGCCCGGATCGCGACGCAGGCCACCGACGAGCAGCGGCGGGCCGCGGCGGATGTGCTGCTGGACAACAACGCCGGACCGGAGGAACTCGCGCGGCAGATCGACGCGCTGTGGGAACACCGGCTGGTGCCGTTCGAACACAATCTGCGCACCCGGACCCGGGCCGTGCGAGGCGATGTTCAGCTGGTCGGGCCCGATCCGACGTGGGAGGCGCAGGCGGGCCGGCTGGTCGCCCGGCTGGCGCTCGCCTGCGGCGCCGCCGCCCGGCGCATCGATCACATCGGCTCGACCGCCGTGCCCGGGCTGCCGGCCAAGGACGTGCTCGACATCCAGGTCACCGTGGCCGATCTCGCGGCCGCCGACGAATTGCGGGAGGCGCTGGAGGAGGCCGGCTTTCCGCGCATCGGCTATACCACCGACGATCCCAAGCCGGGCACCGATCCGGCGCTGTGGGATAAGCGCATCCACGTCAGCGCGGATCCGGGGCGCCCGGCGAATGTGCATCTGCGGGTCGACGGTTGGCCGAATCAGCAGTGGGCCTTGGCATTCCGGGACTGGCTACGGTCCGATCCGGCCGCGCGCGAGGAGTACCTCGCGGTGAAGCGGAAGGCCGAGGACGCCGCGGCGGGCCTGACCGGCGAACAGGCGATCCAGGCCTATCTCGATGTGAAGACGCCCTGGTTCGACGCGGTCTATCGGCGCGTGCTCGCCGGCCGGGAGCGGCCGTGACCGCTACCGCCAGCTGAGCCGGATGCCCAGCGCGGCCAGCCAGCGATCGACGTCGTATCCGTGGCTCGCGATCCCGTCGATCGCCGTCGTCGCGGACTCGATGGCGCGCTGGGTGTCGGCCGGCCCCAGGTAGCCCGCGCCGTAGGCGGCCAGCAGCTCGTCGACGTCGAGCAGCTCGGCGTCGCGGCCGGTGCGCACGGTGATGTCCAGGTAGTGGTCGACGGACTTCCACCGGTCGGTCCCGACCGCGGCGAATTCGCCGATGTCGAGGTAGTAGTCCTGGTCGCGATGGCGCGCGGCGGGGCGGTAGTGGAACACCGTCGCGCGAATCGAGAGGCTCGGCAGCAGCCAGGATTCCAGATAGTGGAACTGGGGGTGATCGGCGGTGCGGGCCATGTACAGGCCCCACGGCTCGACCCGATACCGCTCGACCGGCCGGACATGGCCCTTCGGGTCGGTATTGGTCAGCTCCGCGACATCGAAGTACTCGACCTTGGGTCGGTGCAGATCCACCGTGTGCGCCTGGGTCATGGTCGCAGATTATCCCGTGTCGGCTACCGCCGAGCCACCTCGAGCGGACCCGACCGAGATCACAACCAGGTCAGCTTGATGCCCCGGCCGGCCAGCCAGCGCTCGACACGGTGGTCGTGCGAGGCGATGCCGTCGACGACCGCCGTCGCGCGCTCGAGCACGCCGTGCGCGGTGTCGGCGTCGATATGCCCGGCGGCGTGCGCGGCGAACAGGTCGTCCACCCCGTGTAGTTCGCAGACGTGACCGTTGCGGGCCTCGATGTCCACGTAGTGGTACACCGCACGCCACCGCTTCGGCTCGATCCGGGTGAAATCCCCGAGGTAGATGTGGTACAGAGGATCGCGGTCGTGCGCGGCGTTGACGTGGTGCATCGTGACCCGGATCGACAGGCCCGGTAGCAGCCACGTCTCGGTGTAGCGGTCCGGCGGTCTGTCCGCGTTCCGGAACAGGTAGAGCCCCCACGGTTCGATGTGGTAGTTCTCGACCGTGTGCACGAAGCCGCGTGCGTCGGTCTCGGTGAAATCGGCCACATCGAAGAATTCGACGCGCGGCCGATGAGGTACTCGCTGCGGCGCGGGTGTGGCGGCGGAGTTGCTGCCCGGTGTGGCGGGGCGCTTGAACTGCATGGGTACGTCTCCGTGAGGCGCGGTGGTACCGAGGCCCTCGGCGACGCCGCGGCCTGCGTCGCTGTCGGATGCCGCGGTTGCGGTGCGATGTGAAACGAAACCGGCCATATCACTGCCCTTCTCGACGCGGACCGGACCAGAGTACACCCGAGCAACCGCTCCGGGCCGACCGTGAACGGACCGGAACCGTCTTGACATGTGATCGCCACTCTCGATGAGACCTCTTGTGCCACCGGACAATTCGGACATTTTCCAAGGTGTCTCGGTGGATGGCCGATACTTTGCCTGCGCGGTGCTCGCCGAATGCGGCAACCCTTTCTTGGCCCATTGTCCAGTTGCTCGCCGGGTGGCGGGTGTGATCGGCTGCTTCGCGGTATCCGGGTACCGTTCGCGAGGTGACCGAGATCGGTTCGAATGGGGTTTTCCTCTTGTCCGGCAAGGTGTTTCGGATGATATTTCGGTGCCGGGTGACGGCCTGCCGGGGTGCGCGCTGCGCGTTCCCGGGGGCGTCCGTCGCGGCCGGTGTTGCCGACTTCGTTCGAAGATGTTGTGGGGCAATTTATTTCGAGACGCCGCGGTGTCGTGCGGCAGGGCGTGTGGGGGGCGGCGGCGTGGCGTCGCCCCGCCGGTCGGCCGCCGTCCCGGTGCAGTATCCGCCGGTGGGAGGGCGGGTGGTGCCGTGTCGGCGGTGCGATTGCCTGCAGATAACCGGATCGTGCGAGAGCGGCCATCGGCGGCACCGCCGCGGGCATGATCGAGTCCGGCGTGGCCGCCCCGCGGAGCGGACCGGCATTTACGCGAGATTTACGGCACACGCCCTCGCCCGCGCGTGTCGGGCGAGCCGTGGCTCGCTGCCGGTTGTCGGTGCCTCGTCCTAGTCTGGTAACCATGGCTTTCGCAACCGAGGTCCCCGCAGAGGGAGACTCAGAGCTGGGAAATACACCGCTGGCCCAGTCGGAGTTCCGGCCCATCGGGGCGATCGAGCGGGCCGACGGCCGGTTCGAGGTGGTCAGCGAGCACGAGCCGGCCGGCGATCAGCCCACCGCGATCGGCGAGCTGCAGCGGCGGCTGACCGCGGGCGAACGGGACGTCGTCCTGCTGGGCGCCACCGGCACCGGCAAGTCCGCGACGGCGGCGTGGCTGATCGAGCGGATGCAGCGCCCGACGCTGGTGATGGCGCCGAACAAGACGCTGGCCGCGCAGCTGGCCAACGAGCTGCGGGAGATGCTGCCGCACAACGCGGTCGAATACTTCGTCTCGTACTACGACTACTACCAGCCCGAGGCGTACATCGCCCAGACCGATACCTATATCGAGAAGGACAGCTCGGTCAACGACGATGTCGAGCGGCTGCGGCATTCGGCGACGCAGAGCCTGCTGTCCCGCCGCGACGTCGTGGTGGTGGCGTCGGTGTCGTGCATCTACGGCCTGGGCACCCCGCAGTCCTATCTGGACCGGTCCATCCAGCTGGAGGTCGGCGCCGAGGTCGACCGCGACCGGCTGCTGCGGCTGCTGGTCGACGTCCAGTACACCCGCAACGACATGGCGTTCACCCGCGGTTCGTTCCGGGTGCGCGGCGACACCGTCGAGATCATCCCCTCCTACGAGGAACTCGCGATCCGCATCGAATTCTTCGGCGACGAGATCGAGTCGCTGTACTACCTGCACCCGCTGACCGGGGACGTGGTGCGCCAGGTCGACAATCTGCGCATCTTTCCGGCCACGCACTACGTCGCGGGCCCGGAGCGAATGGAGCGGGCGGTCCGGGATATCGAGGCCGAGCTGGAGGAGCGGCTGGCCGAGCTGGATCGGCAGGGCAAGCTGCTGGAGGCGCAGCGGCTGCGCATGCGCACCCAGTACGACCTGGAGATGATCCGCCAGGTCGGGTTCTGCTCCGGTATCGAGAACTACTCGCGGCACATCGATGGCCGCGCCGCCGGTTCGGCCCCGGCCACGCTGCTCGACTACTTCCCCGAGGACTTCCTGCTGATCATCGACGAGTCGCACAACACCGTGCCGCAGATCGGCGGCATGTTCGAGGGCGATATGTCGCGCAAGCGCAACCTCGTCGAATACGGCTTCCGGCTGCCGTCGGCGGTCGACAACCGCCCGCTGACCTGGGAGGAGTTCGCCGACCGGATCGGTCAGGCGATCTACATGTCCGCCACGCCCGGCCCATACGAACTGGGCCAGACCGGCGGCGAGTTCGTCGAGCAGGTCATCCGCCCGACCGGCCTGGTCGACCCGGAGGTCGTCGTGAAGCCCACCAAGGGCCAGATCGACGACCTGGTGCACGAGATCCGGGAGCGCACCGAGAAGGACGAGCGCGTCCTGGTCACGACGCTGACCAAGAAGATGGCCGAGGATCTCACCGACTATCTGCTCGGCCTCGGCGTCCGGGTGCGGTACCTGCACTCCGAGATCGACACGCTGCGCCGCGTCGAGCTGCTGCGGCAGCTGCGCCTGGGCGAGTACGACGTCCTGGTCGGCATCAACCTGCTGCGGGAGGGCCTGGATCTGCCCGAGGTGTCGCTGGTGGCGATCCTCGACGCCGACAAGGAGGGCTTCCTGCGCAGCACCACCAGCCTCATCCAGACCATCGGCCGCGCCGCGCGCAACGTCTCCGGTCAGGTGCACATGTACGCCGACCGGGTCACCGATTCGATGCGGCAGGCCATCGAGGAGACGGAGCGGCGCCGCGCCAAGCAGGTCGCCTACAACGAGGCCAACGGCATCGAGCCGCGGGCGCTGCGCAAGCGGATCGCCGACATCCTCGATCAGGTGTACCGGGAGGCCGACGAGACGGAGGTCGAGGTCGGTGGCTCGGGCCGCAACGCCAGCCGCGGCCGGCGCGCCCAGGGCGAGCCCGGGCGCGCCGTCAGCGCCGGCGTCTACGAGGGCCGCGACGTCAAGAACATGCCGCGCGCCGAACTGGCCGACCTGGTGAAGGAACTGACCGACCAGATGATGAACGCCGCCCGCGAGCTCCAGTTCGAGCTGGCCGGCCGATTGCGGGACGAGATCGCCGACCTGAAGAAGGAGCTGCGCGGGATGGATGCCGCCGGACTGAAATGAGCTGCGGCACGGCGGTTTCCGGTGCCTCGCCCGATGCGGCGGTGGGCGCCGGCCGTGCGGTGGCGGTGGGCGGCGCCGTCACCGCCGGGCCGGGGAAGGCCGGCGGTGGCGCGACGGCAGCGCGTTCAGCCCTGCGACGCCATCCACTCGTTCACGCGTCGCTCGCCCTCCTCGCGCGAGACGTCCTCCACCCGGGTCATGACGACCCAGCGGTGGCCGAACGGATCCATCACCCGGCCGTAGCGGTCGCCGGTGACGAAGGTCTCCGGATCGTCGACCAGGCGCGCCCCGTGCTCACGGGCCAGCTTCACGACCGCGTCGACGTCCGGGCAGTAGTGCACGATGCTGGTGTGCACCCAGTCGTCCTCGGGCGCCCGGATTCCGTGGTCCGGCATCGGCACACCGAGCTGGACGGTCGAGTCGCCGATCTTCAGCTCGGCGTGCGCGGGCTGGCCGTCGGGCAGGTCGTTGCGGCTGAGCACCTCGGCGCCGAATACGGCGGTGTAGAAGTCGATGGCCTTGTTGCCGTCCGGGACGGCGAGGAAACAGCTGATGGAGTGGTAGCCCTCGGGGATCGGGTTCACGGTGTTCGTCATGGCGGTTACTCTCGCCGGTTCCGCGCCCGGGGTCTTGTAAGAACGCGACAGTGCGGGGCCCGGTGATGACGAGCGCCGGAGAATATGCGGAAGCCGTTGCGCCGGAACCGATTCCGGTACCGCCGCCGGAGGTGGCCAAGGGGATCCTGCACCCGCGGGAGCAGGCGCGGCACCGCACCCTGGTGCGCCTGCCCGCCGGACCGGAGACGGGGCGGTTCGCCGAGTGGTACTGGGCGGTGCGGTGGGATCTGCGCGGCCGTCCGCCGTACGTGGCCGAGGTGCTGCCGTTTCCCTGCGTCAACGTCACCTTCGAGCGCACCCATACGCGCTGCGGCGGCTGGGTCAACGGCGTCTGCACCACGAAATTCACCCGCGAACTGGCAGGGGAGGGGGAGACGTTCGCGCTGAAGTTCCGCGTCGGCGGCTTCGGGGCGTTCACCGGACGCGAGGTCGGCTCGTTCCGCGACGGCGCGGTGGAGATCACCGAGGTGCTGCCGGAGGCCGCCGGGCTGACCGAGAAGGTGCTGTCGGCATCCGCGCCCGAGCAGCGCCGCGACATCGTCGAGGAGTTCTTCACCGAGGCCGCCCGCCGTGCCCCGGTCGACGAGTCCTACCTGCTGGTGCTACGCATCGTCGCGCGGATGGAGAGCGACCGCGACCTGACGCGCGTCGATCAGGTGACCGAGCGGTTCGACATCCCGATCCGTACCCTGCAGCGCTTGTTCCGCCGGTACGTGGGCGCCGGTCCGAAGTGGGTGCTGCGCCGCTACCGCCTGCAGGACGGCGCCCAGCTGCTGGCCGACGGCCGCCCGGCCGACCTGGCCGCTCTCGCCCTCGATCTCGGCTATTTCGACCAGGCGCATTTCTCCCGCGAGTTCGCCAAGGAGGTCGGCATGGCTCCGCTGGAATACGCCCGGGCGGCAGTGGTCTCGGAGAGCAGTCGACACACCTGATCGGTGGTGGCGCGCGGACCGGTGCCGGCTCGGGGCCGTGCCGGTGGACCAGGCTGCCGGCCACCGGTTCGTGGGGAATCCGGGTAGCGTGGAGGCGGGGATATTTCGGATCGGTCGTTTCACCGGAAAGTCGAATCGATGTCGGAAACATCGCGTGGTCCGCTCAATTCTCCGGAGTCACCGGGGCGTCGAGCCCTGTTTCGCGCAGTGGCACGGCCGGTGGGCACCACAGTGGTATTGCTGGGTGCCTATTTCGTGTTGCCCTTCCGGCGAATTGCCGGCATTTCGGCGGTCGTCGTGCTGGTTGCCGGTGTGCTGGTGGTGGCCGTCGTGTGCGCCTGGCAGATTCGCCGGGTGCTGCGGGGCGAGTATCCGTTCGTGCAGGCGGTCGAGGCGCTCGCGGCGACATTCGGTTGCTATCTCGTCGGATACGCCACCGTGTATTTTCTGCTGGCGGCCGAGCCGCAGAACTTCAATGCGCCGCTGACGCGGCTGGACGCGCTCTATTTCTGCGTCACCGTGTTCACCACCGTCGGCTTCGGCGACATCGTGGCCACCGCGCAGGTGTCCCGGGCGGTCGTGCTCACCCAGATGATCGGGAACCTGATACTGCTCGGTCTGGCGGTGCGCCTGTTGACCGCCTCGGTCCGGTTGCGGCGCGGGCAGTTACGCGATCGCGACTCGCTCGAGGACTGAGCACTCGGCGCATCGCATTGTCGCGCGGGCCGGGGTCCGGAGGTGTGGGGACCTCGTCCCCGCGCCGCCGCCCGATCACGGCTGGGCGGTCCGAAGAACGGCCGGAGTGGTGGCCCGGTGGCGCTCACCCGAGCACCGATCGTTTGATGCGCTCGAATTCGGCTTCGGTGATGGCGCCGTCCTCGAGCAGCTTGTATGCGTCGGCCAGTTGTGCGGTCGTGTCGCTGCGTGCCACCCGGCGGATGTACTGCACCTCCGCGTCCCGGCGGCGCAGCGTTTCCGCCGCGGACCGCTCGGTCATCGAGCCGCCCCGGACGATCAGGTAGACGAGCGCGCCCAGGAACGGGAACACGATCAGGAACACCACCCACAGCGCTGTCATCCACCCGGACACGCCGTGGTCCCGGAAGAGGTCGGCGAATATCGAGAACAGAAGCATCAGGTAGGCGATGAACAAGAAGCCGAGCACGATGAGCCAGACGACGTCCCAGAACGACATATTCTCGACCTTTCCGAACGATGCGACGAGCCGTGCGTATTCGACGGTGCCCATCCGGCGCGCGGCGGTCCTCGTTCGTGCCGGATGAAATCTCACGGGACCCGATCGGCTCGCTTCATTCGGTTCGGGGGAAGTGCTTTCCCGTGGCGCGGGCGCAGATTCGTACTGCGTCAGTGACCGTCACGAAAGGAAACGACCATGAGAGAGACGTCGGATATCGAAGCGGTGACCGAACGGACCGAGGTGCCCGGCGGTGTCGTCGCGGCGGCGATTCTGCTGGTGACCGTCGGGGTGCTCGATATTCTGCAGGGCATCTCCGGCGTCGGCGCGGATCAGTTGTACGTCGTCGGCGTGGAGTACGTCTACAAATGGGACACCACGGCCTGGGGATGGATCCACATCGGGATCGGAATCGCGCTGGTCCTCACCGGCATCGGCCTGATGAGCGGTACGGCGTGGGCGCGGATGGCGGCGATGGTGATCGCGGCCCTGTCGATCGTGGCGAACTTCATGTCGCTGCCGTACTACCCGGCCTGGTCCATCCTGGTGATCGTGCTGGACGTGGTGGTCCTGTGGGCGGTCGCGACCTGGCACGCGCACACGAGCCCGATTCGGTGATCCGGCGGTTCGCCGTTGTGCCGGAGGGTTTTCCCGCACGCCTGCGCGCCGATGTGTCGGCAGGCTTCACCGTCTCGGCGATGGCGGTGCCGGAGGCGTTCGCGTGCTCCGCCATCGCCGGCGTCTCCGCGATGAGCGGGCTGTACGCGCTGGTTCCCGCGCTGATCCTGCACGCGATTGCCGGTGGCTCGCGGCAGCTCGTCGTCGGGCCCACACCGGGGACCGCGGCGTTGTCGGCGGCGGTCGCGGCGGTGGCCGCGACGGAGGGGCACCGGGTCGCGGCGGTGGCTCTGCTGTGCGGGCTCGCCGGCCTCGGGGCCGGACTGGCCCGCCTGGGCTTCGTGACGGCGGCGATATCCCCGGTGGTGCGGCACGGATTCGGGGCCGGACTGGCCGTGCTGATCGGAGTCGGGCAGATTCCGACACTGCTCGGGCTGCACGATGTTTCGGGTCGGCCCTGGGAGCGGGCCTGGTCGACGGCCGCGCGACTGGATCAGCTGCACTGGCGGACGGCGGTACTCGGTGCCGGCTGCTTGCTGCTGATGATGGTGCTGCGGCGGTGGTGTCCGCTGGTGCCCGCGGCACTGGTCGCGGCGGTCGTCGGCATCGCCGCCGTCCGGCTGATGGTGTGGGAGAGCAAGGGC
Organism: Nocardia sp. BMG51109; assembly: GCF_000526215.1. Taxonomy (NCBI): domain Bacteria; kingdom Bacillati; phylum Actinomycetota; class Actinomycetes; order Mycobacteriales; family Nocardiaceae; genus Nocardia; species Nocardia sp. BMG51109. The sequence goes on from NZ_JAFQ01000004.1 coordinate 5,264,280, forward strand.
GTCGCGGTGGCGAACGATATCGAGGCCGGGCTGCCCCGGATCGGCGCGCCGGCGGGGATCGCGCCCGGTGAGTACGCCGTCCTGGCGGGACCGGCGCTCGCCGCGCTCGCGATCGGGTTCGCGGGCGGGGCCGCGATCACCGGAACGCTTGTCGCACAGGGCGGTGACCCTGTGCCCGCGAATCGGGAACTGGTCGGGCTCGGCCTGGCCAATCTGGGTGCGGCGTTGTGCTCGGGCATGATGGTGGGCCCCGATGCGGGACACAGCCGGGTCCTTCGTGACGCGGGCGCTCGCGGCCGGCTCGGCGGGATCGTCACCGCGGCCTGCGCGATGCTCGTCCTGGTGGGTCTCATCGGCATGTTCGAGGGACTGCCGACGACGGTGATCGCCGCGACGGCGATCGTCCTGGCGGTCCGGGTGGCCGAGCCCGCCGAACTGCGGCGCTTGTGCCGGATGTGGCGGGAGCGGCGGGGCAGCCTCTACGAGGACGCCGTACGCGCGGACCTCGCGGCGGCATCGGCTACTGCCGCCGCCGTCCTGGCGTTCGGTGTCCTGCCGGGCCTGCTGACCGGGATCGGCATCTCGTCGGTGCTGCTCCTGCGGCGTGCGATCCGGCCGGCCGTCACCACCGGAAAACCCGGTGGTGACGGCCGATTCGCGGGCCCCTCGGCGGCACGCCGCCAGCTGCTCGTGCTGCGGGTGGAGTCGTGCCTGTATTTCGCCAATGTGGATCGGTGGCGACAGCGGGTCTGCCGGCAGTGCACGGCTCACACCAGGGTGGTCGTCCTGGATACCGAGGCGTGTCCGATCATCGACACGGCCGCGGCGCAGGCGCTGGGGGAGTTGAGTACCGCACTGGCCTGGCGCGGTATCGGCGTGCGGCTGGCCCGTCCCGCTCTCGCGATCCCCGACGCGTCGCGGCAGGCGTGGTCCGGGGGCGGCCCGATCACGGTGTATCCCACGGTGGCGGCGGCCGTGGCGGACGTGCGTTGACTCGGCGAGCGGAGGTCGTTCCCGGTGGGTGAGAACCGTTCACAGCAGACCGCTGCGCCGGGCCGAGTCGAGGGCGTCGGCGCGGGAGCTGGTGCCGAACTTGGCGTGGATGCCCCGCAGGTGGGTCTTCACGGTATTGATGGATACGCCGAGGATGTCGGCGATCTGCTGGGCCGTCCGCCCGGAGGGCAGTTGCTCGAGCACGGTCAGTTCGGTCGCGGTCAGGCGCGGGGGCCGGTGCCGGCGCCTATGGGCGGGATGGCGGCGCACGAGCGCCGCGAAATCGTTGTCGTGCCCGAGGGTTCCGATGTGCGCGTCGAGCAGATCGGCGACGCCGGATATCCCGAGAAACGGGCGGACCAGGCGGTCGGGTGCCGCGTGGCGGACGGCCGTGGCCAGGGCGGAGCGCGCCTGCGGCGGATTGTCCAGCGCGGCTTGGGCGGCGGCCTCGAGCAACCAGGCCGTGACCGCGCTCGGCGCCGGCGCCGCGGCGGTGTCGTCGAGCACGGGCTCGAGCACGGTGTGCGCGCTGGCGGGGCGATTGCGCAGATACACCGACGCGCGCGCGAGCGCGACGTCGCGCGTGTCGCCGAGCACGGTGGCGGCCTGCTCGATGAGCAGCCGTGCCGAGTGGGTGGCGTCGACCTCCAACAGCACCCACACGACGTGCGGGAGGAGCAGATCGGCCACGGCGGGCAGCGGCATCGGCTTGCGCAGCAGGACCGCGGTGCTGCGCCGCAACGTCTCGGCAGCGGTGTATCTGTCCTCCGCGCAGTCGAATTCGAGCAGGTGCGCGACGACCCGCAGGTGCCGGCCGGTGCGCCCGGTGGCGGCGGCGAGCGTGCGGTCCACCGGCTCGCCCTGGAGGTATCGGGCGAACGCCGCAACGATCCGGGCCCGCAGCGCCTCGGTGCCCTCGCCGAGCCCGTGCTGCGCCGCCGCGGCCGCCGCGCGATCGGCGTGTTCCCCCATCCGGGTGATCGATCCGCGGACACCCGCGGCGAAGGCGAGCCGGTTGTGTGCCCGGACGGCCAGCGGTCCGTTGCCCGCGCAGTCGGCCAGGGCGAGCCCGTGCCGGAACCGGAACTCGGCGGCGTCGGTGTCGTCGTGGGCGAGGGCGACCATCCCGAACTGGACCGCCGTGTAGCCGTCGATATCCGGCTGCCCGGTGGCCGGATCATGCTCCGGGATCCGGAACTCGGTGAGCCCGACACCGGCGGTCAGGGCGATGCCGGCGGCGACGGCCGAGGTCAGCACCCCGATCCAGGCGTCCGGTGCGACCGTGCCGGCGCCGACCGGCTGCCGGTACAACGTGTCGAGGTGCACGACCGCCCTGGCGACATCGCCGTGTTCGAGCGCGGCGACGCCGCGCAGCGCCTGCAACAGCGGATCGTCCGCCGTGACGGGGCCGTGGTCGAGTCGCCGGAACAGGTCGGGGCCGTGGCCGTCGAGCACCAGCCGCATCGCGTTGTCCCGCAGGAACTCCGGCAGGTGCGGCGAGTGCGGGACGCGCAGCAGGTGGTGCAGCGCCGGGCGCGGCAGGCCGGCGGACAGGTAATGGCCGGCGGTCCGCAGGTGCAGGTCGTCCATGTCGTCGTGGCGCCGCGCCTCGGCCCGCAGGTGAGCGCGGAGCAGCGGGTGGTAGGCGAACCACACGTCGCCGTCGCGGGCGAGGCGGGTCATCGGGAAGCCCGTGCGCACCAGTTCGTGCAGGACCGGTGGCGCCGCATCGCCGGTCAGGTGTTCGGCGAGCGCGGCGGTGAAGGTGTCCGGAACGCTCGTGACCCGGACGAACCGCCGAACCGGGCCGGGCAGCGGTGCGAGGACCTCGTCGGCGAGGAACTCCGCGATCGGCGCCGGTGCGTCGGCCAGCTCGGCCACCGCGGTCGACCGATCGTCGTGGGCGGCGATATGGCCGGCCGCGATCGTGATCAGCGCCGGCCAGCCGTGCGTGAGCCGCAGCAGCACGGCGAGTTCCGCGGCGGGGAGAGCACAGTGGTGCCGACTGCACAGTTGCGCCGCGCGTGCCTCGCCGAACGCCAGATCCGTTGCGCGCAGGCGGGATACCCGCCGATGCAGATCCACCGTGTGCCAGCGCAGCCGAGGGTCGTGGCGTGCGCAGAGCACCACGGTGAGGTTCGGCGGCGCGCCGGTCAGGAGGCGTTCCAGATACGTGATCGCCGCGGGCCGGGTGATCGCGTGCGCGTCGTCGACGACCAGCACCGTCGGGTGTTCGCGCCGGTCGAGCGCGGAGATGAGCCCGGCCGCCGCGGCGTCCGGATCGGGGTCGGCCTCGCCGGCCGGCGCCGCCTCCTCGAGACCGATCGCCGCGGCGACCGCGCGGCAGAGCCCGCGCGCGTCGTCGTCGGCGGCGGCGGTGACCCACCCGACCCGGACGTCGGGCCGGGACCTGGGCAGATGGTCGCCCGCCCACTGCGCGATCAGCACCGTCTTGCCGGTGCCGGCCGCACCCGTGATCAACAGGACCCGGCCGCCGTCGGGGGCGGCCACCCGGGTGTCGAGCCACACGTACAGTTCCGGCCGTGCGATCGGCGTGAATGCGAATCGGGGAAAGGTGATATCGATCGATACGGATGAATCGGTCATTTGCCCTCCGTAATTCGACGCCGCCGGTGCGGCCGATCGAACGACTGGTGCGGTCGGTGTGTGGTCGGTGTTCAGTGGGGCACTTCCGTATTTCTTTCGGACGGCTCCGGCATCGCTTTCCTCCGAATTCACCGGCGACGCCGGAGCGTACTTTCCGAGGGTGTTCCGGCCCTACTGCCGGGCGGCGGCCACCGGGACGAACGGCCCGTAGTCGCGGACATGCCCGTCCGTCCAATCCCACGTCGACGTGGTGTCCACAGCGACACCGCACTGCAGGTGGAGCTGCCAGCCCGATGCGGTCTTCCGCCAGATATCGCCGTCCCGATCGCGGTACCAGCCGGGATCGGGTGGTTCCGGGGTTTCGGGCCGTGTCGTCAGCATGGTGTCCGCCTCGGCCGGAAGCGGTGTCGTGACGAGGTATCCGGCGAGTTCCATCACCCGTTCGGCGACGCCGAGCAAGCCGGCGAGAACGATGCCCCGGAGCGGATCGGCACCCGGGCGACCTGGTCGATCACCGGAAAATCCCGAATCCGATCCAGGCATTACCGTCATCTCCATAATGTTCAGCTCCTGCGGTTGTAGCAACATATTTCGCAGATTATGCGGCAGGTGACTTTCGTGGTTCTTCCGCTGTGATTCCATTGTGCTTACCCGGTACTTCCGAGTTATTTCGTTGTCGTTTCGTAATTCATTGAGGTTGCGGAATTCGGGTGCCGGGTGAATACAGTGGCGACATTCCGGGCCGGTCTTTCGGGCGGCCCGGGAGCTCGGGCCGCCATGGGGCTCGTGACACGCTGGAACGGGAGGCGATCGGGTGAACTGGCGAAAAGAGGCGGCCTGCCGCGACGCGGTGCCGGGGATCTTTCATCCCCCGCCGCCACCCAGGGGAGACCCCCGGCCGGCGCTCGCGTACTGCCGGCGTTGTTCGGTGGTTGCCGACTGCGCCCGGCATTCGCTGGCGGTCGGTCTGCCGCGCGAGATAGCCGCCGGAGTATGGCCCGTGGGCGATCGGGGCAGCGCAGTGCATTTGCGTGATATTGCGGCCGGACGCGGTCCGCAACGACGGTGTGTGCGGTGCTGGCGGGTCATTTCCGCCGGGTCGCCCGAACGAACCTGTCGTCTGTGCGGGTTCGTGGAGATTCCGGTGTGAATCGCGGATGCAGTTGTCCCCCAGGCTGTTTGCTGCCGTATCGCGGATGTAGGGGGTTTGTCTTCACGCTAGAGTAACGGTAATTTCCCGGATGACCTTGCGTGTTATTCGTACTTTGTAAGGCCTGCGACTGGAGGACTTCGTGTGATGTCGGAACCGCATGTTCAAGTGTTCGGTCCATTGCAAGTCTTGTTCGGCGATCGGACCGCTCGTATCGGCGCGGGCCGACAACGGTCGATACTCGGGCGGCTGGTACTGGCGGGAGGAAAGTCACTCGGTGTCGATCGGTTGATCGAGGACGTGTGGGAAGGGTCACCGCCGCCGCATGCCCCTTCGGTGTTACAAGTCCAAATCCACAATCTGCGCAGAATCCTGGAGCCCGCCCGGAGACCGCGGTCGCAGGCGCTGATTCTGGTCTCCGAGGGCAACGGATACGCCCTCCGGCTCGATTCCGGAAATGTCGATGCGTGGCAGTTCGAGGCGCTGCTGCGACAGTACGAGGATCGGGTTCACCAGGCGACCGGCCCGCCCGGTCCGCAGGAACGATATCGAATGCTCGGCGCGGCACTGTCCTGCTGGAACGGGGCCGCTTTCGAATCCTTTTCCGGAGCCTCGTGGGCCGCGTCGGAGTCGGCGCGCCTGACCGATCTGCGCGCCACCACAACCGAAATGCGTGCCCAGGCCGCGCTCGAACTCGACCGGATCGGCGAGGTGGTGGCGGTGCTCCGGCAGCAGGTCGAGGAGTTTCCCGGTCGTGAGGAAAGTGCCCGCCTGCTGGCATTGGCGCAATATCGGCTCGGACAGCAGGTGGAGGCGCTGGCGACCGTGCGCCGGGTACGCGATCATCTGCGCTCGGAATACGGAATAGATCCGGGACCGCGGCTGCGCGAATTGGAAACGGCATTACTGAATCACACGATCGTTCCGGACCGGCCGCTCACGGAGCTGCGGACGGAGCCGTTGCCGGCCGCCCCCGGGGCGTCTCCGCCCGTCACCGTGCTCGCCGCACCGGACGACGCCGCAGTGACCGGCTCCGCAGTGACCGGCTCCACTGCGGTCGGCTCCACTGCGGTCGGCTCCACAGTGGCCGGCGGCGGGCCGGAGGACGGCGGGCCGGGCGGCGGGACCGGGGCGGCGGAACACAGCTGCTACCCCGCCCAGCACGCCGCGATCGTCGCGGCTGCGGCGGAGACCCGGACCGTCGGCACGCGGCTGGTGTGGGTGGTCGGCGACGTCGGCGCGGGCAAGACGACGCTGGCTCGCGCGGCGGCAGCGGATCTCGCCGGTTCGGGCTGGACCGCCGCCTACGCGAACGCGCCCGAGGTCGACGGCGCACCCGCCGCGTGGGTGTGGCGGGAGATTCTGGCGGAGCTCGGCGGGGAGTCGGTGCTGTCGGAGGATCGCACCGGGCCCGTCGACGCGTTCACCGTCGTCCTCGCGGTGGCCAAGCGGTGCCGGGACATCACCGAGCACGGTCCGCTCGCGATCGTGCTGGACGATATGCACCGTTCGGACGTGGCGAGCCTGCAGGTGCTGCGCCAGCTGGTGAGCTGGCTGCGCCACCAGCCCGTGCTGATCGTCGTGACCGTCCGCGGTCCCGAACCGTCACCGGGGTTGCGCGCCGCCGAGGCGGCACTGGCCGATCGGGTGAGCGAGCGCATCGAACTGGCGGGGCTCGACCTGCCGGGGACGCGGAAGATCGCGCACAGCGCGGGACTCGTCGCACCGGACCGGGAGACCGTGCGGTGGCTGCACCGCCGGACCGGCGGCAATCCGCTGTTCGTCCGGGAACTGTCGAAACTGATGCTGACCCGGGGCGAGTCGCGGGGGCTGCCGCAGAGCGTCCGGGCCGTACTGGGCGAGCGGATCGAACGACTTCCCCGGGGCGTGCTGGCCGTGCTGCAGCAGCTCGCGGTGTGGGGCCGGGCGATCGATCTCGACACCCTGATCGGGCTGTCGGGGACCGGTGACGTCGCCGACGACATCGACGCCGCGGCCGCCGCCGGTCTGGTGGGATTCGACCCGCACGGCCGGATCGCGCTGGACCACGCGCTGATCCGGGACACCGTGTACGACAGCATCCCGCCGCTGCGCCGGCGCCGGATGCATTGGCACGCGGTGGAATTCCTGGAGCGGCGCTGGCTGGAGCGACCGGGCGACGTCGCCGACGTCGCGGAGCTGGCCTGGCACGCGGCGCGGGGTGCTACGGAGACGACCGCGACGCACGCGCTCGGCTACGTCGTCGCGGTCGCCCGCCGCTGCGATCTCGGCGGCGCCCGGGCGGATGCCGCCGAACACTGGTATGCCGCGATCACGCTGCACGACCTGGCCGGGCACGGCGCGGATTCGGCCGCCCGCTCCGATCGCGCGGCCCTGGTGGACGCCCTGTGCGCGCTGACCGGAGCGCTCGCCTACGGCGGCCGCAGCACCGCGGCGCGCGAGGCCCGGCGGCGCGCGGTCGAACTGGCCGAGAAGCTCGGCGACACCGCGCTGCTCGTCCGGGCGCTCACCTGCTGGCGCCCGCCGGTGATCTGGGGGATCCGGAACTGGCGCGCACCGGAACCGTGCCTGGTGAGCAAGCTGGAGGCGGCGCTCGCGCAGGTGCGGTCGCCGGCCGAGCGCTCCCGGCTGCTGGTGACGCTGGTCCTGGAGTCGGAGGCGGTCGGCGACGCCGAACGGGTGCACCGATGGGCGCGCGAGGCGGTCGCCTCGGCGGAGCCGGCCCGGGACGCCGAGCTGTCCTGCGCCGCGCTCAACGCGCTGGCGTACGCGATCACCGGACCCGCGACGCTGGACGGCTGGTCTCGCGTCGCGGACGACCTGCTGCACGCCGCGCGCGCCGGGCGCCTGCCCGAGTATCAGGCCGTCGGCCACTACGTGCGATTCCGCGCAGCGTGCCGCGACACGGACCTCCGCGCGGCGAGCAGGCACGCGTCCCGCGCCGTCGAGTACGCGTCCACCGGCCAGGTGCGGCCGTTGCTGGACATGCTGGTGGCCTTCTCGGCCGTCGTCGAGGTGCTGCGCGGTGATCTCGACGCCGCCGAGGCCGAGTACCGGCGGTTCGACGCGCGCGTGCGGCAGTCCGGGGCCGCCAACGAGGAGGAGGCGCTGCTCGCCGGCGCGCTGACGGTGGCGTGGGCGCGCGGCGACGTGTCGGGTCTGGTCGGCCGGATCGCCGATCTGTATGCCGCCGAACCCGATCTGGTGGCCCAGGTGTATGCGGTGGCGCTGGCCCACGCGGGGGATACCGGCCGGGCCCGGACGGTGTTCCGGCGGCACGGCACGGTGCGCACGGACTTCTACTGGCCGGTGATGGCGGCATTCCGGGCGCGGGCAGCGGTCGCGCTGGGTGAGGTGGAGGCGGCGCGGGAACTGCTGGAAGCGCTGCGGTCCAGTTCGGGAACCGTGGTCGGGCTGGCCGGCGGCACGGCCGTATTCGGTCCGATGGACGCCGTGCTCGCGGAGCTGGCGGAGTCGATCGGCGACGCCGCGGCCGCCCGCACGTTCCGGGCCCGCGCCACGCGCGTGCTGCGCCGGATCCGGGTCGATCTGGCCGCGATGGATTCGGACCGGCCGCACCCGCATCCGATCGACGGCACCGACGCGGCCGAGGACGCCGATACGGAACTGGTGTGCCGATAACTCGTCGCGCGGAGGTTTCGCGAGCTTTCCCGGCGTCGATTCCCCGGAATGGCGCGGCCGACGCGGGCCGGAGGATATTCGGACATTGATCGGTGATTTCCGGCGAACTACCAGCATCGGCGGAGACCGCGCAATTGTGAACCCTCACCAGCGGTCCCGGTGCGTCCGGGCCGTTGCACCGGGAAGGAGTGCGCGAGCGGAATATGGTGTTGTGACGAAAATCCCAGTGGCACAATACCGTTCGGTCGGTGTCACGGATCGCCCGGAACCGTCGGCGATCCGGAATCAGCGCTGGTGGTGCGGGTCGTTTCCGGCATCCGGCGCGCGAATGTGTGCCGCGCGTTACCCGGCACGAAAGTGTGATGTGTTGCGATTTCGGATTTTTCCGACCGTTCAGCGGTTATGGTCTAGCGCAGTTGCCGCGCGGAGCCCGCACTCGTGGGCGAAACGCGCCGGCATCCGACAAGTTGCACGTTTGGAGGAGAGATGACCGCCTACCGATCCATTGTCGTCGGTACCGATGGCTCGGACTCGTCGTATGTCGCCGTCGACAAGGCCGCCGCATTGGCGGGGGACGCGCAGGCCACCCTGTACATCGCCTGTGCCTTCTACCCGACCGACGACCGGGACGTCGCCGCCGCGGCCGACGTGCTCAAGGACGAGGCATATCAGGTGCGCGGCTCGGCGCCCACCAACGAGATCCTGCGCACCGCCCGGGACCGGGCCACCGCGGCCGGCGCCGCCAACATCGTCGAGAAGTCGATCGTCGGCGAGCCCGTCGAATCGCTGCTGACGCTGGTGAAGGAGGTGGAGGCCGATCTGCTGGTGGTCGGCAACCGCGGCCTGAACACCCTGACCGGCCGGCTGCTCGGCTCGGTGCCCTCGGACGTCGCCCGCAAGTCCCGTACCGACGTGCTGATCGTGCACACCGTGCGCTGAGCGTCCGGACGCCACGCACGCGGCCGTGAACGGGCCTTCCACCCGTTCACGGCCGCTTCGGGTTTCGCGTCAGTCGGCCGCCTTCAGCCGGCTCAGCACGTCGGGGAGGGCGCCGGTGTGCACCACCGACAACCGCTGGGTGGCGCGGGTGAGCGCGACGTAGAGATCGTTCAGTCCGCGCGGGGATTCGTCCAGCACGGCCTGCGGCTCCACCAGGACGACCGCGTCGAATTCCAGGCCCTTCACCTCCGACACCGTCAGCACCCGCACGGAATCTCCTGCCAGGCCCAGGTAGTCGCCGACCCGGTCGTGCGGCACCAGCACCGCGGTGATGCCCGGGCGACCGGCCTCCTCGCCCACCAGCCTGGTCACCGTCGCCACCGCGTCGTCCGCGCCCACCCGGAACGCCTCCGGCGAACTCCCCGAATCGCGCACCGACCGCGGCGCCGCGGCGTCCGGATCGATCGCGGCGAGGACGTCGGCGGCCACCGCCATGATCTCCGCCGGGGTGCGGTAGTTCACGGTCAGCTCGGTCAGCTTCCACCGTTGGGCCACATACGGTTCCAGCATCCGCCGCCACGACGAGGCGCCGGCCGGATCGCCGGTCTGCGCGACATCGCCGACGACGGTGACCCAGCGATTCGGGATGCGCCGCATGACCATTCGCCACGCCATCTCCGAAAGTTCCTGCGCCTCATCGACGATCACGTGCCCGTAGGTCCAGGTGCGGTCGCCGGCGGCGCGTTCGGCGGTGGTCTGGCGGGTGCCGACGTTCTGGCGTTCGGCGAGCTGGCTCGCGTCGATCAGGTCGTAGGCCATCAGGATCTCCGGGTCCAGGTCGTCCTCGAGATCCTGCGGCGCCGAACCGGTCAGGATGTCGAGCGCGTCCTGCGCCTCGGCCAGCTGGGCGCGCCAGCGGCGGCGGGCCCGCTCCCGTTCCTCCGCGTCGTCGACGCCGAGCAGTTCGGCCAGTTCGTCCAGCAGCGGTGCGTCGGCGGCGCTGAACTCGTGCGCGCCGCCGGGCCGGTGCAGCTCCTCGCGATCCTCCGGGGCGAGGTCGCCGGCGGCGCGGGCCAGCCGGCCGGGATCGGCCCACAGCTCGGCCAGGACCTCCTGCGGGGTCAGAATGGGCCACAGCGCGGCGATCTCGCGCTGGATGTCGGCGTCGGCGCGCATCTCGTCGCGGATCTCGGTGAGATCGGCCTGGCTCAGCAGATTCCGGCTCCGGTCGGTGCGCTGCCCGTTCTCCTCGGCGACCGGGTCGCGGCCCAGGATCTGGGCCAGCTGATCGGTGAGCGCGTCCACCACGGATGCGGCGAACAGGGGCCGCGCCAGGTTGTGCGGGCGGCGGGAGGACCGGGCGCGGCCGCGGGCCTTGGTGACGATCTTGCGGTCCAGCACGAGTTCGTTGCCGTCGAAGCTCAGCCGGATCGGCTCGCGCGGTACCTGCTGCCGGTCGCGCACGGCTTGCTTGAGCACGTCCAGGATGGCCGTCGAACCCTTCAGCTCCCCGGCCCGCAGCGAATCCTCCCGCGTGGCATGCACTCCCGGATACAGATCGCCGATCGTGGACAGCAGCACGCCGGTCTCGCCCAGCGACGGGAGCACCTGGCCGATGTAGTCGAGGAAGGTCGTGTTCGGGCCGATGATCAGCACGCCGGCCCGGTCCAGCTGCTGGCGGTAGGTGTAGAGCAGGTAGGCCGCGCGGTGCAGCGCCACGGCCGTCTTGCCGGTGCCCGGGCCGCCCTGCACCACCAGCACGCTCTTGTGCTCGGAGCGGATGATGGCATCCTGCTCGCTCTGGATGGTCTCGACGATATCGGTCATATGCCCGGTGCGGGCGGCGTTGAGGGCCGCCAGCAGCGCGCTCTCGCTGCCCACGCCGGCGTCGTCGGACTCGATGGCGCCGGCCTGCCGCGCGGTCTCCAGATCGAGGAACTCGTCGGTGATCTTGGTGACCGCGCGGTTGCGCGAGCGGATGTGCCGCCGCCGCGTCACCCCGTCCGGCTGGGCGGTGGTGGCCAGGTAGAACGGCCGCGCCAGCGGGGCCCGCCAGTCCAGCAGCAGGGTGGCGTAGTCGTCGTCCTCGTCCAGGATCCCCAGGCGGCCGATGTAGCGGCTCTCGTCGGTGTCGTTCTGGGATAGGTCTATTCGCCCGAAGCACAGGCCGTGCTCGGCGGCGTCGTACTTGGCCAGATCCTCGGAATAGAGCTGGGTGAACGATTCGCGCTCGCTGCGCGCCTGCGGGGTGCCGCCGGTCTCCAGCAGCACCGTTTTCAGGCGGCGCTGGGCGTACTCGCGCATGGCGTCCAGGCGCTGATACAGCAGCGTCAGATGGTCCTGTTCGCGGTCGAGTTCGGCGGCGTGGTCGGTTGCCGGGCGATCGTCGGTGCGGCGGTCGGGCAAGACGTCAACTCCTTGTCACCACGGTCGGCCGCGCACGGGCCGCACGAAGGGAAAACCGAGTCGTCGAGTCTAGTTCGGGTTCGACCGGCTCGCCGTAATCCCAGGTGAGACACCGGACACCCGGGACGCCCGGATCAGGATGCGTGGGTATTGTTCGGCCGCCCGAAGCCGTTGCCCTCGCGGTGGCCGCCCGGCTTCGCGCGGTACATCGCCAGATCGGCATCGTGCAGGACCACCTCCGGGGTCCGGGTGTCGCCGGGGTGCAGCGGCGTGATCCCGATCGAGGCGTCGACGTGGATGCGGTGGCCGCGGGCGATGATGGGTTCGGCCATGCTCTGGCGCAGCCGGGCCACCAGGGTGTCGAGGTCGGCCGGCCGGGTGTGGCCGGACAGCAGCACCAGGAACTCGTCGCCGCCGAGCCGGCCCACCACGTCGTCGTCGCGCAGGCTGCGCTGCAGGCGCTGCGCCACGATCTGCAGCACGGTGTCGCCGATGGCGTGGCCCAGCGTGTCGTTGATGGCCTTGAACCCGTCCAGATCGATGAACAGCACCGTCGACACCGGCTGCTCCTCGCTGGTGCCCAGGGCGGCCGCCAGCCGGGCCAGCACCAGCGACCGGTTCGCCAGTCCCGTCAGCGGGTCGTGCGTGGCCTGATACTCCAATTGCCTTCGGCTGGCCCGGAATTCGGTGATGTCGTTGAACGACGAGACGGCCGGGGAGGCGGGATCGCCCGGATTGAGCAGCCGGCTCGACCCCGACAGCCAGCGGCGCTGACCGTCGGACCGGTCCACGCCGAACACGTAGCGGGTGATGGTCTCGCCCGTGGCCAGGGTGCGCGCGACCGGATGCCGGATCGGTGGCAGCGGCTGGGCGTTGGCGTCCAGCAGCGTCAGCGGCAGCGCGTCGATGCGGGTGCCGACCAGATCGTCGCCGTCGTGGCCGAAGATCCGCTTGGCGGCGGGATTGACCGATTCGATCCGGCCGTCCCGATCGATCACCACCACGCCCTCCTCCAGCTGCGACACCACGGTGGTGAAGTGCTGTTCGGCGCGGCGCTGGGCGGCCTCGGCCCGGCGCTGGGCGGTGAGGTCGTGGATGACGACCTGGTAGGCGAGGTGGTCCTGCCAGGCGGTGAGCACCGAGACCGTCTCGACGTCGACGGTCTTCTCGTCGAGGCGGATCAGGGTCATCTCGGCCGGATCGGAGGCGTCGCCGGTGGACTCCAGCCGGCCGATCCGCTCCAGCATGGCGGGCACCGACCGCGCGTCGACGAAGTCGGTCACCGGCCGGCCGATGACCTGATCGGCGGTCTCGGCAGCGAGTAGCCTTACTATTGCTGGATTGGCAAAAACGATGATGCCGCGCTCATGGACCACTACCCCGTCGGGGCTGTGCTCGACCAGGGTCCGGTACCGCTGGGCAAGCTGTTCGGCATCGACCCGGACGTCCCGGTCGTTACCCGCCTCCACCACACGTACCCCCTGATCATCGGTGACCTTTGACAATGGCACATGGGATCTTCCCAATCGGCGTGTACGAGATCACAGCGCCGACGGTATTCCGTCATCGCATTCCGGGCACGTCATCCGGTCCCGATCGGCGATCATTACTGCTACGGGTTTGCTCAGCGATGGCACAGTGTTCGCTATCCGGCCCGGGACCGGTGAAGGAGCTATGCGATGCCAGGCACCACCACTCCGCGGCCCGCGGAACAATATCAAGATCATATGACGATAGCCGGGATCGGAGTCGTCAGTGGGTACGGCTGGGGGCGCGAGGCGCTCTGGCACGGCCTGCTGAGCGGCAAGTCCGCGGCCCGGCTGTATCCAGGGTACGGCCCCGAGCGCGACGAGTACGCCTGGGTTGCCCGATTACCCGACGGCGGTGATCCGGCGATCAGCCCCAGCCGCTACGGCCGGGCGGTGCACGAGTCGGCGCGCGAGGCGATCGCCGACGCCACCGGGCGCGGCTGGCGGCCCGGGCGCACCGTCGGCCTGCTGCACGCCATCGTGCTCGGCGACGTCTACGAGTGGCGCGACTTCTACACCGTCGACCAGGGCCACCGCAGATCCCGCGACTACCTCCGACTATTACCGTCCACGCCGATCTCGGTCGTGATGCAGGAGTTCGGGTTCCACGGCCCGTCGATGAACGTGTCGGCGGCGTGCAGTTCGGCCAATGTCGCCCTGATCACCGCGAAGCTGTGGCTGGACCAGGGCTTCGCCGACGATGTGATCTGTGTGACCACCGACCTGTCGGGCAGTCCCGAGATGGTCGAGCATTTCGTGCGGATGGGCGCGGCGGTGTCGGATACCGAGCCGCTGGAGGCGTGCCGTCCGTTCCAGGAGGGGAGCCGGGGCTTCGGCTTCGGCGAGGCGTCGGTGGCGTTCGTGGCGACCCGGGCCGCCGACCGGCCCTATGTCCGGGTGCTGGGCGGGGCCATGACCAACGATGCGCACCACGTCGTCTCGGTCGAGCCGAGTCTGGCTCAGATCTACGAATGTGCCCGTCGCGCACTCGATTTCGCCGATGTGCGGCCGGCCGAGGTGACCTATTACAACGCGCACGGGCCCGGCACCGAGCAGTGCGCCGTCGCGGAGACGGCGCTGCTGCGGGAGGTGTTCGCCGATGGCCCGCTGATCTATTCGATCAAGCCGATGACGGGGCACTGCATGGGGGCGGCCGCCGGGGTCGAGGTGGCCGCGGCGGCCCTCGGCTACGAGCGCGGCGTGGTGCCGGCCCCGCCGATCGTCGCGACCGCGCATCCGCGGCTGCTGGACGGCCCGGCCCCGTTCGCGGGCGGCGTCACGGTGAAGACGTCGCTCGGTATGGGCGGGCACAATTCGGTGCTCGTGCTCGGTCCCGCCTGAGCCGCCGGCTGTCGTGTCCGGCCACGCACACCGGCCGTGCGCGGAGGGCGGCGACACGTAGTCTGGTTGGGTGCGGTCGGCCGACGGTACCGCCGGTGACCGCCGAAATCCCTGGTCCGGCGCCTCGCGTCCGCTTCGCTGCCAACTTGTCGGTGGGTGTGCTTAGCATGACGACGAGGGGCGGCGCCCGAGCCGCGGCGCTCGGGCGAGGATCCCCAAACAATTGGACGCTGAATACGATCGAGAAGGGACGGCCGGTGGCGGATCGCCTGACGGTGCGCGGAGCACGGGAGCACAACCTCAAGGGAGTGGACCTCGACCTTCCCCGCGACAGTCTCATCGTGTTCACCGGGCTGTCCGGGTCCGGCAAGTCCAGCCTGGCCTTCGACACGATCTTCGCCGAGGGCCAGCGCCGCTACGTCGAGTCGCTGTCGGCCTACGCGCGGCAGTTCCTGGGCCAGATGGACAAGCCCGATGTCGATTTCATCGAGGGCCTGTCGCCGGCGGTGTCCATCGACCAGAAGTCCACCAACCGCAACCCGCGCTCGACCGTCGGCACCATCACCGAGGTCTACGACTACCTGCGCCTGCTGTACGCGCGGGCCGGCACCCCGCACTGCCCGGTATGCGGTGAGCTGATCGCCAAGCAGACCCCGCAGCAGATCGTCGACCAGGTGCTGGACATGCCCGAGGGCACCCGCTTCCAGGTGCTGGCGCCGGTGGTGCGCACCCGCAAGGGAGAGTTCGTCGACCTGTTCGATCAGCTGAACACCCAGGGCTATTCGCGCGTCCGGGTCGACGGCGTGGTCCATTCGCTGACCGATCCGCCGAAGCTGAAGAAGCAGGAGAAGCACGACATCGAGGTCGTGGTCGACCGCCTGACCGCGAAGCCGAGCTCCAAGCAGCGGCTGACCGATTCGATCGAGACGGCGCTGCGCCTGGCCGACGGCATCGTGGTGCTGGACTTCGTCGACCGCGAGGAGCACGCGCACGACCGGGAGCGCCGCTTCTCGGAGAAGCTGGCCTGCCCCAACGGGCACCCGCTGGACATCGAGGACCTGGAACCGCGCTCGTTCTCGTTCAACTCGCCCTACGGCGCCTGCCCCGACTGCGTCGGCCTCGGCATCCGCAAGGAGGTCGACCCGGATCTGGTGGTGCCCGATCCGGACCTGAGCCTGGCGGGGGGCGCGATCGCGCCGTGGTCGCGCGGGCAGACCGCCGAGTACTTCACCCGGCTGCTGTCGGGCCTGGCCGAGGCCATCGGCTTCTCGATGGACACCCCCTGGAATCGGCTGCCCGCCAAGGCCCGCCGGGCCGTTTTGGAGGGCAGCAACGACCAGGTGCACGTGTCCTACACCAACCGGTACGGCCGCAAGCGCTCCTACTACGCCGATTTCGAGGGCGTGATGCCGTTCCTGCAGCGGCGCATGGACAACACCGAGTCCGAGCAGATGAAGGAGCACTACGAGGGGTACATGCGCGATATCCCGTGCCCGGTGTGTTCCGGGGCGCGGCTGCGGCCGGAGATCCTGGCCGTCACGCTGAACTCGGCAGAGGGCCGCCGGTCGATCGCCGAGGTGTGCGATTTCTCGATCCGCGACTGCGCGAGGTTCCTGCACTCGCTCGAACTGGGGGAGCGGGAGGCGGCGATCGCCGGGCAGGTGCTCAAGGAGATCCAGGCGCGGCTGGGCTTCCTGCTCGATGTGGGCCTGGAGTACCTGACGCTGTCGCGGGCGGCAGCCACGCTGTCCGGCGGTGAGGCGCAGCGCATCCGGCTGGCCACCCAGATCGGTTCGGGCCTGGTGGGCGTGCTGTACGTGCTGGACGAGCCGTCGATCGGCCTGCATCAGCGCGACAACCGGCGCCTGATCGAGACCCTGTCGCGGCTGCGCGATCTCGGCAACACGCTGATCGTCGTCGAGCACGACGAGGACACCATCCACGCCTCCGACTGGGTGGTCGACATCGGCCCGATGGCGGGCGAGCACGGCGGCCAGGTGGTCTACAGCGGCCCCTACAAGGGTCTGCTGGAAGATCGCAATTCGCTGACGGGCGCGTATCTTTCGGGCCGCGAGCGCATCGAGGTGCCGATGGTGCGCCGCCCGGTGAACAGGAAGAAGCAGCTCACGGTCGTCGGCGCGAACGAGCACAACCTGCGCGGCATCGATGTGAACTTCCCGCTGGGCGTGCTCACCACCGTCACGGGTGTCTCCGGCTCGGGTAAGTCCACGCTGGTGAACGACATCCTGGCGACCGTGCTGCAGAACAAGCTGAACGGCGCCCGGCAGGTGCCCGGCCGGCACACCCGGATCAACGGCCTGGACCACCTGGACAAGCTGGTGCAGGTGGACCAGTCGCCGATCGGCCGCACGCCGCGCTCCAACCCGGCCACCTATACCGGCGTCTTCGACAAGATCCGCACCCTGTTCGCGGCGACCACCGAGGCCAAGGTGCGCGGCTACCAGCCGGGCCGGTTCTCCTTCAACGTGAAGGGCGGCCGCTGCGAGGCGTGTTCGGGCGACGGCACGCTGAAGATCGAGATGAACTTCCTGCCCGATGTCTACGTCCCGTGCGAGGTATGCCACGGTGCCCGGTACAACCGCGAGACGCTCGAGGTGCACTACAAGGGCAAGACCATCGCCGAGGTGCTGGACATGCCCATCGAGGAGGCGGCCGAATTCTTCGAGCCGGTCACCTCGATCCACCGCTATCTCCGCACCCTCGTCGACGTCGGCCTGGGCTACGTCCGGCTGGGGCAGAGCGCCCCGACGCTGTCCGGTGGCGAGGCGCAGCGCGTGAAGCTGTCCGCCGAACTGCAGAAGCGCTCGACCGGGCGCACGGTCTACATCCTGGACGAGCCCACCACGGGCCTGCACTTCGAGGACATCCGCAAGCTGCTCGGCGTCGTCAACGGCCTGGTCGACAAGGGCAACACGGTGATCGTCATCGAGCACAACCTGGACGTCATCAAGACCTCCGACTGGGTGATCGACATGGGCCCCGAGGGCGGTTCGGGCGGCGGCACCGTCATCGCCCAGGGCACTCCGGAAGACGTTGCGGCCGTGCCGGAGAGCTACACCGGCCAGTTCCTGCGCGACGTGCTGGCGGTCGCACAGCAACCGGCGCCGGCGCGTGCGGAGGTCACCGCGGCGGAAAACGGCGCGACCGAGAAGCCGGCGGCGAAGAAGGCGCCGGCGAAGAAGACGACCGCGAAGAAGCCCGCGGTGAAGAAGGCGGCGGATGCCGACCCCAAGCGCGCCGCGGCGGCCCGGCGCAAGGCGGCCGCGCTGCGCTGAGGGCGCGCCGGACCGTGCGCTGCGGTCGGCGGCTCCGTGCGGCAGGGTGATCCGGATCGGCCATACCCGAACGGATCTCGCGCGCCATCGACGCCGACAGCCGGGTGCAGACCGTCGCCGAGGGCGATTCCACCGAACTGCTCGAGGTGCGGCGCCCTGGACGAGCGGGCGATGCCGACCCTGTTCTGCGCCTGCACATTCGCGGCGCGGCTCTGATCTCGGCCGCCCACGATCGCGCAGTTCCGGCGCTCGCCAGGGGTCGGAAGCGTGACAGGTGACCGCGAGCAGCGGATCTGCGGCCGGCGATCCGTCGCTCCACGACAGATACCGGCAGGGCGTACCCGCGGCGGCCTACCGGTTCCCGAAACCCCCTGCGGCAGCACCGAATTCGGTGCCGTCACCGCCGGGGCCGTGGCGGCGCATCTGGCGGCGGCGGAAGAACACCTCCTCGATCGCGACCGAGGGGACGGCGGCGCGCAGCCCGGCCAGGCGCACGTCGCCCGCGCGCTCGTCGAGGTGGCGGTGCAGGCCCGCGCGGCGTTCGGGAGGCAGTGCGGCCCAGATGGATCCGATGCGGGCCTGCACGTCGGCGTCGGCGTCGGCGACGACCTCCAGCAGCAGCGGCCACAGGGCGGCCTCGGTGGCGCGGGACGGCAGGGTGGCCACCATATCCTCGGACGCCTCGGTGAGCAGCCGCGCGATCGTGCGTCGCGTATCGACGTCGGTGCGTGCCGCCAGCTCGAACAGGCCACGCCAGCTGCTCGACCCGACCGGGCCCGCGAGAGCCGCGACCATCCCCGTCACGGTATTCCGGTCGGCGAGAACCGGATTGGCGGCCATCCGGTCGAGTGCCACCGGACTCAGGTGGGCGGTGAACGACAGCAGCTCCACCGTGACGCCCATGCGCCCGGCGTTGCTGACGAGAGTGCCGATCGACTCCGCCGACCCGATGCTGAACAGCACGTCGCCGACCGCGGTGATGATATCGGGGTCGCAGCGGCCGAAGACCGACAGCGCCGCCGACTGCAGCTCGGGCGAGCCGACCAGCACGGTGTGCACCATCCGCGGAATGCGTTGCGCCGGACCGTTCAGCAGCTGCCGCACGGTGGCGCTGATGCTCGTCGTCGAATACGCGAACGCGGCGGAGAAGATCAGCCCCTCGTCGTCGGGCACACCCTGCTCGACCGCCTCGATCAGGCTCGGCGTGGCGTACTCCAGGAACGGCCCAGCGGTGACGTAGTCGCGCCGGCGCAGAATCTCGTTGACGATGCGCACGAGCGGTCCGGGCGGCGCGTCGGCCGCCAACCGGCCGACGGTGACGGGATCCAGGTACGGCGCGCAGTCGGCCGCGTAGGAGGTACGCAGCATCGCCATCGTCTCGATGGCCTTCTTCGGGTGGTCGACGCCGACGGCGCCGGCGGCGCGGCCGGTCATCATCGGCGGCACGATCCGCTGCACCAGGGGCAGCGAGATGGTGAGCGGAATGACCGGTACCAGCCTGCTGATCCGCCGGAAGGTCTCGGTGTGCTCGTCGAACATCACGGCCGCCATTCGCTGCTGCAGTTCGTGCAGCCGGTCGGCGCCCAGGCGTTCCAGATGCGCCAGCCGGTGCGGCGAGACGTGCAGGGTGCGGGCCAGCAGAATGATCTGGGCGCGGGTGACGAGCTCGCTCATCAGCTGCCCGCGTCGCCGAACATGATTTTCCGCGTCACGCCGCGCAGCGGTTTAGGCAGGGCGCCGACCACTCCGTCGATGGCCTCGGCGAGGGCGAACCGCTCCTGTTGCCGGGCCGCGGTGAACAGGCCGAGCAGATCGGCGATCTCGCCGTCGGACAGTGGGTCCAGGGCCGCGGTCGGGCCGCGTAGCTCGTTTTCCAGGTCGGTTCTGGCCGTCATGCTGCTCCCGGATGTCGCGTCTTGACAGCTGTGGTTACCCGCAGGAACATCCGTCGAATCTAACGGGTGACAGCGGCCGATGTGGTTCGAACCGGGAATATTGTATTCGGTTGGAGCAGTGGGGGGTTCGCCGCACAGCGCGGGCTCAGTAGACCGGGCCGGTGTACTTCTCGCCGGGACCCTTGCCCGGTTCGTCGGGGTGGGCCGAGGTCTCGCGGAAGGCGCGCTGCAGCGACTGCAGTCCGTCGCGCAGCGGGCCGGCGTGCGGGCCCAGATATTCCACCGAGGCGGTGATCAGGCCGGCGAGGGCGGTGATCAGGCGGCGGGCCTCGTCGAGATCGCGGCGCGGGCTGGTCTCCGGATCGTCGTCGGCGAGGCCGAGTTTCTCGGCGGCCGAACTCATCAGCATCACGGCCGCCCGGCTGATCACCTCGACCGCGGGAATATCGGCCAGCTCGCGCACGGCCTCGTCCGGATGCCCGGAGGCCGTGTCGTTCGCGGATACGGCCTCGGCCGGCGACGCCTCACTCATGCCCGTAGCATGACACCCGAAACCGGCGCGCCTGGTCGCGGGGGCCACCGATTGGGAGTTGCGGGTAGCCGGGTGTTAAGCTGTGCTGCGACGACCGCCCCGGGCCGGTAACTGCAGCCGTGTTACGCAACCGGATCGGGGCCATAAGTGGAGCCCGACTCCCACCGTCGACCGGCACCCCGCTGGAAGTTGTCAGCGTGAGCCAGGCCCGGCGGTCCGGTCACCCATCGCGAGACGATGGGTTCCTCGTGCGGGATATCCGGCGAGGCCGATGCACCGGTAGTAGTGCGCATCGGAGACCGGTCGACATCGGGCCCCGTGGCGGTGAAATACCGCACCGGGGCTTTCGTGTTGGATATGGGGTTGCAGTTATAGCGCGCGGTCGTTGGACGACACCGCTTGACCTAGGAGGCCCCATCAGCACTGAGACCCGCATCAACGATCGCATCCGCGTGCCCGAGGTCCGGCTCATCGGACCGGGCGGCGAGCAGGTTGGGATCGTGCGTGTTGAAGATGCACTACGCGTCGCGCAGGAAGCCGACCTCGATCTGGTCGAGGTCGCGCCGGACGCGCGTCCGCCGGTCTGCAAGATCATGGACTACGGCAAGTTCAAGTACGAGACGGCGCAGAAGGCGCGCGAGTCCCGGAAGAACCAGCAGCAGACCGTGATCAAGGAGCAGAAGCTCCGCCCCAAGATCGATGACCACGACTACGCGACCAAGCGGGGCCACGTGATGCGGTTCCTCGAGGCCGGGTCGAAGGTCAAGGTGACGATCATGTTCCGCGGTCGCGAGCAGTCGCGGCCCGAGCTCGGGTTCCGGCTGCTGCAGCGGCTGGCCTCCGATGTCGCCGATCTCGGCTTCGTGGAGACCTCGGCCAAGCAGGACGGCCGGAACATGACGATGGTCCTCGCGCCGCACAAGGGTGCGAAGACCCGGGCCAAGGCGCAGCAGACGGTGTCGCAGCGGGGCACCGCGCCGGCCGGTGGCGGTTCCGCCCCGGCGGCGGTGCCGCGGCGGACGCCGGGACCCGGTTCGGAGCCCGCGTCCGGATCCGACGCGGCGCCCGCGCCGGAGGCCGAAGCGGTCATTCCGCAGTAGAACCGATACAGCACCGGCGGCAGTGCGCTGCCGCCGGCACGAGACAGATTGGGAATCCATGCCGAAGATGAAGAGCCACAGCGGCGCCTCGAAGCGATTCAAGGTGACCGGTAAGGGCAAGCTGCTGCGCCAGCAGGCGAACCGTCGTCACCTGTTCGAGCACAAGCCCTCGCGCCGGACTCGTCGTCTGGAAGGCACGGAGGATGTCGCGAAGGCCGACGTCCGTCGCGTCAAGAAGCTGCTCGGTATCTGAGCAGGATCCGCCGTCACCATCTCCCGCACCCGGGCGCCGCAGGCGCCCCTCGATTCGAACAAGGACTGACCAGTGGCACGCGTCAAGAGGGCCGTCAACGCTCAGAAGAAGCGCCGTTCCATCCTCGAGGCCTCCAAGGGCTACCGCGGGCAGCGCTCGCGGCTGTACCGCAAGGCCAAGGAGCAGCAGCTGCACTCGCTCACCTACGCCTACCGGGATCGCCGGGCGCGCAAGGGTGACTTCCGCAAGCTGTGGATCGCCCGCATCAACGCGGCGGCCCGCGCCAACGACATCACCTACAACCGGTTCATCCAGGGCCTGAAGGCCGCCGGTGTCGAGGTGGACCGCAAGAACCTCGCCGAGCTGGCGGTGTCGGATGCCGAGGCGTTCGCCGGTCTGGTCGCGGTGGCGAAGGCCGCGCTGCCCGCCGACGTCAACGCCCCCGCTGCGTGAGCCGATCGGGTCTCCCGAACTACTGCCGACGACCCGCGGAACGCTCTCCCCGGAGAGCGCGATCCGCGGGTCGTCGCGTTGTGCCGGGGGCACGGCCGTGAGCGCTGATCGCATCGGTCCGGCGAACCCCGCGAGCCGGTGCCGGGTGCCGAATGACGGGGACGTCGTACACCGATTCGGCGAACCGGTGCTTGTTGCGGGTCGGTACCACCGCACGATCGGCGACCGGCCGTGAACTCCGATCTCCTCGACTGGCGCAATCCTCGGATCGTCGCCGCCGTCAAGCTGCATCGCGCGGCGCAGCGGCGCAAGACCGGGCTGTTTCTGGCCGAGGGCGCCAATTCGGTGGCGGCGGCGCTGGATACCGGACACGTCGAGGAGTTGTACTTCTCGAACCGGGCCGCCGAACGTGAGCACGAGCTGGTGGCGAGCGCGGCCGCGCGGGGCGTGCGCACGACGCCGGTGAGCGACCGGGCGGCGGAACAGCTGGGCGAGACCGTCACCCCGCCCGGCCTGGTCGCGGTGTGCCGTCAGGTGAATGTTTCACTGGCGCAGGTGGTTTCGGCGCAACCACCGGTCGGCGCGATGTCCGGAACGGATGTGGCGGGCGGGTCGCGGGCGGGCATCGGACAGACCGGATCGGGGCCCGCGCGGTTGCTCGCGATCCCGGTGGAGATGTCCGACCCGGGCAATGCGGGCACGGTGATTCGGGTCGCGGACGCGGTGGGGGCGCAGGGTGTCGTCCTGGCCGGTGACTCGGTGGACCCGCACAACGGCAAATGCGTACGCGCCTGCGCCGGAAGCCTTTTCCATCTGCCCATCGCCCGCGAGCGCGATATCGACACGGTGCTGTCGACGGTGCGCGACGCCGGAGTCACCGTGCTGGCCACCACGGCCCGCGGCGAGGTCGATCTCGACGATGCCGACGACATCCTGCGGCGTCCGGTGGCCTGGCTGTTCGGCAACGAGGCGCACGGACTGGACCCGGCCGTCGCCGCCCGCGCCGACCACCGCGTCCGCATCCCCATCCACGGCCGCGCCGAGAGCCTGAATCTCGCTGCCGCGGCGGCCATCTGCCTCTACGCCGGCGCCCGGGTCCAGCACTCGCCGAAACGCCGGTGACAGGCCCGTCATCTCGCTGATGTGCGTCGGCGCGGTCGGTATGAGTAGGCGAGCACCACCGGCACCGAGGACGGTTCTGCCCGCAACCCCCAGCGCCGCAACGGCAGTCGGCCCGTCGTCGCGAGGGTGTTCGGCCCGCGGCGGCCATGAACGGCGCTCGGCCCGCGCAGCCTGGTGAAAGGGGGTGCGTGCGGCGGGAGTTCGCCCTGTACTACCCGATCGCGGTCGGTGTGGATCCCGTCGATTCGGAGCGAGGATTCATACCGGGATATACCACTGCGGGCCACCGGCGGCATTGCCGGTGGCCCGCAGGGTCGTTCGCCCAATCCCTAGTCGGCCGGGTGCGACAGCTCGATGTCGTGGCTCCCGGTCTCGCCGGCCTCGAGGAGGACCGTGGTCGTGGTCTCCGGGTAGCCCGTGGCGATGACCGTGTAGTCACCGTTGCCGAGGTTGCCGAACGCGTAGGTCCCCTCGGGGCCCGTGATGGTCGTGCCGACCACGCCGCCGGTAGCGTCGACGAGCGTGACCCGGGCATCGGGCAGCGGGCCGGCCGCGGTGCGGACGGTGCCGCGCAGCACCGTGCCCCGGGACAGGACGAGGTCGAGCCGGGTGGTGCCGTGGCCGCGGACCTCCGCCGAGACGGCGACGGGCTGGAACGCGGCGGCGTTCACGGCCACCGTCGCCGGACCCGGGATCAGGTCGGCCAGTTCGTATTTCCCGTCCGTGCCCGACGCGCCGGCGGCCATCACCTCACCGCGGGCGTCGGTGACGATCACCACGGCATCGGCGACCGGGGCGCCGTCGCCGTCGGCGCGCAGCGTGCCGGACAGCCCGCTCATGCCGCTCAGCCGGAAGTCGTGGTCGAGCGGCCGCCCGTCGATCGACAGCGTCGCGGCCTGCGGCTGGTATCCGTCCGAGGACGCGATGAGCACATAGGAACCCGAGTGCGGCGCGTCCAGGCCGAACCGGCCGTCGGCGTGGGCGATGGCCCGGCCGACCTGGCGTCCGGTCGGCGAGATCAGCGTCAGCGCGGCGCCGGGCAGCGGCGCGCCGTCACCGGAACGCACGAACCCGCGCACCCCGCTGCCCCCGGACTCGGTGACGTCCTCGTACACCCAGCTGTCCAGGCCGGCCTCGGCGGTCGCGATCGCGGCGACCGATTCCGTCTCCGCGGCCGGTCCGCTCGTGGTCCGCAGCGCCACCTCCTTGATGAACAGCGTCAGCAGGAACGCGACGAACGCGATCGGCGCCGAGTACAGGAAGATGTCGGCGATACCGTGCCCGTAGGCCTCCTCGACCACGGTGCGGACCGGTCCGGGCAGGGTCGCCATATCCGGAATACCGCTGCCCGACCCGCTGCCCAGGGCCTTGGCCGCGTCGGGACCCAGCCGGGCCAGACCGCTGGCGATATGGTCGCTGACCTGACTCGCCATCACCGCGCCGAGCGCCGAGACACCGACCGCGCCGCCGAGCGAGCGGAAGAAGGCGACCAGCGAACTGGCGGAGCCGAGATCCTCCGGGGCCACCTGGTTCTGCGCGCACAGCACCAGGTTCTGCATCGTCATGCCGATGCCGAGGCCCATGAACGCCATGTAGATCGCGACGAGCCAGTAGTTGGTGTCGTACCGCATCGTGCCCAGCAGGCCCAGGCCGGCGGTGATCAGGACGCCGCCGCAGACCAGCCACACCTTCCAGCGGCCGGTCCGGGTGATGATCCGGCCGGAGACGGTGGAGGCGATGAACAGGCCGCCGATCAGCGGGATCGTCATGACGCCGGACATCGTGGGCGACTTGCCGCGAGCCAGCTGGAAGTACTGGTTGAAGAAGACGGTGCCGGCGAACATCGCGACGCCGACCAGCAGCGAGACCGCCGACGCGAGCGTGATGGTCCGGTTGCGGAACAGGCGCATCGGCACGATCGGCTCGGCGGCCCGGAACTCGGCCAGCACGAACAGCACGCCCAGCACCACGGAGCCGGCCACCATCGCCGCGGTCTGCCAGGACAGCCAGTCGTACTTGCTCCCGGCGAAGCTGACCCAGATCAGCAGCAGGCAGACCGAGGTGGTGACCAGGAATGCGCCGAGCCAGTCCACCTTCACCCGGCGCCGGACGACGGGCAGGTGCAGGGTCTTCTGCAGCAGCACCAGGGCGATCAGCGCGAACGGGACGCCGACATAGAAGCACCAGCGCCAGCCCAGCCAGCTGGTATCGGTGATGACGCCGCCCAGCAGCGGGCCGCCGACGGTGGCCACGGCGAAGGTCGCGCCCAGATAGCCGCTGTAGCGGCCGCGTTCGCGCGGCGCGATCATCGCGGCCATCACGATCTGGGCCAGCGCCGACAGTCCGCCCGCGCCGATGCCCTGGACCACGCGGCAGGCGATCAGCATTCCGGCGTTCTGCGACAGTCCGGCCACGAGCGAACCCGCGACGAAGACGAGCAGGGCGATCTGGACGAGGGCCTTCTTGCTGTACAGGTCGGCCAGCTTGCCCCAGATCGGGGTGGAGGCCGTCATCGCGAGCAGGGCGGCGGCGACGACCCAGGAGTAGGCGGTCTGGCCGCCGCCGAGCGTGCCGATGATCTTCGGTAGCGCGGCGGAGACGATCGTCGAGGAGACGATCGCGGCGAACATGCCCAGCAGCAGGCCCGACAGGGCCTCCATGATCTGCCGGTGGGTCATCGGTCTGTCGTCGGCCGGCGCCTGGTCCTGCGCGGGATCTCTCGCGGTGGTGGTGGTCAACGGTCTTCTCCCCTGGTCGTTCCCCTGGATGGGCGGACGCGGTGGCCGGGCGGAGGGGCCGTCGAGGCCGGCTGCGGGACCGCGTCGAAGTTATGTGGCCGTGCCAACAAGTTGGTTGCCGCAGCTAACTATATGCCCTCGGTGCCGCCGCTGTCACGGGTGGGGGTGGTCATAGTGACCTCGGCCGAAATCCCGGTGAAGTGGCCTGGGTACATTGCGTACGATTCGACCAGCAACAATGTCAGGTGGGCAGTCCGCCGAAACCCGAACCAGCCAGGGGAGAGACGAATCATCGTGGCCGACGAGAACGCACGAGCCGAGCAGAGCACGGCACCGAGCGAGGAATCGCTGTCCGCCGCCGCAGCAGCGGCGGAGAAGGCGTTTGCCGCGGCGGCCGACCTGGATGCGCTCGCCACCGCCAAGACCGAGCACATGGGCGGTAAGTCGCCGATCGCGCTGGCGCAGCGGGCGGTGGGCGGGCTGCCGAAGGCCGAGAAGGCCGACGCCGGCAAGCGCGTCAACGTGGCCCGGTCGCGGGTGTCGGAGGCCTACGAGTCGCGCCGTGCCGCGCTGCTGGCCGAGCGGGACGCCGCGGTGCTGGTGGCCGAGACCATCGATGTGACGCTGCCCGCCCCGCGCGGGGCGGTCGGTGCCCGGCATCCGATCACCGTGCTGTCCGAGCGGATCGCGGAGGTCTTCGTCGGCATGGGCTGGGAGGTCGCCGAGGGGCCGGAGGTGGAGACCGAGCACTTCAACTTCGACGCGCTCAATTTCCTGCCCGATCACCCCGCCCGCACCATGCAGGACACCTTCCACATCGCGCCGGAGGGGTCGCGGCAGGTGCTGCGCACGCACACCTCGCCGGTGCAGGTGCGCTCGCTGCTGGAGCGGGAGCTGCCGATCTACGTGGTGTGCCCGGGCCGCACGTTCCGCACCGACGAGCTGGACGCCACGCACACCCCGATCTTCTCGCAGGTCGAGGGGCTGGCCGTGGACAAGGGCCTGACGATGGCGCATCTGCGCGGCACGCTGGACGCGTTCGCGCGGGCGCTGTTCGGGCCGGACACCCGGACCCGCATGCGGCCCAGCTTCTTTCCGTTCACCGAGCCGTCGGCCGAGGTCGACGTCTGGTTCCCGGACAAGAAGGGCGGCGCCGGCTGGGTCGAATGGGGTGGCTGCGGGATGGTGAACCCGAACGTGCTCATCGCCTCCGGTATCGATCCCGACGAGTACAGCGGGTTCGCCTTCGGCATGGGCATGGAGCGGACGCTGCAGTTCCGCAACGGCATTCCCGACATGCGCGACATGGTCGAAGGCGACGTGCGGTTCACGCTGCCGTTCGGCATCCAGTCCTGACCGTCACCGTTCGAGCAGCACCACATTCGAGCAGCGCCAATCACGAGGAGCGAAACGTCAAGTGCGAGTAGCGCAGTCCTGGCTGACCGAAGTCCTGCAGCGCACCACCCCGGCGTGGTCGGTGGAGCCGGACGAGCTCGACGCCGGTTTCGTCCGGGTCGGCCTCGAGGTCGAGGAGGTCGACCGGCTGGAGCGGATCACCGGCGGGACCGATCGCCCGCTGGTCGTGGGCCGGGTCGCCGAGATCACCGAGTTGACCGAGTTCAAGAAGCCGATCCGGTTCTGCAAGGTGGATATCGGCGGGTCCGAGCCGCAGGAGATCGTCTGCGGCGCCACCAATTTCGCGGTCGGCGATCTGGTGGTGGTGGTGCTGCCGGGCGGTATCCTGCCCGGTGGTTTCGAGATCAGCTCGCGCAAGACCTACGGGCACGTGTCCAACGGCATGATCTGCTCGGTCGCCGAACTCGGCATCGGCAAGGATCATTCCGGCATTCTGGTCCTCGAGCCGGGGACCGCCGAGCCCGGTGCCGATGCCAACGACGTGCTCGGCCTGGACGATACGGTGATCGAGCTGGCCATCACCCCCGACCGCGGCTACGCCTTCTCGGTGCGCGGCCTCGCCCGCGAGCTGGCCTGCGGCTTCGATCTGGAATACGCCGATCCGGCGGTGCGGACGCTGCCCGACGACGAGGCCGACGCCTGGCAGGTGCGGCTGGAGCCGGAGTCGCTGTGCACCCGGTTCGCGGCGCGGCGGGTGACCGGGGTGGACCCGGCGGCGGTCAGTCCGTGGTGGTTGCAGCGGCGGTTGCTGCTGTCGGGGGTGCGGCCGATCTCGCCGGCCGTCGACGTGACCAACTACGTGATGCTGGAGCTGGGCCAACCGCTGCACGCCTTCGACGCGGCCGAGCTCCGCGGCGGCCTGGTGGTGCGCCGCGCGCGGGCGGGCGAGAAGCTGCGGACCCTGGACGACGCCGAGCGCGTGCTCGACGCCGAGGATGTCGTGATCGCCGACGATTCCGGTGTCGTGTCGCTGGCCGGTGTCATGGGCGGCGCCTCCACCGAGGTGGGCGCCGAGTCCACCGAGATCCTGCTGGAGGCGGCGACCTGGAATCCGGTCGCCATCGCCCGCACCGCGCGGCGGCACAAGCTGGCGTCCGAGGCGTCGCGGCGGTTCGAGCGCATCGTCGATCCGGAGGTGAACGTCGCCGCGCTCGATCGGGCGGCCACGCTGCTGGCCGAGATCGCCGGTGGCACTGTCGAATCCGAGCTCACCGACGTCCGGGTGCCGGTGCCCGAGCCGGAGCCGATCCGGATGGACCTCGATCGGGCCGACCGCACCGCGGGCATCATCTACCCGACCGGCACCTCGGCGCGGCGGCTGGCGCAGATCGGTTGCGCGGTCGACGTCAGCGTCAGCGAGACCGGGCACGGGCAGCTCGTCGTGACCCCGCCCAGCTGGCGGCCCGATCTGGTGCAGCCCGCCGATCTGGTCGAGGAGGTGCTGCGGCTGGAGGGGCTCGAGCAGATCCCGTCCGTGCTGCCCGCCGCCCCGTCCGGGCGCGGCTTCACCGCGGCCCAGCGCCGCCGTCGCGCGGTGAGCCGCGCGCTGGCGTTCGCCGGCGCCGTCGAGGTGCCCGCGCCGGTGTTCCTGCAGGAGGGCATGTTCGACGCCTGGGGCCTGGCCGCCGACGATCCGCGGCGCACCACCCTGCGCGTGCTCAATCCGCTCGACGTGGAGCGCGCCGAGCTGGTGACGACGCTGTTGCCGGGACTGCTGGAAGTGGCCGCCCGCAACATCTCTCGCGGCGAGCGCGACCTGACGATCTACAGCATCGCTCAGGTGGTGCTGCCGACGGGGGAGACCCGTGCCGTCGATCCGCTGCCGGTGGACCGGCGCCCGACCGACGAGCAGATCGCGACCCTGGTGGCGTCGCTGCCGGATCAGCCGGTGCGTGTGGCGGCGGTGCTGACCGGCCGCCGGGAGCCGCGCGGGCCGTGGGGTCCGGGCCGGGCCGCCGAGGCCGCCGACGCGTTCGCGCTCGCCGATGCCGTCGCCGACGCCGCCGGGGTGACGATCGAGCGGCGGGCCGCGGCGTATCTGCCGTTCCATCCGGGTCGCTGCGCCGAGCTGGTTGTCGACGGTGTGGTCGTGGGCCACGCGGGCGAGCTGCATCCCGCGGCGCTGGAGCGCACCGGCCTGCCGCCCCGCACCTGCGCCTTCGAACTCGACCTCGACGCGCTGCCGCTGCGCGAAACCCGTTTCGCCCCGGTGGTTTCCGCGTTCCCCGCGGTGCTGCAGGACGTCTCGGTGAGTGTCGAGAAGGCGACTCCGGCGGCCTCGGTGGAGTCGGCGCTGCGCACCGGCGCCGGTGCGCTGCTCGAGGACATCTCGCTGTTCGACGTGTACGAGGGAGCCCAGGCGGGTGAGGGCCGCAAATCCCTGACCTATGCCCTCCGCTTCCGCGCCACCGACCGCACCCTGACCGAGGACGAGGCCAGCGCGGCGCGCGATGCCGCCGTGGCATCGGCTTCCGCCGCCGTCGGCGCGGTGCTGCGGACGTAGTAGGGCGGCGCTCCGTCACCGGATCGGTGGAAATGACGGCTGATCCGGTGACGGGTGTCCGCGCGGCTCCATCGGGGTCCGCCGGCTCGACGGACCTGCTGCCGCTGCTGGAGGACCTACGGTCGATCCTGTCCGCCCCGGCGGAACAGATGAAGTGGAATGCGTCGTGAGGTCGTCGAGCCTTGATCCGGGTTCCCGGGATACGCCGAGCGCTCGAACTTGATGTTGGTTCGGCGATTCCCGGTGTGATCCCGGACACCTTCGGTTACCGTGTGTGGCGTTTCGTATCAACGGTTTTCGAAGGGCACGGTTTCGGGAGGGTCGGATGGTGAGCCGGCGCGCACTACTGCGCGGTGCGGTGGTAGCGGGTGCCGCGGCGACGGTGCCGGGAGTGAGCGGGTGCTCCGGCGATCCGAACGAGCTGACCTTCTTCTACCAGGCCACGCCCGACGAGGCGACGGTGCGGCTGCGGATCATCGAGGAGTTCGCGAAGGTCCGCCCCGACATCAGCATTCGGGTACAGATGGCGGGTGTCGATCCGCAACAGCAGATCCTCACCTACTGTGCCGGTGGGAAGTGTCCCGATGTGCTGATGCAGTGGGAGTCGTATTCGCGGTTCGCCGAACTCGGTGTGCTGCAGGACCTCAACGGCATGCTCGACCGGGATCCCGACTACGCCGCTCGGCTGCGCGCCGACAGCATTCCTCAGCTGTACGAAACCTTCACGTTCGAGGGTGGACAGTACGCCCTGCCCGAGCAGTGGGCGGGAATCTTCCTGTACTACAACAGGAAACTGTTCGAGGAGGCCGGGGTGCCGCCGCCCCCGGCCCGCTGGGAAGATCCCTGGACCTTCGCCGAATTCCTGGGCGCCGCACAGGCATTGACCAAACGGGACGCCTCGGGCCGGACCAGCCAGTGGGGTTTCGTCGACGCGTGGCCGGTGCCGCGCTGGTCGGGGGCGATCTTCGGGATGAACAACGGCGCCGAATGGTTCACGCCGCCGATCAACCCGACCCGGACCAACGTCGAGGACGACCGGTTCATCGAGGGGTTCCAGTTCTACGCGGACCTGTCGGTGCGGCACCGGGTCGCGCCCACGTCCGCGGATATGCAGTCGGCCTCCGCCTCGATGTCGGCGATGGACGTGTTCTCGCAGGGCAAGGCCGCGATGGTGCTGACCGGGCACTGGCAGTACAGCGCGCTGACCGCCGAACCGGACCTGGACTTCGACGTCACGGTGCTGCCCGTCGGCCCGCGCGGGCAGAGCGCGAAATCCGATATCGGCACCACCGGGCTCGGTATCGCCGCGGCCAGTGCCAAGAAGGACCTGGCCTGGGAATTCGTCAAGTTCGCCACCGGGCCGGAGGGCCAGCGGGCCGTCGCGGCGTCCGGACTGTTCGTGCCGGCGCTGCGGTCGGCCCTGGAGTCGCCGGAATTCGCCCGGGCGCACACCCGGATTCGCAATCTCGAGGTGCTCACCGGTGGGCCGACGCATTCGCATCATCTCCCGGTGAGTCCGCGCTGGCCCCAGGTCGATGCCGCCTGGCATCGGGCCACCGATCGGGTGCTCCGCGGCGGCGCCCCGGCCTCGTGGTTCGCCGAGGGGCTGACCGGTGAGCTCGACGGCCTGCTGCAGGGGGCGGTGTCGTGACCGTGCGGGCGGACCGCGCCCCGGCGCGGCAGAACGACCGGCGCTCGGCGCTGACCCGCCGCAGGGCCGCCGCCGGCCGCGTGTTCATCGTGCCGAATCTGCTTGCGGTGCTGGTGTTCCTGCTGTTCCCGCTGGCATTCTCGCTGTATCTGAGCTTCCACCACTGGAATATGTTCGATCCGCCGGAATTCGTCGGCCTGCGGAACTACCGGCGGCTGTTCACCGGTGACCGGCTGTTCTACACCGCGCTGATGAACACGGTGATCTTCACCGTCGCCACCATCGTGCCGACGGTCGTCATCAGCCTGGCCGTCGCCGCCGCGCTGAACGCGAAGCTGAAGGGCATCGGCCTGTTTCGCAGCGTGCTGTTCATGCCGCTGGTGGCCTCGACGGCGGCGATGACCGTCGTGTGGGGCTTCATGTTCAACACCGACGGCGGCCTGTTCAACACCATGCTGGGCTGGTTCGGTCTCGGTCCGGTGCGCTGGCTGATCGATCCGGGCTGGGCGCTGGTGTCGCTGTGCCTGGTCAGCATCTGGAAGAGTGTGCCGTTCGCCGCGGCCGTGCTGCTGGCCGCGATGCAGGGCGTGCCCGAGGATCTGCACGAGGCGGCGCGCATCGACGGGGCCGGCGGGCCGCGCAGGTTCTGGTCGGTCACGCTGCCGATGATCCGCCCGGCGCTCGGGTTCGTCTTCGTCATCTCGATCATCAACTCGTTCCAGGCATTCGACCAGGCGTACGTGCTCACCGGCGGTAACGGCGGGCCCGAGACAGCCACGTATCTGTTCGGAATCATGTTGTTCCAGAACGCTTTCCAGTTCAACGATCTCGGATACGCCTGCGCGCTGGCGTGGGTGGTGTTCGTGATCCTGCTGGCGCTCACCTCTCTGCAGCTGCGGATGGGACGCGACGACACCGGGGAGGTTCGATGAGCACCGCGGCCCGGAGCAACCGCGCGAACCGGGTGGTCGCCCGCTGCACGGCGCGCGGGCTGCTGGTCTATCTCGCGCTGGTGGTGATGGCGTGGTGTGCGCTGCTGCCCGTGCTGTGGGCGCTGTCGGGATCGTTGAAGAAACAGGGTGAGGTCGCCGGAACGTCGCTGCTCCCGGCCGAGCCGCAGTGGTCGAACTACCGTCTGGTATTCGAGTACGTGCCGTTCGGCCGGATGTTTCTCAATACGGTGCTGTACGCCGGCTGTGTCACCGCCGGTCAGGTCTTCTTCTGCTCGCTGGCCGGATACGCGTTCGCGCGCCTGCCGTTCAAGGGGCGCGACGTGGTGTTCCTGGCCTATCTGGCCACGCTCATGGTGCCGCTGACGGTCACGGTGATCCCGCAGTTCATCCTCATGCGCACGTTCGGCTGGGTGGACAGCCCGCTGTCGATGATCGTGCCGGGCCTGTTCGGCAGCGCGTTCGGGACCTACCTGATGCGGCAGTTCTTCCTCACTCTCCCGGCGGAATTGGAGGAGGCGGCGATCCTCGACGGATGCAGTGTCTGGCAGACCTTCTGGCGAGTTCTGTTGCCGCACACCAAGCCCGCGATTCTCGTGCTCGCGGTGCTCACCTGGGTGACGGTGTGGAACGACTTTCTGTGGCCGCTGATCATGTTGCAGCGCACCAGCATTGCCACCCTCAACCTCGGGCTGGTGTGGATGCAGGGCCAGTACACCGCGCACTGGCCGGTGTTCATGGCGGCCTCGCTGCTCATGCTGGCGCCGATGCTCGTCGTGTACGCCTTCGCCAACAAGGTCTTCGTGCGCGGGATCGCCACCGCCGGTCTCGCCGGGCGGTGAAGTGGCCCGTTCCCGGCGATCGGGAACGGGCCACTCGCTAACCGCGCTTACGTGGTCGCAGCACTTGGCGGCCCTGGTACCGGCCGCACTCCGGGCAGGCCGTATGCCGCGGGACGACCGCGCCGCAGGCCGGGTCCGGGCAGCGCGTCAGCTGCGGTGTTCCGGCCTGTGCCAGCCAGCGGGCGCGGTGCGCCCGGACATTGGCGCGGGACCTCCTCCGGAACATGGAACTGGACATGTATCTCCTTCCCGTCGTCTTCCGCTGCGGGGCCGGTCGGGCCCGTGGATCGCGGAGGGGACGGGCGGATCCCGCCCCACGTCGGGACGGAGGACCAGGGCGAGAACGGCGGATGACAGCGTGGCTGCGCGCACGGGAATACCTCGAAACGGTTGTCGGGCAGGGTATGCCGAAGGACCCGGCCGTGGCGTGCGGCCGGGTGCGGGGCGGGGTGGCTAGGACGCGGTGGGCGTCTCGGATGCCTCGACAGCCATGCCGGGCACCGTAGCCGCGGCCCGGGCGGGCGGACAAATGGTTTTCCGGACGGCCGCTCGAGGTATGAAGGAAATCATGCGACACCCCGCCACCGCCGTCCTCAACGCGCTGACGTTCCTGCCCGAGCGGCGGATCGCCGTGACACCGGCGCGGCTGGACGTGGAGTACGAGGACCTGTACTTCACCGCCGCCGACGGCGTCCGGGTGAACGGGTGGTTCGTGCGGGCGGCGGAACCGGTGGGGCACATCCTGTTCGCGCACGGCAACGCGGGCAATATCGGCGACCGGACGCCGGTGCTGGCGCTGCTGGCGGCCGCCGGACTCGACGTGCTGGTGTTCGACTACCGCGGATACGGCCGCAGCGAGGGCAGGCCCAGTGAGGCCGGCTGCTATCTCGACGCGCGCGCCGCCCGCGAGGCGCTGCTGGGGCGTCCGGGTGTGGATCCGGACCGGGTCCTCTACCTGGGGAAATCGCTCGGGGGAGGGGTGGCGATCGAGCTGGCCACCGAATTCCCGCCCGCGGGGCTGATCCTGATGTCCACCTTCACCGGATTGCGCGACGCCGCCCGGGCGGTGTACCCGTTCCTCCCGAAACCCTTGGTGCCGAACGCCTTTCCGAGTCTGCGCCGGCTGCGCACGCTGCATACCCCGACGCTGGTCATGCACGGTGACAGCGACGAGTTGCTGCCCGTGGAGATGGGACGCGCGCTGCACGCGGCGGCGCCGGAGCCCAAGGCGCTGAAGATCTATCCGGGCGGGCGGCACAACGATCTCGTCACGACCCCCGGCTGGGCCGCGACGGTCGGGGACTGGGCCCGCGGTGTGCTCGCGCAAACCTCCACGGCCGCAGGCGAAGGACCGCACCGGCACCGCGGTCGATGACCCGGCTCCGCCGCGCGGATTCCTGCGTAGCCTGGACTCATGTCGGATACCAGTGATATGGCGGCCCTGCTGGCGGGATTGCCGGACGAGGACCTGCTGGCCGTCGTGGCGGCCGCGACCACCGGACGGCCGGCGCTGGAACAACTGCACCTGGTCGCGGCCGAGCTGGCCGCCCGCGCAGGTCATGTGCCGTCCGGACCGGCTGTGACGTCCACCACGGGCGGCCCGGATGCCTCCCCGCTGTCTGAGACATCTGGGCTGGTGGCACCGGCAGTCGGTGTACCCGTACCGCCCACCGGTACCGCGGGCATCGGCGGCTACTCCGAATCCGGTGTCCCGACTTTCGACTCGGTTCGGGATAAGGTCGAGCGGCGCTTCGGTACCGCGCAGGGAATGAGCGAGCTGTCCTCGCAGACGCCGGCGGGCCGCAGTGTCGAAGAACAATGGGAGGCGCGGGACGAGGCCGCGCGCGAACGCTTGGACCGGATCCGGAAGTCGGTGCGCCGCAACGATTCCGGCTGAGCGGGCCGGGAACGGATTGAGGGTGGATGCGATGACCGAGCCGCGGGAGATCGCCGAGCGGCTGCTCGACGCGCAGGTGGAGTTCCTCGTCGGCGAGGTCTCCGGTGAGCGTTTCGCCGAGGTGGTCGCCCGCGACGTCGAGCAGGTGATCGGCGTGGCCGACACCATCGTGTTCCGTGACGCGGTGACGCTCGAGGACGCCAAACGGACCGTCCGCAAGGTGGTCGACCGCAGCGACGGCCCGCTCGTGCGGGATCTGGTCGGGGTGCTGTCCGACGCCCTCTACGACCACATCGCCGACAACCACGACTACACCCTCGGTGACGTGGTGGAGCGCGAACCGGTGGAGGCGCTGGTGGAGAAGCTCGTCGCGATGCACGGCGCCCAGGAACGCCTGCTGGACCGGCTCGGTGACGCGCCGACGGCGGGCCCGGTGGCCGCGAAGTTCACCGACATGCTGCTCGACGACATTCTCGAGGCGAACAAGAAGATCGCGGGCAAGGTCCCGGGCGTGAATTCGCTGATGTCGATCGGGCAGTCCGCGGTGAAGACCGCGCGCAAGGCCGCCGAGGGCAGCCGGGTGAGTGATCTGGCCGCGAAGGGCACGCTGTACGCGCTGCGGCGGGTGACGAACGCGATCCGCGAGACCCTGCGCGACGCCCCGGTGCACGGCGCCGCGATGGAGTTCTGGGACGTGCACGCGGACGAGCCGGTGAGCGGCCTGCGCGACTACCTCACCCGGGCCGACCTGCGCGAACTGGTGCTGATCGTGCACCGTATCGTCGTGACCACGCGCAACAAGGAGTACGTCGGGCTGCTGCTGGACGAGTCGGTGGAGGTGTTCTTCGACAAGTACGGCGACCACACGCTGGCGGGGCTGCTGCCGGAACTGGGTGTGTCGCCGGACGATATCGCCGAGGAGATCCTCGCCTACGGTCCGGCCGTGATCGAGGCCGCCAAGCAGGGCGGTGTGCTGGCCAAGCTGATCCGGGAGCGGCTGGAGCCGTTCTACACCTCGGAGCAAGCGCTCGGTATCCTCGCGGACGCCTGACGCCCGACGCGAAACCGGTGTGGTGCCGGCGTGGACCGGCACCCGTGACGCAGTGGAGGGAGTTGCCCGGCAATGGATTCCACCGACGGCGTAGTGGCCGCTCCGTTCCAGGAGACGCGGGCGCCCGGAATCGATACCGGCGCGGTGGCGGCGCTGCACGACCGAGTGCTGGGGCCGGAGTTCAAGTCGCTGCCGGCCGCCGCCTGGGGGCGGACTGTGCGCGAGTTCCTTTCCACCACACCGTATCTGGACGATTTCGCGACACCCGTCCTGGCCATCGAGCGGGCCGCACTGGACCGGAATCTGGCGGTGATGGCCGAGTGGTCGGCGGGCGCGGGCGCGCGGCTGGCCCCGCACGGTAAGACCACCATGTCACCGCAGCTGTGGTCCGAGCAGCTCGCGGCCGGAGCCTGGGGCATCACCCTCGCCACCGCGTGGCAGGCACAGGTGGCGCGCTCGTTCGGGGTGTCCCGCATCCTGCTCGCCAACGCGCTGGTCGATCCGGCCGGATTGCGGTGGGTGGCAGGCGAATCGCGGCGGGACCCGGGCTTCGAGCTGGTCTGCTGGGCGGACAGCGTGACGACCGTCGAATGGATGCAGCGGCACCTGCCCGCGGACGCGCGGATCCCCGTGCTCGTGGAGCTGGGCGGTTCGCCCGGGCGGACCGGCGCGCGGACCGTCGAGGAGGCGCTCACCGTTGCGGCCGCGGTGCGGAATTCGCCGCGGCTCGTGCTGGCGGGAGTCGGTGGGTACGAGGCGGCGCTGGCGCACGACCGTTCCGCCGGCTCCGTGACCGCCGTGCGCGGCTATCTCCGCGACATGGTCCGGCTGCATCGTGCCCTGTCCGATCGCTACGAGCGGCCCGCGATCGTCACGGCCGGCGGCAGCGCCTATCCGGACCTGGTGGTCGAGGAGCTGTCGGCGATCGCGGACGGGCAAGGGACGCACGGTGTTCCGGCGACGGTGGTGCTGCGGTCGGGCTGTTATCTCATCCACGACGACGGCTTCTACGCCGGCATCTCACCGCTGTCCGCGCCGCGTGCCGGGCGTGGGCTGCGCCCGGCGATGCACGCCTGGGCGCGCGTGGTGTCGCGGCCGGAGTCCGGTCTGGCACTGCTGGACGCCGGCAAGCGGGATGTGCCGTTCGACCAGGGACTGCCGGTGCCGCAACGGTTTTCGGGCTCCGCCGAGGTGCCGCCGGGATCGCACGTATCGGCGCTCAACGATCAGCACGCCTTCCTGCGGCTGCCCGAGGGCGGGGACGTGCCCGTCGGGAGCGTCGTGCGGCTCGGTCTCTCGCATCCGTGCACGGCTTTCGACAAGTGGCGGCTGATCCCGGTGATCGATGACGCCGACGCCGCCCGTCCACGCGTGGTCGACCTGCTGCACACGTACTTCTAGGCCGCCTTTCCGGGCCGTCTCGCCCGGCCGCGCGGACCGGTTCGGGCGGTATCGGCGAGATCCGGCTCGCGACGGCGGCCTGCGCCGACGAGGCCGTGGCGCTCCGGCGTATCGCGTCCGGGAACTGCGTGCGTGCCGCTGTCCCGGCATGCGTGTGGCCGGGATCCGCGCTGCGCGAAAGGCTTCCGGGCCTCGAGCGCGCCGGGCGACGGTGGAAGCGTGCGCACGGAGAATTACCCGTCCGGGTGTGTTCCTGCTTCGGGGCGGCCGCCGGCTCGGAACCGGTGGGGCCTCAGCTGCCTGCCGATCGTTCCTGGGTGAACACGACCGAGCAGGCGACCGGATCGATGCGGTCGGCGAGTTCGGCCACGCGGGCGGAGAAGGATTCGAACTCCGGCCGTGCCCGTGCCCGCGCGTACAGTTCCTCGCTCGCCCACTGGCCGTAGTTCACGAGGCGCGTCGAGTCGGCGGCGCGGTGCAGGTTGGCCGAGACGAAGCCGGGCTGCTGGGAGATGAAATCCGCTGTGGTGCGCCGGATTTCATCGAGCAGGGCATCGCAGTTGTGCGGTTGGACGTGCATGGTGATGATCAGGGTCAGAAGGTCTGCTCGGGTGTCGATGACGGACACGGGTGCCTCCCGGTGGTTGCTTGCCGGACGTATCGACGAGGGTAGTAATGATATGCGCGCTTATCAACTTCGTGTTCCTGTGGTGAGTACTATCCGGGGATGTGTGACCGTACCGGAGTTGCCCGGCACGTTCGGTTGTGCTCTGCAGTGTGAATTATGCTGTGCTGCTTGGCGTTTCCCGTGAAACTTCAAGTTACCAACTAGTAACTGCCGATCGTTGCCCGGGCGGAGTGGGCCGGTGTGCGGCATCGGACGGCTACCGCCGGTCCTGCGCTCGGGTTGTTCGACCTCGGTGCGTTTCGGTATCCGCGCGGATTTCGTGGTGGCGAATCCCTCTGTTGTTCCGGCGTGTACCTGAGTTCGGCTGTCCGGCGGTGATCCCGGTCGCGAACATGCCGGCACGACCGACGTCCGGGGTGGAGCGCGGCTGCCGGGCGAGGTCGGGGCGGTCGAGAAACAGCGGCTGCCGGAGGTGTTCCGCGGCATGCTGGAGGGCGGGGGCGTGCTCATGGGTGTGCCGGGTCGTCGGCGCGAGTCCCGGCTGCGGCGCGGGTGCGGGGTTGGATCCGGAGCGTGGGTCGTATCCGGGTGGGAGACAGCGCGTGGCCCGCATTCCCGTGGTCGTCGGGATTTCCCCTGGTGGCGACTGGTTCATCGGGCGAACCGGCGACATTGCCCCGCACCCGGCTCTGAATGAGCTTGCATGATCATGCATAATCATCACATGACGGATACCTCGGGTGGGCCCGCGCTGCGGGTCGCGGTGGCCGGTGCGAGCGGGTATGCGGGCGGCGAGGTGCTGCGCCTGCTGCTCGGGCATCCGGAGTACCGAACCGGGCGCCTCGAGATCGGGGCGCTGACCGCCGGGTCGAACGCCGGCACGACGCTCGGCGAGTCGCAGCCGCATCTGCTCCCGCTGGCCGACCGGGTGCTCGCCGAGACCACCCCCGACGTCCTGGCCGGCCACGATGTCGTGTTCCTCGGCCTGCCGCACGGCCGGTCGGCGGCCCTTGCCGAGGCGCTGCCGGAATCGACTGTGATCATCGACTGCGGCGCCGACTTCCGGCTGACCGATGCGCGGGCGTGGGAGAAGTACTACAGGACGCCGCACGCCGGCAGTTGGCCGTACGGGCTGCCGGAGCTGCCGGGCGGTCGCGAGAAGCTGCGCGGCGCCACCCGGATCGCGGTGCCGGGCTGCTACCCGACCGTGGCGAGCCTGGCGCTGGCCCCGGCGGTGGCGGCGGGGATCGTCGAGCCGTCCGTCAACGTCGTGGCCGTGAGCGGAGCGTCGGGGGCGGGCCGCAAGCTCGACGTGGGCCTGCTCGGTGCGGAGGTGATGGGTTCGGCGCGTGCCTACGGCATCGCGGGCGCGCACCGGCACACCCCGGAGATCGCGCAGAACCTGACGGCCGCCGCCGGTGTGGACGTCCGGGTGTCGTTCACCCCCGTGCTGGCGCCGATGCCGCGCGGCATCCTCGCCACCTGCACGGCACCGGTCCGCGTCGACGCCGCGCAGGCCCGTGCCGTCTACGAGAAGGCCTACGCCGACGAGCCTTTCGTGCACCTGCTGCCGGAAGGCGCACTGCCGCAGACCGGTTCGGTCCTCGGCTCCAACGCGGTGACCCTGCAGGTGACCGTGGACGCCGACGCCGGCCTGCTGGTGGTGATCGGCGCGGTCGACAATCTGGCCAAGGGCACCGCGGGCGCCGCGGTGCAATCGATGAACCTGGCACTCGGTCTCGACGAGACCGCCGGACTTTCCACCGTAGGAGTGGCACCGTGACATCGACCGATACGGCGGCGAACGGCGCGACCGGCAGCCCCGACGGCAAAATCGTCCGCACCCAGGGCGTGACCGCCCCGCTCGGCTTCCGCGCCGCCGGTATCGCCGCCGGGATCAAGGCGAGCGGAAAGCCGGACCTCGCACTGGTTTTCAGCGAGGGCCCGGAGTACTCGGCGGCCGGGGTATTCACCCGCAACAAGGTGAAGGCCGCCCCGGTGCTGTGGTCGGAGCAGGTGCTGAAGGGCGGCCACCTGCGCGCGGTCGTCCTCAACTCCGGCGGCGCCAACGCGTGCACCGGCCCGGGCGGCTTCCAGGACACGCACGCCACCGCGGAACAGCTCGCCACGGCATTGAGCAACTGGGGCACCGAGACCGGCGCGGGCGAGATCGCCGTCTGCTCAACCGGTTTGATCGGTGACCGGCTGCCGATGGACAAGGTGCTGCCCGGTGTGACGGAGATCGTGCACGAGATGGGCGGCGGGCTGAACGGCGGGACCGACGCGGCGCACGCGATCATGACCACCGACACCGTGCCGAAGGAAGCCGCGTTCCATCACCGCGACAAGTGGAACGTCGGCGGCATGGCCAAGGGCGCGGGCATGCTGGCGCCGTCGCTGGCCACCATGCTGGTGGTGCTGACCACCGACGCCGTCGCCACCCCGGAACAACTGGATCGGGCGCTGCGCCACGCGAGCCGGCTCACCTTCGAACGGCTCGACGTCGACGGCTCCTGCTCCACCAACGACACCGTGCTGCTGCTGGCCAACGGCGCCAGTGCCGTGACGCCCGGCCAGGACGAGCTCGACGCCGCCGTGCTGTCGGTGTGCGAGGACCTGGCCGAGCAGCTGATGGCCGACGCCGAGGGGGTGACCAAGCGGGTACGGATCACCGTGACCGGCGCCGTCAGCGAGGACGAGGCGCTGGCGGGCGCCCGCGCGGTCGCCCGCGACAGCCTGGTCAAGTGCGCGTTCTTCGGTTCCGACCCGAACTGGGGCCGGGTGCTGGCCGCGCTCGGCATCGCGCCGATCGCCCTGGAGCCCGACCGGGTTTCGGTGTCGTTCAACGGAAGTCCGGTGTGCGCCAACGGCTTCGGTGCGGAGGGCGCCCGCGAGGTGGATCTGTCGGGTCCGGACATCCACGTGGTGGCCGATCTCGGGCTGGGCGCGGGCACGGCGACCGTCCGCACGACCGATCTGTCGTACGGGTACGTGGAAGAGAATTCGGCCTACAGCTCATGAGTATCGGGGAAGCAGTGGAACATTCGTCGGCGACGGCGAACCTGTCGGCGCTGGACAAGGCGCACGTGCTCGCCGGTGCGCTGCCGTGGCTGCAGAAGTTCCGCGACAAGATCGTCGTCGTGAAATTCGGCGGCAACGCCATGGTCGACGACAATCTCGAGGAGGCGTTCGCCGCCGATATGGCGTTTCTGCGCACCGTCGGCGTGCATCCGGTGGTGGTGCACGGCGGCGGCCCGCAGATCAGCGCCATGCTGCGCAAGCTCGGCTTGCAGGGCGAGTTCCGCGGCGGCTTCCGCGTCACCACGCCCGAGGTGATGGAGGTCGTGCGCATGGTGCTGTTCGGTCAGGTCGGTCGCGAGCTGGTCGGGCTGATCAACGCGCACGGCCCCTACGCGGTCGGCATCTCCGGCGAGGACGCGGGGCTGTTCACCGCGACCCGGCGCACGGTGAACGTCGAGGGGGTCGCCACCGATATCGGGCTGGTCGGCGACGTCACCTCGGTGAATCCGGACGCGGTGCTGGATCTCATTCGGGCGGGCCGCATTCCGGTGGTGTCGACCATCGCCCCCGACACCGACGGCGTGGTGCACAACATCAACGCCGACACCGCGGCGGCGGCGCTGGCCGAGGAGATCGGCGCGGAGAAGCTGGTCGTGCTCACCGATGTCGAGGGGCTGTATACGCGGTGGCCCGACCGGTCGTCGCTGACCAGCCGGATCGATGCCGACGCGCTGGCGGCGCTGCTGCCCCGCCTGGACGAGGGCATGGTCCCGAAGATGGAGGCGTGCCTGCGCGCCGTACAGGGCGGCGTGCCGACCGCGCACGTGATCGATGGCCGGGTGCCGCACTCGGTTCTGCTGGAACTGTTCACCGGGGAAGGCATCGGAACGATGGTGACCCCACCCGAGACGGAAACGACAACACCATGAGCACAGAGGAATTGCGGCAGCGCTGGTCGTCCGCGCTGATGAACAACTACGGCACCCCGAAGGTGGCGCTGGTGCGCGGCGCCGGGGCGGTGGTCTACGACGCCGAGGACACGCGGTACGTGGACTTCGTCGGCGGCATCGCCGTCAACAGCCTCGGCCACGCGCATCCGGCGATCCTGGAGGCGGTCACCCAGCAGCTGGGCACGCTCGGGCACGTCTCGAATCTGTATGCCAGCGAACCGGCGATCGAGCTGGCGGAGCGGCTGCTGGCGCAGTTCGGCGGCCGGAACGGGCGCGCGTTCTTCTGCAATTCCGGCGCCGAGGCCGTCGAGGCGGCATTCAAGATCGCCCGGCTGACCGGGCGGCGCAAGATCATCGCCTGCGACGACGCGTTCCACGGCCGCACCATGGGCGCCCTCGCGCTGACCGGGCAGCCGTCCAAGCGGACGCCGTTCGAACCGCTGCCGGCGGGCGTGGTGCACATTCCGTACGGGGACCCGCTGGCGCTGGAGGCGGCGGTCGACGAGGAGACCGCGGCGGTGGTCCTGGAGCCGATCATGGGCGAGAGCGGGGTGGTGGTGCCGCCGCCGGACTACCTGGCCAAGGCCCGCGCGGTCACCGCGGAGCGGGGTGCGCTGCTGATCCTGGACGAGGTGCAGACC
Organism: Nocardia sp. BMG51109; assembly: GCF_000526215.1. Classification (NCBI taxonomy): domain Bacteria; kingdom Bacillati; phylum Actinomycetota; class Actinomycetes; order Mycobacteriales; family Nocardiaceae; genus Nocardia; species Nocardia sp. BMG51109. Next base: position 5,307,227 of record NZ_JAFQ01000004.1, read on the forward strand.
GGTGTCGGGCGCACCGGCCAGTTCTTCGCGCATCGCGCGGCGGGCATCGTGCCCGACGTGATCACCCTGGCCAAGGGCCTGGGCGGCGGGCTGCCGATCGGCGCGGTGCTCGCCCAGGGACCCGCGGCCGAGCTGTTCACCCCGGGGCTGCACGGCACCACCTTCGGCGGCAATCCGGTGTGCGCGGCGGCCGCGCTGGCGGTGCTGCGCACCCTCGACGAGACCGATCTGCTCGCCCAGGTGGAGGCCGTGGGCAAGACGCTGATCGACGGCATCGGCGACCTCGGGCATCCGCTGGTCGATCACGTGCGCGGCGCGGGATTGCTGATCGGAATTCAACTGACGCAAGATGTTTCGGCGCGGGTGGAGGAATCGGCCCGGGCCGCCGGCTATCTGGTGAACCCGGCCAAGCCGGACGTGATCCGGTTGGCGCCCCCGCTCGTGCTCACCGAGACGCAGGCCGAGAACTTCCTGGCCGACCTGCCCGGGATCCTCGACTCCGCGGTGCGAGCGACGGGCCCGGAGACGGAAGCCGGCGTCACCGCGCAGGGCGCCGGGAGTACCGCCACGGCTTCGGCACAGGAGAAGAGGGACCAGTGAGCATCCGTCATTTCCTGCGGGACGACGACGTGTCGCCCGCCGAACAGGCCGAGATCCTCGCGCTGGCCGCGGAGGTGAAGAAGTCGCCGTTCGCGCACCGGCCGCTGGAGGGGCCGCGCGGGGTCGGGGTGATCTTCGAGAAGAACTCCACCCGAACCCGATTCTCGTTCGAGGTGGGCATCGCGCAGCTCGGCGGCCACGCGGTGGTCGTGGGCGGCCGCGACACCCAGCTGGGCCGGGAGGAGACGCTGGCCGATACCGGCCGCGTGCTGTCGCGCTACGTGGAGGCCGTGGTGTGGCGCACCTTCGAACAGCGCCGACTGGACGAGATGGTTTCCGCCGCAACGGTTCCGGTGGTCAACGCGCTGTCGAACGAATTCCACCCGTGCCAGGTGCTGGCGGATCTGCTGACGCTCACCGAGCACAAGGGGCCGCTGGCCGGCCGCACGCTCACCTACCTCGGCGACGGCGCCAACAATATGGCGCACTCGCTGCTGCTGGGCGGCGTGACGGCCGGGCTGAACGTGACCATCGCCGCGCCGGCCGGATTCGAACCGGCCGATTGGGTGCTCGAGGCCGCCCGGAAGCGCGCCGCGGAGACCGGCGCGGCGATCACCGTGACCGACGATCCGGCGGCGGCCGTCGCGGGCGCCGACGCGCTGGCGACCGACACCTGGACCTCGATGGGCCAGGAGAACGACGGGCGCGATCGGCTCGGTCCGTTCCGGCCGTTCCAGGTCACCGGCGAGCTGCTGGCCCGCGCCGCCCCCGATGCCGTTGTGCTGCACTGCCTTCCGGCGCATCGCGGCGAGGAGATCACCGACGACGTGCTGGACGGCCCGCACAGCGTGGTGTGGGACGAGGCCGAGAACCGGCTGCACGCGCAGAAGGCGCTGCTGGTGTGGTTACTGGCCCGGCGGTCCGGCGGGCGGGCGGCGTGAGCACGGTGGGCAGGTCCGGCTCGCCCGAGCCGGGGCCCGTGATCGCGCGCACCCGGGCCGGTCGCCAGCAGCGGATCGTGGAACTGTTGTCCGCCAACGCGGTGCGCAGCCAGAGCGAACTGGCCGCGCTGCTGTCCGCCGAGGGCATCGAGACCACCCAGGCCACGCTGTCGCGCGACCTCGACGAACTGGGCGCGGTGAAGCTGCGCGCCGCCGACGGCGGCGCCGGCATCTATGTGGTGCCCGAGGACGGCAGCCCGGTGCGCGGCGTCACCGGCGGCACCGGGCGGCTGTCGAAGCTGCTCGGCGATCTGCTGGTGTCCACCGATCACAGCGGCAACATCGCGGTGCTGCGCACCCCGCCGGGCGCCGCGCACTTCCTGGCCAGCGCCCTCGATCGCGCGGCCCTGCCGGAGGTGGTCGGCACGATCGCCGGCGACGACACCATCGCCGTCATCGCCCGCGAACCACTGACCGGCGCGGAACTGGCCGCCAAGATCGAGCAGCTGGCCTGAGCGGAGCGGCCCGCGCAAGTCGGCGGCACCATGCGATTGCATGTCGGCGGCACTGTGCGATTGCATGTCGGCGGCACTGTGCGATCGGATGTGCCAGAGTGACCGCGTGACGCTCGAATTCGACAGATATTGCACCGAGATAGTCGCCCAGACCGACGCGGTGCGGTCGATACTGCCAGGGGCGGATCTCACGACTCCGGTCCCGTCCTGTCCCGGTTGGGTCGTGTGGCAGCTGCTGCGGCATCTCGGTGGCGCGCAACGCTGGGCCGCCGCCGCCGTGTCCGCCCGCGTCCAGGAGCCGATGCCGGAGGACGAATTCGCCTTCCGCACCTTTTCCGAGGATCTCGAGGGGAATCCGAGCGAGCTCGACCCCTGGCTGGCCGAGGGGGCCGAGAAGCTGGCGTCGGCGCTGCGCGGGGCCGGACCCGGAGCGTCGGTCTGGACCCCGGTTCCGGCGGTGGGGATCGTGGACTTCTACGCGCGCCGGTTCACCCACGAGACCCTGATCCATCGTGCCGACGCCACCCTCGCCCTCGGCGCGGAGTTCACCGCCGATCCGCGGGTCGCCACGGATGCCTTCGACGAATGGCTCGAACTCGGCTCGCTGCCGATGATGCTCGAGCACAACCCCCGGACCAGGGAATTGCTGGGGCCCGGCCGTACCCTGCACTTCCACGCGACCGATACCCCACCGGACCTGAACGCCGAATGGGTGGTCGACCTGACCGGTGCGGTGATCACCTGGCGCCGCGTGCACGAACGGGCCGCGGTTGCCGTTCGCGGCCCGCTCACCGATCTGCTCCTGCTGATCTACCGCCGCCTCACCCCGGACGCCGCGGGCGTCGAAATCCTCGGCGATCGTGACCTTTTCGACTTCTGGCTGGACCGCGTCGGCTTCGGCTGACGCGGTTACGCGAGGGGATACTGTCCCGGCGGATAGGCTCCGTGGCCGCCCGGCCCCTGCCCGCCGATGCCGATGATGTGCTGGATGAGGCCGATCACGGCCTCGCCGATGCTCAGCACGTCCCGGCCGATCATGCCGAAGTACTCCGCAAACGTCGAATACATGCGCCCGCCCTTCTGCCTGCCCGGTCCGTATTTCCCTCAGCGTGACACAGCGGGCCCGCGACGGCTGGTAAACCCTTGACTCCCAGGGGATTCCGCCACATTTGTCGTGATTGCACGGCGTGTCCCCGCCTCGTGTCACGATCGCCGGCATCCGGTGGGCAACCGACCGTACGGTGTCTTCTGTCGGCCGTGCTCGGAGCCGGGACGACCGGCGGTCCGGTCGTGCGTACCCCGGTGATGAATGGGATTGCACCATCATGCATAATCATTTGCATACGGAGGGCCGCCCCGGCGGAGGCCGCGCACCGTCACCCGGCCCGGGGATCGGGCACCAGACTTGCACACGCACGAAACCTCGAGGAGCTACAGATATGGCCGATCGCGTCGTACTCGCCTATTCCGGCGGGCTGGACACCTCCGTCGCCATCAGCTGGATCGGCAAGGAGACCGGGGCCGAGGTGGTCGCGGTCGCGATCGACCTGGGCCAGGGTGGCGAGGATATGGAGCTCGTGCGCAAGCGGGCGATCGACTGCGGCGCGGTCGAGGCCATCGTGGTGGACGCGCGCGACGAGTTCGCCGACGAGTACTGCCTGCCGACCGTGCAGGCCAACGCGCTCTACATGGGCCGCTACCCGCTGGTGTCGGCGATCAGCCGCCCGCTCATCGTCAAGCATCTGGTCGAGGCCGCCGAGTACCACGGCGCAGGCACCGTCGCGCACGGCTGCACCGGCAAGGGCAACGACCAGGTCCGCTTCGAGGTCGGCATCGGCGCGCTGGCCCCCGACCTGAACGTGATCGCGCCGGTGCGCGACTACGCCTGGACCCGCGAGAAGGCCATCGCCTTCGCCGAGGAGAACAGCCTGCCGATCACGGTCACCAAGAAGTCGCCGTTCTCCATCGACCAGAACCTGTGGGGCCGCGCGGTCGAGACCGGCTTCCTCGAGGACCTGTGGAACGCGCCGACCAAGGACGTCTACGACTACACGGTGGACCCGACGGTCAACTTCGAGGCGCCCGACGAGCTGATCGTCACCTTCGACAAGGGCGTGCCGGTGGCCATCGACGGCCGCCCGGTCAGCGTGCTGGAGGCGATCACCGAGCTGAACCGGCGCGCCGGGCGCCAGGGCGTGGGCCGGCTGGACATGGTCGAGGACCGCCTGGTCGGCATCAAGAGCCGCGAGATCTACGAGGCCCCGGGCGCCATCGCGCTGATCGCCGCGCACCAGGAGCTGGAGGCGGTCACCGTCGAGCGCGAGCTGGGCCGGTACAAGCGCCAGGTGGAGCAGCGCTGGGGCGAGCTGGTCTACGACGGCCTGTGGTTCTCCCCGCTCAAGCGCGCGCTGGACGCGTTCGTGCGCGACACCCAGGAGCACGTGTCCGGGCAGATCCGGATGGTGCTGCACGGCGGCACCGTGGTCGTCAACGGCCGCCGCAGCGAGGAGTCGCTCTACGACTTCAACCTCGCCACCTACGACGAGGGCGATTCCTTCGACCAGTCGCTCGCCAAGGGCTTCGTGCAGATCCACGGCCTGTCGTCGAAGGTCGCCGCGCGCCGGGATCTGGGTAAGAAGTAGCGACCGCGGGGTGCGCCGGAGAATCCCGCGAGGGACGGCCTGTGCCGGGCACTCGATATCGTGTGGGCGGCCGGCGCGGGTCCGCCGTGTTCCGGTCGTCGCAGGCAGGATCGGAGGTCGGGCCCGGCCCCGGACCGGCGATTGCCGTGCGGCCGTCGGTGCACGAAGCCTCATCGGCCATGGCCGCGAAGCTGCGTCGTGATGAGGCGCGGTAGCCGTGCTCCGATGGATCGGCACCGTCGACAGGCGGCCCGGGTGCGACCGTGACGCGAGGGCTCGTGGTGCGCCGTGCCGCCGGGGCGGCGATCGCGAATCCGTGGACCGGGCGAGTGCCGGCCGGTGGTGCCTCGCGTGTCGGGGCAGTGCGGAACCCGGCACACAGCGCCGGGACTACGGTGGTCGCAGAGTCGGCCGGGCGCGGCGAACCGCCCGCCCGGCGAGGCATGGTTCGGCAGGGAACGAGGAGGTCGTCCGGTGCGTAGCGATGACGACAGCTGGGACATCACCGAGAGCGTGGGTGCTACCGCCGTGGGTGTCGCGGCGATGCGGGCGGTCGAGACACGCCGGCCGGACGGGCTGTTCCGCGATCCCTACGCGGAGCGGCTGGTGGATGCGGTCGGCTCGGGCTGGAGCCGGATCCTGCGCGGCGAGGTGCACGCCGCCACGCCGGAGAACGACCGGCTGAACCGGCCGATGGCCGCCGCGCTGATCGCCCGCACCGTGTACTTCGACGATTACTTCCGCGTGGCCGCGGCCGAAGGCGTCCGGCAGATCGTGATCCTGGCCTCCGGGCTGGACGCCCGCGCCTACCGGATCGAATGGCCCTCCGGCACCGTGGTTTTCGAGCTGGATCAGCCGAAGGTGCTGGAGTTCAAGTCCCGGGTGCTGGCCGGTGAGCGGCCCGGCGCCGAGGTGCGCGGTATTCCGGTGGATCTGCGGCACGACTGGCCGAAGGCATTGCGGGACAACGGGTTCGACGTGGACGCGCCGACGGCGTGGCTGGCCGAGGGGCTGCTGCGTTACCTGCCGGCCGACGCGCAGGACCGCCTGCTGGACGACGCCGCGGCACTGAGCGCGCCGGGCAGCCGGGCCGCGCTGAACATCGGCCTGGACCAGCGCGAGGACTCGGCGGCGGTGCGGGAACTGCGCGCCGCGCGGGGCCGGGCGCTGGCGGAGGCCGGTGTGCGGATCGACCTGGAAAACCTGTGGTACTCGTGGGAGGGCCGCACCGATCCGCGGGACTGGTTCGCCGGCCGCGGCTGGTCGGTGTCCGGAACGGAGCCGTCCGCCGTGCTGGCCCGGTACGGCCGCGAGGTGCCCGCCGACGCCCGCGCCGAGATCGACCGACACGTACTCATGACAGCGACACTAGGAGACGACGACCGATGAGCCAGGCAGGCGGCACCAACGAGGGCGCGCTGTGGGGTGGGCGGTTCTCGTCCGGCCCGGCCGCGGCGATGGCCGCGCTGAGCAAGTCGACCCAGTTCGACTGGGCGCTGGCGCCCTACGACATTCGCGCGTCCAAGGCGCACGCGCGGGTGCTGCACAAGGCGGGGCTGCTGTCCGACGGCGACCTGGCCGGCATGCTCGCCGGGCTGGATCGCCTTGCCGCCGACGTGGAATCGGGCGCGTTCGGGCCCGCCGAATCCGATGAGGACGTGCACGGGGCGCTGGAGCGCGGTCTGATCGAGCGGGCCGGCGCCGAGCTCGGCGGCCGGCTGCGCGCCGGGCGGTCGCGCAACGACCAGGTGGCCACCCTGTTCCGGATGTGGTTGCGGGACGCGGTGCGTCGGGTCGCGGCGGGTGTGCTGGACGTGGTGGACGCGCTGGCCGGTCAGGCCGCCGCGCATCCGGGCGCGGTGCTGCCGGGCAAGACGCATCTGCAGGCCGCGCAGCCGGTGTTGCTCGCCCATCAGCTGCTGGCGCATGCGCATCCGTTGCTGCGCGACGTCGACCGGCTCCGCGATTTCGACAAGCGGGCCGCGGTGTCTCCGTACGGTTCGGGGGCGCTGGCCGGTTCGTCGCTCGGCCTGGATCCGGACGCGATCGCGGCCGAACTGGATTTCGATGCCGCCGCGGCCAATTCGATCGACGCCACCTCGTCGCGGGACTTCGCCGCGGAGGCCGCCTTCGTGCTGACCATGATCGCGGTCGATCTGTCCCGGCTGGCCGAGGAGGTGATCATCTGGAGCACACCGGAATTCGGCTACATCACCCTCGCCGACGCCTGGTCCACCGGGTCGTCGATCATGCCGCAGAAGAAGAACCCCGACGTCGCGGAGCTGACCCGCGGCAAGTCGGGGCGGCTGATCGGCAACCTCACCGGCCTGCTCGCCACCCTGAAGGCGCAACCGCTGGCCTACAACCGGGATCTGCAGGAGGACAAGGAGCCGCTGTTCGATTCGGTGGCGCAACTGGAGATGCTGCTGCCGGCCGTCGCCGGTTCGGTCTCGACCCTGACCTTCCACACCGGCCGCATGGCCGAATTGGCCCCCGCCGGTTACACCTTGGCCACCGATATCGCCGAATGGCTGGTCCGCCAGGGGGTTCCGTTCCGCGTCGCGCACGAGGCCGCCGGCGCCTGCGTCCGCGCCGCCGAATCCCGCGGCGTGGGCCTGGACGAACTCACCGACGAGGAGTTCGCCGCCGTCGACCCGGCCCTCACCCCGAAGGTCCGCGAGGTGCTGACGGTCGAGGGCTCCATCGCGTCGCGCAACGCCCGCGGCGGCACCGCCGGCGAACAGGTCGCCGAGCAACTGAACGAGGTCCGCGCGGCCACCACCACCGCCCGCACCTGGCTGAACTGATCCCCGATCTGCCGAGCGCGGAACCGCAGACGATATAACATTCATGTTATAAGATGGGTGCTTACGGCCGGTGGACTACAGCGGTTCGACCCAGTCGGCAACGACTGCGGGGAGACCGTGCTGCGCCGGGGCGATCCCGTGGTCACAGGCGCAGCGCTGCCCGGCGAGCCGGGACCGACCGACCGCCGGCGTTCGGAAGCGCGACGGTGCGACCGGCGTCCGTCCGGTCGGGGCGGAGGAGTGGATTCGATGGGTGCACATAAGAGTTGGGCCGAGTTGCGTGCCGAGGCGCTGTCACATCCCGGTGCCAGTGGTGCCTACGAGGCCGCACGTATCCGCTTCGAGGTGGGTGAAGCCGTACGGGAGCGTCGGCGGCAACTCGGTCTGACGCAGGCCGAGCTGGCTGAGTGGGCCGGTCTGAAGCAGCCCGCGGTGGCGCGCCTGGAGGGCGGCGGGACGATGCCGACGATCCCCGTCCTGGAGCGCATTGCTCAGGCGCTGGAGGTACGGCTGAGTGTCGAATTCCACCCGCTGCGCGAGGCCGGCTGAGCGGTCCCGGGCCGTCCGGCCTCGGACCTGAAGCTGCCTGTGGTGGTTGTGGTTCCCGGGTAACCCGCCGATGAACCCGGGGTGCTCCGGTGCGGTGAGCGGAAACGTGGTGGGTTCCGGCGGTGCGGCGTACCGTTGTGCCGTCGGGAGGACGACCGGGTGGAGGGCTCGACATGAGTGGTGGTACACAGGGTTCCGTCGCATTGCTGCCGGGATGGTTGAAGTATCTGAACCGGGTGGTCATCTTCCTGCAGCGGCGGGGGATCGCGTTCTTCACGTTTCATCTGCTGACGGTGCCGGGGCGGAAGTCCGGGAAGATGTTCACCACGCCGGTGTCGCCGTTCGTGGTGGAGGGTAAGCAGTACATCTTGTCGGTCGGGCCGACCGGCTGGGTGAAGAACGCGCGGGTGTCCGGCTGGGGGCTGCTGGCGCGCGGTAAAGATGAGCGGCGGGTCGCGCTCGTCGAGGTCGGGCCGGAGGAGCGGCGGCCGGTGGTGCGCGAGTTCCCGGTGCAGGTGCCGCGGGGTGTCGAGTTCTTCCTGCGGACCGGTGCGGTGCGGCCGCCCGGTGATTCCGACGCGTTCGAGGCCGCGGCCGATGGCCTGGTCTGCTTCCGCGTGGACCCGGGCTGATCGAATCCGATGCCGCCGGCGAATATTCGGCGGTACCCGGCCGCGGCGGGGCCGGCCGGAGCGGTTCGGCCACCTGCCCGCAACCGCGCCACGGCCCGGGCGGCCGGCGGTGGCGAGCGGCCGCGGTGTCGGTGGCCCGGACGCCCGGCCGATATCCTGCGGCCATGACGTTCCTGCTGCTTGTCCTGGCCATCGCGTCCGAGGTGACGGCGACCGTGTCGCTGAAGCTGTCCGAGGGATTCACCAAGCTGGTGCCGTCGATCATCGTGGTGGCCGGGTATGGGGGAGCGTTCTTCTTCCTGTCGCAGACGTTGAAGCGCGGCATGTCGATCGGCGTCGCCTACGGGGTGTGGTCGGCGATCGGTGTCGCGGCCGTGGCGACGATCGGCGCGCTGTTCCTGGACGAGAGCCTCACGGCGGTCCAGATGGGCGGCATCGTGCTGGTCATCGTCGGCGTGCTCGCGCTGGAACTCGGCGCCGCGCACTGACATCCACCGGCGCGGGATCGTCTCCGGAGGCGGCAGCGGTTCGCGCCTGATCTTCCCGATTCTCCTCCCGACGCCTCGCGTGAGCGTTAACATCGGCCGGGTGGACGGATGTCCGCGCCGTCGAAATTGCCGGGGTGATCGCTGATGTCTGCCGTGGTTCTGGAAGCCGAGGGACTGACCAAGCGATACGGCGGCGTGGAAGCGCTGCGGGTAGCCAACTTTCAGGTCCGGGCCGGCGAGGTCACCGCGCTCATCGGCGATAACGGTGCCGGCAAATCGACACTGGTGAAATGCCTGTCGGGCGCCGAGCAACCCGACGGGGGACAGATCGTGCTCGACGGCGAGCCGGTGCGGATGGCGTCGCCGACCGCCGCGCGCCGGCTGGGCGTGGAGACGGTGTATCAGGATCTGGCCGTCGCACCGGACCTCGATCCGGCGTCGAATCTCTACCTCGGCCGGGAGCTGTTCCGGCGCGGGGTGCTCGGGCGCCTGGGCATGCTGGACCGCAAGGCCATGAGAACCGAAGCGGCCGAACACTTCCGGCGGCTCGGGGTGACGCTGCCGCGGGCGGACGTGCCGATCGGGTCGCTGTCGGGCGGCCAGCGGCAGACCGTCGCGGTGGCTCGCGCGGTGTTGTGGGCGCGCCGGGTCGTGTTCCTGGACGAGCCGACCGCCGCCCTGGGCGTGGTGCAGCGCGAGCGGGTGCTGGAGGTGATCGGCCGCGTGCGCGATCAGGGCATCGCGGTCGTGCTGATCAGCCACAACATGCCCGAGGTGCTGTCGGTCGCGGACCGGATCGAGGTGCTGCGGCTGGGAAAACGGGTGGCGCGCTTCGGATCCGACGCCACCCTCGAACAGCTGGTGGGCGCCATGACGGGCGCCCTGACCCAGGAGGATGCCGCATGAGCGACACCGATACGACGGCAGCGGCGCCGGAGGCCGAGACCGCGGGGCTCCCGGAACCCACTGTGTGGCAACGGCTCCTGGGCACCAGCACGCTGTGGATCGGGCTGGTGCTGATCGTGCTCTACGCCGCGTTCAGCGTCGTGCGCCCGGACGCGTTCCCGACCCGGTTCACGCTGCAGACGCTGCTCATCGAGACCTCCGTGCTGCTGGTGCTGTCGATCGGGATGACCTTCGTCATCGTCAGCGCCGGCATCGATCTGTCGGTCGGCATGGTGCTGATCTTCTCCGGCGTGATCGGCGCCAAGACGATGGAGTGGCTCAGTCCGGGCCAGGACGCCACCGGGGCCGACTGGGGCATCGTGACGGCCGGGCTGCTCGCCTCGCTGGCCGGCGGGGCGTGCTGGGGTCTGGTGAACGGATTCCTGGTGGCCAAGGCCAAGATTCCGCCGCTGATCGTCACGCTGGGCTCGTTCGGCGCGGCGCTCGGCGCCGCCCAGCTGATCACCGGCGGCGTGGACACCCGCACGGTGCCCGACAAGCTGCGCAACTCACTGGGTTTCGGCACGGTGCTGGGCGGTGTCCCCGATCTGGTGCTGGTCGCCGCGGTCGTCACGCTGGCGGGCGCCTGGCTGCTGCACACCACCCGCTTCGGCCGCTACACCTATGCGATCGGCTCCGATACCGAGGCCGCCCGGCGGGCCGGCATCGGCGTCACCCGGCATCTGATCCTGGTGTACCTGATGGCCGGAACCCTCTCCGGGCTGGCCGGTTTCATGAATCTCGCCTATTTCGGCACCACCACCATCGCCGGGCACGCCACGGACAATCTGGATGCCATCGCGGGCGTCGTGATCGGCGGGACCAGCCTGTTCGGCGGGGTGGGATCGGTGCTGGGCACCGTGATCGGGGTGTTCATCCCGTCGGTGCTGCGCAAGGGCTTCGTGATCGCGGACGTGCCGGTGTTCTGGCAGCCGGTCGCGGTGAGCGTAGTGCTCGTGGCCGCCGTGTGGTTCGACCAGATCCGCCGGCGCTCGCGTCGGGACCGAAGGCGGTAGCTTGCGGGACCGGAAGTGACACAACCTATCTCGAAGGTGAGGGCGGCGATGAGGACCGGAAGACGGACCGCCGGAATGATCGGCGCCGCGGTGACGGCCGCGGCGATGCTGACCGGATGTGGTGGCACGGTGGGCGATTCGGGTTCGACCGACGCCCGCAGGCTCGTGCTCATCCCCGGTGTGGCCAACGAGCCGTTCTACATCTCGATGCAGTGCGGCGCGCAGGAGGAGGCGAACAAGCTCGGGTTCCGGCTGGACACCCAGGCGCCCACCCAGTTCGACGCGTCGCAGCAGACCCCGATCGTCACCGGTGTCATCGCGAACAAGCCCGGCGCCATCCTCGTGACGCCGACCCACGCGACCGCGATGGCCAGCCCGATCAAACAGGCCAGGGACTCCGGCATCGAGGTGGTCGAGGTGGATACCGCGCTCGACGACACCTCGGTCGCGGTGTCCTCGATCTCCTCGGACAACCGCAAGGGCGGTCGGCTGGCGGCGCAGACGCTGTCGAAACTGGTGGGCGGCAACGGATCCGTGCTCACGATCAACACCAAGGCCGGCACCTCGACCACCGATCTGCGGGCGCAGGGCTTCGAGGACGAGCTGAAGAACCAGCCGGGGCTGGCGTCACTGGGTGTGCAGTACAACAACAACGAGGCCGCCCAGGCCGCCTCGATCGTCACCGCCACGCTGGCCGCACATCCGGATCTGGTCGGCATCTTCGCCACCAACCTGAGCTCGGCCGAGGGCGCGGCCACCGGCCTGCGCAACGCCGGCAAGCTCGGCCAGGTGAAGCTGGTCGGCTTCGACGCCAGCCCGAAACAGGTCGAGGACCTGCGGGTCGGCACGGTGCAGGCGCTGATCGCCCAGAATCCCGCCGATATCGGCGCGCAGGGCGTCGACCAGGCCGCCGCCGCGATCGACGGCAAGCCGGTGACCCGGAACATCCGGACCGACATGATCGCCCTCACCCGGGCCGATATGGACGCGAACGCGAAGTACTTCTACAGGAGCAAGTGCTGAGCACCGGTCGTACGGTGTGCGGCTCAATCCTGTACGCGCACCGCGTATCCCGCGTCGCCCAGGGCCTCCAGCACGTCGCCGCGGTGGGTGGGGCCGCGGGTCTCGAGAGTGAGCAGGACCTCGACCTCGTCGACGGCCAGCCGTGCGCCGGTGCGGGCGTGCACGACGTCCAGCACGCTCGCAGCGCTCGCCCCGACGATGTCCAGCAGCGTGCCCAGGCTGCCGGGCCGGTCCGAGATCGTCACGCGCACGGCGAGATAGCGGCCGGCGGCGCCGAGCCCGTGGCCGATCAGCCGGGTCAGCAGCAACGGGTCGACATTGCCGCCGGACAGGATCGCGCACACCGGTCCCCGCAGGCCGAGTTCGCCGGCGCGGCTCATCAGCGCCGCGACCGCCGCCGCGCCGGCGGGTTCGACGATCAGCTTGGCCCGTTCCATGCACAACAGCAGCGCGCTCGACAGCGCGTCCTCGCCGACCGTCACCACGGCCGGGCCGTGCGCGGCCACCTGGGCGAACGGCACCTCGCCGGGCAGCCCGACCGCGATACCGTCGGCCATCGTCGACATGTGTTCCAGCGCAACGGGTTTGCCCGCCGCCAGCGAATCCGGCCAGGCGGCGGCCCGCGCGGCCTGCACGCCGACCACCCGCACCCGCGGCGCCAGGTGGTGCAGCGCGACGGTGACGCCGGCGAGCAGCCCGCCGCCGCCTGTGGGCACGATCACCGTGCCCACCTCCGGCAGCTGCTCGAGGATTTCCAGGGCCACCGTCGCCTGCCCGGCCACGATGTCGGGATGGTCGAACGGATGGATCGGCGTCGCGCCGGTCCGCTCGGCGAAATCCAGTGCGGCGGTGAGGGATCGGTCGACGTTGTCGCCCTCCTGATGCACGGTGGCGCCGTAGGCCCTGGTGGCCATGAGCTTCGGCAGCGACGCACCCACCGGCATGAACACCGTCGACTCGATCCCCAGCGTCGTCGCGGACCAGGCGACGCCCTGGGCGTGATTGCCCGCGCTCGCCGCGACGACGCCGTGCCGCCGGTCGGGCTCGCGCAGGTGGGCGATCCGGTTGTAGGCTCCACGCGGCTTGAACGATCCGGTGCGTTGCAGGTTCTCGCATTTCAGCCACACCTCGCATCCGGTGCGCTCGGACAGCACCCGCGACGCCAGCAGCGGCGTGCGCCGCACGACCGGTTCCAGCAGCGTCGCGGCCGCCTCGATGCGGCCGAGCCCGATCGGATCCATGGCGGTCATGCTGCCAGACGGGCCGCCCGGCGATCGGGAACGTGCCAGGTCGGCGGAGCGGTGTCGACCGAGCGCGGCCGAGATCGGTTTTCGCGATCGTCACACCGGCGACCGCTGCCGCACACATCGGTCGCCTAGCGTCGCTACATGGCCCCACGACGACACTCCGCTCTGCTCGCGAAGCTGGTGGTCGACGAGCCCGGCCGGCCGCAGATCATCCTCGGCGAACTGCGCCGGGTGATCCTCGACGGCGCGGTGCCGCCGGGGACTGCGATTCCGGTCCGGGAGGTGGCGGAGCTGTTCGACGTCAGCCACATTCCGGTGCGCGAGGCGTTGAAGATCCTGCTCGGCGAGGGCCTGGTTGCCCACGAGCAGCACTCCGGTTACACCGTGGCGCGGTTGACCGCGACCGAGCTGCGCGAGATGTACCTCGTGCGGCAGGCACTGGAGGAGGCGTCGCTGGCCGCGGCCGTATGCTGCGCCACCCCCTCGGACCGGGCCCTTCTGGTGGAGACCCACGCGGCGCTGGAACAGGCCATCCGCGACGACGATCCCGTCGCCTACCACCGCCGCTCGCGCCGGTTCCACCTCGCGCTCACCCGGCCCTCGCGCATGTTCCGGCTGCTGCACCTGCTCGAATCCGCCTGGAACGTCACCGAACCCGTGCAGTCCATGGTGCACGTGTCCCGCACCGACCGGGTGCGGCTGCACACGGACCACGCCCTCATGCTGGACGCCTTCCTGGCCGCCGACGTGCAGCGGTTGACCGCACTGGCCCAGCAGCATCACGTCCGGCTCGAGTCGGCGCTGGCGACGCTGCCCACCGACACCGGGCTGTTCGCCCCGCCGGACGACATCTCCTTCGCGCACTGACCAGCGTTTTCGCGCACCGGCCGGTGCTCTCGCGCACCGGCCGGTGGCGGCCTACCCGTCCTGCTCGTTGTCGCCGATGACCGTGAGCACCCCGGACAGCCACGGCGTGTACCGGCTCGGATCGGCCGCCAGCGCCTCGGCCAGATCCGCCGGCCACACCCAGGCGTGGTCGGCGATCTCGGCCGGATCCGGGCGAGGCGGCCGGCCGTCGAACCGGCCGACCAGAACGTGATCCCACTCGTGCTCGACCCGGCCGGTGCCGGGATCGGCGGCACGATAGGTGAACGTGCCCACCTCGGTCAGCTCGGTGTGCACCCCGAGCTCCTCGACGAGCCGGTCGGCGGCCGCGGCCGCGATCTTGGTGCCCGGTGCCGGGTGCCCGCAGCAGGTGTTGGTCCACAGCAGCGGGAACCGGGTCTTCACCCCGGCGCGCTGCTGCACCAGCACCCGCCCGTCGGCATCGAACAGCAGCACCGAGAACGCCCGGTGCAGGCGGCCGGGAGCGGCGTGGGCCTGAGCCACCGGGCATGCCCCGATGGCCTGGCCGTGCTCGTCCACCAGTTCGACGGGTAGAGCCTCGCGATCGGTCACAGTTGCGCGGGTCACCGGCCTACCTTATCGGCTGCGATCAGCAGGTACTGGAAACTCCCCTCTCGATAGGCGCTCAGGAACGGCTTCTCCACGCCGGTGGCGAGTTCGGAGTGGGTGCGCAACTCCCAGTACGGGATGGTGGCCGCGGTCAGATCGGTGACGGAGATCGGGACCAGCCCGTTCGCGGCGAGCGCGCGGAAATATTCGCCGCGCGGATGGATCATGCAGCCGTAGTGGGCGTCGATCCAGCTCACCGCGGCCGAGCGGCCCCCGGTGACGTCGTTGGAGCAGCCGGTGATGCAGACGTAGCGCCCGCCCGGTTCCAGCACCCGCGCGAATTCGGCGAACAGATCCTGCAGTTCGACGTACATGGTCGTCTCGTTGGTCCAGAGGCCGCGCATGCTGCCCGCGTCGAAGCCGGTGTCGAGCATGTTGCGGAAATGGAAGCGCACCGAGTCGGTGACGCCGCGTTCGCGGGCCTGGTCGTTGGCGAACCCGGCCTGGTACTGCGAGATCGTCACGCCGTCCACCCGGCAGCCGAACCGCTGGTTGGCCATGATGCTGGTGCCGCCGCGGCCGCAGCCGGCGTCGAGCAGCCCGTCGCCGGGGCGGATATCGCCGAGGTGGTCGAGCAGCAGGTCGGCCTGCGCGGTTTCGAGGCGGTGCAGGTCGCGCACGATCCGGTCCTGCCGGGTCTCGGCCGGGCCCTCGAGCACCGACCAGTCGGGCTCGCCGATCCCGTAGTGGTGATGGTAGAGACCGTCCACCTCGCCGAGTTTGGTGTTGACCCGGTCGTCGTTGGGGTTGTTGTTCCAGTACTCGGCGACCGAGCGTTGGTAGTTGGTGCGCAGGACTCCATCGGTCTCGCGGTCGAGCATCGTCATCGCGGATCATCCTCTCGAACTTCGGTGGAACCCGGTCGTGGTGGGGATCTCGTGGTGGGGATCTCGTGGGGGATGAGGTATCGAAATGCGCTGAGCGTCAGCCTTTGTCGTGATAGCGGCGGCTGTCGGCATGCCAGGCGCGGTTACCGCCCTGCCAGGCCCACAGGCCGCCCAGGAAGCGCCGCAGTTCGGGGGAGCCGGCGGCCGCGAGCGGGGCCGCCTCCCGTTCGAAACGGTGCATCAGTTCGTCGTGGATCTCCGCCGTGCGGCGGACCGCCTCCCGCCGCGGGCAGTCCTCCTCGGCGGCCAGCACCGTCGGCAGGTTGAATTCCCTTCCGCCGGAGAGGTCTTCGCGAGCCATCGAGTACAGGTCGTTGACCATCTGCGCGGCCAGGGCAGCGGTGGTGACCACGCGGCGCACCCGCGGGTCGGTGTACTCCGGCGCGGACAGCTCGTAGCCGCCGACCGCGTCGATCGGGGCCATGCACGGCAGGAAGCTGTGCGGCTGGCGATTGGTCAGGTACTCCCACACCGGCGGCATCCGCCCGGCCGTACGCCACCCGGCCTCCGCGCCGAGCGCGATGAACCAGCCGGCGATCTCGGTGCGCAGCCGCGCCAGCTGGGCCGGCGTGGCGTAGTGCGACAGATGCTCGAACGAGGTGCGGAAGGCGCGCAGGATCGGGTCCGCCTCCAGGGCGCATTCGAGCTGTGCCTGATATGCGGCCGGGAGATGGACGGGATCGATGGCGGCGGCGGCCAATTCGAGCCGCGGCCCCAGCTCCGCCTCGGCGCTGGACGGGGTGCCGTCGGGTGCGCGGTCGTCGGCGTCCTCCTCACAGTAGTAGTCGTCCACCGACCACTCCGAGACCGCGCACTTGGCCGCGGCCAGCAGCCGGTCCGGGTCGTCGCAGTCGGGGTGTGCCAGCATGATCAGCCGCCCGAAGTCGGCCTTGCGCAGCTCGTCGAGCCTGCCCTCGTACAGCCCGATCGACTGGGCCCACAGGGTGATTCCCTCGTTCACCGCCTCGGCGAGGAGGGGGTCGTCGCGCACCGGCGGCGGACAGTACAGCGCCGGGATATCGCGCCGGGAGGCCGGTCGGCCCTGTCCGTCGCCGTCGCTGTCGGTCCGGGACACCGTGGTTCGGGACAGGGTCGGCCGGAGCGATGTCGTACCGAAACCGGTGGGACCCTGCGGAAATCGCCGGATTCCCGGCAGATCCGAGGGTTCGTCCGTGCCCTCCGGCCCCGGGTCCGGTACGACAGGTAATGCATCGGCCTGCGCAATAACGGGGCCGGCCTGTCCGGTGCCGCCGCCCCCATGCGCGGCGGCACCATCGGGTGGGTCGTCGTCCGGTGCGGGCGGTCTCGGCACGAAGGGCGCGCCGAGGCCGCGCGGGCCCAGCAGGCGGAACGGGACGGCGGCCCCGGTCATATCGCCCAACGGCGCCGAAACCGGTTCGGGCGCCGGTGTTTCGGAGGTATCGGGGATATCCGGTGCCGACGGTTCGTCCGCCGTCGGCAGCCGAGCCGGGGGAGCGTGGTCGAGGTTGGTCAGAAGCGCGGCGACGACGCCGGCCACCTCATCGGTGGCCGGCGGTGCCGCCGCGCGCGACAGCACCGACATGGCTGCTCCCCCGTCAATCGCTCTGCCGGGCGACCGAGACGTCGTCGAGAATGCCCAGCGCGTCGGGGACCAGCACCGCCGCCGAGTAGTAGCAGCTGACCAGGTAGGAGATGATCGACTGGTCGTCGATGCCCTTGAACCGCACGTTCAGGCCGGGTTCGTACTCGTCGGGGATGCCGGTCTGGTGCAGGCCGACGACGCCCTGGTCCTTCTCGCCCGTGCGCATGGCCAGGATCGAGGTGGTCTGGGTGCCGCTGACCGGGAGCTTGCCGCACGGGAAGATCGGTACCCCGCGCCATCCCGGGACGCGGTGGCCGTCGACGTCCACCGGGTCGGGGTAGATGCCGAGCCTGGTGCATTCGCGACCGAAGGCGGCGATCGCTTTGGGGTGTGCCAGAAACAGTTTCGTGCTGCGCCGCATGCTCAGCAGCTCGTCCATGTCGTCGGGCGTCGGCGGGCCCGATTCGGTGGAGATGCGCTGCTTCGGATCGCAGTTGCGCAGCAGCCCGAACTCGGGGTTGTTCACCAGGTCGTTCTCGCGGCGCTCGTAGAGGGCCTCGATGGTCAGGCGCAGCTGCTGCTCGATCTGGTTGTGCGGCTCGTTGAACAGGTCCGCGACGCGGGTGTGCACGCGCAGCACGGTCTGCGCCAGGCCGAGTTCGTACTCGCGCGGGCTGATGTCGTAATCGACGAAGGTGCCGTCGAGCAGCGGTTCGCCCGCGTGCCCGGAGGAGATCTCGATATTCGCCTCGCCGTGCTTGTTCTGCGGCCGCGAGGAGGCGTCGGCGAAGCGCGCCAGCTGTTCGCGCAGTGCGGGGATGTCGTCGAGGGCGCGCTCGAGGGCGGCCCGGGGCAGGGCCAGCAGCGTGGTGCTGGTGATCGTGGTGAGCGTGACCGGCCAGATGGCGTCGCGGTCGGTGAGGATGTCCTCGCCGAAATACGATCCGCCGGACAGTATTCCGAGCCGGGTGGTCTCGCCGTATTCGCCGGTGCCGATCTTGCTCAGCTTGCCGTGCACGATCAGCAGCAGCTGATCCACCGGGTTGCCGAACTCGGTGACGACGGTGCCCGGCTCGAGTTCGCGCTGCTCGAACTGCTGCGCCAGCGCGCCGAGTACCTCCTCGTCCTCGAAGGTGCGCAGCGGCGGGAGTTCCCGCAGTTCGGTCGGGATGATCCGGGCCTGCCCGCCGTCGACGGTGAATTCGACCTCGCCGTTGCCGACGGTGTGTGTCAGGCGCCGGTTGACGCGATAGATACCGCCGTGCACCTGCACCCACGGCAGCGCGCGGGTCAGCCACCGGGAGCTGATGCCCTGCATCTGCGGTTCGGATTTGGTGGTGTGGGCGAGTTTGTGGGCGGCGGTGGTGGACAGGCTCTTCTGTGCGTGGTTCTCGGCCTGAGCCGGGAGTTCGATGGTCATGCTGTGGTCCTCACCTCGTTCTTGTCCACCGCGATGGCGCTGGTGGTTCAGGCAGGGTTGTACGGCAGGCGGGAGCAGCCTGCGTCAACGTGAGACTCGGATGAATTGGTATGCGCGACAGTGCGTTACAGCACACTCATAGTAAATGCGGGTGGCGCCGCCGCGCCACCCAATGAACCGAACGGATCTCAAAAATCCTTGCGCCGTAACGATTTGGAATCTCCTGTCCGCGAGAGCAACCCACGACGCCTCGGCAACGAACGCCCTGCGCGTGTTTCATGGCCCGGGCGAGTCGGGGATTCGAGCACCGCTCCGGCAACGCCATGGCGCACCTTCCGTTACCGATCGGCCCGGCTCGGCCGCCGCGAAGTAGGCTGATGATGTGGCAAGCTCATCCGGACAGGCAGGAGTCCGTGATGTACGTCACATCGAGGGCGAGGGCTGGGAGTGACCGTGAAGTTCGATACGAGGTTCGTCACGGAGCCGGTGCAGCGGTTGATGGCGACCGCGCAGAACGGGCTCGAGGTGATCCGTTTCGGTGGGCTGACACAGGACGAAGAGGCGTCGCCGTACGAGGTCACCGAGCGTAAGCGAATGTATCGGCTGCGCCATTACTTCCCCGACGAGTACTTCCCCGACGAGGTCACCCCCGCGCCCGAACCGGGTGGTGAGCCCGATGTTTCCGGCGGACCACACGGCCCCGGCGAGGGGGAGTTCCGGGAGGCCCGGCCGGTGGTGCTGCTGGTGCCGCCCCTGATGGTGAATGCCGACATCTACGACGTCAATGCCGACGGTGGCGCGGTGGGCATTCTGCACCGCGCCGGAATAGATTGCTGGGTCATCGATTTCGGCTCACCGGCGAGCGAGGAGGGCGGCTGGCAGCGCGATCTCGCCGACCATGTGCTGGCCCTGGACAGCGCCCTGGACACGATCACCGAGCTGACCGGCCGCGGCGTGCACCTGATGGGCTATTCGCAGGGCGGCATGTTCGCCTACCAGACCGCCGCCTATCGCTACGGCAAGGGCATCGACAGCATCGTCACCTTCGGCAGCCCCGTCGACATCGTGGCCGGGCTGCCGTTCGGCCTGCCGCACGACCTGGTGTCCGACCTCGCCGATTTCGTCGCCGACCACGTGCTGAACCGGCTGCCGATCACCGACTCGATGGTGCGGGTCGGCTTCCAGCTGCTCGATCCGGTCAAGACCGCCAAGGCCCGCGTCGACTTCCTGCGCCAGCTGCACGACCGGGAGGCGCTGCTGCCGCGGGAGCGCCAGCGCCGATTCCTGGAGCGCGACGGCTGGGTCGGCTACGCCGGTCCGGCGGCCGCCGATCTGCTCAAGCAGTTCGTGGCGCACAACCGGATGATGCTGGGCGGGTTCGTGATTCGCGATCATCCGGTGTCCCTGGCCGAGCTGAGGTGCCCGATCCTGGCCTTCGTGGGCGAGGTGGACGACATCGGCCAGCCGGCCGCGGTGCGCGGCA
Source organism: Nocardia sp. BMG51109 (assembly GCF_000526215.1). Classification (NCBI taxonomy): domain Bacteria; kingdom Bacillati; phylum Actinomycetota; class Actinomycetes; order Mycobacteriales; family Nocardiaceae; genus Nocardia; species Nocardia sp. BMG51109. The sequence goes on from NZ_JAFQ01000004.1 coordinate 5,327,501, forward strand.
TCGTGCGGGCCGCCCCGAACGCGGAGGTGTACGAGGCCACCGTGGTGGCCGGGCATTTCGGACTGGTGGCCGGTTCGGTGGCGACCCAGCAGACCTGGCCGCTCGTGCGGGACTGGGTGCACTGGTTCGCCGGCGGCGGTGCGCTGCCCGACCGGATCACCCCGATGCGCGAACAGGGTGCCGCCAACCGCCCGCGCACGGTGGCGACCAGGGTCGTGCACACCGCAGCCTCCCTCGCCGAGGCGGGCGCCGGGCTCGGCGCGGCGCTGGGCAGCATCGCGAGCAGCACGCTGCGCGGCTCGATGGAACTGACGGGGGAGGCGGTGCGGACGCTGCCGCGCCTGACCCGGCTGGGCATGATCCAGCCGCACACCCGGATCTCGCTGGGCCGCCTGCTCGCCGAACAGGCGCGCCGGGCGCCGCTGCGGGAATGCTTCCTGTTCGACGACCGCGTGCACACCAACGCCGCGGTGAACGTGCGCATCGACAACGTGGTGCGCGGGCTGATCTCGGCCGGGGTGCGGCCGGCCGCCCGGGTCGGCGTGCTGATGGAGACCAGGCCGAGCGCCTTGGCCGCGGTCGCCGCGCTGTCGCGGCTGGGCGCGGTGGCGGTGTTGCTGGCCCCGGGCAGCGAATTGCGCCGCGCGGTCGAGCTGACCGGCATCACGACGATCGTCTCCGATCCGGAGAACCTGCGTGACGCGGCGGCGACCGGAACGCGGATCCTGGTGCTGGGCGGCGGCGATGCGCGCGGGCTGGACGTGCCGCTCGGATCCGAGGTGATCGATCTCGAGCAGATCGATCCGTCGCGGGTGGTGCTGCCGGGCTGGTTCCGCCCGGATCCGGGCCTGGCGCGGGAGCTGGCGTTCGTGCTCGTGACGGGCACCGGCGACAAGCTGGACATCAAGTACATCACCAACCACCGCTGGTCGGTGTCGGCGTTCGGCACGGCCGGCTCCGCCGACCTGGGCCGCCAGGACACGGTGTATTGCCTGGCGCCCCTGCATCATTCGTCGGGCCTGCTGGTGAGCCTGGGCGGCGCGGTCGCCGGCGGCAGCCGGATCGCGCTGGCCCGGTCGCTGGATCCGGCGCGATTCACCGAGGAGGTGCACCGCTACGGGGTCACCGTCGTCACCTACACCTGGACGATGATGCGCGACATCCTCGACGCCGACACCTTCCCGCACGGGCACCCGCATCCGATCCGGCTGTTCATCGGCTCCGGCATGCCGGCCGGGCTGTGGCGGCGGACCACCGAGAAGTTCGCTCCCGCACGGGTTCTGGAGTTCTACGCGTCCATCGAGGGCGACGTGGTGCTGGCGAATGTGGCGGGCGCCAAGGTGGGCAGCAAGGGACGGCCGGTGCCGGGCACCGCCCGGGTCGAGCTGGTGTCCTACGATTCCGAGACCGGCGAGATCAGCACCGACGCACAGGGTTTCGCGCGCCGCGCCGCCGACAACGAGGTGGGCCTGCTGCTCGGCCGGGCGGCCGACCGGGTGGACGTCTCGCAGGGCGGCCTGCGCGGTGTGTTCGCCCCCGGTGACGCGTGGATGCCGACGGAGAATCTGTTCCGCCGCGACGCCGACGGCGACTACTGGCTGATGGACCGCCGCGACACGGTCATCCGGACGGCGCGCGGCCCGGTGTACACCCAGCCCGTCGTGGACGCCCTCAACGACCTCACGGCCGTCGACCTGGAGGTGGCCTTCGCCCTGTCCACGGAGGCGGCGGACGGCGAAAGGCACAGGGCCGGCCGCACTCTCGCCGTCGCCGCGGTCAGTGTCCGCCCGGGCCACCGGCTGGAGCCGAAGGACGTCACCGAGGGCCTGCGCGTCCTGGACCCGGATCGCCGCCCCGACCTGATCTACGTCGTCGACGAGATCCCCCGCAGCTCCACCTACCGCCCGTCCACCCGCGCCGTGCAGGCGTCGGTCCGCCTCGAGCCCGGCGAGAACACCTGGTACCTCGACCGCACCACCGATACCTACGAGGTGCTGACCGCCGACGCCCTGGCAGCCCTGCTGGCCTGACGCGGATCAGACCCGGAAATCGGTGACGGCGTCGATGACCCGCGCGACCTGGGCGTCGCTGAGGTCCGGCCAGAGGGGCAGCCGCACCAGCGTGCCGGCGAATTCGGCGGTGCGCGTGCACGGATGGGGAGTGCGGCCGAGTTTCAGGCCCGCCGGGCTGGAGTCCAGCGGAACGTAGTGGAACGGGGCCGAGATGCCCTGGGCGCGTAGGTGGTCGATGAGATCGTCGCGGTGGCGCTCGGTCGGCGTGCGCAGGTAGTACAGGTGCGCGGTGTGCTCGCGGTCGGTGGGCACCTGCATCAGGCGCACGTCGTTGCGGCGCGCCCAGTCCGGCAGCGCGGCCGCGTAGGCGTTCCAGGCCCGGAACCGGCCGGCCTGGATGGTGTCGAAGTCGGCGAGCTGCGCGTCCAGCACCGCCGCGTTCAGCTCGCTGGGCAGATAGCTGGAACCGATGTCCTGCCAGGAGTACTTGTCGACCGCGCCGCGCAGGAACCGGGCCCGGTCGGTCCCCTTCTCCCGGATGATCTCGGCGCGCCCCATCAGGATCTCGTCGGTGAGCAGCACCGCGCCGCCCTCGCCGCAGTGCACGTTCTTGGTGTCGTGGAAGCTGAGCGCGCCGACGGTGCCGATACTGCCCAGCGGCCGGCCGCGCCAGCTGCCGCCGAGCCCGTGCGCGTTGTCCTCGATCAGCGCCAGGCCGTGCGCGTCGGCCAGCGCGAGCAGCCGGTCCATCTCGGCGGCCACCCCGCCGTAGTGGATCACCATGATCGCCTTGGTGCGCTCGGTGATCGCCGCCGCCACCGAATCGGCGTCCAGGTTGCCGCGCTCGTCGATATCGGCGAAGACGCAGGTGGCCCCGCGCAGCGCCATCGCCGTCGCGGTCGAGGTGAACGCGAAGCTCGGCACGATCACCTCGTCGTCGGGGCCGAGTTCCAGCAGCAGCCCGGCCATTTCCAGCGCATGCGTGCACGAGGTGGTCAGCAGCGCGTGCGGGGCACCGGTGATGTGCTTCAGCCTGGCCGTGGCGGCGGCGGTGAACGGCCCGTCGCCGTGGCTGTGGTCCGACGACAGCACGGCCTCGAGATTGGCCAGTTCGCGCGCGGCGCGGTAGGGCCGGCTGAAGATGATGCGGTCAGTGCTCACCGGTGCCGTTTCCCCCGATCGCTGCGGTCGTGGACAGGGCCGTCGTGGACACAGCCGTCGTCGTGGACAGGGCCGGAGCCGGATGTTCGGCGATCCCGGCATGCCCGGTGATCTCGGCATGCTCCGCGGGTTCGGCGCCCGGCCGCGGCGTAGGCGAATGTACCGTCAGATACAGCGGTTTGCCCACCAGGACGTGCAGGGCCACGCCCAGGTATTCGGCGATCAGCCCGAGCGAGAACAACGTCGCGCCCGAGACCAGCAGCAGCACGACGATGGTCGAGGCCCAGCCCTCCGGGTCGTCGTTGTCCCCGAAGATCGCCCTGGACACGACGATCACCGCGACCACCAGGCCCGCCAGCGCCAGCGTGACACCCAGCAGGCTCACCAGCCGCAGGCCGCGAGTTCCGCTGCACAGCACCATCTTCCAGAACAGCGAGAACAGCCGCCGATAGTTGTAGCCGGATTCCTCGCGCCCCTCCGAGCGCAGCACCACGGGCGCCTGCGCGGCGTCGCCGACCACCCAGGTCAGCGCCACGTCCAGGTACACGCCGTTGGAGGCGACCTCGGCGAGCCGGCGCCCGATATCGCCGCGGATCAGCCGGTAGCTTTCGAACCGGGTCGAGTCGGGGAAGGCGAACAGCGTGGCGAGCACCAGTTTGGCCCCGCGCGAGGTGAGGTTGCGCAGGAATCCGTGCGGCCGGGTGTTGGTCGGCTTGGAATAGACCAGATCGGCACGCTGCGCGAGCGCGGTATCGATGAACGAGCCGATATATCCCGGATCGTGCTGCCCGTCCTCGTCCATCGTGACGATCCACTCGCCGCGCGCGGCAGCCATGCCGGCGATGGTGGCGGCGTCCTGGCCGAAGTTGCGGCTCAGCCAGACCACGCGGACCCGCTCGTAGTCCTGGTTCAGCTGCTTCAGCACCACGTCGGACCGGTCCGGGCCGTGGTCGTGCACCAGCACGATCTCCGCGACGGTGAAGGTGGCGCCGCCGGGCGTGGTGGTGGGCCGGGTCAGCTCGTTCAGCTCGGCGACCAGCCCGGCGACGGTCTGTTCGCCCCGGTACACCGGCACGACGACCGACACCGCGTGCACCCGGCCGGAGTGGCCGTTGGACGACGGCGCCTCGGCATCGGCGGGGTGCGAGGGTGCGGACGGAATCGGCATCAGCTGGTTCGACTTTCGGGGACGACGGTGCGTGCCGGAACTCCTCGTTGCAGTGCAGAGCCCGAATCGCGGTGAACTCTAACACGCGGGCGCGTGGGCTCCGGCGCGTCGTGGCCTCCGACATCATTGCCGGGTTACGGGTGCCTGCCAACCGTGACGCGGACCTGTAGGGTCTGGATCTCGTGGATAGTGCGGTGTCGACGGCGCTTGCCGAACCCCCTGCGGCGGCAGAACCTTCCGTGTCCCCCGAACGCGTCGCGGGTGGGCAATCGCGCCGGATCGTGTACCGGTGGGGCGCGATCACGGCGTTCGGCGTCATTCTCGGTTACGCCGCGGTCCTGCTCGCCGATGCGCGCCATTTCTTCACCGACGACACCGAATCCCAATACACGCCGCTGTGGGTGATGCTCGGCCGGTACCTGCGCGAGGGCACCTTCCCGGTGCTGATCCCCGAACAGTGGATGACCGGCAATTACACGATGGAGGAGGCGGGCCTGTTCAACCCGCCGCAGCTGCTGATCGATCTGATCGCGCCCTCGGTCGACAATCTCGCCGTCTACGCCACCGTGGTGAAGCTGATCTTCGCGATCATCGCCGCGCTCGGCGTGTATCGGGTGTGCCTGGCCTACGGCGGCAGGGTGCAGTGGGCCGCGGTCGCCGGTGTCGCGTTCCCGCTGAGCGGCTGGTTCCTGTTCTTCGACCAGGCCAGCTGGATGACGGCGCTGACCGGCACCGCCTGGATGGTGCACGCGTGGGCGGCCGCGGTGCGGTATTCCCGGGGAAAGGGCGGCCCTGTACCGGTTTTCGTCTTTCTCTATCTGGGCATTTCGGTCGAATACGTCTTTCCGGCCGTGGAATCGGCGCTGATGCTGGTCTCGGTCGCCGTGGGAGAGCTTGTCTACCAGCGCAAGTGGCAGCCGGTCGCGCGGTTGACGGCGGTCGCGGCGTGCGCCGGCCTGGCGGGCCTGATGACCTACCTGCCGAGCATGCTGTCGGCCAAGGTGAGCTGGCGCGGCACCTCGCAGATAAACAACGATCAATTCCTCACGGTGCCCTGGTCGGAGTCGCTGAACGCCAGCCTGCCGTCCGCGGTGCCGGCGCTGAACTCGTGGTGGGGCTACATACAGCCGCTGCCGATGACGTATATCGCGTGGTTCCTGATCCCGGCGCTGGCCTTCATCGACTGGGGCCGGGCACGCGCGGCCTGGCGCGAGCTGACGGCGGTGGCGCTGTTCGCGGTGATATTCCTGATGTGGGCGGCCGGGCCCGGCACGGTCGGACCGCTGCGCTGGCCGGCCCGGGTGCTGCCGATGCTGGCGCTGGGCCTGCTGGTGCTGGTGTGCGTGCTGCTCGGCCGATTCGGCACCACCGCGAACTGGCGCGGGCGCGGCATCGCGGCCGCGGTGCTGATCGGGCTGCTGTGGGTGCGCACGTTCTCCGCCGATCCGCACAACGTGTGGTGGCACGTGCTGTCGGCGGTGGCGGTGGCCGCCCTCGGCGCGGCCGTGGTGTGGCTGGCCCGCACCCGCGGCGCGACGGCGGCGGCCCTGGCGACCGTCGCGGCCATGCTGCCGATCGCCTACGCGCAGGTGGAGAACATCCAGCCGAACCTGATGAGCTGGCAGCTGCCCGCCAACCGCTCCGACGCCAAGGCCGCGTTCCCGGAGTTCGGCGGCGTCACACTGCAACTCGGCGACCGGGGCCTGCTGCAACCGGGCGACCGGAGCCTGGACGGCGCCTACGGCTCGCTGGCCTTCGGCAACTACGCCAAGGACGTGGAACAGAACTACGTCAACGGCTATACGCCCAACGGGCACTACTGGTTCGGCGACATGCTGTGCATGCGCTGGGATTCCAGCGTCTGCCCGGACGCCTACCGGCGGCTGTTCACGCCCGAGCCGACCACCGGCCGCACCCTCGCCGATCTGATGAAACTGGATCGGATCGTGTTGCAGAGGGCGATGTTCCCCGACGCCGGCAACCAGCCGCCGCCCGAGGGCTGGACGTTCGTGGACGTCCCCGGGCACGAGCGCTACATCTGGGTGCTCGAACGCGTGGGCGGCCCGGTCTCCACCGTGAACGGCCGCATCGCCGACGCCCACGACGTCACCGCCACCTCGACGTCGGAGTCGGAGACCTCCAGCAAGCTGCGGGTGTCCTCGCCCGAGGGCGGGCGCGTGGTGTTCGCGCGGCTGGGCTGGCCGGGCTACCGGGTCAGCCTGAACGGCCGGCAGATCCCGTTCACCACCGTCGCGAAGTCCTTTGTCGCCGTGGACATCCCGGCCGGCACCGAGAACGGCGCGCTGGAGGTGACCTGGCGGCCGCCGGGCTGGAAGATCGGCTCCGGCACTGCGATCCTGGGGCTGATCGGCGTGGGCGCGCTGCAGTGGGCGTACGTGCGCTCGCGGCGGCGGGACGCGGCGGGCCCGGACGAGCCCGCGAAACGCCCACTGGAGGAGCCGGTTTCATGAGCAACCCCCGTCCGCGGGAACGCCGGCAGGCGGGCACGATCCCGGGATCGGCCGCGGTGCGCTCGACGGACGGCCGGAGCGCGCGGCCGGAGACCGGCGGTGCCGGTTTCGCGGGCATCGGTCATCGGGACCGCATCGACGTCAGGGACACGTTCTCGGCCGTCCCGGACCCGTCCGAATTGCCGGTCGGCTCCGCACCGGACGACTCGGATCCGGTTCGGTCGCGGGCATATCCGGGTACCGAGGCCGCGACAACGTCCGGGCCCGGCGGCACGGTGCCCGCGGCCGCGGATCGTGCCACCGGGCAGGTGGCCTCCGCGGCCGGTGCGGAGCCGGACCGCGGGCCCGGCGGCCCGGAACCGGGTGGCACGTCCGGCGATACGCTCACCGACGCGCCCGCTCCCGGACTGCTGCTGCGCCTGATCCGGCGGCAGGAGATCGCCTTCGCCGCCGTGGGCGGCGCCAACACGCTGCTGGGCATGGTGATGACCGTGCTGTGGCTGAAGATCCTGCCCGACAACTGGCCACCCGCGACGGCGGTGGCGCTGGCCTACTGCGTCAGCATCCTGTTCGCGTTCGGCGCGCACCGGACGCTGGTCTTCCGGGTGCGCGGGCACGTGCTGCGCGACTTCGTCCGGTTCGTGCTGGTGAATTCCGGTGGGATGCTGCTGAACATGGCCGGGGTGCAGCTGGCGGTCGGCGTCGTGCATCTGCCCGAGACGCCCGCGACCGTCGCGGTGATGGGTGTGGTGGCGGTGGCCAGCTTCTTCGGCCACCGCCACTTCTCGTTCCGCCGGGCACCGCGCCGCGCACCGGCGGCGGGACGGTAGGTTGTCGGCTATGCCGGAGGAAACCTTGGATCCCACGCTGCTGAGCCTGCTCGCCTGCCCGCAGGACAAGGGTCCGCTGTCGCTGGTCCGCGATCGGGACGGCAACAGCGTGCTGTACAACCCCCGCCTGCGCCGCGCCTATCCGATCGATGACGGAATCCCGGTGCTGCTCATCGACGAGGCACGCGAGGTGAGCGCCGAGGAGCACGAGGCGTTCTCGGCGCAGAGCTGATCACTCGCCCGGTATCGCCGGGAGCTCGAGGTCGCCGGTGAGATACCGCTGGATGTTCGGCCCGACGAGGGGTGCCAGCTCGTCCGGACTCATCGAGGCCAGCGGTTCCACGCCGACCACCGTGCGCGTCACCAGCAGCCCGATCATCTGCGACGCGGTCAGCAGCACCCGGGTGACGCCCGAACCCGGCGGCGTATCGACCCGCTCCCGCACATCCTTCAGCACCACGTCCAGCAGGAACGTCCGGGCGAGCGCCGGATCGTTGCCGCCGGATGTCACGCTGCGGAAGGCCGCCACGGCGTGCACGCCGATCGGCGAATCCCAGAGACCCAGCACGGTGCGCACCAATGTCTCGCCGAGCCGCTCGGTCGGGGCCGCGGCGATGCGCTCGCGGAGCGGCGCGGGGTCGAGCGGGAGATCCAGTGCGGCGGTGAGCAATTGCTGCTTGGTGCCGAAGTAGTGGTGCACCAGGGCGGAATCGACGCCCGCCTGTCCCGCGATGGAACGGATCGACGCCTTGTCGAATCCGACCTCCGCGAACCGTGCGCGGGCGGCGTCCAGGATCGCCTCCCGGGTCCCGGACTGCCCGGGCCGGCGGCCGCTGCGGCCGTTCCCGGTCGCGTCCGGGTCGTCACCGCCTAGGCCGCCGTCGCCGTCACCGCCTCCGCTCACGCCGTCCGCCTTCGTAGCGTCGCCGCGCCCAGACCCAGTGCGACGGCGGCGAATACGGCCACGATCCCCAGATCGCGCCACATCTGGCCGGTGACACCGGGATATCGCGACACCTGCTGTAGCGCGTCGACCGCGTAACTCAACGGCAGCACGTTGCTGATCACCTCCAGCCAGTCGGGCAGCTGGCCGCGCGGCACCAGCAGCCCGCACAGGAAGAACTGCGGCCCGACGACCAGCGGCATGAACTGTACGGCCTGGAATTCGGTGCGCGCGAAGGCGCTGGCCAGCAGCCCGAGCGCGACCCCGAGGACCGCGTCGACCACCGCGATCAGCAATACCAGCCATACGCTGCCCTCCGACCGCAACCCGAGTAGCCCGAAGGCGACCAGGCAGGCCAGGCCGGCCTGTGCCGCGGCCGCGGAGGAGAAGGCGGTGCCGTAGCCGGCGAGCAGGTCGAGCTTCGACAGCGGCGTCGTCATCAGCCGCTCCAGCGTTCCCGAGGTGCGCTCGCGCTGCATGGCGATGGCGGTGATCAGGAACATGACGATGAACGGCAGGATGCCGAGCATGCTGATGCCGACCCGGTCGAACAGCCGCGGTGCGCCGGGCATCGTCGGGCTGTCGTGATACACGAAGTACAGCAAGGCGATCAGCAGCGTCGGCACCAGCAGCAGCATCGCCACCGTGCGATGGTCGGTGCGCAGCTGGCGCAGGATGCGCAGCGTGGTGGCGGTGTAGCAGCGCAGCGGGCGGGTGGATACGTGCACCGCGGTCGTCATCGCGGCCCTCCCATCTTGATCAGCGCGAGAAATGCGCTCTCCAAACTGGTTTCGCCGGTGTCGGCGCGCAGCTCGTCCGGCGAGAGCTCGGCCAGCAGGTGCCCGTCGCGCATCAGCACCAGCCGGTCGCAGTGTTCGGCCTCGTCCATCACGTGGCTGGAGACCAGCAGCGTGCGGCCCTGGTCTGCCAGGGCGTGGAACTGGTCCCAGAGTTCCACGCGCAGTAGCGGATCCAGGCCGACGGTGGGCTCGTCCAGCACCAGCAGTTCCGGGTCCGCGACCAGCGCGCAGGCCAGCGACACCCGGGTGCGCTGCCCACCGGACAGCTGGTTGCCGCGCTGCCCGGCGTGCCGGGTCAGCCCGACCGCGTCGACGGCCGCGGCGATGTCGCGGGCCGAACGGCCGTACAGCGCGGCGAAATACGCGACATTGTCGGTGATGCTGAGGTCGTCGTAGATGCTCGGGGCCTGCGTCACATAGCCGACCCGGGAGCGCAGCGCGGCGGAGCCGGCCGGCTCACCGAGCACCGTGACGCTGCCCGCCTCGATCAGCTGGGTGCCCACGATGCTGCGCATCAGCGTGGTCTTCCCACAGCCCGACGGCCCCAGCAGCCCGGTGATCCGCCCGCGCGGCACGGTCAGCGAGACATCGTGCAGAACCTCTCGTCCACCGCGGTGCACCCGCAGGTGCTCGACCGCGACGCTGGGCGCCGAATCCGATCCGGTCATACCCCACCCTCATATTCATCGTATGGTGAATTCATTGCACGATGAATTCTGCGCCCTCGCGGCCCGGAACACAACCCGTCGGTGTACCGAGCTGCCCGCCCGTGAAGCTCCCGAGACCTCCGGGCCTCGAGGTGGTGACCTTCGGCCTCTTCACCAGCTGCGCCGGACCAGCGCGCGAGGTCGCCCCGTGGTCGGCGGACGGCGGCGGCCGTTCGCCGTCGTGCCCTGGCTGTTCGCGGCCGTCGTCGCCGGATCGGCCCTGATCGCTCCGTCCGCAGTGGCGGAGGCGCCGCAGTTCGTCTGCGGCGCGAACGAATACGAGAATGTCGACCGCGCCCGTGTGCCACGCCCCGAGGCCGCACCCCTCGGCACCTGACCGCGCCACCGCGCAGTGCCGGGACGGTACCTACAGCTTCAGTCAGCATCGCCGGGGCACCTGCTCCGGGCACGACGGCGTGGACCACTGGCTGTAGGCCGGACCGGCATACGACATCGGCCCGGTGCGTCTTGCACCGGGCCGTTTCGAGGATTACCCGGCGGCCGGTACGAAACCGACGCCGGATGTTCCGCCCGGGATGCGCCTGTTGCGGCGGCGGGGGCGTTCGGGAGAATGGATCGCTGTGTCTGCCGAGGAACTCGCCGTCGAACCGCCGGCCGCCGCGCGCCGGCTCCTGGGTGCGACCCTGCGGTCGGGCCCGGTGGCGGTGCGGATCGTGGAGGTCGAGGCGTACGGCGGTGATCCGGCCGGGCCGTGGCACGATCCGGCCGCACATTCCGGCCGCGGCCGCACTGCGCGCAACGCGGTGATGTTCGGGCCGCCGGGTCTGCTCTACGTCTACTTCAGCTACGGCATGCACACCTGCGTGAACGTCACCAGCGGACCCGACGGCGTCGCCAGCGCGGTACTGGTCCGGGCGGGTGAGGTGATCGAGGGTCTCGACACCGCCCGTTCCCGCCGCTCCGCCGCCCGCACCGACTCCGGCCTGGCGCGGGGCCCGGGCAATCTCGGCAGTGCGCTGGGAATCACGCTGGACGACTACGGAACCCGCCTGTTCGACCCGCGGTCCCCGATCCGGCTGGAGCTGGGCCCGGAGATCACCGACTCGCAGGCGATCGGTGTGGGCCCGCGTGTCGGGGTCAGTCTCGCCGCCGACCGGCCGTGGCGGCTGTGGCTGCCGGATTCCCCGGCCGTGTCCGCCTACCGGCGCAGCCCCCGCGCGCCGAAACTGGAGCGCCCCGCCTGACCCCCGCGCTCCGCGTGACATGCCGTATCCCCGAGCCGGATCGCGGCTCGGGGACATGCGGCCGGCGGTCAGCGGATGGACCGGCAGGCCGGTGTCGTGCTCGGCCGTCCTGCGGACCTCTCGATATCGGAGAAGTCGATCCGCTGATCCACGCCCTGCGCATGCAGATTCAGCCCGGCGTGGCGATATCGACATTGCCGGTGCGCTGTCCGTTGCCGAACAGGCAGCCCTCCACACGTTGCGCCCCGCCGGTACGGCCGGCTCCGCGCAGGCTGTTCCACTCGCCTCCCACAGCGCGGTCATCTCGTCGCACAGCATCGAAGTCGGCCTGTGAAGCGCCCGGATACCCGCCCTCGATCTCCTGGTAGCCCCACGGCCACCGTCGGTTCGAAGAACCGGCGCTTGCGTGCCGAATCCATCGGCTCGGCCAGGGCCTGATTGCCGTCACGCAGGCCGACCGGCACCCACAGCGGCGCCTCGGTGATCCGGTCGGCCGGTCACTGCCGATCGACCGACGGTACCGAAACTCGTTCGTAGACATCGCGATAGCGGTGCGATGACATGACGGACGAGCGCCGGCGATGCCAGGAGAGGGGAGCAGCGGACATTCGCCGTTGGTTTCGCGTCGGGGAGATAGCCGGCGCAGCCCGGCAACGCGTGGGCGGGGTGCCGGTCGATCAGGTCCCGCCGTGGCGACCGAGGAGAAGCAGACCCGGTCCCCTGTGGCCTAGACTCGCGGGCGAGAACTCCTCAGACAAGTAGAGAGGTGGCAGGGTCTTGCCGCACGTACAGAGGCATCCGCTGGCCGCCCAGGCCGCAGAAGTACTCCTGGGGCGGATCCGCGCCGGCGAATGGCCGCTCGGCCACAAGCTGCCGGGGGAGACCACCCTGGCCACCCAGCTGGGGGTCGGCCGCTCGACCCTGCGGGAGGCCGTCCGCGAGCTGTCGGGCAGGGGCGTACTCGAAAGCCGCCAGGGCGCAGGCGTTTTCGTTACGGCGCTGGAGGCGGCCGAGGACTGGGACACGGTGCTGCGCCGGGCCGGCATCGTCACGGTCGTCGAGGCCCGCATCGCGATCGAGGCCGAGTCCGCGGCGCTGGCCGCGCACCGGCGCACCCCGGCCGATCTCCGGGCGATGGGGCGCGCCCTGGCGGCGCGCGCCGAGGCCGTCGGCTCGGTCGAGGACCTCGTCGACGCCGATACGGCATTCCATCGGACGGTCGTCACGGCCGCCCACAACGACGTGCTCACCGGCATGTTCGATGCCTTCGTCCCGCGCTCGCGGCACGCCATGATCGATATGCTCCGGCTGCGCCCGCTGAGCGACGAGGCGGCCGACCACCGGGCGCACGAGGTGCTGCTGAACGCCGTGCGGGCCCGCGACGCCGCGTCCGCGGCGGCCGCGAGCCGGGTGCACCTGACTTCCTTGATAGCCGCGTTCACCTGATCGAAGGCAGGGTTCTGGCACGGATCATGACCGCCATCGCCCACCCCGCCCTTCCTCGGCAGATTCGCAACAGTGTGGCCCGGCAGCGGGGCATCCGCACCGCCTGCCGACATCGGTCCGCCGCCCCGGGTCCCGCGCCACCGGACCGGGGCGGGGCGGCCGTCGGTGTTCCCCGGGATCTCCGGCCCGGACTCGGCGACAACCGGTGACGGACCTGTGCACCGGGGCCGCCGAAGCGTGCGGAAAGATAGGACGGCGTGAGCGTCGACATCATCGATGAACTGACCTGGCGTGGACTGATCGCACAGTCCACCGATCCCGACGCGCTGCGCGCCGAGCTGGCAGGGAGGCCCCTCACCCTCTACGCCGGCTTCGACCCGACCGCGGCCAGCCTGCACGCCGGGCACCTGATCCCGTTGCTGACGCTGCAGCGTTTCCAGCGGGCCGGGCACCGGCCGATCGTCCTGGCCGGCGGCGCCACCGGTCTGATCGGAGATCCGCGGGACGTCGGCGAGCGGGTGATGAACTCGACCGACACCGTGGCCGAATGGGCGGGCCGGATCCGCGGCCAGCTCGAGCGGTTCGTGGCGCTCGACGACTCGCCCACCGGCGCGATCATCGTGAACAACATGGACTGGACCGGACCGCTGACGGCCGTCGACTTCCTGCGCGATGTCGGCAAGCACTTCTCGGTGAACGTCATGCTGGCCCGCGACACCGTGAAGCGCCGTCTGGACGGCGAGGGCATGTCCTACACCGAGTTCAGCTACATGCTGTTGCAGGCCAACGACTTCGTGCAGCTCCGCCGCCGGCACGACTGCCGGCTCCAGGTCGGCGGGTCCGATCAGTGGGGCAACATCATCGCCGGCGTCGAGCTGAACCGGCGGCTGGACGGCGAGCACGTGCACGCGCTCACCACACCGCTGGTGACCAACTCCGACGGCCAGAAGTTCGGCAAGTCCACCGGCGGCGGCAGCCTGTGGCTGGACCCGGAGATGACCAGCCCGTACGCCTGGTACCAGTACTTCGTCAACACCGCTGACGCGGATGTCGTCCGCTACCTGCGGTGGTTCACCTTCCTCGACCGCGAGGAGCTGAGCGAACTGGAGCGCGCGACCGAGGAGCGGCCGCACGCCCGGGAGGCGCAGCGCAGGCTGGCCGCCGAGATGACGACGCTGGTACACGGCGAGGCCGACACTCGCGCCGTGCAGCTGGCCAGCCAGGCCCTGTTCGGGCGCGGCGACCTGCACGAACTCGATGAGTCGACGCTCGCCGCAGCGCTGTCGGAGGCTGCGGGAGAGGCCGGACCGGCGGAGGTGCCCGAGGGGTCGACCATCGTCGATCTCCTGGTGTCCTCGGGCCTGTCGGACAGCCGGGGCGCGGCCCGCCGCGCGGTGAACGAGGGCGGCGCCTCGGTGAACAACACCCGCATCTCCGATCCGGACTGGACCCCCGCCGATTCCGACTACCTGCACGGACACTGGCTGGTGCTGCGGCGCGGGAAGAAGAACTTCGCCGGCGCGCGCCGGGGCGGGCGCTGAAGATCGTCATGACCTGAGTCACACCGATGTCATTCAGGTCGGTGACGGAGTCCTTCCTCGTCCGCTGACCTGCATGGACGCCGATCGTCGTGGCGATTTGACGATCCGTTATCCGGCACGTAACTTATTCCACGTCGCCGCGACACGGACGCCGACCCGGAGCCGCAAGGCCCGGGACACGAGGTCGGACGGAAGCGTGTGACATCAAGTCTGGCCGCTCCAGATCCGAGGTTGACTCGGAGGGTGCGAGTGGATAGGCTGGGAAAGTTGCCTCCAAACAAGGCCGACGTTGTCGGCTGAGTTGGAGTGCGTGTGTTCTTTGAGAACTCAATAGTGTGTCGATGAATGTCAGTGCCAAATGTTTTTGGTTCCTGTTCTCATACCCCCGTGTGAGGGCAGGGCATTTTTGTCAGCTTTGATTCCGGCTGGCGTTTTTATGGTTAGGTTTTCGGACTCTGGTTCGAGAGTTACTTCCGATTGTGCCCCCTTTCTTTTGGTGGGGGTGTGGTTGAGAGTCTTCAACGGAGAGTTTGATCCTGGCTCAGGACGAACGCTGGCGGCGTGCTTAACACATGCAAGTCGAACGATGAAGCCTTCGGGTGGATTAGTGGCGAACGGGTGAGTAACACGTGGGTGATCTGCCTCGTACTCTGGGATAAGCCTGGGAAACTGGGTCTAATACCGGATAGGACCGTGCCTCGCATGGGGTGTGGTGGAAAGATTTATCGGTGCGAGATGGGCCCGCGGCCTATCAGCTTGTTGGTGGGGTAATGGCCTACCAAGGCGACGACGGGTAGCCGGCCTGAGAGGGCGACCGGCCACACTGGGACTGAGACACGGCCCAGACTCCTACGGGAGGCAGCAGTGGGGAATATTGCACAATGGGCGGAAGCCTGATGCAGCGACGCCGCGTGCGGGATGACGGCCTTCGGGTTGTAAACCGCTTTCGACAGGGACGAAGGGGAACTGACGGTACCTGTAGAAGAAGCACCGGCCAACTACGTGCCAGCAGCCGCGGTAATACGTAGGGTGCGAGCGTTGTCCGGAATTACTGGGCGTAAAGAGCTTGTAGGCGGTTCGTCGCGTCGATCGTGAAAACGTGTAGCTCAACTGCACGCTTGCGGTCGATACGGGCGGGCTAGAGTACTGCAGGGGAGACTGGAATTCCTGGTGTAGCGGTGAAATGCGCAGATATCAGGAGGAACACCGGTGGCGAAGGCGGGTCTCTGGGCAGTAACTGACGCTGAGAAGCGAAAGCGTGGGTAGCGAACAGGATTAGATACCCTGGTAGTCCACGCCGTAAACGGTGGGCGCTAGGTGTGGGGTTCCTTCCACGGGCTCCGTGCCGTAGCCAACGCATTAAGCGCCCCGCCTGGGGAGTACGGCCGCAAGGCTAAAACTCAAAGGAATTGACGGGGGCCCGCACAAGCGGCGGAGCATGTGGATTAATTCGATGCAACGCGAAGAACCTTACCTGGGTTTGACATACACCAGAAAGCTGCAGAGATGTGGCCCCCCTTGTGGTTGGTGTACAGGTGGTGCATGGCTGTCGTCAGCTCGTGTCGTGAGATGTTGGGTTAAGTCCCGCAACGAGCGCAACCCTTGTCCCGTGTTGCCAGCAAGTCGTGTTGGGGACTCGCGGGAGACTGCCGGGGTCAACTCGGAGGAAGGTGGGGACGACGTCAAGTCATCATGCCCCTTATGTCCAGGGCTTCACACATGCTACAATGGCTGGTACAGAGGGTTGCGATACCGTGAGGTGGAGCGAATCCCTTAAAGCCGGTCTCAGTTCGGATCGGGGTCTGCAACTCGACCCCGTGAAGTTGGAGTCGCTAGTAATCGCAGATCAGCAACGCTGCGGTGAATACGTTCCCGGGCCTTGTACACACCGCCCGTCACGTCATGAAAGTCGGTAACACCCGAAGCCGGTGGCCTAACCCCTTGTGGGAGGGAGCTGTCGAAGGTGGGATCGGCGATTGGGACGAAGTCGTAACAAGGTAGCCGTACCGGAAGGTGCGGCTGGATCACCTCCTTTCTAAGGAGCATTCTCCAGTGAGGCTTCCGCGTCGGTGGGAGTTCTTCTGGCAGAGGCCATTACGGGAGCATGTGTCTTCCGGTGGTTGCTCATGGGTGGAACGCTGACATGTGCCTCGCGAGGGGTTGGTCCTGAGTGGCCGGCCGGTGGGGATGTAGTCGACACACTGTTGGGTCCTGAGGGAACACGCGGTGTTTCTTCTAGGCAAAAAATGGATCCGGAGGGATTTCCTGGATACCGCTGGTGGCTGTGGGCTGCTGGTTGGTCCGGGTTGGGGTTTCTCCGGGTGTGTTGTTTGAGAACTGCACAGTGGACGCGAGCATCTTTGTTTGTAAGTGTGTAAGAGCGTTCGGTGGATGCCTTGGCACCAGGAGCCGATGAAGGACGTGGGAGGCTGCGATATGCCTCGGGGAGCTGTCAACCGAGCTGAGATCCGAGGATTTCCGAATGGGGAAACCCAGCACGAGTGATGTCGTGTTACCCGCATCTGAATGTATAGGGTGTGTGGAGGGAACGCGGGGAAGTGAAACATCTCAGTACCCGCAGGAAGAGAAAACAATTGTGATTCCGTGAGTAGTGGCGAGCGAAAGCGGATGAGGCTAAACCATGCGGATGTGATAGACGGCAGTCGTTGTCCGTGTGGGGTCGTGGGAACATTCTTCTTGCTACTGCCGTGGTGAGCGAGAGTCAGAAAACAAGCTGTTAGCTGAATTGGTCTGGGATGGCCGACCGTAGAGGGTGAGAGTCCTGTAGGTGAAAACAGTTTGTCTCTTGTGGATGTCTCCCGAGTAGCAGCGGGCCCGTGGAATCTGCTGTGAATCTGCCGGGACCACCCGGTAAGCCTGAATACTACCTGGTGACCGATAGCGGACTAGTACCGTGAGGGAAAGGTGAAAAGTACCCCGGGAGGGGAGTGAAATAGTACCTGAAACCGGGCGCTTACAATCCGTCAGAGCTCACTTGTTGGGTGATGGCGTGCCTTTTGAAGAATGAGCCTGCGAGTCATTGGTGTGTGGCGAGGTTAACCCGTGTGGGGGAGCCGTAGCGAAAGCGAGTCCGAAGAGGGCGGTGGAGTCGCATGTCATGGACCCGAAGCGGAGTGATCTACCCATGGCCAGGGTGAAGCAGCAGTAAGATGTTGTGGAGGCCCGAACCCACTTAGGTTGAAAACTGAGGGGATGAGTTGTGGGTAGGGGTGAAAGGCCAATCAAACTCTGTGATAGCTGGTTCTCCCCGAAATGCATTTAGGTGCAGCGTTGCGTGTTTCACACCGGAGGTAGAGCTACTGGGTGGCCTAGGGGGCCTACAAGCTTACTGAAGTCAGCCAAACTCCGAATGCTGGTGTGTGAGAGCGTGGCAGTGAGACTGCGGGGGATAAGCTTCGTGGTCGAGAGGGAAACAGCCCGGATCGCCGGCTAAGGCCCCTAAGCGTGTACTAAGTGGAAAAGGATGTGGGATCGCTGAGACAACCAGGAGGTTGGCTTAGAAGCAGCCATCCTTGAAAGAGTGCGTAATAGCTCACTGGTCAAGTGGTCCTGCGCCGACAATGTAGCGGGGCTCAAGTACACCGCCGAAGCCGCGGCACTCAGTCATATGATCGCCTTCGGGCTAGTCGGCTGGGTGGGTAGGGGAGCGTCCTGCAGCCAGGGAAGCGCCGGAGTGATCCAGGTGTGGAGGCTGTGGGAGTGAGAATGCAGGCATGAGTAGCGAAAGACGAGTGAGAAACTCGTCCGCCGGATGACCAAGGGTTCCTGGGCCAGGTTATTCCGCCCAGGGTGAGTCGGGACCTAAGGCGAGGCCGACAGGCGTAGTCGATGGACAACGGGTTGATATTCCCGTACCCGTGTATCCGCGCCCAATGGCGAATCAGCTGTGCTAACCGTCCTGAACTGGCGGGATCTCCTTCGGGGGACCCAAGAGGGATGCACGGGATCCTGGTTGTAGTAGTCAAGCGATGGGGTGACGCAGGAAGGTAGCTGGGCCCGGTGGTGGATTACCGGGTGTAAGCCTGTAGCCCGTGACATAGGCAAATCCGTGTCACATGGAGGGTGAGAGGTGATGCGTAGCCGGTTGAGGTGAATTCAGTGATCCTATGCTGTCGAGAAAAGCCTCTAGTGAGTTGGTACACGGCCCGTACCCTAAACCGACACAGGTGGTCAGGTAGAGAATACTAAGGCGATCGAGCGAACTGTGGTGAAGGAACTCGGCAAAATGCCTCCGTAACTTCGGGAGAAGGAGGGCCCGTTCTGGTGAACCGTCTTGCACGGGGAGCTGGGGTGGGTCGCAGAGACCAGAGAGAAGCGACTGTTTACTAAAAACACAGGTCCGTGCGAAGTCGTAAGACGAGGTATACGGACTGACGCCTGCCCGGTGCCGGAAGGTTAAGAGGACCGGTTAACGGATTTGTTCCGTGAAGCTGAGAATTTAAGCCCCGGTAAACGGCGGTGGTAACTATAACCATCCTAAGGTAGCGAAATTCCTTGTCGGGTAAGTTCCGACCTGCACGAATGGCGTAACGACTTCTCTGCTGTCTCCACCATAGGCTCGGCGAAATTGCATTACGAGTAAAGATGCTCGTTACGCGCGGCAGGACGAAAAGACCCCGGGACCTTCACTATAGCTTGGTATTGGTGTTCGGTACGGTTTGTGTAGGATAGGTGGGAGACTGTGAAGCTTGGACGCTAGTTCGGGTGGAGTCGTCGTTGAAATACCACTCTGGTCGTATTGGGCTTCTAACCTCGGGCCGTGATCCGGTTCAGGGACAGTGCCTGGTGGGTAGTTTAACTGGGGCGGTTGCCTCCTAAAGGGTAACGGAGGCGCCCAAAGGTTCCCTCGGCCTGGTTGGTAATCAGGTGTTGAGTGTAAGTGCACAAGGGAGCTTGACTGTGAGACGGACGTGTCGAGCAGGGACGAAAGTCGGGACTAGTGATCCGGCACCGGCGTGTGGAAGCGGTGTCGCTCAACGGATAAAAGGTACCCCGGGGATAACAGGCTGATCTTCCCCAAGAGTCCATATCGACGGGATGGTTTGGCACCTCGATGTCGGCTCGTCGCATCCTGGGGCTGGAGTTGGTCCCAAGGGTTGGGCTGTTCGCCCATTAAAGCGGCACGCGAGCTGGGTTTAGAACGTCGTGAGACAGTTCGGTCTCTATCCGCCGCGCGCGTGAGAAACTTGAGGAAGGCTGTCCCTAGTACGAGAGGACCGGGACGGACGAACCTCTGGTGTGCCAGTTGTTCCGCCAGGAGCATGGCTGGTTGGCTACGTTCGGGAGGGATAACCGCTGAAAGCATCTAAGCGGGAAGCCTGTTCCAAGATGAGGTTTCTTTCCCCCTTCGAGGGGTTAAGGTCCCCAAGAGATGATTGGGTTGATAGGCCGGAGCTGGAAGCCCTGTGAGGGGTGTAGGTGACCGGTACTAATAGGCCGAGGGCTTATGAACGAAGGTGCTACGCGTCCACTGTGCGGTGTTCTGAAACAACACACCACACCCCCGCCTGCTCGGCAGAGCGTGTGGATGGTGGGTGGTGGATAGTTTCATAGTGTTACGGTGGTTATAGCGGTGGGGAAACGCCCGGTCCCATTCCGAACCCGGAAGCTAAGCTCGCCTGCGCCGATGGTACTGCACTCGACTGGGTGTGGGAGAGTAGGTCACCGCCGGAACATCTTTCCCGAGAAGGGGGCCCGTTACCGGGCCCCCTTCTCGCCGTTTCAGGGCTGTGCCGAGTGCCGGGTCGTTCGTCCGCACGTGTTTCAATTTCCGTAGGCGAACCGGACCCGAGGTCGGCACATCGTGCCTCGGCCGAGACCGAGCAAGAACAGAGAAAGGGATCACCGTGTCGGAGCAGAACGACGGTCGGAAGCCCTTCCGCCGTAGCGGCGGGTCCGCCCAGGGAGCCGGCTCCGGTGACGGGGGCGGCGACCGGCCGGGCGGCTTCCGGCGCGGTTCCGGCGGCGGCTTCCGTCGCGACGGTGGTCAGCAAGGCCGCGAGCCGGGCCGCGGAGAGCGCGGCGGTGGCGGGTTCGACCGCGGTGGTGGCGAAGACCGGGGCGGCTTCCGAGGAGAGGGTCGCCGCGGTGGCGAGAACCGCGGTGGCGAGAACCGCGGTGGTTACGGCCGTGGGGACGATCGCCGCGGCGGATCGGATCGCTCCTACGGTAAGGGCCCGGGCGGCTTCGGCGAGAGAGACGATCGCCGTGCCGGATCGGACCGCCCGTACGGCAACGACCGCGGCGGTTCCGGCGGTGGGGACGATCGTCGGGCCGGTGCGGATCGGCCGTACGGCAAGGACCGCGGCGGTGTCGGCCGTGGGGACGATCGTCGCGGCGGTCCGGGCCGCTCGTTCGATGATCGGCGTGGCGCCGGCCGACGAGACGCCGAGCGCGGTGGCCCGGGGCGTTCGGACGACGCTGGTCGCGGCGGATCCGGCCGGGGAGAATTCGGGCGGCCGTTCGACGCGGCCGGCCGGCCGGACCGGAGTGAGTCCGATCGCGGGGGCTTTCGGCGCGGACACGATCGTCGTCCGGCCGGTGCCGATGGTGAGTCCCGTGCCGACGGTGAATTCCGAAGGGGCGGTGCGGAACCGAACCGGGCGCGCGACGAGGCCGCGGGTCCGGAGCGTCGCCGCGGAGGCGAGGGCGCGCAGGCGTCGGGTGGTCGTGGCGCCGACCGTCGCGCGGCACGCCCGGACGAGCCGGCGTTGCCCGACGACGTGGAGGCCGGGGAACTCGAGCCGGCGGTCCGGCGCGATCTGGTCAGCCTGGACAAGAACAACGCCGAGGCGGTCGCCCGCCACCTCGTGATGGCGGCGCGTCTGCTGGACGACGATCCGGCGCTGGCGCTCGCACATGCGCGGGCGGCCCGGCAGCGGGCCGGTCGCATCGCGGTGGTGCGGGAGACCGCCGGTGTCATCGCGTATCACGCGGGCGAGTGGGCGGAGGCGCTCTCGGAGCTGCGGACGGCGCGCCGGATGTCCGGAGGTGCCGGGCTGCTGGCGGTGATGGCCGACTGCGAGCGCGGCCTGGGGCGGCCGGAGCGGGCGATCGAGCTGGGCCGGAGCGACGAGGCCCGGCAGCTGCGCGGGGACGAGGCGACCGAGCTACGGATCGTGGTGGCGGGCGCCCGGATGGATCTCGGCCAGCACGACCAGGCCGTGGTGACGTTGCAGACGTCGGAACTGGATCCCTCGCGGACGGGTTCGGCGTCCGCGCGTCTGTTCTACGCCTATGCCGAGGCGCTGCTGGCGGCCGGTCGCGCCGACGAGGCACTGATCTGGTTCCTCAACGCCGCGTCCGCCGATCTCGACGCGGAAACCGACGCCGAGGAGCGGGCGGACGAATTGGCCGGTGGAACAACAACGTTCACCGACCACGAGGAGGTCCTTCCGGAAGAGGAGACAGGCCGGCCCGACACGAGCCGAGACGGCGGCGCCGATCGGGGGAGCGACGACGCCGGTGGACAAGACCTGCAATAGCTTCGCCGACGAGTGCGGGGCATGGCAGTCCGGAGCGATGATGCCGACTGTGCGGCGGTGATGAGGTCCCCGTGGAGTGGCTTTCGCCGGAAGCAACCCGGCCACAATCCTCGCGGAGACCGGGTCGCCGGATCGGCGGTGCGGGCAGTGCGGCGGGCGAGGACGGCGGTGGAGAATACTGGCGGTGGCTTGGCCGACGAGTGCGGGTATGGCGGTGCGGATCGATGGTGCAGGCTGTGATGGGGCCCGGTGGGGTGGTTTCGCCGGAGGAAGCCTGGACACGGTCCTCGCGGAGACCGTGTCGCCGGGATCGGCGGTGCCGGTAGTGCGGCGGGCGAGGACGGTGGTGGGGAATACTGGCGGTGGCTTCGTCGGCGGAGCATGGGCCCGGCCGTCGCGGAGACCGTGTCTTGGACGTCGCCCGGGCGCCGGACAGATCGATGGGCATGACGTCGCGGAGCGGTGTGGCGATCGACGAAGCCGTCCGCGGAGATCAGGAGTAGCACGGTGCGGGAAACGCGAGTGGTGACCGTCGCCGTGCCGCATCGACCGCTCGGTGTGCGATCGGACTTCGGCGGCAGTGGACGGTAGGACAAGGGAACGGGTGCCCGGCGCCCGGGGTAGGTGGAGCGACGTGACGCGGTTGAGAGATGGATACGGTGCGCTGCTGCTGGATCTGGACGGCACGCTGTACCGCGGGAACGATGTCATTCCCGGTGCGCCGGAGGTGCTTTCGGGTGCCGGTTCCCAGGCGCTGGTCTACGTCACCAACAACGCCAGCCGGTCGGCCGCGACGGTCGCGGGGCATCTGGCCGAATTGGGTTTCGCCGCAACCGAGAACGACGTCGTGACCAGCGCCCAGGCGGCGGCGCACGTGCTGGCCGACCGGCTGCGCCCGGAGGCGACGGTGCTGGTCGTCGGTACCGACGATCTGGCCGCCGAGATCGAACGGGTCGGTCTGCGCGCGATCCGCCGCTTCGGCGAGGTGTCGCCGGATGCCGTGGTACAGGGGCATTCGCCGCAGACCGCCTGGCCGGATCTTGCCGAGGCGGCCTACGCGCTGCGCGCCGGCGCGCTGTGGGTGGCCGCGAACACCGATGCCACCCTGCCGAACGAGCGCGGATTCGCGCCCGGAAACGGCTCGATGGTGGCTGCCCTGCGCGCGGCTACCGACCTCGAGCCGATCGTGGCCGGTAAGCCCTACGCCCCGCTGCTGGAGGATGCGCTGGACCGGGCCGGTACGCGCGGTGCGCTGGTCGTCGGCGATCGCCTCGACACCGATATCGACGGTGCGCACTGCGTCGGACTTCCGTCGCTGATGGTCCTCACCGGCGTCAGCACTCTGGCGGACCTCCGTAAGCAACCCCCGGACCGGTTGCCCACGTATGTGTCCGACTCGCTGGATGCGCTGAATCACCCTGTGCTGGAGGCTGATCCGATCAGTACCGACGAGGGAGATTTCGCCGACCGGCTGACCGGGCTGGTGCGGCGGCATCCCGGCCGCGCGATTCCGGTCGCGGGCTGAGCCCTACTCCACCAACCGGCCCAGCAGTGCGCCCTGCCCGGACTGCAGGACATGGCCGTTCGCCAGCGGGATCCAGAAACATTCGAACCGGGTCGGCTCGCCCTCCCCGTCGTGGTCTTCCCGGCTGAACCAGCGCTCGGGGGTGTCCTCGTGCAGTGCGAGCTCGAATATCCGGCGATGCTGGATCTCGAAGCGGTACGGGCTGACGTCGTAATGGGTGTCACCGAGCTTGCGGACGACCGTGAAATCGGTCAGCCCCGTTTCCTCCCGCGCCTCTCGTAGCGCCGCGACTTCCGGTGCCTCGCCTGCGCGGATGCTGCCCGCCGGAACCTGGACGCCCACCTCCTCCCACGGGACGTCCCGGTGCCGGAAGACGAGGAGGCGGCTGTCGCGCACGATGTAGCACAACACCTTCGAGACGACCGGCCTACCGATGTCACTGCTCACGGAAACCACTGTGCCGGACCACCGGCGGCGGCTGTCTCGATGTGCGCCGGGCGAGCACACCCATGGCCACCGCGCCCGCCCGGCGGCGGGCGATGGCGGCCAGTTCGTGGGCCGCGGTGGGGACCTTGAGCCACCATCGTTCGCCGAAGCGGTAATCGGCCGCGGGAGCGAGGCGGGCGGCCAGGTCGGGGCGCTGGAGTAGCAGGTAGCGGCGGGCGCGGGCGGCGTGCATGGGGTCGGAGGCGATCTTGATGCGGTCGGCGTGCTCGATCAGGGGCGCGCTGTATTCGATGTTCTGCCAAGTGCTTTCGGCCTTGGTCTCGGTGACGATGCGACTCTCCGGAACGCCGAGCACGGCGCTCGTGTAGCGGGCCATCACCTCGGCCTCGGGCCGGTCGCGGCGGACGGGCCCGCCGGTGAAGACCAGGATGCCGGCGCGGTCGGGGTTCAGGGAGCGGACGGCGATCCGGCAGCGCCAGCGCTGTAGCGGATGCGTGGTGCCGTCGTGCCGGGCCGGGAAACCCAGCACCACGACGGCTTCGGATCCGCCGGGAGACGCGGCGGGCGCCCCGGGATCCAGGTACTGCCGGGAGGCCCGCCGGCTCAGCCACTCGGCCGTGGCGACGGCGGTGACGAACGCCGTCCCCACGGCGGTCGCCGACCACCGCCCGGCCGTTCGTAATCGATCACCTCGCACGGGACACATTCTGCCAATCCGGGCCCGGTATCGGACGGCGGTGCACCGCGTGGCGGCCTCCGCCGACCGGGCCCGCGACACGGGCGGCGAGGGGCGCACGGGGAAACTCCTTGCGGATAATCCTGCGGGCAACGGGCGGGTGGCGTCCATCGCCGACCCGGTTCGGCATCGCGGGCGCGGGTGACACCGCGCGCGGATGACGACGGGCACACGGGAGTGTTCGTCGCGGATCGCCCGGCGGTCTATGGGCCGGTTGGTTCGCTGCCGGGCGAAGAACCGGACCGCGTCGCCTGCGGCGTGCGGGGGGCGGCTTCACCGGTGCGTGTCATGCCCGGACCGTGCTCTCGGCGAACTCCGCGAGTTGGTCGGCGACCGTTCCCCATCCCTGCGCGAATCCGAGGTCCTCGTGGCGGGCCCGCGCGGTGGGGTCGCCGTGCCGGACGAGGACGCGGTAGTCGGTGCCGTCGGGATGGTCTCGCAGGGTGATCTCGGCGGTCATCGACACCGGGACGGGTGCGGCCGGCCGCCAGTCGCTGTCCAGGGCGTTGGTGAACACCAGGCGTTCGTACTCCTCGACCACCAGGAAGCAGGCGTCCAGGTGCGGGACGAACGTTTCGCCGTCCTCGCTCATCATGGTCACGAACGCACCCGCGGGGCGGACCTCGAGCCGTTCGACGCGGCATCGGATCGGCGCGGGAATCCACCACCGGGCCAGGTCGGCCGCGTCGGTCCAGGCGTTCCACACGCGGGTGCGGGGCGCGCGGATGATCCGGTTCAGCGTGAGGTCGAGGTCAGGGTTCATCGGGGGTCTCCTTGGTCGTGGTGAGGAATTGTTCGAGGCGGTCGGTGCGGGCTTCCCAGATCCGTCGCTGTTCGGCCAGCCAGTCGTCGACCCGGCCGAGCCGTTCGGGATCGAGTTCGCACCAGCGCACCCGGCCGCTCTTGGACGTCCGGATCAGCCCACTCGCCTCCAGGGCGCGAATGTGCTTCAGGAACGAGGGCAGCGTGATCGGCGCCGACTCGGCCAGCTCGCCGACACTGGCCGGGCCGGAGCCCAGCCGACGGATCACCGCGCGGCGAGACGGGTCCGCCAGGGCGGCGAACACTCCGTCCAACGTCTCCGAGTCCAACGTCTCCGAACACTTAGCCATATGGCAAAGTATTAGTCGCGATTCGCCCGAGCGCAAGCCCTGGTTGTGCCTGCGGCCCCGCCACTGTGCCTGCGGCCCCGGCGGCGGACGTCGTCCGGGGTGCTGCCTTCTGAAGCGATGTCGAAGAGGTGTGCCGGACAGCAGGTTCCGCGTGCCGTGAATGCCGCGACAACCGACGCGGGCGGTCGGTGGCGTCGCCGGCATGCACATCGAGCCGCGACGGCACTCCTTCTCCACCGTGGTGCGGTGTGTCCTGGCGGGTCGGGAAGCGATGCGGGTGGATCCGGAGGCGGTCCGTGCGTGTTCGGCGGAGGTCACGGTGCGCCCCGGCGACGCACCCGAACCGGCCCGGCGGTCGTTCCGGGAGGTCCTCCGCGACGGCCCGCCGGTTCCGCGTGCCCGGCCGCTCGGCATGATCACCGAGGTGTCCGGGCAGGGCGGCTGGCTCGAGCTGGCCCCGCCTTCCCCGGTGACGGGCAGCCGCTCGAGATCGGCAGGGGCCGTTCGTATGTCGTCGAGGAGCACTGCTGGCTCGGGCACGACCGCGGGGTGGAGACACCGGCCGATGCCGGACACCGTCCGGGGACGGATCTTCTCCGGGCACGGGCACGTCGTGATCGGCGCGTCCGGTGGTGCGGAGGTCGTCGATCTCGCACGGGGGCAATCGTTTACGGCCGACGTCGGCTACGTGGTCGCCTACGACTCGGTGACGAACTACAGCATGCGCACGGTGTCCTGCGGGATTCGCCGGCCTGGCGGCGGTTGCTCGCTGGTTCCGCGCGACTCCTGAACCGGTCGCAAAACGTGTCAGAACGTGTGTGCGAATGTGAACTCCGGTAGCGTTGTCGGCACCATGAGTAACCCGACGTCTCGTCCGCACGACTCCGGATCGCACGGGCCCCGGCCCGGTATTCCGCTGCCCGGCCAGCACCTGGCGGGTGCGAATCCGGCGGAGTTCGCCGACCCGGAACAGGTGCGCGCGGAGATCGACGCCCTGCTGTCGGAACTGTCTGCCGGAGCGCGCCGTTCGGACCCGATGGGCTCGCCGCCGACCGCCGAATCGGCACAGGCCGGCACCGATATCACCCGGCGCGCCCGCATCCTGGAGCAGGCGCACGAGGTACTGGTCCAGGCGCTGGCGACGGTGGACAAGATCTGAGTTGGCCAAGCGCGCGCGGGTGGACGCCGAACTGGTTCGCCGCGGGTTGGCGCGATCGCGGGAGCACGCGGTCGAGCTGATCGGTGCGGGCCGCGTCCTGATCAACGGTGCGGTCGCGTCGAAACCGGCGACGGCCGTGGCGGCCGATACGCCGCTGCTGGTGCGCGAGGAGCCCGACGAGGTGCGCTGGGCCTCGCGCGGTGCGCACAAGCTGCTGGGTGCGCTGGCGGCGTTCGAACCCGAGGGTGTGGCCGTCGCGGGGCGGCGCTGCCTCGATGCCGGGGCCTCGACCGGCGGATTCACCGATGTGCTGCTCGCGCGCGGCGCGCGGGAGGTGGTGGCCGTGGATGTCGGCTACGGCCAGCTGGTCTGGCGGCTGCGCACCGACGAGCGGGTGCGGGTGCACGACCGCACCAATGTGCGCGCCCTGGAGTCCGGGCAGATCGGCGGCACGGTCGACCTGGTGGTGGCCGATCTGTCGTTCATCTCGCTCGCGCTGGTGCTGCCGGCGCTGGCGCGCTGCTGTGCGCCGGGCGCCGACCTGCTGCCCATGGTGAAACCGCAGTTCGAGGTCGGCAAGCGGCGAGTAGGCTCCGGCGGCGTGGTGCGTGATCCGGAATTGCGGGCCGAGGCGGTGCGCGAGGTGGCGGCCGCGGCCGCCGGCCTCGGGCTGCGCACGCGCGGTGCGGTCGCCAGCCCTCTGCCCGGGCCGTCCGGGAATGTCGAGTACTTCCTGTGGTTGCGCAAGGAGCAAGACGGCGAAAAGAGCACCGTTGCGGAGCGCGAAGTCGGCACCGTGGCGGAGCGCGAAAAGAGCACCGTTGCGGAGCGCGAAGTCGGCACCGTGGCGGAGCGCGAAAAAAGCACCGTTGCGGAGCGCGAAGATGGCACCGTGGCAGGGCGCGACGTGAACCTGGTGATGGGGCGTGACGGGAACCTCGTGGCGGGGCGCGACGAGAATCCTGGGACGGAGCGCGGCGAGAACCCCGTGGCGGAGCGCGATATCGCGGAGCTGGTGCGGCGTGCGGTCGAGGAGGGACCACAGTGAAACGGGAGATTCTGCTCGTCGCCCACCCCGCCCGCCCGGAGCTGACCGAGACCGCGCACCGGGTGGCGAAGATCTTCGCCGACGCCGGGATCGGCCTGCGCGTGCTGGCGGACGAGGCCTACAGCACCCGGCTGGACCGCGACGACGAGGGCGAGCCGGACGGCTACCCGGTGCAGGTCAGTACGCACGGCCCCGACGCCGCCGTGGGCTGCGAGATGGTGCTGGCGCTCGGTGGCGACGGCACCTTCCTGCGCGCCGCCGAGATGGCCCATCCGGCGCGGGTACCGGTGCTGGGAATCAATCTGGGCCGCATCGGATTCCTCACCGAGGCCGAGGCCGAGCACCTGGACGAGGCGCTGGCCCAGGTGGTGCGCGGCGACTACCGCATCGAGCAGCGGATGACGATAGATGTCAGTGTCCGCGTCGATGATGTGGTGGTGGAACGCGGATGGGCCCTGAACGAGGCCAGTATCGAGAATGCCGCCCGGATGGGCGTGCTGGAGGTGGTGCTGGAGGTCGACGGCCGCCCGGTCTCCCAGTTCGGCTGCGACGGAGTGCTGATCGCGACGCCGACCGGCTCCACCGCGTACGCGTTCTCGGCGGGCGGGCCGGTGGTGTGGCCCGAACTGGAGGCCCTGCTGGTGATACCGAGCAATGCCCACGCCCTGTTCGCGCGCCCGCTGGTGACCAGCCCGGATTCCCGCATCGCGGTGGAAACCGTTGCGACGGGCCATGATGCGATAGTTTTCCTGGACGGCCGCCGGACTCTGGCGCTGCCGAAGGGCGCCCGGTTCGAGGCGGTCCGCGGGGCCGAGCCGGTGCGCTGGGTGCGGCTGGATTCCGCACCGTTCGCCGATCGGATGGTGCGCAAGTTCCAGTTGCCCGTGAAAGGCTGGCGTGGCCGTCCGCCGGAGCGGCCCGACGCGAGCGAGGGGCCCCGCTCGGGCGACAGCGAACACCGCCGAACGGAGAGCACGAGTGCTGACAGAGATCAGGATTGACGGCCTGGGCGTCATCTCCACCGCCACAGCGCAATTCCATGCGGGGCTGACGTGCCTGACCGGCGAGACGGGCGCCGGCAAGACGATGGTGGTGACGAGCCTGCATCTGCTCGGCGGCGCCCGGGCCGACGCCGGGCGAGTCCGCCAGGGTGCCGCCCGCGCGGTGGTGGAGGGGCGTTTCACCGTCGACGAGGTGCACGACGGCGCCCGCGACGAGGTCGAGAAGGTCCTGGAATCGGCTGGGGCGCAACGCGACGACGACGGCAGCATCATCGCGGTGCGCACGGTCGGCGGCGACGGGCGCTCGCGCGCGCACCTGGGCGGGCGCGGCGTGCCGGCGGCGGTGCTGGGCGATTTCACCGCGCCGCTGCTGACCGTGCACGGCCAGAACGATCAGCTGCGGTTGCAGCGCCCCGAACAGCAACTGCGCGCGCTCGACCAGTTCGCCGGGCCGGTGATGGACGGGCTGCTGCGCAAGTATCAACTGGCGCGCCGCACCTGGTTGCAGGCGCGCGACGAACTGCTGGAGCGGACCGAGCGCAGCCGCGAGCTGGCGCTGGAGGCCGACCGGCTGAAGTACTCGCTGGACGAGATCGACGCCGTCGCACCGGAACCGGGCGAGGACGAGCACATCGTCACGGAGGTGCGCCGGCTGTCGGATCTGGATTCGCTGCGGGAATCGGCGACGGCGGCACACGACGCGCTGGCCGGTCCGGCCGATTCGCCCGGGGAGGGCGCGGGCGCGCTGGACCTGCTCGGCACGGCGCGGGCCCGGCTGGAGTCCTCCGAGGATCGCGGGCTGTCCGAGCTGGCGCCGCGGCTGGGCGAGGCGATCTCGGTGGTGGTCGACGTGACCACCGAACTGAGCACCTACCTGTCGGATCTGCCCTCGGATCCGGGCGCGCTGGATTCGCTGCTCACCCGGCAGGCCGAGCTGAAGGCGCTGACCAGGAAGTACGCGCCCGATATCGACGGCGTGCGCGCGTGGGCCGACGATGCGCGCGGCCGCCTCGATTCGCTCGACGTGTCCGACGAGGCACTGGCCGCCCTGGCGAAGGAGGTCGAGTCCGCCGCGGAGCAGGTGCGCGAGACGGCCAAGAAGCTGACCGCGGCGCGCGGCAAGGCCGCCAAGAAGCTGGCCGCCGCGGTGAGTGCGGAACTGTCCGGCCTGGCGATGGGCCGGGCGAAGCTCGAGGTGGCGGTCCGGCCGGTGCCCGCCGCGGCCCAGGATTCGGCCCCGATCACGGTGGGCGGCAAGGACTTACACGCCGGCTCTACCGGCGTGGACGAGGTGGAGTTCCGGTTGTCGGCGCATTCGGGGGCGCAGTCGCTGCCGTTGAGCAAGAGCGCCTCCGGCGGCGAACTGTCGCGCGTGATGCTGGCGCTGGAGGTGGTGCTGGCCAGCTCCGAACACGGCAGCACCATGGTCTTCGACGAGGTCGACGCCGGGGTGGGCGGCCGTGCCGCCGTCGAGATCGGCCGCCGCCTGGCCCGGCTGGCGCGCACCCACCAGGTGATAGTGGTGACCCACCTTCCCCAGGTGGCGGCCTTCGCCGATACCCACCTGGTGGTCGACAAGGTGGACGACGGCAAGGGCGTCAACAGCGGCGTCCACGCCCTCACCACCGAGGAGCGGGTCAAGGAACTGGCCCGCATGCTGGCCGGCCTCGACGACACCGAAACCGGCCGCGCCCACGCCGAGGAACTCCTGGAAACCGCGCGCACCGAAAAAGACAGCCCGGCAACCGCAACCACCTGAGCCGCCGCGCCGACCGCCTCCGGGCCGTTCATGTCGACGTGTCGGAGGATGCGCAGGCACTTCTCGCGTTCCCTGCTGCGGCGTTCCCGTTCGGTGTGCTGTCGGCGGGCGCCTGCGCGGAGTGAGTGTTGGTGTACTCCAATGCGTTCGGCCGGGCGGGAGGTCGTGGTGCGCAGTGTGGTGCGGCCGACTTCGTTCACGTCGAGGTGTCGGAGGATGCGTAGGCTCCCGCGTTCCCTGCTGCGGCGTCCATGTTCCATGTGCTGTCGGCGGGTGTCTGCGCGGAGTGAGTGCTGGTACACCCTAATGCGCTTGGCCGGACGAGAGGCCGCCGCGCGCAGCGCAGTGCGGCCGACGGTCCGGCCACGGCCCTCCGCCTACTTCGAGGTGGCCTTGCGGGCGGCGCTGAGGAACGGGTTGATCAGGCCCTTGAGGACGAGTTCGGTCAGGCGCTCGGGGACGGGCACCTTCGGGTCGGAGTTCATGGTGTAGGTCACCAGTGTGCCGCCGGGGGCGTCGGCGAAGGTGATGGTGCCGGTGTGGCTGCGCACCGGGGCGCCGGCGACGATCTTGTACTCCACGCGCTCCCCGGGGACGAGAGCGGTGGTCTCCTCGGTGACGCCGATGCCGCCGACGCCCACCACGTAGCGGGCGCCGACACCGGCCGGTTCGGGGGAGCCGGGCTGCTTGAGGGTCAGGCTGAGCAGCAGGTGGGTGTTCAGGCTGTCGCGCTCGCTGAACATCTTGTACACGACATCGCGCGGTGCCGGGATGACGGTGTCGACGGTGGTGCTTGCCATGTCTGTCTCCTTCGAATCCTGTGCGCCACCAGGCACGAAGCCGGTGGCCCGGCGGCGCTCCGCAGGGGTGCGCCGGACGCCGTGCGGCTCAGCATATCGGTATCGACCTCGGCGTTCCGCGCGGCGAGAGCACCGCCATCACTGTGACGAATCCCTAGCGGATTTCGGCGCGCCTCCACCAATGGTTGAGGGTTTGCACCCATCATCGGACCTCATGAAGATGCTGGCGCTGCTGTCGAGAAACACCGAGACGCTGCCCGGCCTGTCCGGGATCGCCCGGGTCGACCGCGACACCCGGCGTCTGCTCGCGCGGGTCGGGCCGGGCGACGTCGTGGTGCTGGACGAGATGGATCTGGATCGGCCGACCGCCGATCGCCTCGTCGAGGCGGGCGTGGGAGCGGTGGTGAACGCCTCGCCGTCGATCTCCGGGCGATACCCGAATCTGGGGCCGGAGGTGTTGGTGGCCAACGAGATCCTGCTGCTGGACGCCGTGTCGTCCGACGTGTTCGCCAAGATCAAGGACGGCATCAAGGTCCGCGTGGACGACGGGGTGGTCTACGCCGACCGGCTGACCAAGAAGGAGCCGGAGGCCCTGGTCGAGGGCATCGTGCTGACCGAATCCACGATCGCCGAGCGGATGATCGAGGCCCGCAACGGGCTCGCCGACCACCTGGAGGCGTTCGCGGGCAACGCGATCGAGTACATCCGCACCGAAAGCGCGCTGCTGATCGACGGACTCGGCGTGCCGGAGCTCCGGTTGTCGATGCGCAAGCGGCACGTCGTGGTCGTCGCCGACGGGCCCGACCATCGCGACGATCTGCAGTCGCTCAAGCCGTTCATCAAGGAGTACGCGCCGATCCTGATCGGTGTCGGCCGCGGCGCGGATACCGCGATGCGCTGCGGCTACCGGCCGGACCTGATCGTCGGCGATCCCGAGGAGATCACCGCCACCACGCTGGAGAGCGGGGCCGAGGTCATCCTGCCCGCCGATACCGACGGGCATGCCAAGGGCCTGGAGCGCATCCAGGATCTCGGCATCGGCGCCACCACCTTTCCGTCGTCGGGATCGGCCACGGACCTGGCGCTGCTGCTGGCCGACCATCACGGCGCAGCGCTGATCGTGACCTGCGGTTCGGCCGCGTCGCTGGACGACTTCTTCGATCGCGGCCGGCGCGGGTCGAATCCGGCGACGTTCCTGACCCGGCTCAAGGCCGGCACCAAGCTGATGGACGCGAAGGCCGTCGCGACGCTCTACCGGAACCACACCTCCGGCTGGGCCGCCGCGCTGGTGGTGCTGGCCGCGCTGGTCGCGCTGATCGTGGCCGTGCTGGCCACGCAGCACACGGGCGGCGAGGCACTGGACTGGGTGCGCGACACCTGGCAGCACGCCGAGTCCTGGACGCGGAGCTTGCTCGACAGAAAATAGTAAGGGGGACAAGTGATTTCGTTACGCCAGCACGCCATATCGATCGCGGCGATCTTTCTGGCGCTCGCGATCGGGCTGGTGCTGGGCGGGCAGGCGCTCGGCGGGAACCCGTTGCGGGCCGATCACGCCGGCGACGCGCTGACATCGGAGAACGGCAGGCTGACCGATCAGCTGAACGCCGCGGACGCGTTCATCGCACGCTCGTCGGGGCGGTTGCTGGGCGGGACGCTCGCCGATCGTTCCGTGCTGGTCTTCACCACTCCGGATGCCGACAATGCCGACGTCGAGGCCGTCACCGAGTCGCTGACCACCGCCGGGGCGGCGGTGACCGGGAAGGTCGCGCTGACGGAGGCCTTCGTGGATTCCGGGCAGGGCGATCGGTTGCGCACGGCCGTGACGAATATGATCCCGGCCGGTGGCCGGCTCCGCACCGGTGCCGTCGATCAGGGCAGCCTGGCCGGTGATCTGCTGGGCCTGGCGTTGCTGACCGATCCGGGTACGGGACAGCCGCGGGCGACGGATCAGGAGCGTGGGCTGATCCTGGACACGTTGCGCGGCGGCGCCTTCCTGAACACCGACGGCGTGCGGCCGGCGCAGCTGGCGGTCGTGGTGACCGGGGACGGCGCGCGGGCCGGGGAGAACAATCAGGGCTCGATCATCGGCCGCTTCGCCGGGGGGTTGAAGGCGCGCAGCCCCGCGGTCGTCCTCGCCGGACGCTCGGGAGCCGCCGAGGGGGCGGGGCCGATCGCGGTGGTGCGCGGCGATTCCCAGCTCAGCTCCGAGGTGACCACCGTCGACAATTCGGATCATGAGATCGGCCGCGTCACAACGGCTCTCGGGCTCGTCGAACAGCTCAACGGCGTCACCGGGCGGTACGGCACGGGCGCCAAGGCGAATTCGCTCACCGTCGTCGCCATGCCTCGCTAGCCGACGGCCGCGACCCGCGACCGGCGTCGATTCTCCGGGTGGCTAGCATTGTCGGCCCGAGTCCGGCCGTCTTCGGTCGCGCCGCAACGCGTGCCGCGGGCGGGCCGGGCATCCGACTGCGAAGGATGACTCGAATGCCCGTGCCGGCCGATCCGACCGTGCTGCATCCGATGCCGGACCAGCCGCGGGTGGTGCTGCTGAAGCCGCTGATCACCTCCGCGCTGATCGAGGTGGGAGAGTTCACGTACTACGACGACCCGGACGATCCCACCGCGTTCGAGACCCGCAACGTGCTGTATCACTACGGTCCGGAGCGGCTGGTGATCGGCAGGTTCTGCGCATTGGGCGAGGGTGTGCGGTTCATCATGAACGGCGCCAACCACCGCATGGACGGGCCGTCGACGTTCCCGTTCCCGATCATGGGCGGCTCCTGGGCCGAACACTTCGACCTGATCGCCGGTCTGCCGGGCCGCGGCGACACGGTGCTGGGCCACGATGTGTGGCTGGGTTACCGGACGATGGTGATGCCGGGCGTGCGCATCGGGCACGGCGCGATCGTCGCGTCCGGTTCGGTCGTCGTCGACGACGTACCCGACTACGCGATCGCGGGCGGCAATCCGGCGCGGGTCATCCGGCACCGCTACGACCCCGCGGATATCGACCGGCTGCTCGCCCTCGCGTGGTGGGACTGGCCACTCGAGCGCATCACGGCACACCTCCGGACGATCATGTCGGGAACGGTCGATGACCTCGCCGCGGTGGCCGCGACCGGGTAAGAAGGTGCGGATGTGCAGCCAGCGCCGGATGGGACGGATGGGACGAGAATCGGCCCAGCCATCGCGCGGTTACCTCGCGTGGCGTTCGATTCACGAACGATTTTCGTGTTAACGTGAAGTCCCGTGGGTCAATCACGGATTCCGGCGCTCTCTCCCCCTCAGACGACCACCAAATTCATCTTCGTCAGTGGTGGCGTCGCTTCTTCTCTGGGTAAGGGACTTACCGCCTCCAGCCTCGGCCAGCTGCTCACCGCGCGGGGCCTGCGCGTCACGATGCAGAAGCTCGATCCCTATCTGAACGTCGATCCCGGCACCATGAACCCCTTCCAGCACGGTGAGGTGTTCGTGACCGAGGACGGCGCCGAGACCGACCTCGACGTCGGTCACTACGAGCGCTTCCTGGACCGGAATCTGTCGCGGGATGCGAATGTCACCACGGGGCAGGTCTATTCGTCGGTGATCGCCAAGGAGCGGCGCGGCGAATACCTCGGCGACACCGTCCAGGTGATTCCGCACATCACCGACGAGATCAAGTTCCGCATCCTGGCGACCGCCGGCCCGGACCTGTACGGCCAGGTGCCGGACATCGTGATCACCGAGATCGGCGGCACGGTGGGCGATATCGAGTCGCAGCCGTTCCTGGAGGCCGCCCGCCAGATCCGGCACGAGGTGGGGCGGGAGAACGTCTTCTTCCTGCACGTCACGTTGGTGCCGTACCTGGCGCCGTCGGGTGAGCTGAAGACCAAGCCGACCCAGCATTCCGTTGCGGCGCTGCGCAATATCGGCATCCAGCCCGACGCGCTGATCCTGCGCTGCGATCGCGAGGTGCCGCAGCCGCTGAAGAACAAGATCGCGCTGATGTGCGACGTCGACGTCGACGCCTGCATATCGACCCCGGACGCGCCGTCGATCTACGACATCCCGCGGGTGCTGCACCGTGAGGGCCTGGACGCGTACGTGGTGCGCAAGCTCGGGCTGCCGTTCCGGGACGTGGACTGGACGGTGTGGGGCGACCTGCTCGATCGGGTGCACAATCCGCGCGAGCAGGTGACCGTCGCACTGGTCGGCAAGTACGTCGATCTGCCGGATGCCTACCTGTCGGTGACCGAGGCGTTGCGCGCGGGCGGATTCGCGGCCAAGGCGAAGGTGAACCTGCGCTGGGTGCAGTCCGACGAATGCGAGACCCCGGCCGGCGCCCAGCATCATCTGCACGACGCGGACGCGGTGCTGATCCCCGGCGGCTTCGGTATCCGCGGCATCGAGGGCAAGATCGGCGCCGTCCACTACGCCCGCACCCGCGGGATCCCGCTGCTCGGGCTGTGCCTGGGGCTGCACTGCATGGTGATCGAGGCGGCCCGCTCGATCGGCCTGGACGACGCGAACTCGGCCGAGTTCGAGCCCGACACCAAGCATCCGGTGATCTCGACGATGGCCGATCAGGAGCTGGCGGTGGCCGGCGAGGCCGATCTGGGCGGCACCATGCGGCTGGGCGCCTATCCGGCCGTGCTGCAGCAGGATTCGGTGGTCGCGCAGGCCTACGGCGCCACCGAGGTGTCCGAGCGGCACCGGCACCGCTTCGAGGTGAACAACGCCTACCGCGACAAGATCGCGCAGAGCGGGCTGCGGTTCAGCGGCACGTCCCCGGACGGCCATCTGGTCGAGTTCATCGAGCTGCCCGCCGATCGGCATCCGTATTTCGTGGGCACCCAGGCGCATCCGGAGCTGAAGAGCCGGCCCACCCGGCCGCATCCGCTGTTCGCCGGGCTGGTCAACGCGGCCCTGAAATACAAGGCGGCCGAACGGCTTCCGGTCGATATCGAGGGCGAGGTCACCGCCGACGAGGGGCAGTGGGTAGCCCAGTGACGACCGGGCCGAGTGACGCGCGTGACCAGGCGGGGCCCGTCGTTCCCGGCAGTCACGACTTCGAGACGGTGTCCAGCGAGACCGTCTATTCGGGCGCGATCCTGGCGCTGCGGCTGGATCAGGTCGCGATGCCGGGCGGCCGGGTCGTGGAGCGCGAGGTGATCGAGCACCACGGCGCGGTCGCGGTCGCCGCGCTGGACGACGACGGCGATCTCGTGCTGATCAACCAGTACCGGCATCCGATCGGCCGCCGGCTGCTGGAGTTGCCCGCCGGCCTGCTCGACGAGCCCGGGGAGGATCCGCTGGCGGCGGCCCGGCGCGAACTGGCCGAGGAGACCGGCCTGGCGGCCCGGGACTGGTCGGTGCTGGTGGATGTCGCGTTGTCGCCCGGCTTCACCGACGAGTCGCTGCGCATCTATCTGGCCGCCGGGCTGTCCGAAACCGATCGCCCCGAACCGGAATTCGAGGAGGCCGACCTCGAGATCGTGCGCATGCCGCTGGACGAGGCGGTGCGCGCGGCGCTGTCGGGCGAGATCGTGAACGCGACGGCGGTGGCGGGTGTGCTGGCGCTGTCGGCCGCGCGCGGCCGGGGGATCGCGCCGCGCCCGGCGGATTCCCCGTGGCCCGGCATGCCGACGGCGTTTCTCGAGCGCAAGGCGGGCGGGGCGGACTGAGACGGAACCGGCCGGTGCGTATCGCGGGAACGAAAACGGCTGCGACTCATGCGAACCGAATCCTCGCGGGCGGGTTGCCGCCGGGTTTCTGGCGTGGCGTCGCTCTGGTATGCATGAGTGTATGCGCGAGGCGAACCCGGTGACAGTCCTGCTGGATGCGCAGGTGGACACCCGGGTGCGCGAGGCGGCCGGACGTGCGAGCCGGAGCCTGTCGCCGCTGCCGACTACCGCCGGGGGAACGAACGAGGCCGATCCGCGTCGGTCTGCCCGCGGCGCCGCATGAGGCGCGGCGAGGTCTGGCGATACGCCCCGGTGCTGCCCGACGGCACGCCGGCCCCGCGGCGGACGACCGTCGTGGTGGTCTCGGATCACGCGGTGATCACCTCGCCCTATCGCTGGCTGCACGTGGTGCCGATCGCCGAGGCCGATCCCGGGCACGTGCTGACCATCCACACCTGCCACGGCTGGGCCGATGCGCTCGAGTTCCATCGGGTCTACCGGGTGTGGCTGGCCGAACTGACCGGTGAGCTCAGCGCGGAGGAGATGGACGCGCTGGACACCCGGCTGCGGGCGGCGCTGAGCCTGTGAGCCGGTGGGCCTCGTCCGTGCCTGGTGGATTTTGATGGTGTCCGGCGGACTTGGTGGTGCGTGGTGGATCCCTGATGGTGCGTGCTGGATCTTGGTGGTGCGTGCTGGATCTTGATGGTGCGTGGTGGATCCTGGCGGTGCGTGCTGGATCTGCGGTGCCCGGTGCACCACCCTGACGGTGCTCGGGGGTTCTGTCCGCGGCTCGGTGGACGCTGCTCGGCCCGAGGGGCCGTCGGCGCGGCGAGGGGTGTACCCGTGTCGCGTGTCTCGGTCTGCGCGGTGTCGGGCCCTGCTGCCATGATGTGACCGTGAATACCGCAGGGTCGTCTCGGATGCCGCAGCCGCGGGTCGTCGTGGCCGAGGGCATGCGGTTCCGGCGCCGGGCGCGGCGGTAAGGAGCGGCGGGTGTTGCGGCGGCAGATCGAGGCGTATCTCGACCATCTGACGGTCGAGCGGGGCGCGGCGCGCAACACCTCCAGCGCCTACCGGCGCGACCTGGAGCGGTACCGGGAGTTCCTGGCGCGCCGCGGGATCGAGGAACTGGACCGGGTCACCGAGGGCGATATCGGCGATTTCGTGGTGTCGCTGCGCGCCGGGGGCGGCGACCATCCGCCGCTGGCGGCCAGTTCGGCCGCGCGCAGTCTGGTCGCCGTGCGCGGCCTGCATCGGTTCGCCGCCGCCGAGGGCCTCACCGCCGGCGACGTCGCCCATGCGGTGAAACCGCCCACGCCCGCCCGCCGACTGCCGAAAGCGCTTCCCTACGACCAGATCTCCCGGCTGCTCGAGGCGGCGGGCGGTGCCGGGCAGGCCGACGGCGGCCCGCGCGGGCTGCGCGATCGCGCGCTGCTCGAACTGCTGTACTCCACCGGCGCGCGGATCTCCGAGGTGATCGGGCTGGACGTCGACGACATCGACACCGGTGAGCGGGCGGTGGTGCTGCACGGCAAGGGCGGCAGGCAGCGCATGGTGCCGGTCGGCCGCCCGGCGCTGGCGGCGCTGGAGGCGTATCTGGTGCGCGGCCGCCCCGCACTGTCGTTGCGCGGCAAGGGGATCCCGGCGCTGTTCCTGAACGCCCGGGGCGGGCGCCTGACCCGGCAGAGCGCCTGGCAGGTGCTGCAGGACGCCGCCGACCGCGCGGGCATCGGCGCGGCCGTCTCGCCGCATACGCTGCGCCATTCGTTCGCGACCCATCTGCTGGACGGCGGGGCCGACGTCCGGGTGGTGCAGGAACTGCTGGGGCACGCGTCGGTCACGACGACCCAGATCTACACGCTGGTCACGGTGAACACCCTGCACGAGGTCTGGGCGACGGCACATC
Source organism: Nocardia sp. BMG51109 (assembly GCF_000526215.1). Classification (NCBI taxonomy): domain Bacteria; kingdom Bacillati; phylum Actinomycetota; class Actinomycetes; order Mycobacteriales; family Nocardiaceae; genus Nocardia; species Nocardia sp. BMG51109. The sequence goes on from NZ_JAFQ01000004.1 coordinate 5,366,449, forward strand.
CGCGGGCGCGGTAGGCCCGCCGTCCTCGGGACGTGTTGCCGGAGCGGCCAGTGATGGGATGATATGGCAATTGTCCGCCCGGGCGCTCGGCGGCCGGGCGGACGCCGAGTTCGGCGTTCTTGTGACATCGCATCGCGAATCGGCGGATCTCGGCGAGTTCACCCGTACCCTTGCGACGGTCGCCGTCGGTGACCCGGCCTTCCGCTGGGAACTGTTCGCGGACGGTTCGGTGCACAAGCCCGGACCGGCCGTACCGCAGGGATTCCCGGGACGCGCCGTCCCCGATGCCGCGTCGAGTGGCGACGAGCCGACCTGGGTCGTCCCGCCGAGGTCACCGGACGGGACCTGATCGCGGGCCGCGCGTGTGCCGGAACCGGCCGATGCCGGATCGGCTCCGCGGTTACTGTTGACGGCAGCGTGGTACTCGTGGTCACACTCGGAACCGGCGGTGCGGCGGGCATCCTCACAGAGCGTGTCCGAGCGTAGGTCTTGCGCTCGGAGGCGGTAGCGTCTATGGGGTCCCGGTGCGACCCTGGGTAGCGCCAGGTGGGAACTGCCTCGCAGCGCGCGGCGGGGCATGGGCAGGAAAACTGAAGGAGCAGCGGATATGACGACAGCCGGTGCGGCCAAGCCGCCGATCGGAGCTGCGGCAGAACCGCTTTCACAGACCCGGTCAGGCCCGCGAATAGAGCAGGCGGCCCAAACACTATGGGAGGCGAAGGACATCGTGGCGGACGGCACGGAACTCGGACCGACCGGACGCCCCCTGCGCGAGATTCCGGATCCCCCACCGGTCTCCGGCGAGGGTGAGGCGCAGATCGTCGCCATGTGCAACCAGAAGGGTGGCGTCGGCAAGACGACCTCCACCATCAATCTCGGTGCCGCCCTCGCCGAATACGGCCGCCGCGTGCTGCTGGTCGATCTGGATCCGCAGGGCGCGTTATCTGCGGGTCTCGGCGTCGCCCACCACGACCTGGACCTCACCGTGCACAACCTGCTGGTCGGCGGCCGCGCCACCGCGAGCGACGTGCTGATGAAGACCAAGGTCGACAACATGGATCTGCTGCCCAGCAACATCGACCTGTCCGCCGCGGAGATCCAGCTGGTCAACGAGGTCGGCCGGGAGCAGACGCTGGGCCGCGTGCTGGCCTCGCTGCGGCACAGCTACGACTACATCCTCATCGACTGCCAGCCGTCGCTGGGCCTGCTCACCGTCAACGCCCTGGCCTGCGCCGACGGCGTGATAATCCCGATGGAATGCGAATACTTCTCGCTGCGCGGGCTGGCCCTGCTGACCGACACCGTGGAGAAGGTGCGGGACCGGTTGAACCCGCGGCTGAGCCTGTCCGGCATCGTAGTGACCATGTTCGATGCGCGGTTGCTGCATTCGCGGCAGGTGATGACCCGAGTGGTGGAGGTGTTCGGCGATCTGGTGTACGACACCGTGATCAACCGGACCGTGCGGTTCCCGGACGCCAGTGTCGCCGGTGAGCCGATCACCACGTGGGCGCCGAAATCCGGTGGCGCGGAAGCGTATCGGTCGATGGCACGGGAAGTCATCCACCGGTCGGGCCGGTGACGGAGACTCCCCAGCCAGCAGTTCAGGATTCGCCCACCCCCGCCGATTCGCCGAGTTCCGTCGCGGACCCGGCCGCCGACGCCGCGCCGGACAATCCGGACAGATCCACCGGATTCCACCTGCGGCTGAGCAACTTCGAGGGTCCGTTCGACCTGTTGCTGCAGTTGATCAGTCAACGCCGCCTCGATGTCACCGAGGTCGCGCTGCACCAGGTCACCGACGAATTCATCGCGTATACGCGGGAACTGACCGCGACGCTGGAAGCGGATCCGGCCCTGCGCGCGGACAAGATCCTCGACCAGACCACCGAATTTCTGGTGGTGGCCGCGACGCTGCTGGACCTGAAGGCGGCGCGGCTGCTGCCGTCCGGTGAGGTCAGCGACGAGGACGATCTGGAACTGCTGGAGGCGCGCGACCTGTTGTTCGCGCGGCTGCTGCAGTACCGGGCGTTCAAGCAGGTCGCGGAGCTGTTGGGCGAGCTGGAGCAGGCGGCGCTGCGGCGGTACCCGCGGGCGGTCTCGCTCGAGGAGCGGTTTCTGGACCTGCTGCCGGAGGTTACGCTGGGTGTCGACGCCGCCGGCTTCGCCGAGATCGCCGCGGCGGCGTTCCGGCCCCGCCCGGCACCGAAGGTCGGCCTGGACCACCTGCACGCCCATACCGTCTCGGTCGCCGAGCAGGCCGCGCTGGTGCTGGAAATGCTGAAGAATCGCGGGCCGGGCGGATGGACGACGTTCCGTGAGCTGTGCGCCGACTGCGACGTGCCGATCGAGATCGTCGCCCGGTTCCTGGCGCTGCTGGAGCTCTACCGAGGCAAGACCATCGAATTCGACCAGCCCGACCCGCTGGGCCCCCTGGCGATCAGCTGGCTCGGGGAATCGACCGACGGGCAGACACCGACGATCTCGATAGACGAGGACTACGCATGACGATGGCGGACACCGGGGCGACGGAGCCGAGCGGCCCCGAACCGGAGGCCCCCACCGATACCGATGCGGGCCGCTCCGACGCCGCCGAACCGCAGACCCCCGAGGCGGCCGCCGGGGACTCGGATGTGACCGTCCCGGCCGCCGAGCCCGGCCGGGACGGGGCCGTCGCCGCAGGCGCGGGTACCGATTCCGAAGCTGCGACCGCCGCGGACGACGTTTCCGCCGCCTGCGGCGGGGACTCGCCCGCTCCCGGGCCGGGAAGCGATGCGGCAGCGGTTATCGGTGCCACCACGAACGCAGAGGGCGATGTCGTCGCCGGGGATGTGGCTGTATCCGGTGCCGAGCCGGGGCGTGGCGGGACTGCTTCGGGGGACGGGCTTGCCGCGGAGTCGGAGAGCGTTGTGGCCGTCGCCGGTGTGGCCGTTGGGGAGACGCGGCCGGACGTGATTTCCGGCACGGGTACGGCCGTTGCCGGCGAGGTGGGGGAGGCCGGTGACCGCGTCCTCGACGAGGCCGAGTTCCGGGCGGCGCTGGAGGCGATGCTGCTGATCGTCGACGCGCCCGCGTCGGCCGAATCGCTCGCATCGGCGCTGGACGGCGACCGGCAGCGGGTCGAGCGGGCGCTGCGGGAGATGGCGGCCGAACTGACGGCGCGGGGGAGCGGGATCGACCTGCGGTTCGTCGGGGACGGCTGGCGCTACTACACCCGCACCGACTACGCGCCGTACGTCGAACGTATGCTGCTCGACGGCGCGCGGTCCAAGCTCACCAGGGCCGCTTTGGAAACTCTGGCGGTGATCGCCTATCGTCAACCGGTTACGCGAGCACGGGTCAGCGCCGTGCGTGGTGTGAACGTCGACGGTGTGATCCGCACGCTGGTGGCCCGCGGTCTCATCGCCGAGTCCGGGGCGGACCCGGAGACCAACGGCACCCTGTACGTCACCACCGAACTGTTCCTGGAGCGGATCGGGCTCGCGTCGCTGGCGGAACTGCCGCCGCTGGCCCCGCTGCTGCCGGGGGTCGACCTGATCGATGAGATCAACGAGAGCCTGGAGACCGATCCGCGGTACACCAGGCTGAGGAAACCCGCCGAGGACGACATCGACCTCGGCTCCGAGGATTGACAGGACATCGTGAATACACCCGCTCGCCGAGATGGCACACCGGATCGTAGAAAACGCAGCGCGGAGCCGCCCCGTGGCGGCGCGGCGCGGGGCCGCGGCGCCCCGGGGTCGCGCGGGGGTGGTGGCCGCGGCGGCGACGGCGGTGGCGGGTTCTCCGGACGGGGAGGGGCCGGCCGGGAAGGCCGCGGCGGTTACGGTGCCGGGCGGGACGATCGCGGCGGCTACGGCGCTCGCCGCAACGATCGTGGTGGTAGCGATGCTCGTCGTGACGATCGCGGTGGTTACGGTGCCCGTCGTGACGATCGCGGTGGCTATGGCGCCGGCCGGGATGATCGTGGTGGTAGCGATGCCCGTCGTGATCGTGGTGGTTACGGCGCTCGTCGTGACGATCGTGGTGGGTATGGTGCCCGCCGCGAGAATTCGGATCGATTCGACCGGGAGAACGCGTCGCGCGGGCGGCCGGGCCGGGGCGGTTCCGCACAGGGGCGCACCGGCGACCGGCCCGGCTTCCGGGATGATCGCGGAGGTTTCGGTGCGCACCGGAATGCCCAGGGGCGCGGCGGGTTCGATACCGGTCGCGGCGGCCCGCGGCCGGACCGCGGCGACAGCGCGCGCGGGCGTGCCACCGGTCGCGGCGGTAATCGCCAGGCGGACCAGGGATTTCCACCGGGACGCGGCGAAAGCCGTTCGCTCGCAGGCAAACCGAGCATCGGCGGCGGCCGCCCGCTGACCCCGAAACCCGCGCCCGGCCGCAAGCCGAAACCGAAGCCGCAGCGCAAGTCGCCGACCGTGCTCAGCTTCGCCAAGCCCGCCCGGCATCAGAACGTCGAGGCGGAGGAGTCCCGCGAGACCGGCCCGAAGAAGCTGCCCTGGGGCGAGGGGGAGCGGTTGCAGAAGGTGCTGGCCCGGGCCGGCGTCGGCTCCCGCCGCGCCGCCGAGGAGCTGATCGACCAGGGCCGCGTCGAGGTCGACGGTGCGATCGTGCGCGAGCAGGGCCTGCGCATCGATCCCGACCAGGCGGTGGTCCGGGTCGACGGCGTGCGGGTCGTGGTGCGCGACGAGCAGGTGTACCTGGCGCTGAACAAGCCGAAGGGCTACCAGTCCACCATGTCCGACGAGCTCGGCCGCCCCTGCGTGGGCGATATCGTCGCCGAGCGGGTGATGGCCGGGCAGCGGCTGTTCCACGTCGGCCGCCTGGACGCCGAGACCGAGGGCCTGCTGCTGCTCACCAACGACGGCGATCTGGCGCACCGGCTCATGCATCCGTCGTTCGAGGTGCACAAGACGTATCTGGCGACGGTGAACGGCGAGGTGCACCGCGGGGTCGGCAAGGAGCTGCGCGCGGGCGTGCAGCTCGACGACGGCCCGGCGACGGTGGACAAGTTCCACGTGCTGGAGGTCGGCGAGGGCCGGTCGCTGGTCCGGATCGTGCTGCACGAGGGGCGCAAACACATCGTGCGCCGGCTGCTGGAGCAGGTCGGCTATCCGGTGACGGCGCTGGTGCGCACCAACATCGGCCCGGTCGCGCTGGGCGACCAACGGCCCGGCACGCTGCGGGTGCTGGGCCGCGACGAAATCGGCAAGCTCTACGAGGCGGTGGCGTTGTGAACGGTGGGTATGCAGGAGGGGTCGTCGTGGACGATGCGGAGGTCACGCACGAACCGTCCCGGGCGGCGCTGGTCGTCGCGATGGACGGTCCGTCGGGCACCGGCAAGTCGAGCGTGTCGCGCAGGCTGGCCACCCGGCTGGGCGCGCGCTATCTCGACACCGGCGCCATGTACCGGGCGGCGACGCTGCGGGTGCTGCGCGGCGGCGTCGAGCTGACCGATCCGGCGGGGATCGGCACCGCGGTGAAGGATATGGCGCTGACCGTCGGCACCGACCCCAGCCGCGAGGTGATCGAGCTCGACGGCGAGGATGTCTCCGCGGAGATCCGCGGCGGCGCCGTCACGCGGGCCGTGTCGGCGGTGTCGGCGGTGCCGGAGGTGCGTGAGCAGCTGGTGGCGTTGCAGCGCGAGATCGCCGCGGGCGCCGGGCGCATCGTCGTCGAGGGCCGCGACATCGGCACGGTCGTGCTGCCGGACGCCGCCGCCAAGATCTACCTGACCGCCTCGGCCGAGGCGCGCGCCGAGCGGCGCAACCAGCAGAACATCGCCGAGGGGCGCGGCGACGACTACGCCGCGGTGCTGGCCGATGTGCAGCGCCGCGACAACCTGGACTCCACCCGGGCGGTGTCGCCGCTGCGCCCGGCCGCCGACGCGATCCCGGTCGACACCAGCGAGCTCACCCGGGAACAGGTCATCGACGAGCTGTACCGCGTTGTGCTGCAAAAGATTTCGGCAGGAGGCCGATCGTGACCTCACCGGACACCTTCGCCGGCGACGGCGTGTGGACCGACGAAACCGAATGGGAGATGGCCGATCTCGACGGTGACGTCGAGGCACACGAGCACGTGCCGATGCCCACGCTGGCCGTCGTCGGGCGGCCGAACGTCGGCAAATCGACACTGGTGAACCGGATCCTGGGCCGGCGCGAGGCCGTGGTGGAGGATGTGCCGGGCGTGACCCGCGACCGCATCTCCTACGAGGCGACCTGGCTGGGCCGGCAGTTCCTGGTGCAGGACACCGGCGGCTGGGAACCCGACGCCAAGGGTTTGCAGCAGGCGGTGGCCCGGCAGGCCGAGCTGGCGATGCGGACCGCCGACGCCATCCTGCTGGTCGTCGACGCCACCGTGGGTGCGACGGCGACCGACGAGGCCGCGGCAAAGGTGTTGCGCCGCTCCAAGACCCCGGTCATCCTCGTCGCCAACAAGGTGGACGGGGAGCGGATGGAGGCCGAGACCGCGGTGCTGTGGTCGCTGGGGCTCGGTGAGCCGCGCTCGGTGTCGGCCGCGCACGGTCGTGGCACCGGTGATCTGCTCGACGACGTGCTCGAGGTGCTGCCCGAGACGCCCCGGGAGGGCGGCGGCGTGGCCGGGGGCCCGCGCCGCGTCGCGCTGGTCGGCAAGCCGAACGTGGGTAAGTCCAGCCTGCTGAACAAGCTGGCCGGCGACGAGCGCTCGGTGGTGCACGACGTGGCCGGCACCACCGTCGATCCGGTCGATTCGCTGGTCGAATTGGGCGGTAAGCCTTGGCGTTTCGTGGATACCGCCGGGCTGCGCCGCAAGGTCGCCAATGCCAGCGGCACCGAGTACTACGCCTCGCTGCGCACCAAGGCCGCCATCGAGGCCGCCGAGGTCGCCGTCATGCTGATCGACGCCTCGCAGCCGATGACCGAGCAGGACCAGCGGGTGATCGCCATGATCGCCGACGCCGGCCGGGCGCTGGTGCTGGCGTTCAACAAGTGGGACCTGGTCGACGAGGATCGGCGGTACCAGCTCGAGCGCGAGGTGGACCGGGATCTGCTGCGGGTGCCGTGGGCACAGCGGGTGAATATTTCCGCGCACACCGGGCGCGCGGTCCAGAAGCTTGTTCCCGCAATGGAAACCGCGCTGGAATCCTGGGACAAGCGCATCTCCACCGGCCGGCTGAACTCCTGGCTCAAGGAGGTCGTCGCGGCCACTCCGCCGCCGATGCGCGGCGGCCGGCTGCCGCGGGTGCTGTTCGCCACCCAGGCCACCACCCGCCCGCCGACCTTCGTGCTGTTCACCACCGGCTTCCTGGAGGCCGGCTACCGCCGCTTCCTGGAGCGCCGGTTGCGCGAGGAATTCGGCTTCGACGGCTCCCCGGTCCGGATCTCGGTTCGGGTGCGCGAGAAGCGGGAGCGGAACAAGCGGTAGGGGAGAGCCCCTCGACGGCAGGCGCCGGGACACCGGCGCCTGCCGTTTCTCCTGGTGCGGGAGAACAACATCCGGCTCGTCACAAGTCTTCCGATTCGAGCTGGTTGATTTGATACCTATACACCTATATGCGCATCTGAACATTAATCTCCTCTCATGTCCGGCTGACACTGACGAACGACGAACAAGTCGATTCGAACAACAAAGCAGGGAGGGAAAATCGAGGGCCACGGCGAGCATGACCGACCGGCCTGCCTGATGCCGACAGTGGGAGAATCGACCCGTTGACAAGGGCTACAGCGCGAACGAATTGCGCCGCAGGGCTTTCGACGTCCGCGAGGTTCAGGTCGTGGCGCGCAGGTCCCGCAGGAGCGCGAGTGTCCGGGACTGATCGACCGGCGACCCGATCGGGCTGACCAGCAGGTCCGTGGTGCCGGCGGCGGCGAAGTCACGCACGTGCGCGGCGACCGTGGACTCGTCGCCGAGGACGGCGGTCTCGCTCGCGGCGGCGAGCCCCTGGCGATCGAGAAGTTCACGGTAGCTGGGCAGTCGGGCCACCGGCGCCGTCCGCTGGGCCACGGCCTCGCCGACGCTGCCGGGATCGTCGGTCACCGCGGCGGTGACGATGGCGGCTATGCGCGGGGCGGGCCGTCCCGCGGAGCCGGCGGCGGCGCGCAGCCGCGGGGCGATGGTGTCGGCGATGAATTCCGGTGTCGCCCAGGTGGTTACCGTGCCGTCAGCGAGAGTTCCCGCGATGTCCAGCATCTTCGGGCCGAGGGCGGCGAGCAGCACCGAGGGCGTGGCCGGTGCGGGAATGTCCAGTGCGGCGGTGGCGCTGAGGATTTCGCCGTGGACGTCGACCTGCTCACCGCGGAGCAGAGGCCCCAGGATCGACAGGAACTCGCGGCTGTGCGCGGCGGGGCGCGCATACGGCACCCCGTAGGCGTTCTCGATCACGGGTGGATGACTGGGCCCGATGCCCAGCGTGAGCGGCCCGCCGAGTGCGGCGGCGGTGGTGAGCGCCTGCCCGGCGAGCGCGACCGGATGGCGCGGATAGGTCGGCACGACCGCGGTGCCGACCTCGAGTCCGGGAGCGTGCTGCCCGGCGAGGGCGGCGAGGGTCAACGCGTCCCATCCGAAGACCTGGCCGAAGAACATGCTGTCCAGCTCGGCCTCGGCGACCGACCGGACCAGTTCGAGCACCTGGTCCAATGGCATGGTCTTGGCAAGGTATACACCGATCCGCATGGCACCCCCGTCGTAGCCCGGCGGCACGCCGGGCGCTGTCCGTCTCGGCGATCCTAGTCATACCGGCGGGCGGTATCTCGTCCGGTGTGGCCCAGGCGGTGTGTGCGGCGCCTCGAGGAGCGTGGCCGGATCCCTTCGGCGTCCGGGGGAAATCCCTTCCACCTGTGCGGATATCCGTAGCGGTCGCATCGTGACGTAGCTCACGGTAGATTGAATTCGCTTGTCACCCAATCGAAGAGAGTTCGTATGTGGAGTATCGCCGTCATCTCCGTGATCAGCGCGGCCCTGATCGGCTATGCGTTCTCGGTCTCGTTCCCCGACTGACGCGGTGTCTTCCGGAGGGTGAGCGACATCGTTGCGTCCTGATGAGCTGATACGTTCGCGGCCATGACAACCCGCCACTTCGCGGCCGTGACACCCCGCCACTTCGCGGCCGTGACACCCCGCCACGTTGTGCTCATGCACGGGCAGGCTGCACCGGAGGCTTCTGGACGGAGGCGGAGAAGGAATTCGCCGCGCGGGGATACCGGGTCCACACGCCGGACCTGCGGTATCACGACCTGCCCGTCGAGGACGGGGCGCCGCTCATCGCCGGGCTGAGTCTGCTCGACTACGCCGCCGACATGGTCGAGTACGCCGAATCCCTCGACTCGCCGCCGTTGCTGGTGGGGTTGTCGATGGGCGGCGGCCGATGTACCCGACCTGGTCGAGCTTCCGGTGGGGTATCCAGCGGCAGTCCGAGGATCATCTGCGCGAACTGTTCGCGATGGCGGTGTGCGAGTCGGGCCGCGTGCGCCACAACATCTTCCGGTCGTGATCACCGCGGAGGCCGCGCGACGACGAGCCGGGCCGGGGCGGGGGTGGCATACAGTCGGTGTGCGACACCGGTGGGTGCGGCCGACCGGAAGTGACCAGCAGCCAACCATGTATCGGAGGCCGAGCGTCGTGAACAGTGCAGCCGAAACCCCTTCCAGGACTGCGGTGACCAATGTGCGGATCTTCGACGGCCATCGCGTCGGCGAGCCGGTGACCGTGGTGATCGACGGAGCGGTGATCGGCACCGATCCCGCCGGTGCGCGCATACTCGACGCCGAGGGCGGGGTGCTGCTGCCGGGCCTGATCGACGCGCACGTCCACCTGGACGGGCCGGAGGCGGTGGACCGGCTTGCGGCACAAGGCGTGACGACCGCGCTGGACATGGCGGCCTGGCCACCGGAGGCGGTGGCCGCGCTGCGGCAGCTGACCGGGACGGCGAGCGTGCGCAGCGCCGGTCTGCCCGTCATCGGTCCGGGCGGCGGCCATGCCCGGATACTCCCGGCGGAGGCGATCATCCATCGCGCCGAAGAGGCCGAGCAGGCGGTGACGGCGCGGGTCACCTCGGGCTCGGATTATCTGAAACTGGTGCTGGAGGAGCCCGGTGCCGGTGGCCCCGACGCGGTGACGGCGAAAGCCGTTGTGGCGGCGGCACATGCGCAGCGGATGCTGGTCGTCGCGCATGCCGCCGCGCCGGGTGCGTATGCGATGGCGCTGGATGCCGGCGCCGACGTCGTCACGCACGTCCCGCTGGGTGCGCCGCTGCCGGGGCACGATGTCGTCCGGATGGCGAGTCGGGGCCGGGTCGCGGTGCCCACCCTCGCCATGGCGGAGGGGATCGCCTCGGGCGGCGATCGGGACGCCTGGACGGCGGCACTGACGAGCGTGGGCGAGCTGCACGCCGCGGGCGTGCCGATCCTGGCGGGCACCGACGCCAACAACACTCCCGGGGTTCCCTTTCACCCCGAGTTCGGTGCGAGCCTGCACCACGAACTGGAGCTGCTGGTGCGGGCGGGGTTGTCGACGGTGGCGGCACTGAACGCGGCCACCGCGCTGCCGGCGCGCTACTTCGGCATCGCGGATCGGGGTGTGATCGCTCCCGGCGGCCGCGCGGATCTGGTTCTGGTGGACGGTGATCCGGTCGCGGATATCGGCGCCACCCGCGCCATTCGCCAGGTCTGGTGCGGTGGGGTAGCCCGTCCGTCCACACGCTGAGACGGCGGGCCGCCGCGCTAGGGCCTGTGTCGAAGTGAGTGAAGGCGGGCTTGTGGCCCGCCTTCACTGGTGTCGGAGCCATTGGTTGATTGCGGCGATGTGGATGGTGGCCAGGTAGCGGACGGCGAGCTTGTCGTACCGGGTCGCCACGGCGCGGTGCTGTTTGAGCTGGTTGATGCCTCGTTCGACGGTGTTGCGGTCGCGGTAGACGACCGAGTCGAACGCTGAGGGGCGGCCACCGGCACGGCCGCGATTGCGGCGGTGGGCGGCCTGGTCGGCCGGGACCGGGATCGTCGCCTTGATCCCGCGCCGACGCAGCCAGTCCCGGTTATGACGGCTGGAGTACGCCTTGTCGGCAAGGACCCGATCCGGTCGTTTCCGCGGCCGCCCGCCGACCGGCTTGCCGACCTCGATCGCGTCGAGCACGGTCGTGAATTGAGGGCTGTCGGCGGCCTGACCGGCGGTGATCAACAGTGCCAGCACTCGGCAGCCTTGCTCACACGCCAGATGCAGCTTGCTCGTCCAGCCGCCCCGCGACCGGCCCAACCCGTGATCGGCAGGCTCGGGCTCACCGCGCCCGCCCGGCGGTTCGGCCTGCCCGCCGCCCTCGCGGCGGGCACCGGCAGCGTGGGGATGGGCGCGGGTGATCGTGGAGTCCACACTTACCTGCCATCCGATCAGCCCGGCCGCATCAGCGAAGACCTGCAACAACTTCCAGATCACCAGCCACACCCCGCCGCGCTGCCAGCGGCGGAACAACCCGTACACCGCCGACCACGACCCGTACTGCGGCGGCACGTCACGCCACGGGCAACCCACCCGCGTCCGCCACCGGATCCCGTCGATGAGCTGCCGTTTCGTCCATGTCGGCGGGCGTCCCGCCTTCTTCGGACGAGGCAGTAACGGCTCCAGCCGCGCCCACTGGGCATCGGTGAGATCCGCCCGCCCCGCCACCGCCCCGCCACCGCTACGCTGGGCACGAGGTCTCCGGTATTCGTTCTGGCTTGGTCGCTGAACTACTTACCGGAGACCTCACCCATCTGCCAACGCAGACAACAACTTTCAGAAGCAAATGAGGGTGGCACCACGCAGCGGTGCCACCCTCACTTCACTTCGACACACCACCTAGCCGTTCCGCCGAACGGGTGTGTGCGGGACCGGGATCCGATCCGGATCCGTGGCGTGCTCGCGCAGGAGCCGCAGCATTCCGGTGCGCGCCCGGTCGAAGACGGCCGGATCGTCGAGCAGCGTCGAGTCGGTGACGGCGCCGCGTTCCAGTGCGGCCAGTTCGAAGGCCAGCTGCGCCGGATCGGTGTCGGCGGTGATCTCGCCCAGCTGCTGGGCTTCCACGATGGTCTGGCGATGGAACTCGTGCCACTGCTGCCACACCGACACGATGGCGTCGCGCACCCGCCCGGGGCGTGACGCGAATTCCTCCCCGACCGAGAGGAAGAAGCAGGCGCCGTCGGCGGCGGCGTCGCGGGTGTGCTCGAGCCACGCCTCGCACAGCGTGCGCAGCCGGTCGATGCCGGACGGCTGCCGCAGTGCGGGGCCGATGACCTCGGCGATGAAGGTGGCCTTGGCCTCCTCGACGGCGGCCAGCTGCAGCTCCTGCTTCGACCCGTACAGGCCGAATACGCCGCTCTTGCTGGCGCCGAGGGTGGTGGCCAGGCGGCCGATGGTCAGCCGGTCCAGTCCTTCCACCGCGCCGATGCGGACCGCTTCGCGCACGATCGCGCGGCGGGTGTCGTGCCCGCGTGCCGGACGGGTCTCGGTCATCGCGCCTGGTCTCCTTCTTCGCAGCCCCCTCGGTCGTTTCGGATCTCCATCGTAGCCGAACGGTCGTTCGGCCAATGTGTGCGGCCGGCGGGTGGCGGCTGTCGGGTACGAGCGGGTTCGCCGGGGCGCTTGCCGCGCCTCGGGCCTCGGAACTCTTCGTCTCGCATTGACCGGAACGAACGGTCGTGCGTTAATGTTTCCGCACGAACGTTCGGTTCCAGCGATTGAGAGGTATGACCGATGTGCCCCTTCTCGACGATTCCCCCGGTGGGTGAACGATGACCGACGACATCGCCGGCCGGATTCCCGTGCGGTTTCCGGCGGGCCACGTACCGACGGCGAGCGGTCCGGCGATCGAGCCGCGCCGCGTGCTCCTGCTCACCTCGGTGGCCACCTTCGTGGCCTTCCTCGACATGTCCGTGGTGAACGTGGCGTTCTCCGATATCGCCGCCGGCTTCCCCGGCACGGCGCTGCCCACGCTGTCGTGGGTGGTGTCCGGATACGCCGTATTTTTCGCGGCCGTGCTGACCCCGGTCGGCCGCTACGCCGACGTATTCGGCCGCAAGGCCGTCTTCCTGTGGTCGCTGCTGGCCTTCACCGTCGCGTCGGCGTTGTGTGCGGCGGCGCCGGGCATCGAATTCCTCATCGCCGCACGGTGTTTGCAGGGCGCCGCGGCCGGCGGCATGATTCCCGCCGCGCTCGGACTGGTGCTCGGCGCGTACCCGCCCGAGCGCCGGATGGCGGCGGTGGCGGCCTGGGCGGCGGTGTCCTCGGCGGCCGCGGCGTTCGGTCCGGCGCTCGGCGGCCTGCTGGTGTGGGCGTGGGACTGGCGGGCGGTGTTCCTGATCAACGTCCCGGTCGGTGTGTTCGCCCTCGCGGCCGGCCGGTCGTGGCTGCCGAAACTCGCGCCCGATCTGCGGGTGCGGCCCGATCCGGTGGGCGCGGCGCTGATCGCGCTCGGTGTCGGCGCGATCGTCGTCGGGCTGACGCAGGGCGGCGAATGGGGATGGGCCGGTGCGGGATTCCTCGTGACCTCGATCGGCGGCGCGGTGCTGCTGGCGGCCGGGATCGGGCGTTCGATGCGGCATCGTGCGCCGACGTTCGAGGTACACCTGTGGGCCGACCGGAAGTTCGCCGCCGCCGGCGCGGTGTCGTTCCTGTTCGGCATCGCGATGTTCGCGTGGTTGCTGGCCTGTCCGCTGTGGACGATCGTGGTCTGGAAGTACTCGATCTGGGAAGCGGGACTGGCGAATTCACCGGGCGCGTTCACCGCGGCCGTCGGCGCCGGCATCGTCGGCAGGTCCAAGAATCCGGACATCCAGCGCATCGCCACCGTCGCGGGGGCGGTGCTCTTCGGCGTGTCCGGCGTGCTGTTCGCGCTGCTGTTGCACGAGCAGCCGCGATTCCTGGCGGTGTGGCTGCCGGTCGGGTTGCTGTCCGGGCTGGCCATCGGCCTGCTGATGACGGCGGTGTCGTCGGCCGCGGCGACCGCCGTGCCGCCGGAGAAGTTCGCCTCCGGGTACGGCATGAGCATGACCGCGCGGCAGATGGGCGGCGGCCTGGGTATCGCGGCCTTCGCGGCGATCACCACCACGGTCACCACGGGGTGGCTCGACGGGCTGCACGCGGTGTTCTGGTTCGCCGCGGCGGCGATGATCCCGGTGGTACTGGCCGCGCTGCCGATGACCGGCGGTCCGGCGCCCGTCGACCGTGCCGTGCCGGGCGAGGGTGTGCGGCCGGATTCGTAGCGGAAATCTTCGAGGCGGGAGGGGAATCTCGGAGAAACGATGCGGGACCGGGAGATCCGCGCGCCGCGCGGCCCCGGCCTCGTGCTCCGCGGTGAGTACGAGGCCGCGCACACGGTGGCCGGCCGGGATGTCACTGCTGCAGGATGTGCTCCAGCAGCTTCTCGCCCTCCAGCAGTAGGAGGAACAACCCGTAGTAGATCGTGAGCATAGTGAATAAGTGTGCAACACGATGTGGCGGCGGGGGTGGGTTTGCCGGCGGATCCGGACGATCGCGCTGGTCGCGACCGGGGGATCGTGGTGTATCACACCCGGCCGCTCCGGCCGCCCGGATCGCCGGCGGCCCGTCGTCGAACCTCGAAGGCGGCGGGCCGGATTCGGTGCCGGTCAGGTGAATTCGGTGCGGTCAGGTGAATTCGGTGTCGGCGAGCAGCTTGGCGATTTGCTCGGCGGGCATCGGGTGGTGGAAGAACCAGCCCTGGGCGGTATCGCAGCCCAGCTCCAGCAGCCGCTCGGCCTGATGCCTGGTTTCGACGCATTCGGCGGTGACGCTGAGCCCGAGGGCGTGGCTGAGGTCGACGACGGTGTGCAGGACGAGCAGATCGCTGCGGCCGGACACGCCGGGCGTGCGGATGCGGTGGATGAACGGGCCGGCCAGCTTGACCACGTGCAGCGGCAGCCGGCCCAGATAGGCGAGATTCGAATAGCCCGTACCGAAGTCGTCGATGGCGATGCGCACGCCCGTCTCGGCGAGGGTGCGCAGGGCCTGCAGCGGCCGCCCGGTGGTGTGCATGAACGCCCGCTCGGTCAGTTCGAGTTGCAGGCGGCCGGGTTCGATCCCGGTATCGTCGATGGTCCGCTGTACCCGGTCCAGCCAGCTCGGGTCGGCCACCTCCGCCGCCGAGACATTGACGCTGAGCACCGGCGTGTGCGCGCCGAAGCGGTCGTACCAGGCGCGGGCGGCGCGGCAGGCCTCCGTCAGCACCACCGCGCCCAGGGCGCCGATATGGCCGTTGTCCTCGGCCAGATCGACGAACCTGGTCGGGGTGAGGACGCCGAGTTCGGGGTGGCGCCAGCGCACCAGCGCCTCCACGGCCACCGGTGTGTGGTCGGTGAGCGTCATGATCGGCTGGAACTCCAGGAAGAACTCGCCGCGGCCCAGCGCCGCCGGCATCGCCGCGGACAGTTCGGCGCGGGTGTGCTCGCGGCGGCGCCGATCGGCGTCGAATACCGCGTACCGGCCGCGGCCGTCGGCCTTGGCCCAGTACATGGTGGTGTCGGCGGCCTGCAGCAGTTCGTCGGTGGTGGTGTGGTCGGCGCGTTCGGTGGCCACGCCGATGCTGGCGGTGACGGCGAACCGGTGGCCGTGGATGTCGAACGGTGCGGCGAAGGCGTCGAGCACGGTGCGGGCCAGCCGGGTCAGTTCGGCGTTGTCGGCCGAATGCGGCACCAGGATGACGAACTCGTCACCGCCCATGCGGGCCACGACCTGGTCCGGGTGGGCGAGGCACGAGTTCAGCCGGACGGCGGCCTGCCGCAGCAGTTCGTCGCCGGCCGCGTGCCCGAAGGTGTCGTTGACGTTCTTGAAATGGTCGAGGTCGACGTAGCACAGGCCGATGCGCGTGTCCGGGGCCGCGAAGGCGGTGGCGAGGGCGTCGAAGAAGCGGGTGCGGTTGGCCAGGCCGGTGAGCGGGTCGTGGTGGGCGCGGTGGTGCAGCCGCTCGCGCAGCGCGCGCCGCTCGGAGATGTCCTCCACCAGCACCAGCGTGTACTGGGGCCGGCCGCCCTCGTCGCGGATCAGCGAGACGTTGATGTTGGTCCACACCGTGTGGCCGTCGCGGTGCAGGTAGGCCTTCTCGACCGACACGTTGTCGTGCTTGCCGCACAGCACGCCGCCGTAGAGCTTCCACGTGTCCGGCGGGTCGTCGGGGTGGGTGAGGTCGTCGACGTTCAGCTCGGTCATCTCCTCCGGCCGGTAGCCGAGCATGGTGGCGAACGCGGCGTTGACCTCGATGATCCGGCCCGTCATATCGGACAGCCCAGTGCCGATGCCGGCCTGCGAGAACACTGCGCGCAGTCGCGCCTCGCTGGCGCGCAGGCGCTTCTCGACCAGGCCCCGGGCGGCGATGTCGGCGCTGCGCAGGCTTTCCTGCTCGCTGAGCAGCCAGGCCCGGAACGCCCGCAGGTAGCCGGCGGCGAAGGCGGCGAGCACCTCCGCGGACCGGTCGGCGGGTATGCCGGCCGCGGCGAAGTGGGTGCTGAGGGCGGCGATGCTGCGGCCGAGCACCTCGTCGCCGACGAAATGCGCACGGGCCAGCCGCACCCCGGCCTCGGCCGCCCGCCCGGTGCCGCCGCGCTCGGCGACGGTGTCGAGCTCCGCGGCGAGGTCGGTCAGCAGCTCGCGCACCTCGGCGGGGCTCAGGGGCACGAAGTGATCCTGCGGCCCGCCGTCGAGCGCGGCCGCCCACCGCTCGGCCAGGCCGGCGTGCGAGACGTCGTCGGACCCTTCCCACGCCATGAAGAGCGATCCTAGTCGCGCCGCCCGGCGAGCGTGAACCGCCTACGTGTCGGTGGTCGCTCGAATACCATTGCGATGCTGTGCCTTCCGGTACCGGCGGTGTCCGGAATCCGGTGCGCGGCGCGATGTTCCACAGGGAGGTTTCGATGGCCGGACCGAGTTGGGCGCCCGAGGGGATCGATCCGGATCGGCCCAGCGCCTCGCGTGTCTACGACTTCTTCGTCGGCGGCATGCACAATTTCGAGATCGACCGCGCGCTGGCCCGGCAGATCGAAGCGTTCACCCCGAACGTGGCCGAGGTGATGCGGGCGAACCGGGATCTGTTGCGGCGGTGCGTGCGTCATCTGGTGGATGCCGGGATCACCCGGTTCCTCGATCTCGGTTCGGGCATTCCGACCGTCGGCAACGTGCACGAGGTGGCGCAGGCGCGCGATCCCGGCTCGCGGGTGGTCTACGTCGACATCGATCCGGTCGCGGTCGCGCACGGCCGGGCGATCCTGGCCGGCGACGAGCGGGTGGCCGTCGTCGAGGCCGACGTCGCCGAGCCCGACCGGATCCTCGCCGATCCGGCGGTGGCCCGGTTGCTGGGATCCGGCGGGCCGGTAGCCGTGTTGCTGCTGGGCGTGTTGCATTTCGTGCCCGACGCGGCCGATCCGGCCGGTTGCGTGGCGCGGCTGCGGGAGGCGGTGGCGCCCGGCAGCTATCTGGCCGTCACGCATGCCACCGCGGACGGCCAGCCCGCCGAGGTGCTGGAGGCGCAGAGGCTGTCCGGCCGCACCTCCACCGAGATCGTCCTGCGTTCCCGGGAGGAGATCGCCGGGTACTTCGGCGACTGGACGCTGCTCGAGCCGGGCCTGGTGCCTCTGCCGCTGTGGCGGCCCGACGATCCGGGCGACGTGGGGGACCGGCCCGAGCTGTCCGGGGCGTACGGCGGGCTCGCGCGCAAGGACCGGTAGCGGCCGCCGCGACAGCGGAACATGTTGGCGGGAGGCGGGTTTCGCTGCCCGTAGCCGAGTGCCGGTGCGCGGCTGTAAGGTGTGGGCGCCTCGACGTAATGGAAGGACTGTGGTGCGTACACCTTTGCTGATGGTTGTGTCCGGACTGGCCCTGGCGGCCGGTGGCCCGAGTGCGCTGGCGGTGGCCGATCCGCTGCCGGTTGTGCGGATGGCCGAGCCGGTGTCCGAGCCGATGGTGGTGGGCACCGACGCCAACGGCCAGTCGACCTCGCTGTCGTCCGGGCAGGAGCTGGTGGTCGCGCTGCCCGATACGCCGTCCACCGGCTATCGCTGGCAGATCAGCGAGATCGATCAGGGCGTGCTGCACCAGGAGGGCGAGCCGCAGTTCCGGCAGGACCCGGGCGGCGGCCTGACGATCGGCGGGCCGGGCACCTCGGTGTGGGCCTTCACCGGTGGCGATCCGGGGACCACCCGGCTGTCCCTGGTCTCGGTGCGTGCGGGGGACCCCGCTCCGGCGCAGGAGTTCTCGCTGAACGTCACCGTGCAGTGAGTCGCCTCGGGCGGTAGGCGCCCTGACGGAATCCCGGCCTCGTGCGTGTTCGACGCGCGGCGTCGGGATTTCTATCCGGATCGGACGCTGATCGATTGCCGCCGAACCGGATTCGTTCCCGCACACGGCCTCGAGATAGTGGTTGCGCTGGACTGGCGTGGCGGATGTTACTGGGGCGTAACGGATCTCGGTCGAGCGTTCGAAAAGTGATCACCGTATTCGGAGTTATATAGTCCTCGGTGTGTATGAACCGGGCATCGGGCCGGTCGGTGACCTGCCGATGCCGACCCACACCTTCGTCGGCCGGGACCGCGAACTGGCGCAGATCGACGACCTGCTGCTGAGCGGCGTGTTCCGGTTGATCACGCTGGCCGGTCCGGGCGGTATCGGGAAGACCAGGCTGGCGGCCGAGGCCGTGCGCCGTTTCCGTGCCGGCAATACTGCCGTCCGGGTCCACTGGGTGCGGCTGGCCCGTCTGGCCGCGTGCTCGGACCACGCCGCGGTGGAACGCGAGACGGCGCGTTCGGTGATCGAGGCCGATTTCTCCGAGCGGCCCGGGTGGGAGGTCCTGGTCGATACGCTGGCCGGCGGGGAGGCGGCGGGCCGCGACCGGCGCACCGTCCTCGTGTTCGACAACTGCGAACACGTGCTCGACGGACTCGTGCGGTTCATCACCGACCTCCTCGAGGCGATCCCGGGACTGACCGTGGTCGCCACCAGCCGCGGCCCGATCGGCTGGATCGATGAGCATCTGGTGAACGTGCCGCCGTTGACCGAACAGCAGGCCCTGACGCTGTTCCGGCAGCGCGCCGGACTCACCGGCCATCCGGTGACCGGCGCGGACCAGGAAGCGATCGCCGCCGACATCTGCCGCCGTGTGCACAACCACCCGCTCTACATTCAGCTCGCCGCCGCGCGGCTGCGGCATCGGTCGCCGGCCGGTATCCGCGCCGAACTCAGTGGCCGCGCGGACGATCGGCGGATGCAGTGGACGACCGGGCCGCGCGCGGGGGCCGACCCGCGCCATCGCCGGGTCACCGACGTCATTCGATGGTCCTACGAATTGTGTTCCGACGCGGAGCGTCTCCTGTTCGACCGGCTGTCGGTGTTCGCCGCCGGATACGACACGAATCCGGACGACGGCAACGCCGGCGTGGCCGACGTGGGGGCCGACCTGGCGGCGATCCGGGCCGTCTGCGGTTCCGGCCCGGACGACGGCGACACGGTTATATCCTTGCCCGGCAACGAGATTCAACGCCTGCTGGACGGGCTCGTCGACCAGTCGCTGGTGACCGTCCACATCACCACGTCGACCGTGCGGTACAGCCTGCTGGAAAGCTTACGGGTGTTCGCGTCCGAACAGCTGCGCCGGCGCTCGGGCGACGACGCCGGCGAACCGGCCCGCCTGGCCCGCCGGCATCTGCGCTACTACCGGGACCGGGTGAGCGATGCCGCCGGACGCTGGTTCTCCCCGGCGGAACGAGAGCTGCTGGACTGGGCGAGGGCGTCGTGGGACAACATCGTCACCGCCATCGAGACCTCGCTCACCTCGCCCGGCGAGGCGGCGTCGGGTCTGGAGATCTGCCTCGGATTGATCGCGCTGCGCGTGCCCTTCGTGCGTGGGTCGATGCGCGACATCCGGCGCTGGACCGAACGCTGCCTGGACGCCACGGCGACGGAGACCCCGCAACCGGCCGAGTTGCAGGTGGCCGCCCGCTCGGCGATCGCCTGGCTCGCCGTGCGCCGCGGCCAGTCGGCCGACGCCAACCGCCTGCTGGAGGACTGCGTCGCGGCCTGCGTTCCGCAGGCCGGCGGCACCGACTGGCGCAACCACCCGGAGACCGATTTCGGCCTGCCGCCGCAGCTGGAATTGGCCTGGGGCACCGAGCTTTTCATGGACAAGCGCGATCCGCGCGCGATCGTCGTGCTGGTGCGGGCCCGGGACCAGTTCCGGCGCCTCGACGACGGCGGCGGGGAGATGATGGCGGGCATGTTCGCCGGCATCGCGGCGGGTCTGCTCGGATCGTCGCGGCAGGCCCACGACATCTCCCGGTACTGCCTCGAGCACGCCCGCGGTTCGGGGGCGCTGTGGGCGACCTCGTGGGCCGAGCTGAGCTGGGCGATCACCTTGATCAAACACGGCGATCCCGCGGCGGCCGAGGCCGTGCTGCGGCACGCGCTGGCACATCAGCTGACGATGCGTGACCAGTGGGGCGCGGCGTGGTCGGTGGAGTTGCGCACCTGGGCGCTGGGCGCGCTCATCGGGCGCGGCGGCGGGGAGCGCGACCGGGCGCTCGCCACCGAGATCGCCCGGCTCGCCGGGGGCGTGCGTGCCCTGCGCACCAGGCTGGGCATCGACATCGACGCGATGGGGACGTTCGCCGACGAGTCGCGCCGGGCCGTCGCGGCCGCGCGCCGGGTGCTGGGCGGCACCGCCTACGCGGCCGCGGAGGCGCGCGGGGCGCGGCTGCGCCCGGAACACAACGAGGTGCATCGGCTCGCCCTGGGCGAGGCGATCGCGGATACCACGCCGATCGTCACCGAGTCGTGGTGCACGCTGTCCGCGGTCCAGCTGGAGATCGCCGTCCTGGTCGCGGCGGGCTACACCAACGGCGACATCGCCCGTCGCCGGGGGAAATCCAAGCGTACGGTCGATGCGCAGGTCGCGGCGATATTCTCGAAACTGGGGGTCTCGTCGCGGCGGGAGATCGAGAAGGACGTACCGGCCCGCCTCGTGCCCGACGTCGAAGCAGAACTCCGGCGGCGGCTCGCGTAACCCGGTGGGTAGGTAGGCAGCTTTCTAGGTACCCGGCGAGAACACTCTATTCCGCTGCCGCCGTGGACATGTGACAGTCGTGTCGTCAGCGATCCGATACGAGGGAAAACATGTCTCGCTCCGCCATTCCGGATGACTCCGTACTCATCGTGGGCGCCGGGCCCACGGGCACCACGCTGGCGATCGAACTACGCCGCCGGGGCGTGCCGTGCCGGGTGATCGACAAGCGCAGCGGACCCGCCGAGACGTCGCGTTCCTTCACACTGCATGCCGGCACGCTGGAGGGGTACGCGCGGGCCGGTTTCGCCGACCGCTTCCTGGAGCGCGGAATCCGCAGCGTGTCCATGGACTACCACTTCCAGGGCTTCGGAGATGTTGCGCGACTGGACTTCACGCAACTGCGCAGCCGTTTCCCCTTCACCCTCGTCATCGAGCAGGACGCCACCGAGGAGATCCTGCGCGAGCAGCTCGCCGTGCTCGGCGTGTGCGTGGAGTGGGACACCGAACTGTGCACCGTCACGACCGCCGCCGACGGCCGCATCGCGGCGGTCCTGCGGCACGGCCCGGGGGAGGAGACCGCGCACCCGGCCTGGCTGGTGGGGTGCGACGGGCTTCGGAGCACCGTGCGCACGCAGATCGGCTCGGACTTCCAGGGCGACGAGTACACGGGCATGGAGATGCGGATGATGGATGTGCCGCTCGAGGGTTTTCCGCTGAGCGGCAACAGCATTCACTACCTCATCAACGAGGATCGGATGCTGCTGATCACCAAGCTGCCGGGCGGCTGCTACCGGATACTGATCAGCGACAGGCGGGGCGAGCGCGGCACCGAGACCAACGCCACCACCGAGGCCGCCCGCGCCGCGTTCCAGCGGGTCGTGGACGACTACTTTCACGGCAGTGTCACCCTCGGCACGCCGAAATGGAATACCGTCTTCGACATCTGGCGGCGCATGAGTACGAGCTATCGGCGCGGGCACATCTTCGTCTGCGGCGATGCCGCCCATATCAATTCGCCCGCCGGCGGGCAGGGGATGAACGCCTGTATCCAGGACGCGTTCAACCTCGGGTGGAAGCTCGCGGACGTCGTCAACGGCGGTGCTCGCGAGGCGCTGCTGGATTCCTATGAGCGGGAACGGCGCCCGATCGGCGAGCAGGTCGCCGAGGGGACCCACCTGCTGCACCGCGTCATGATGGCGCACGGCGAACCGATCCCGGAGCGGGTCGCGATCGCCCGGGAACCCGGGTTCAATCACAAAGCCGTGGAACAGATTTCGGGCCTCTCCTATACCTATCGCGATGTCGTGCCCCAGCCGCCGGGCCTCGTGCCGCCGGGCGGGCTCACGGCCGGCGACCGCGCGCCGGATGTCGCCGTCACACCGGCGCTGTCTCTGCACGAACTGCTGCGCCACCCCGACTACACCCTGCTGGTATTGCAGCGGGACCCGCGGTCGGCGGCCGCGGCCGCGATCGCGGAGGCCGCCGCGCCCTACGGGCACCGGGTGCGCGTCATGGTGGTCGTGCCCCCGGACATGGCGGTGGTCGCGCCGGCCGGGGCCATCGTCGCCCGCGGTACCGCGGTGCACGACCTGTACGGCGACCCCGGCGCGGACATCCTGTGCCTGGTGCGCCCCGACGGGTACATCGGCCTGCGGTGCCGGGCCGCCGACCGCGAGGCGCTGTGCGGGATGCTCGACGCGATCCTGACGTGATTCCGATGGTCGCGGTGGGCAACGGTGCCGCCCGGCGTGCCTGGAGGGGACCCGCCGGACGAGCACGGTGCCTGTACCGCGAACGGCGGCGAGCCCGCGGGATGATCCCCGGCTCGCCGAAACCCGGGTCGCGCCCGGCAGGGCGGTGTTCGCTCTGCCGGGCGCAGCCCTCAGGCGGTCGCGAAGTACCCGACCGAGGCCACGGCCAGGAGCAGGAAGGCCGCGGGGAAGGCGATGTTGTGGAATACCCGCGCTCGCACGTGGGCCAGGGTCGCGCCGACGAAGAACAGCGTCAGGCCGACCGCGGCGGCCGCTCCGAGGAGCGGCACGCCGAGGAGGCCGAGTATCAGGCCGGCTACGCCTGCTCCCTCCAGCAGGGCCAGGTAGGGGATCCATTGCGGCGGTACCCCCACTTCGGCGGAGTTCTGCATGACGATCCGGGCCCGGACGGTCTTCGCGGCTACCTCGAGGGCGTTGGCGACGATGCAGCAGATGGTCGCGACGAGTAGTACCGCTGTCATCGGGTGTACCTGCTCAGCGCGGTGACCGGTCGCGGGGCGGCCTGTCCGCCCGCCCATTCCGCCCTCGGTGCGGCTCGCTCGATCGCGGCGAACAGGTTGGCCGCGTCGACGTCCGGGACCCGCTCGGGGGTGGTGCCGACAATCGGTACGCTCATGGGAGTCGTCTCCTCTACGGGTGCGTTCGTCTTGCTCTCGCTCTTCTTGACGCCGCGCATGCAGGAAAGGTGACACCGCCGTGGGATTCGTCGAAAAGTTCGAGGCCGCGCGGCCGCGGCTGCTGTCGCTGGCCCACCGGATCGTCGGCTCACAGCACGACGCCGAGGACGCGGTCCAGACCGCCTGGCTGCGGGTGCAGTCCGCCGACCCGGCCGCCGTGGTCAATCCCGACGGCCTGTTCACCACGGTGACCGCGCGGATCTGTTTCGACCACCTTCGCGGCCGCGAACGACGCGCCGAACTTCCGCTGCTGCCCTCGGACATCCCCGGCGAGCAGCTGGCCGCCGACGAGGAGTTCCTCCGCCGCGACGAGGTGTCCCGGGCCCTGCTCGTCCTGCTCGGCGAGCTGTCGCCGAAACAGCGGGTGGCGTTCGTCCTGCACGACCTGTTCGCCGTCCCGTTCGACCAGGTCGCGGCCGTGCTCGACACGACTCCGGCCACGGCGAAGAAGCTGGCCAGTCGCGCGCGGATCCGGCTCCGCGAGGCCGACCCGGCCGAACCCGACCGCAGCGCAGAACATTTCGAGATCATCGACGCCTTCCTGGCCGCGGCCCGGGGTGGCGACATCGCCCGGCTGGTCTCCCTCATGGCACCCGGCGTCGTCCGCACGGCAGACCCCGCGCTGCTTCCGCAAGGCGGCCGGACCACCGTCCGCGGAGCCACGGAGGTCGCCGAGGAAACCCGAGCCTTCGTCGACCGGATCACCGCCGCCGTCCCACTTCTCGTGGGCGGGCACCCGGGAGCGGTCATCGCCCCGGGCGGACATCCGTTCGCCCTCATTCGTTTCCGGATCGACAGGGGGCTGATCGCGGGGATCGACATCGCTCCCTGCGTGCCCGGCACCTTGTTACCGGCCGCACCCGGCTGAAGCGCCTCATACGCCGCCGCACGGCACACCGATCTCCCATGCATGGAGGGAGAGATCGGTGCATCGCCCGGAACTACCTTCGACGGCGATCCGTTCGGCGACGTTTCGCAGATCGCTGGACCGGCAGCTCTCGATCCTCGTTGTCGTTGTCGCCTACGGACTCGACGCCGTGGCCGGGACGGGCGTGCGACAGGGGGTTGTCCGTGAAATTTCACGAACGTAAAGTCCTGGAAGGCAAGACTTTTCAGCCGAACGGTAGTTGGTATGTCTGGTGTGCGTGTGGCCGTGATCGGAGCCGGTATCTCCGGGCTGGTGACGGCGAAGGTCTTGCGGGACGACGGGTTCGACGTCGTGATATTCGAGAAGGGACCTGCGATCGGTGGCGTGTGGTCCGAATCGCGTACGTATCCGGGTCTGCGTACCAACAACTCTCGCGACACCTACGCGTTCTCCGACCATCCGTACAGCAGGTCGGCCGATATGTTTCCCACCGCGGCGCAGGTCCGTGAGTATCTGGACTCCTATGTGCGTCGCTTCGGCCTGGAACCCCACCTTCGCCTGGCGGCCGAGGTCGTCCGCTGTCCCGTCGTGGTACGGTATTCGAGGTCGTCGTTCACACCGGAAGCGATTGCGTCACATCGATTTTCGATTTCGTAGCGGTATGTGCCGGTGTTTTCTGCGAGCCGCAGATACCGGAAATCAAGGGAATGCTCCGGTTCGGGGGCCGGTTACTGCACTCCAGCCAGGCGACCGATCCTGCGCTGTTCGAAGGGCAGCGGGTCGTCGTCGTGGGCGCGGGGAAGTCGGCACTGGACCTGGCGACCTGGGCCGCGTCTCACGCGACCGGCTGCGCGCTCGTTTTCCGAAAGCCCCACTGGATGGTTCCGCGCTACTTCTTCGGTCGCATCCCGTCCGACCAGCTGCTGACGACCCGCGCAAACGAAGCGTTGATTCCGTACCACCGCCTCAACCGGATCGAGCGGTCGCTACACGGCCCGGGCAGAGCGTTGATACGACTGGTCTGGTGGGTGATCTCGGTCCTGATTCGTCTGCACTCGAGAATGCCGGCTCCGTTCTTCCCGGCCCGGTACCTCGGTATCGCCGCGGAACGTCGCCGACAGCGTGTGGAAACCCGGTCACAGCGGTGCCCGCCGAGGGAGTGACCATCGGTACTGTCGATCGCCCGCTGCCGCGCCGGTTGTCCGAGCGGTGGCCTATGGTTCAGGATCGCCTGATAGGGAAATGCGTGAAAAGACTTGCCACGCATACGATCTCTCTCGTCGCTCGAGTATCACCAGCAGCACCTCGTCGATGGTGATATGCGCCTTTCGCGCGGTCCGGTTGATCTCGTCGACCGCGGTCACGCTGTCCGCGGTCGGTATCTCATCGGAATTCGCATAGGCGATGGTGATGTGCGGAGGGTACGGTTTCGGTTCTCGCAAAGAAAGTTCCGGGTATCCGGCGAGTGCCGCCGAGCGCAGCGTGTCGCGGAGGTCGTGTATCGGCTCCGCAGGCAAGACATCGAACGCCACCGCGCTGCCCAGGCCGCTCGAGCGCCCGGTCCCGATCTCGAAGGGAGAGAAGGACTCGCACGCCTTCCTTGCCGAGGTTTCGATCGAACCGATTTGGTCGGATGTGATCTCGTCACCCGCTCCGATCCTGTCCAGCGTGAGGTGCAAGCCCTCCGGTGGTGTCGGGTCGAAGTACGGATAGTCGATGAGCGCTTGGCATTCCGCCGCGAGCGAATGCAGTGCCGGAGACTTCTCGAACGTCAGGAACCAGTAGTAGCCGAGTGTTCCCAGCGGACGTGCCCAGTGGTTCCGAAGCTTTCGCATACCTCTCCCGGATCAGGTTGGTCACGCTGTTCGGTGATGCCGAACACTCGTCACCCCGGTAGGTTACGTGTGATGCCGACGTTCGAGGAGATCACCCGCCACCGCGAACCGGACCCGTCCGAGGATCCGTGGGTCGACGGGCCGCCCCCGCCGGAAACGATCACGATCGTCTCCTACGACCCGGAGTGGCCGCGCCGATTTCGGACCCTGGCTGCCGATATCCGGTCCGTGCTCGGCGATGTCGTCCTGGACATCGAACATGTCGGATCCACCGCGGTCGAGGGATTGGCGGCGAAGGACGTCATCGACATCGCTCTCACCGTCGCCGACTCGCGACAGGAGAGCGTATATGTCCCCGCGCTCGAACGCCTCGGCTATTTCCTCACTGTCCGAGAGCCCTCGTTCCACGAGCATCGATGCCTTCGACTCCGCGACCCTCGCGTGAACCTGCACGTGTTCGGCCCGGACTGTCCGGAGACCCTCCGGCAGCGCATGTTCCGTGACTGGTTGCGTGCCCACCCGGACGATCGCGTTCTCTACGAGGACGCCAAACGCGCGGCGATTCCCGGCGGCGGCAACGTCATGGACTACAACGGACGCAAGCACAAGGTGATCCGCGAGATCTACGACCGCCTCTTCCGCGCCGCCGGGATGAAATAGGTTCTCCGCAACAGTGATCAAGACTGTGGCACATCGCATTACGCGCGCATGACCGGTCGGCCCGCCGATCCGCGACGCACCCGTGCGCACTTCCCTGGATATCACCGGAAAACACGATGCTCTCCACTGTGTCCCGCTGTCGGACACTTCGGGGCTTCTCCCTTGCAACGCCAAGTCCGGCCCCGTCGCCGGGTCGAGCCGATGCCCGGCCCTTCGGTCCGCCGATCGAACCCCAACGCACGGACACTCCTCGGTCGTCGGACCCGCTCTCCTCGGCAGCGGGTGCCTTCCAATACGCCGAGCCCGAGGGAAAGACGTTGAGCAACAGGGCGATTGGCTTGATCCGGTGGGACCTGACCGCCGACGAGCAGGGAGGGGGAACGCCGACTTCAGCATGAGCTTGCCGAGAGCCGCCGCCGCAGCCGGCGACTCGCCGACGCTATGGCGGCCGTTCGAGGGCGAGGCGAAACCGTGGTGCCACAGTCGAAGTCGATACCGAGTGAACCTGTGTCACAAACCGGAGTACTCCGCGTGGATGTCGCCGCCGAACAGTCTCCAGTAGAAGGCGTTCATCTTCGCGGCGGTAGGTGCATGCCGGGTGAGGATCGCGGCCACCGTCGGCGGAACGTCATCCGGGACGCGGCCGGCGGCGCATTCGAGCACGTACTCGTTGCGGGCGGCCGGGCCGCGGCCGGCGGGCATCGGTACCCCGCAGACGTCGGTCACCAGCCAGTTGACCAGTCGCATGGCGGCGTAGCCTGCGTCATGAGTGGCGTGGCGCTCGGCGAAATCGCGCTCAGCGGGCGACAAGTCGAAATGTGGCGATGTGGCGAGCCCGAAGTCGCTGAGATAGATCCGGTGTCCGTCGGTGCGCATGTTGCCGAAGTGCCCGTCCATGTGCAGCAGGTCCCGCTGGCGCAGGAACGTCACGATCTCTGAAAGCTGCCGCTCGACTGCGGCGGCCTTGGCGGCCGGGTTCTCGCGCAGCCAGTCCGCTATCGGGTGCGGGATGTATTCGCAGAACAGCACGAGGCTGCACGGTGCGGCGGCCAGCGCTTCGAGACGGGCCCGCACCGCCGGGCAGCCGCCCTGGGCGGTGACCACCATGTCGATGTCGGCGTGTTCGGCCGCGATCGGCGAGCGGCCGGGTAGCACCCGCCAGTGGTAGAGCACCGGGAACGACTGCGTCTCACCGGCCAGGACGGCGTCGGTGACGAGGCCGTTCGCGGCCAGCTCCCGCCACGCGGTGAAGCTGGGACCGCCGATGCCGTACTGGCAGAACATCGGCAGGTCGAACAGGTTCGCTGTGGAACCCGGGTTCGCGAGCTCCCGATCGGTCAGCGGGATGCGCTTGGCGAATACCGGCACGCCGTCGACGTCGATGACCGCCGTCCCGCCGCCCACACCCACGTTGGTTACCCGGCCGGTGGCCACGAGCGCAGCGAGCTCGATGTCGCTGTGGGAAGCCAGCAAGGCCGAGAGTCTTCGGTGGCGAGCGGTCCTGGAAGCTGTCACCGCGCGAGTCTGCCACGGACCGGACTGTTGACCGGTTGCGGTGTCGAGGCCGAGGAAGCTGCCGCGACCGCTCTGCGAGGACACGCACGTCTTGGTGCGTAGTTACACGAGTATTGGGGAGGGCGCGAACCGTATGAAAGTAGGCGCGGTCGCCGCCCGCCTTCGGCCTCTTGCGTTTCGGGCCCGGCGGGCCGGTTGTCAGGATGCCGCCATCAGCCTGGCGGCGTTGGCGGTGGCGTCGTCGGGGGCCTCGTTGGCGGTGAGTTCGGCGTGGACTCGATTGTGGTAGCGGGTGAGTTCGGCGGTCTTGGTTTCCTCGGTCCAGCCGAGGTAGGGGGCCACGAGGTCGGCTATCGCTTCGGCGGCGGTGCGGCCTCGGTCGGTGTATTCGATGGAGATTCGGGTGCGGCGGGTGAGGATGTCGTCCAGGTGGAGGGCGCCCTCGTGGGTGACGGCGTAGACCGCTTCCACGGCGAGGTAGTCGGCGGCGCCGGGGAGAGGCAGACCGAGTTCCGGTGCGGCGTAGATCATTCCGAGGAGCTCCGTCGTCAGGGATCCGTAGCGCTCCAGCAGGTGGGAGATCGTTTCGGCGGACAGTCCGGCTCGCCGGGCTACGCCCTCGCGGTCGCGGAGCAGTTCATGGTAGCCGACCGCGCCGACGATCGGCAGGCTCTCGGTGATCGACGGTGCGACCGCCTGCCCGAAGCCCGTCACCGCGGCGTCCACCACGTCGGCGGCCATCACGCGGTAGGTGGTGTACTTGCCGCCGGCGATCACGAACAGGCCCGGAACCGGTTCGGCCACAGCGTGTTCGCGGGACAGCTTCGAGGTGACGCCGGACGCGCCGGACAGCAGCGGGCGCAGGCCCGCGTAGGTGCCGACGATGTCGTCCTCCGAAAGCGGTTCGCGCAGTAGCGCATTGACGTGGTCGAGGATGTAGCGGACGTCGGCGGCGGTGGCCACCGGGTGGTTGCGGTCCAGGGACCAGTCGGTGTCGGTGGTGCCGATGATCCAGTGCTCGCGCCAGGGGATCACGAACAGCACGCTCTTCTCGGTCTTCATGATCAGGCCGGTGTGCAGGTCCAGCCGCTCGCGCGGCACCATGATGTGCACACCCTTGGACATCCGCACGTGGAACGGGAAGTCCACGCCCGTCAGTGCATTCATCTCGTCGGTCCACACGCCGGTCGCGCTGATCACGCTGCGCGCCCGCACGTCGTAGGTGCGGCCGGTCTCCTGATCCGTGACCGTTGCCCCGACCACGCGCCCGCAGTGCCTGTCGGGCATCAGCTCTGGGCCCTGCGTGGTGACGCGGGCCGCCTGCTCCGGGCCCTGACCGCTGATGCCGTCGCGCAGCAGCCCGGTCACCCTCGTGCGGGTGAGCACGGTGGCGCCGTGCCGGGCGGCGGTGCGGGCGATCATCATGGTGTGGCGGGCGTCGTCGACCTGTGCGTCGGAATAGCGGATCGCGCCGGTCATGGCGTCCGCGCGCAGGGCCGGCGCCGATTCCAGTGCGCGCGAACGGCTCAGGTGCCGGTGCATGGGCAGCGCGCGGGCCCCGCCCAGGGTGTCGTAGAGCGCGACGCCCGCGCCGATGTAGGGGCGCTCCCAATGTCGTTGCAGCGGGAACAGGAACGACACCGGGCGCACCAGGTGCGGCGCGAGCCGGTTCAGCAGCAGGCCGCGCTCCTTGAGCGCCTCCCGCACCAGCGCGAAGTCCAGCTGCTCCAGATAGCGCAGGCCGCCGTGGATGAGTTTGCTGGAGCGGCTGGAGGTTCCGGCGGCCCAGTCGCGGGCCTCCACCAGGACCGTGGTCAGGCCCCGGGACGCGGCGTCCAGCGCCGCCCCGGCACCCACCACGCCACCGCCGATGACCAGCACGTCGATATCGTTACGCCGCAGGGCGTTCAGGCCCTCGGCGCGGTACTGCGGATCCAATTGTGGTGTCACAGCGGTATTTCTCTCTCGTTCCTTACGGATCAGTCGTCGACGTCGACCCAGTCGAGCGTGCGGGCGACCGCCCGCTTCCATCGGGCGTAGCCGCGTTCGCGCTGCTCCTCGGACCAGGTCGGGGTCCAGCGCTTGGATTCCTGCCAGTTCTCCTGCAGTTCGTCGACGTCCTTCCAGAAGCCGACCGCGAGTCCGGCGGCGTAGGCGGCGCCCAGCGCGGTGGTCTCGGCGACCACCGGCCGCGACACCGGCACACCCAGGAAGTCGGACTGTAGTTGCATGCACAGCTCGTTGGCGGTGACGCCGCCGTCGACGCGCAGGACGTCCAGCGTCACACCCGAATCGGCCTCCATGGCCTCCACGACATCGCGGGTCTGGTAGCAGATGGCCTCCAGCGCGGCGCGGGCCAGGTGCGCGTTGTTGCTGTAGCGGGACAGCCCGACGATGACGCCGCGCGCATCCGAGCGCCAGTAGGGCGCGAACAGGCCGGAGAACGCCGGGACGAAGTACACGCCGCCGTTGTCGTCGACCTGCCGGGCCAGCGATTCGCTCTGTGCCGCACCGGAAATGATGCCGAGCTGGTCGCGCAGCCACTGGATCGCCGAGCCGGTGACCGCGATCGAGCCCTCCAGCGCGTATACCGGATCCTCGCCGCCGAACTGGTAGGCGACGGTGGTGAGCAGGCCGTGCTGCGAGCGCACGATCTCGTGACCGGTGTTGAGCAGCAGGAAGTTTCCGGTGCCGTAGGTGTTCTTCGCTTCGCCGGGGCGGAAGCACAGCTGGCCGACCGTGGCGGCCTGCTGGTCGCCGACGACGCCCGCGATCGGCACCTCGGCCTGGAACGGTCCGTCGGCCAGCGTGGTGCCGAACAGGTCCGGATTCACCGAGGGCCGGATCTCGGGCAGCATCGCGCGCGGCACCCCGAACAGCTCCAGCAGCTCGTCGTCCCACGCCAGCGTCTCGAGGTTCATCAGCATGGTGCGGCTGGCGTTGGTGACGTCGGTGACGTGGTGGCCGCCCCGCGGGCCGCCGGTGAGATTCCACAGCACCCAGGTGTCGGCGGTGCCGAACAGCGCGTCGCCGCGTTCGGCCGCGGCCCGCACGCCGGGCACGTTGTCCAGGATCCACTTCAGCTTGCCGCCGGCGAAGTACGGTGCCGGGAGCAGGCCGGACTTGTTCCGGATGGTGTCGGAGTGACCGGCGCGGTCGAGTTCGGTGACGATGCGGTCGGTGCGGGTGTCCTGCCAGACGATGGCGTTGTAGTAGGGGCGCCCGGTGTGCCGGTTCCACACGATCGTGGTCTCGCGCTGGTTGGTGACGCCGATCGCGACCAGATCCTCGGCGGTCAGATCCGCCTTCGCCAGCGCGGTCTTGATGACGGTGCTGGTGCGCTCCCAGATCTCGGCCGGATTGTGTTCGACCCACCCGGCGTTCGGCATGATCTGCTCGTGTTCGAGCTGCCAGCGGGCGACCTCGTTGCCGCCGTGGTCGAACACCATGAAGCGCGTGCTGGTGGTGCCCTGGTCGATGGCTCCGACGTACCGGGTCATCGCGGGGTTCCTTTCCGGAAGGGGGAGGGGAGACGGGGGAATTCGGGGGCTCAGAAGACGGCCGCGGAGACCAGGCCGGCGAGCGCCCCGCCGACCAGCGGTCCGAGGATGGGCACCCAAGCGTAGGCCCAGTCGCTGTTCTTGCGTTGCGGCACGGTCGTTTCGGCGTATTCGCCCGCGGATCGGGCGCCGGTGCCGGCGGGGACGCGGTCGGGTGCCGCCCGGTGCACCGGGAGTACGGCGTGCGCCAGCCGAGGGCCCAGGTCGCGGGCCGGGTTGATGGCGTATCCGGTGGGGCCGCCGAGAGAGGCGCCGATGCCGACGACGAGCAGGGCGGCCGCGAGCGGGCCGAGCCCGGTCGGGGTGTTGCCGATCCCGATGATGACCAGCACCAGCACGAAGGTGGCGACCACCTCGGTCGCGAAATTCCACGTGTAGGAACGGATTTCGGGAACCGTGGCGAAGACGCCGAGTTTCTTCCCGGCATCGGGCTCGGCGTCGAAATGCTGCTTGTAGGTCAGATAGGCGGCGCTCGCGCCGAAAAAGGCACCGACGATCTGACCGGCGAGATAGGCGATCGTGGTACCGACTGTGATGTCGATGCCGGGCGCGTACTCGTCGGCGCCGCTGAACAGTTTTCCGATCGTGACCGCCGGATTGAGGTGGCCGCCGGTCTTGTAGGCGACGTAGACGCCGCTGAACACACCCAGGCCCCAGCCGAAGTTGATCAGTAACCAGCCGCCGTCGAATCCCTTGGTCTTCGCCAGGAGCACGTTCGCGACCACACCCACGCCGAGCAGGGCCAGCACGCCCGTGCCGAGTGCCTCGCTGAGGAAGATCGAGCCGAAGTTCACCGTTGAGCCTCCGTCTGCCATCGGCCGCCGCTGCGGCCGTCCTGTTCGTGACGGTACGGGCGCTCCTGCGGCCCGGACACGGTGGTCATTCGACAATGTCGAACCGCAGGGGTGGAGCATGATCGCCGGGAGCGCTACTGTCCGGCAGTCGTAGGAATCATATGGCCCAGGTCACATACCGTGTTCGAGGACGGCGCCGGGGCGTCGCGGGTGTTCGACATCGTCGAATCCGGGGTGCCGTGCCGGGCGTGCGCGGCACGGGGACGGCCGCGCGGGCCCGTCCGTAAGGTTGCGTGCATGCCGGGTCCGATTCAGTCGATCGAACGCGCGGCGGCCGTGCTGCGACTGCTCGCCCGCTCCGGCCGGCTGGGGGTGGGCGACGTCGCCGCGGCGCTCGGGCTGGCGAAGCCGACCGCGCACGGCATTCTGAGCACCCTGCGGGGCGTCGGATTCGTCGAGCAGGATCCGGGTGGCAAGTACCGGCTGGGCACGCCGCTGCGGGAGGTCGGCGGCGGCTATCTCGACCCGAACGACCTGCGCTCGCGCGCGATCAACTGGGCCGATGCGCTCGCGGCGCGGACCGGTGCGGCCGTGCGGATCGCCGCCCGGGCCGGTAGCGACGGTGTCGTGGTGGTGCATCACGTCTTCCGCCCCGACAACACCGAGCAGGCGCTGGAGGTCGGCGAGGACCTGCCGCCGCACGCCACCGCGCTGGGCCGGGTGCTGCTCGCCTCGGATGCGGATCTGGCGGCACAGGTGCTGTCCGGGAAGCTCCCGCGGCTGACCCATCGCACCGTCGTCGACCGTGCGGAGCTGGATCGGGTCGTGGCGGAGGCGCGCCGCGCCGGATGGGCGGGTGTGGTCGAGGAGTTCCGCAGCGGCGTGGCCGGGGTGGCCGCGCCGCTGCGGGCGCACGGCGGGCTGGTCGTCGGCGCGATCGGTGTGACGGGGCCGGTCGATCGGTTGTGCGATGCCCGGCTGCGGTTTCGGCGGCCGGTGGTCGAGCACGTGCGTGATGCGGCGCGCGCGGTGTCGCGGGAACTGGGGGAGCAGTGACGCTCGAGTGTCCGCCTCCGGCCGCCACGGTGTCGCACAGCGCAAGCGCCACGGTGTCGCACAGCGCAAGCGCCACGGTGTCGCACAGCGCACGCGCCACGGTGTCGCACAGCGCACGCGCCGCGGTCGACCGTGCGGGCCGCGGCGAGGACGTGCCGGGGTCGTCGGCCGGAGGCGCCGGGCAACTCTCGCGGGAAGGTGGTCGACGATGACGCAGCGATATGTCCTGGCGATCGACCAGGGCACCACCTCGAGCCGCGGCATCCTGTTCGACCAGCGGGCCCGGCTCGTGGGAGTGGCGCAGCGTGCGCACCGGCAGCACTATCCGCGGCCGGGCTGGGTGGAACAGGACGCCCTGGAGATCTGGCGCAATGTCGAGCGCATTCTGCCGCAGGTGTTGCGCGATGCCGGGGTGACCGCCGAGCAGGTCGCGGCCGTGGGGATCGCGAATCAGCGGGAGACGACCGTGGTGTGGGATCGGCGCACCGGCGTGCCGGTCGGGCGCGCCATCGTGTGGCAGGACGTGCGGACCGAGGAACTGGTGGCCGAACTCGCCGACGCGCCGGGCGCCGAGCGGATCCGCGACCTGTGCGGCCTGCCGCCGGCCACCTACTTCGCGGCGCCGCGGCTGCGCTGGATGCTCGACACCGTGCCCGGGCTGCGCGAGCGCGCCGAACGCGGCGACGTGCTGTTCGGGACGATGGAGAGCTGGCTGATCTGGAACCTCACCGGCGGCATCGACGGCGGGCTGCACGTCACCGATGTCACCAATGCCAGCCGCACCCTGCTGATGAACCTGGCCACCCGCGCCTGGGATCCGGAGTTGTTGCGGCTGTTCGGCATACCCGCCGCGATGCTGCCGCGGATCCAGCCGTCCACGGCATCGTTCGGCCGCGTCCGCAGCGTCGTTCCGGGGCTCCCGATCGCGGCCGCCCTGGGTGATCAGCATGCCGCGCTGTTCGGCCAGACCTGTTTCGCCCGTGGGGAAACCAAGTGCACCTACGGCACCGGCGCCTTCCTGATGATGAACACCGGCAGCGAACTGGTGCGCTCCGAGCACGGGCTGCTCACCACGATCGGCTATCAGATCGCGGACGAGCCGGTGTACGCGCTGGAGGGGCCGATCGCGATGACCGGTTCGCTGGTGCAGTGGGTGCGCGACAACATCGGACTGGTCGCCACCGCGCCGGAGATCGAAACCCTCGCCCGCACAGTGGAAGACAACGGCGGCTGCTATCTGGTGCCCGCCTTCTCCGGGCTGTACGCGCCGCATTGGCGCAGCGACGCCCGCGGGCTGCTGATCGGGCTCACCTCCTACGTCACCAAGGGGCATATCGCGCGGGCGGTGCTGGAGGCGACGGCCTGGCAGACCCGCGAGGTGGTCGATGCCATGAACGCCGACTCCGGGCTGGCGGCCCGTGCGCTGCGCGTCGACGGCGGGATGACCTCCGACAATCTGTTGATGCAGGTCGTCGCCGATGTTCTCGATATCCCGGTGATGCGCCCGTTCGTTGCCGAGACCGTCTCGCTGGGCGCCGCCTACGCGGCGGGCCTGGCCGTCGGATACTGGCCGGATCTGCAAGGGCTGCACGGGAACTGGCGGGTCGCGGCACAGTGGGTGCCGCGGATGGATCCGGCGCTGCGGGAGCAGGAGTACGAGAACTGGAAGCGCGCGGTGGAGCTGACCTACGGCTGGGCCCGCTCCGCGCGTACCCGGGCTGCTTCCCGGGGGTCGGCACCGGCTTGATGCGGCCGCGGCCGCATCCACTGCCGTTACCGCGACCGGAGGGGGTATCCCGGCCGAAGCACGCCGGGATGACGGGCAGGTGCGCCGGTGTGACGACGGGCAGATGCGCCGGGTGGTGGTGGGAAGTGCACCGGATCGTGACTGGAAATGCCCTGGGTGACGGAGAAACGGGCTGCGGGAGAGGCCGGGCGGACAGAGCCGGAACGGGCTTGTGGCGGCACTCGGTAGGGGTGGGTACGGGCGGCGTGGTTCGTCGGTTCGGTGGCAGACTGCGTAAGTGGAGGATGTGACGAGCGGGGATACGCCGGTGATCCGGTGTGGTGGGCGGTTTCGGGAGCAGGCGCAGGCGCACGCGCGGGCCGGGCGGCTGGCGGCGGCGCTGGTCGATGCGGGGATCGGGCGGGGCGAGCGGGTCGCGGTGATGCTGCGCAATGACATCGAATTTCTGGAGGTGTCGCTGGCGGTGGCGGCGGCCGGGGCCAATCCGGTGCCGGTGAACACGCACTGGCGCGCGCCGGAGGTGGCGCATGTGCTCGCCGACAGCGGCGCCCGGCTGGTGATCGCGCACACCGAATTCGTGGGCACCGCCGAGCGTGCCATCGAATTCACCGCCGGCGCCGCCGATCTGGTGGAGGTCGCCATGCCCCGCGAACTGGTCGCCGAGGCCGGGCTCGACCGCGGGCTCACGCGGCCCACCGGGCGGTATCCGACGCTCGAGCAGTGGATCGCGGCCCGGCCCGAACCGCTCGACCACCTCGAAGGCGCGCTCGCCGACTCCATGGGCCTGATCTACACCTCCGGGACCACGGGCCGCCCGAAAGGCGTTGTCCGCGAGCGGATGACACCGCATCAGCTGATAACGATCGCGGGCGGCACGGCCGAGCGGATGGGCCTGGCGCCGGGCGGGCAGATGCTGGTGGCCGGACCGCTGTATCACACCAGCCCGAATGCCGTCGCGGTGCTGGGGCTGCGGATGGGCACCAACATCACGATCATGCCGCGCTTCGACGCCGAGCGCTTCCTGCGGCACGTGCACACCTATCGGATCACCCAGGCGAAGGTGGTGCCGACGATGCTGTCGCGGCTGCTGTCCCTGCCGCCCGGGGTGCGCGACCGCTACCACGTCTCCAGCCTGACCCACCTGATCCATTCCGCGGCACCGTGCCCGCCGGCGGTGAAGCGCGCCGTCATCGAGTGGTTCGGCGACGCCGTGCTGGAGTTCTACGGCTGCACGGAATCCGGCACCGTCACGTGGATCTCGGCATCGGAGTGGCTGGCACATCCCGGGAGTGTCGGCCGGCCCGCGGACGGATCGGCGGTCGTCGTGGCCGACGAGCGGGGAGATTCGCTGCCGCCCGGGCAGATCGGGCGGGTGTATGTGCGCGGCGCGGACTACTGGCCCACCTTCAGATATCTCAACACCGACGAAAAGTCCGGTCCGCTACCGGGTTTCAGCTCGGTCGGCGATACCGGATACCTGGACTCCGACGGCTACCTGTATCTGACCGGCCGCTCCTCGGACATCATCATCCGCGGCGGCGTGAACATCTATCCCGCGGAGATCGAGAACGCCGTCGCGGGCCTGCCCGGCGTCGAGGACGTCGCCGTCTTCGGCATACCCGACCCGGGGGATCTGGGCGAAGCGGTTGCGGCGCATATCGTTCCCCGGCCGGGCGCGGAGATCACCGCCGAGGGCGTGCGACGCGGCCTGCGCGGCGAACTCGCGAACTTCAAGCACCCCACGACCATTCGGGTCGTGGACGGCCTTCCGCGCGACGACTCCGGAAAGCTCCGCAAGCACCTCCTGCGTGAGAACTACACCCGGAATCCCTGATCGATTCGCATGATCGGACATCACCGACTGTGCGGACCCCCGCACGGCGGGCGCCGACCCGACGCGGGTGCACGGGCCGGCCGGACCGTCGCAGCCCCGGTAGTTTCCCGGAAATCCTCGTGGTCCACCGTGTTACGACACGCCCTGCCCGCCGCGGCGTGCGACGGGCAGGACGCGGGCGTGGATCAGGGCAGGCAGCCCTTGGCCTTCAGATCGGCGGCCAGTTCGTTGGACACGGTGATCGACGTGCCGGGCTCGACGTTGGCCAGGACGTCCACGCCGACATCGTTCTGCACCGAGCAGCCCAGCAGTTCGGCGGTGACCTCGATGGTCTCGTCGGCGTGGGCCACGCCGGACCCCAGGGCGGCGCCGGCCACTGCCAGCGCGGCGACACCGGTCTTGGCGAATCGCACGAAATTCCTCCTTGCTCCTTGAATCGACACGGCGGAATTTCAGTCATTTGTCCAGGTCAACCGCCGTTCCGCCGCGATTGCGGGGGACAGCGTAGAGGGCGTCCGGCGGCATCGTCCGGGCAGCCCGGCAAACGTTTCCGGTTCGTACCACTCAGCGGAGGTCGCGGGCCAACCGGGCCGCCCCGACCAGCATGTAACTGCCGGTCATGGCGACCAGCGGCACCGCCGCGCCGCGGGGAACGTCGCCGCGCGCGAGATGTCCGGCGCCGTGCGTGGTGTCGATGATGTCGACCATCAGGGCCAGGCGCTGCCAGCGCCGGCGCTCGCCGCCGGACGCGGTCAGATATCCCAGGCCCAGTGCCAGCGCCCGCGCGCCGAAGATGCGGGTGAGATAGACGGATTCGGGGGTGAGCGCGACGCCGAGGAGACGGCCGAACCGGCGGGGCGCTGCCAGGGACGCCACCCCCAGGAGGATGCGGCCGGCGGCGAGACCGCGCAGGGCCGTCGTGAGCGCCCGGTCTTCGTGCCGTTCCTGGTCGTATGCCTGCGATTCCTGGTCGTATGCCATGGTCCGAGCATGCCCGGCAGGGCGTCGCGAAGCGATTACCCGGCAGGTAATGCTGCGCACCGCGTCGCCGGATAGCCGGATTCAATCATTGATTGAAACATTGCTTGAATCTGTGCTTGACTGTCGGATATGAGCGAGAAGGTCTCGGTGACCGGAACCCGGGAGCGGCTGCTGACCGCCGCGGAGCGCCTGCTGCTGACCGAGCGATACGACGATGTGTCGGTGCGTGCCATTTGCGCTGCGGCGCAGGCCAATCCGGCCGCCGTGCACTACCACTTCGGATCGAAGGACGCGCTGGTGTCGGCGCTGCTGGAGGCCCGGCTGGGTCCGCTGTGGGCGGATCGGCTGTCCACGCTGGCGCAGCGGCGCGCCCCGGTGCCGGAGCTGGTCGACGCGGTGATCGCGCCGTTCGTCGAGCTGTCGGCCGATCCGGTGGGGCGCCTGCACCTGTCGCTGCTGGCCCAGTTCGTGCCCGGCCGGCGGGCGGGCGATTGGCGGCAGCCGTGGTTCCGGATGGATGCCTGGACCGATCTGCTGCCGGGCGTGCCGGCCGCCGAGGGCGGCCGTCGGTGGATGCTGGCGTTCGAGCTGATCATCATGCGCTTCGGCGGCGCCCGCGACCGGCAGCCGTCGCCGGAATCGGTGGCCGCACTGCGCGATTTCGTGGTGGCGGGCCTGACGGCACCGGCGGGAGGCGACCGATGAGCGACCTCTTCGCCCCGGCCGCACTGGGTCCGATCACGCTGCGCAACAGGGTGATCAAGGCCGCCACGTTCGAGGGGCGCACGCCGCGCGCGGAGGTGACCGACGACCTGATCGAGTTCCACCGCGAGGTCGCCGCGGGCGGGGTGGGCATGACGACGGTGGCCTACTGCGCCGTCGCGCCGGGCGGCCGCACCGACCGGCACCAGCTGTGGATGCGCCCGGAAGTCGTTGCGGGACTGCG
This sequence comes from Nocardia sp. BMG51109, assembly GCF_000526215.1. Lineage (NCBI taxonomy): Bacteria > Bacillati > Actinomycetota > Actinomycetes > Mycobacteriales > Nocardiaceae > Nocardia > Nocardia sp. BMG51109. The sequence continues at coordinate 5,405,701 of NZ_JAFQ01000004.1, forward strand.
TGCCTTGACCGATGCGGTGCACGTCGAGGGGGCGGCGGCGAGCGCGCAGATCGGGCATGCGGGCCCGGTGGCCAACGCCGCCTCCAACCGCGCGCCCGCGCTCGCGCCGAGCCGGCTGTTCAGCCCGCTCGGCATGCGCCCCATGCACGTTCCGGACGAGGCCGAGATCCGCGCACTCGTCACCGCGCACGCCGAGGCCGCGCGGCTGGCCGAGCAGGCCGGATTCGATGCGGTGGAAATCCATTTCGGCCACAACTATCTGGTGAGTTCGTTCCTGAGCCCGCTGCTGAACCGGCGCACCGATCGGTACGGCGGATCGACACTGAACCGGGCGCGCCTGGCGCGCGAAATCGCCTGTGCGGTAGGCGAAGCCGTGGGCGGACGGCTGGCGGTGACGGCGAAGCTGAACATGGAGGACGGCGTGCGCGGCGGCCTCACGGTGCCGGAGGCGCTACAGGTGGCGTGCCGGCTGGAGGACGACGGCGCCCTCGACGCGCTGACCCTCACGGCGGGCAGTTCGCTGCTGAATCCGATGCTGCTGTTCCACGGCGACGCGCCCCGGCGGGAGTTCGCGAAAACCCTTCCCGGACCGGCACGCTGGGGCATGCGCGTCGTGGGTCCGGTCTTCCTGAAGGAGTACCCGTACCGGGAGGCATACCTGCTGGACCGGGCCCGGCAGTTCCGCCGCGAGCTCACGATGCCGCTGGCCCTGCTGGGCGGCATCACCAACCTGGACACCATGACCACGGCCCGGGCGGAGGGTTTCGAGTTCGTCGCGATGGCCCGGGCGCTGCTGCGCGAGCCGGATCTGTTGCACCGCATCCGATCCGACGCCGAGACCCGATCGGTGTGCATCCACTGCAACCAGTGCATGCCGACCATCTACAGCCGCACCCGCTGCATCTACCGCCCCGACCGGTCGCCGCGGCCGATCGGGGCCGACAGGGAGGACCTATGACCGGACGCCTGGCCGGACGTGTCGCGCTGATCAGCGGCGCGGCCTCGGGAATGGGCGCCTCGCACGCCCGCGCCTTCGTCGCCGAGGGCGCGAGCGTGGTGATCGGCGACGTCGCCGTGGACGCGGGCAAGCGGCTCGCCGACGAACTCGGCGAGCGCGCCGCCTACGTGCCGCTCGACGTCACCCGCTCCGGTGACTGGGAGGCCGCCGTGGCCGCGACGCTGGATCTGTTCGGAAAGCTCGACGTGCTGGTGAACAACGCGGGCGTGCTCGACGGTGGCTCGCTGGGCAGCTACACCGAACAGCAGTGGCAGCGGGTCCTGGCGATCAATCTGACCGGGCCGTTCCTCGGACTGACCGCTGCCCGCGCCGCGTTGATCGCCGCGCGGCCGGCCGCGGTGGTGAACATCTCCTCGGCCGCCGGTATGCAGGGCGTGGCCGGCATGCACGCCTACACCGCCTCGAAGTTCGGGCTGCGCGGATTCACCAAATCGGCCGCGCTGGAACTGGCGCCGCATGGTGTGCGGGTGAATTCGGTCCATCCGGGCGGCATCGCCACCCCGATGATCGGTGCGCTGCCGGGCACGGTGACCATCGACCGCGCCGAGAACACCCTGACCCGCCTGGGCGAGCCGGAGGAGGTCACCCCGCTGGTGGTCTATCTGGCGAGCGAGGAGTCGAGCTACTGCACCGGCGGGGAGTACGTCGTCGACGGCGGGATGACCGCGGGCTCCATCACCGGCTGAGCGCACCCGGGTGCTGCCCGTGATTCCGGCATGCTCTTGGCCGGAGTACACTGCGCCCGTGGGGAGGTCGAGGCGGGGGGATCCCGGCCGAAAGCATGCCGGAATGACGGATGGTTGTGCCGGGTGGCGGATGGTTGTGCCGGGTTGGCGGACGGGTGTGCCGGGTTGGCGGACGGGTGTGCCGGGTTGGCGGACGGGTGTGCCGGGTTGGCGGACGGGTGTGCCGGGTTGGTGGATGGGTGTCGGGTTGGTGGATGGTGTGCCGGGATCGTGGGCAGCCGTTACGGCTGTTGTTCCTGTGCCGCTTGCTGTTCCGGAGGCATCGGGAGCGCCAGTGCCAGGATGCCGAGGCCGAAGGAGACCGCGGTGATCGCCAGCAGCATGGTGATGCTGCCGGTGAGGGTGTGCGACCGGAAGAACACGGTGCTCAGCACGGCCAGCCCGACCGAGTTGCCGACCTGTTCGATGGTGGGCACCGTGCCCGACGCCTCGGCCATCCGGCGCTCCTGCAACCCGGCCAGCATCAGCGGTTGCAGCGGGATGCCGAACAGGCCGATGCCGAATCCGGCGACGAACACCGGGCCGACCGCGAGCAGCAGGTTCACGTCGCCGGACGTGATGTGCAGGTAGCCGGCCGCGATGGCCACGCAGCCGCCGTAGACCACGATCCCCGCCGACAGCGCGCGGGCGCCCCAGCGCTGGATGAACAGCGGCGACGACAGCGCGCCCGCACCCGCGCCGAGCGCGAACGGTGTCATCGCGATGCCGGTGCGCAGTGGCGACCAGTGCAGTACGTCCTGCAGCAGGATCGACGCGGCGAAGACGAAGGCCGTGAACAGGCCGAAGAAGATCGTGATGAGCACCGAGCCGACGGCGAAGCGGCGATCGGTGAACAGATCCAGGTACACCAGCGTCGGGCGACCGGCGCGCTCGCGGCGGCGCTGATGGCCGACGAACGCCGCCGCCAGCGCCAGCCCCGCGGCGATCAGCGCGACATGTACTGCGCGCCAACCGTTCTGCTGCACATCGGCCAGCGCCGACAGCAACAGCAGCAGGCTGATCGTGGACAGTACCACCCCGGCGAGATCCAGCCGTTCCCGCTCGGCGTCGCGGCCCAGATGCAGGTACCGGTAGGCCAGCGCGAAGGCGAGCACGCCGAGCGGCAGGTTCATCCAGAAGATCGAATGCCAGCCCAGCCCGGCGGGGTTCACCGTGATCAGGGTGCCGCCGACGATCGGGCCGAGCATGCCCGCGAATCCGGCGGTGGCGCCGTAGAGCGCGAAGACGATCTGATGCCGCTCGCGCGGGAAGCTGGCGGTGAGGATCGCGATGGTCTGCGCCGCCATCCCCGCCCCGGCGACGCCCTGCGCCACCCGGGCGATCACCAGTTCCGTTGCGGTGCCGGACATTCCGCACCACACCGAGGCCGCGGTGAAGGCGATCGCCGACACCAGGAACATGGTGCGGCGGCCGACGAGCGCCCCGACGCGGGCCGCGGTCAGCAGCGTGCAGGCGAAGGCGAGCGAGTAGCCGGCCACCACCAGCAGCTGCGAGGTCTGCGAGGCGTGCAGGTCGCGGGTGATGTCGGGCAGCGCGGTGTTCACGATCGTCACGTCGATCATCTGCATGAACACCGAGATCAGGCAGCCGGCGAAGGCCAGCCAGGCCGCGCGTTCGCCGCCCGGCGCGGCGACCGCGGTGGGGGATTGGGCCTCGGTCATGGCCGGACCTCGTCGCCGTCCGGCAACTGCGGGCCACTATCCGGCATCTGAGATCCTCCGGTCGGGGACAGCGGGAATCGCACTCCCCGGACGGGGAGTGGTGCGGGGGCGCGTCCCGGTGTTTTCGTTTTCACTGTGGCAGACGCGGGAATGCCGGTCTCCCTTTGTATTCGGATGTTCCGTGATCACACAGCACGCGGAGGCCGCCGTTGTGAGGTGGCACCAACGGTGCGGATCAGCGGTCGGCGGGATTCTCGCCGACCGGCCGGGCGAGCGCCGCCTCGAACATGGGCCAGGAGTTGTGCAGGTCGTCCTGCCAGTAGCCCCACGAATGGGTGCCCGCGGGACGGAAGTCGAAGGTGGCGGGGACGTTCAGCTGCCGCAGCCGATCCTGCAGCTGATGGGTGCACACGTTGGTGATCCCCTCCAGCGGCGCGCCGAAGAACAGCTGGTACATCAGTTGCAGCGGATCGCCCTTGGCGCCCTGGATCGTGTCGTGCGAGCCGGGCAGGCCGCTGCCGGTGGAGACGTAGACGTCGGTGCCGCGCAGCTTTTCGGCGTGCAGATACGGATCGTTGGCCGCCCACGCCGGATCGCTCGGCGGGCCCCACATGTTCGCGGCGTTCCCGCGCTGGCCGCCGACGACCGCCTGCACCATGGCCTGTCCCTGCGGGTCGCTGGTGCGGATGCAGCCGCTGTAGGAGCCGATCGCCCGGTACAGGCCGGGCGAGCCGATGGCCAACTGGAACACCGAGGTGCCGGCCATGGACAGGCCCGCGATGGCGTTGGCGCCGTCGCCGCGGAAGGCGGCGTCGATGACGGGCGGTAACTCCTCGGTGAGGAAGGTCGCCCAGCGCTGGCGGCCCAGGATCGGGTCGTCGACCTTCCAGTCGGTGAAGTAGCTGCCCGCCCCGCCGAACGGGATCACGACGTTGACCTGCTTGTCGCGGAAGAACCGGACCAGGTCGGTGGTCTCCATCCAGTTGCCGTCGGATCCGCCGTTGGCGCCGTTGAGCAGGTAGAACGTGGGCGCCGGGCGATCCGGATCGGCGGCCCGCAGCACGGTGATCCGGGTGACGATGTTCATCGCGGCGGAGTGCACGCCGACATCCAGGATGCGATCGGTGACCGGGCGGATGTCCTGGATGCGCGTGCCGTCCGCGGCGGTCAGCGGCGCCCCGGTGGGCTCGGCCGCGGCAATGCCGACGGCGAAACCGTTGGCGCTCAACACGGTAGCGAGTACGGTGGCCGCCGTGAGCAGGCCCCGCGACAGCCGCTCGGACATTGTCGCTCTCCGATCTGACGCCTACATCCCCGCCGTGCGCAGGCGGGGCCGCCCCCTGAAACGTCTTCGAGTCAACCCCATCCCGACCCGTCCGGCCAGTCTCGGCGGGAAAAGTTGTGGCCGGTCCCAGCCTGCTCACCGGACAAATTCTCACCGGCCCCAATGGTCGCGACGGAGAATCCCGGTTCAGAGGACGAAGGGCCGTTCGGCCGGGGCCAGCCGGTCGACCGTGGCCGAGATCTGTGCGCACAGCCGCGCCGGGCGGTCGGTGTCGGTCGCCGATTTGCCGCTGGTGAGGATCGCCCCGGACAGGCACCGTTCGGGGTCGGCCCAGCCGTACTGGGTGGTCAGGCCGCTGCGGCCGAAATGGGATCGGGTGTGCGCGCCGAATTTCGATCGGCGCCCGCCCAGTTCGAATCCGGCCCTGCTGATCCGGCCGGCCGCGCCGGGCAGCCACGGCGCCGGGGACACCGCCCGGCGCAGGGCATCGGGCCCGATGATCCGGACGCCGTCGAGTTCGCCACCGCGCGCGAGGATTTCGTAGAACCGCGACAGTTCGGCGGCCGTGCTGACGAGATTGCCCGAGGGCAGCTCCGCGACGAGAAAGGCCCGGTTGTCGGCCTCGGAGACCGTCCCGCTCAGCCCGCCGCCGAGCGCCCGGTGCGCCAGGAACTTCCACACCCGCGACGGCGGCGGCCCGGTGCGCACGCTGGGCACGATCAGGTCGAGGTCCTCGGGGCGGACCCCGAAATTGGTCCAGCGGAAGCCGAGCGGCTCGAGAACCTGCTCGGCCAGGTGGTCACGCATCCGCTTGCCGGTGGCCCGCTGCACCAGCAGCCGCTGGATCAGGCCGCTGGTCATCGCGTGATAGACGCGGAAGCGGCCGCGCGGCCAGCCGGGTTTCAGATCGGCCAGCGCCCGCACCGCCAGCTCCTCGTCGACCACCAGCTCCGCGCCGCGGTAGGGCGGGGTGATGAACGGCACCCCGGCCGAATGCGACAGCACGTCGCCGATGGTGATGGCGGACTTGCCGTGGGCCGCGAACTCCGGGATGTACCGGCAGACCGGGTCGTCCGGGGCGAACGCGCCCTGCTCGATCAGCATGGACATCAGCGTCGCCGAGACGCCCTTGGCGGTGGAGAAACCGCAGAACGGCATGTCGGGGGTGACCGGGATCTTCTCCGCGTCCGGCCCGTCGGTGGGCGCGTTGCCCCAGGCGTGGCCGACGGCCCGGTTCAGCAGGATCTTCCCGTTGCGCCGCAGGCACACCTGGATCGCGGGCGTGCTGCCCAGCCGGTACCAGTCGAGCACCGAATCCCACACCGATTCGACGGCCGCGCGCGGCACCCCGGCCTCGGCCGGGTCGTCCTCGGGGCCGGTCGTGGTCGCCGAGCGCACGTCGGCGGGAACGGTCACCATGGGGTCGGTCATCCCGGCCAGCATAGTCAGCGGTTGAGCGCCTCCTCCATCAGCGGCCAGGAATCGTGCAGGTCCTCCTGCCAATATCCCCAGGAATGGGTGCCGGTCGGGCGGAAGGAGAACGTCGCGGGAATCTCCAGTTGCCCCAGGCGGGCCTGCAGGCTGCGGGCGCATCCGTTGATGATCGCCTCCAGCACGCCGCCGCTGACCAGCTGGCCGATCAGCTTGCCCGGATTGCCCTGGATGCCGGGACCCGCGAGGTTGTCCAGCGGGCCGGGCACGCCGGTGCCGGTGGAGACGTAGATCGCGGTGCCGCGCAGCTGTTCGGCGTGCAGGAACGCGTCGTTGTCCGTCCACGCCGGATCGTTCGGCGGCCCCCACAGGTTCACCGGATTGCCGCGCCAGCGCAGCACCACCAGGTCGACGAAGGCCTGGCCCTGCAGATCGCTGGTCTGCACGCAGCCGCTGTAGGAGCCGATGGCCCGGTACACCCCGGGCGCGGCGAGCGCGAGCTGGAACACCGAGGTTCCGGCCATCGAGATGCCCGCGACCGCGTTGGCGCCGGTGCCGTTCAGCGCGGAGTCGATGACCGGCGGCAGTTCGCTCGTCAGGAACGTGGTCCAGCGCTGCTTGCCGAGCACCGGGTCGTCGGCGCGCCAGTCGGCGAAATAGCTGCCGTTGCCGCCCATCGGGACCACGACGTTGACCTGCTTGTCGCGGAAGAAGCCGGCGATGTCGGTCTGCTCGAACCAGTTGCTGGCGTCCGAGCCGCCGCTGGCGCCGTTGAGCAGGTACAACGCTGGCGCCGGGCGCGAATTGTCCGGCGCGGGGCGCACTTTCACCGTCAGGACGGAGTCCATGGCCGCGGAGTAGACCTGCAGGTCGATCATGCCGTCGGCGGCGCTCGCGGCGCCGACCAGGTGCGAGCCGTTCGGTGCGGGGCGGGCCGCGGCGGCGAGCGTGGGCACGTCGGCCGGGACGGCCGGATCGGCGCCGGCCGCCGACAGCGGGGTCAGCCCGACGGTCAGCAGTGTGGCGAGCAGCAGCCGGAATTTCGCCCGGGAACGCTGCGCGAAGCTGTGGCCGCGACGGCTCACCGATACCTCCCATCACTCCCGCTGCGCGCTTGCGCCGCAGCCGGTCCGGTGCCACCGTAGGCGCGGATAATCCGGCGCGACAAGGGCTTACGGCTCGAATTGGGACCACCTGTCGGGGCGGTCGCCGGATGCTGGGGAAGGTCACAAGATTTCCGCCCTCCGGTTGGCCCGCGGTGGCGGCGTGCCGTTGACTCGGAACGGTGTTACAGGCAGGTTACCTCGCCGGTTATCGAGTTCCCTTGTGTGCCGTACGAATTGAGGGCGTCCGTGGTCAGTTTCGGTTTCTTCGACGATTGGCATCCGGGGGCGGGCAGGCTCACCAGTTGGACGGCGTCGCCGGCGTCGCGTGCCGCGGTGGCGCGGGCGCCGGTGCACGAGGCGGGCCCGTCGTATCAGCAGGAGGCGTACCTGCGGGCCGCGCACCGCAATGCCGATACGGGATTCCGGGCGTCGCGGCTGATGATGATCTCGTTCGACATACCCGGCGCGCCGGACCACGACGCGATGACCCGCACGGTGAACGCGTTCCTGCGCCGCCACGACACGTTCTCCAGCTGGTTCGCGCTCGATGCGGACGGGCGGATGGAGCGGCACGTGGCCGACCCCGCCGATATCGATGCCGTGCCCACCGGCCACGGCGAATTCGGCGACAGCGACACGATCCGCGCGCATGTGCAGAACGAGACGCCGGGCCCGTTCGACTGGGACTGCTTCAGTTTCGGCGTCATCGAACACGAGCAGTCGTTCACGGTGTACGCGGTGGTGGATCACCTGCACACCGACGGCGTCGGGCAGGCGCTGTCGTGCGTGGACCTGCTGGCGCTCTACGGCAACGAACTGTCCGGCGGGCAGGTGCCGGTGGCGCCCGTCGACGGTCACATCGACCACTGCCTTCGGGAACGCCGCCACAACGAGCAGCTGACCCTGGATTCGCCGCAGGTTCGCCGCTGGGTCGAGCTACTTCAGCGCAACGACGGTGACCTGCCGGCCTTTCCGCTGGATCTGGGTGGCGGCACCGGATACACGCGCGGCTCGCAGGTGACGGTGCCGCTGCTGAGCGAGGAGGACGCCCTGCGCTTCGAGCAGGTCTGCCTCGATCACGGCGGGCGTTTCATCGGCGGCCTGTTCGCGGCGATCGCGCTCGCCGAACTCGAATCGACCGGCCGGGACCGGTATTTCGGGCTCACGCCGGTCAACACCCGCGGCACGCCAGGGGAGGCGGCGTCGATCGGCTGGTACACCAATCTGATCCCGGTCACGGTGTCGATCCGGCCCGACGACACGTTCACGACGCTGGTCACCGCCGCTCAGGAGGCGACCGAGCGCGGCAAGGATCTGCTCGACGTCTCGGTGCACCGGGTGCTGGAGCTGGCCACACCCGACCTCGGCATCCGGACGCGGCCGGGCTGGTCGGCGCCGATGCTGTCCTACGTCGACGTCCGCAAGATCGCGGGCGCGGATATGTTCGACCAGATCAACGGCGGTCTCTACGGCAACCGGGCGTCCGCCGGGGAGGTCTACACCTGGGTCAACCGGTTCAACGACGTGACCAAGCTGAGCCTGCTGTTCCCCGACACCCCGCAGGCCCACGAGTCGATCGACCGGTACGTGAAGGCGCTGACCTCGATCGTGACCGCCGTGGCCGCGGAGGGGGACTACGGCGTGCGCGCCGATCTGCTGTCATGACCGGTCCGTCCCGCGCCGCCCGAGGTGCGCGCCCGGCCGGGCGGAGGCGCCGGTGACCACGACGTCCCGCGCCGGCGAGCCCGCGGCCGACGGGCCGCCGCGGGCCCGGGCGGATCCGGAACCCGCGTCGAAGGCCGTGCCGCCGTTCGCGATTCGGCCGGTCCTGGCGACCGCGGCGGTCACGGCGGTGATCCTGCTGGTGCGTGCCGGGCGCTACGACTACTTCGGCGACGAACTGTATTTCCTGTCGGCCGGCCGCCGCCCGGCGTTCGGGTACGTCGACCAGGGGCCGCTGCTGCCGCTGCTGGCTCGCGGGGCCGATGCGCTCGCCCCGGATTCGCTTGTCGTGCTGCGGCTTCCGGCCATCCTGGCGACCGTGGCCGCGATCATCGTGACCGCGGCGCTGGCCCGGGAGTTCGGCGGGCGGCGCGGGGCGCAGACGCTCGCGGCGCTGGCCTACGCGACGTGCCCGTACCTGATCACCCAGGCGGCGACGCTGTCCACCTTCGCCTTCGACACCACGCTGGCGGCGGCGGTGATCTGGTTGCTGGTGCGCTGGAACCGGATTCGCGACGATCGGCTGCTGCCGGCCGCCGCGGCGGTGGCCGCCGTCGACGTCCAGGTGAAGCTGCTGGTGCCCGTGCTGCTCGCCGGACTGGGCCTGGGCGTGCTGTGCTGCGGGCCGCGCGAACTGCTGCGCCGGCCCGCGCTGTGGGCCGGGCTGCTGCTGGTGGCCGTCGCGGCGCTGCCCGACGTGCTCTGGCAGGCCCGGCACGGGTGGCCCCAGGTGGCGATGGGCGGGGTGATCCGCGCCGAACAGCAGGCCGCGACCGGCGGGGTCGCGGGGCTGCCGCTACAGGTGATCCTGCTGGTGGGCCTGCTCGGCGGCCTGCTCGCCCTCGCGGGGCTGTGGGTGCTGGGCGGTGCGGCGGTGCGGCGGACGCGATTCACCGGCGCGACAGGGCCTTTCGATACCCCTGCCGCGACGGAGCGTCTCGGAGCCGCCGCGCTGCGCCCGTACGGATTTCTGGCTGTCGCCGTGTTGTGCCAGGTGGGGTTCGTGGTTGCGACCGGCACCCGGCCCTACTATCTGACCGCGCTGTTCCCGGTGGTCTTCGCGGCGGGGGCGGTGTGGGTGCTGGAGCGCGAGACGCGATGGCCGCGGGTCGCCGCGCCGGTGGTCTGCGCGCTGTCGGCGGCGATCGTCCTCACCGTCGTCTTCGCGCTGCCGCGCCCGCACACCGCGCTGCGGGAGCCGACCGAATCGCAGAGCCGATTATCCACCCGCATGCGGACATTCGGCACCAGCGGCTGGGACCGGCTGGCGGACGCCGCGCGCACCGCCCACCGCGGGCTGCCGCCGGAACAGCGGGAACGGGCCGTGCTCGTGACCCAGACCTATTGGCAGGCAGGCGCTCTGGACCGGCCGTCGGCGGACCTGCCGCCGGTGTACAGCCCGAATCGCGGATTCGCCTACCTCGGGACGCCGCCGGAGACCGCCACCACCGTGCTGTACGTCGCCGCCGAGGCCGCCGAACCGCTGCTGCGCCGGACGTTCTCGGCCGTGCGCCCGGCCGTCCGGCTCGACGATCCGCTCGGCTTCCCGGGCATCGATCGCGGCCTCGTCGTCTGGTATTGCGACGGCCCCCGCGAGTCCTGGGCCGCCCTCTGGCCGAGGCTGACCACCACCGTGCTCGACGCGGGCATCTGACCCACGAGGAGATTCGATGACGCAGTCCACCGGCATCACCTGGTTCGGGTGCGGATACTCGCTGTCGGAGCTGATGGAATACAAAGGCGGGCGGGGCATTTCGGTCGTCGTCCCGGCGCTCGACGAACAGGACACCGTCGGCGGCGTGCTCGCCTCGATCCGCGGCCTGGTGGGCACGCTGGTCGACGAGCTGATCGTGGTCGACTCGGGCTCCACCGACGCCACCATCGCGCGGGCCCGGGCCGCCGGCGCCACCGCCGTCTACACCCGCGAGCAGGCGCTGCCGGGAGTGCCGCCGCGCCCCGGCAAGGGCGAGGTGCTGTGGCGGTCGCTGGCCGTGGCCACCGGCGACCTGGTCGTCTACATCGATTCCGATCTGCGCGATCCGAGCCCCCGCTTCGTGCCCTCGCTGGTGGCGCCGCTGCTGCTGGACGACGAGGTGCGGCTGGTGAAGGGCTGCTATCGGCGGCCGCTGGGCAACGATCCGTCCGGCGACGTGGACGGTGGGGGACGGGTCACCCAGCTGGCCGCGCGCCCGCTGCTGGCCGCGCTGGTCCCCGAACTCGCCGACGTGGTGCAGCCGCTGGGCGGGGAGTACGCCGCCACCCGGGAGTTGTTGAGCGCCATACCGTTCGCGCCCGGGTACGGTGTCGAGATCGGTATTCTGATCGATGCCTGGCGTCGGCACGGGGCCCGCGCCATCGGTCAGGTCGACCTGGGCGTCCGGGTACACCGCAACCGGCCCACCCACGAGCTGGCCGTCATGAGCCGCCAGATCGTGGCCACCCTGCTCGACCGGCTCGGCATCGACGACTCCGGTATCGGGCTGACCCAGTACCGTCCGGACGGCGCGAGCTGGCGGCGGCACACCACCACCGTCTCGCTGGAGGACCGTCCGGCGATGGCGGACCTGCTCGCGGCGCCGGGCGACGCGGCCGGATACCGGAGCGACTGTTCGATGCTCACGCCGTGACCGCCCGGCCGCGGCGTCCACCCTCGCCGTTCTCGGAGGATCCGTCGTGATGAGTGGTCACGTGCTGCTGATCGCGCTCCAGCTGTTCACCCTGCCCGTGGCTCGCGGCCTGCCGCCGGCCGGCGCGGTGGCGGCCGACGGCTCGCACCCGGGCGGCCGAACCGACAGGGCCGGACCGGGAGGCGCGTCGGGTGCGGCTGTGCCACCGGACCGGTCGCCGATGCGAAACTGCACAACGGTCCGGTGCAGTAGTGTGCATTCAGCCCTGTTCTCCCTGTAGGACTTCGGGATAGAGTTTTTGCTTGGTGAATTCGCCGTGCACTGTGCCCTCGCGTCGTCGAACGGGGAAATGTCATGATAATCCAGCGGCCGATACAGGAAGTGTCACAAAATAATTCGGTCATTATCGGTGAATTTTCTCGGCCGGGGAGTTCGTCGTGACCGTGACCGACGGAGTGGCGCGTCCGGGAATTGCGGCCGATGCGTCCCGGATACCGCCGAATTATCAGGTGCTGTCCCGGCGGATCGTGGACGGGCTCGATCTCGCGGCTCTGGGCGAGCCGATGCGATCGGACGTGGGTGTGCGCGGCGATCTGGTCACGGTCGTGCGCTGCGCCCTGGAGGCCATCGTGATCGCGGCCCAGACCGGTACGGCCGTGCCGGAACGGACGGCGGAGCGGCTGGCGGCGATCGCCTCCCGCTGGGCCGACCGGCACCTGCCGATCGACGTGATCCAGCACGCGGTGCACGCCGCGGCCGAGGCCGTCACCGATCAGGTGGTCGGCGGCGCCGAGCGGGCGTGCGCGGCCTCGGGGCTGCCCGCGGCCGGCGCGGTGCTGATCGAGTCGCTGCGCACGCTGTCGACCTCGGTGGCGCGCGGCTACGCCACCGAGGTGCGGGCGATGTCCGGTGACCAGCGGGCCGCCTCCCAGACGCTGGTGTCGGCGCTGCTGACCGGCCGTGCCGATTCGGTCCTGGTGCGCCGCCGCGGAATCGAGCTCGCGCGGACGTACCTGGTGGTGGCGATGGCGCTGGGCGCGCACCCCGACGAGCACGATCCGCTGCTCGACGGCGGCGTGGTCGCGCGCCGCAAACTGCGCCGCGTGCAGGCCGAACTGGCCCGGGAGCGCGGTCCGGGGGTGCTGTCGCTGCTGAGCGTCGACGGGGGCACGGTGCTGGTCGCGGAGCCGCCGCAGGAGCTGGTCGGGGAGCCGTCGGAGGATGCGGCGCCCGGTTCGTCGGAAACGCGGCTGGCCGAGCTGATCGACCGGCTCGGCCGTGCCGCGGCCGCGCCGGTCACCGCGACGTTCGTGGCGGCGACGCCCGAGCGGATCCCCGACGCCGCCGAACGCGCGCACCGCCTGCTGGACCTGGCGCTGGGCCTGGGGCGCGGGCCCGGCCTGCACCGGTTCCGGCAGCTGGCCTGCGAGTATCAGCTCGTGCAGCCGGGCCCGGCGAACCGGCAGCTGCGCTCGCTGCTGGACCCGCTGCAGGCCGAACCGGAGTTGCTGGACACCGTCGACGCCTTCTTCGCCGCCCAGTGCAAGCGCGAATCCGCGGCCCGCATCCTGGGCATCTCGGCGAGTGCCGTGCGCCGCCGCCTCGACCGGATCGCGTCGTTGACCGGCCTGGATCCGGACGCGCCGGCGGATCTGTGGTATCTGCGGGCCAGTTTCATCGCGCGTCTGGTGGACTCGGCGCGGGTGGGGCGGCGTGCGGGTGCGGTGTGAATTGCGGGTACTGTGATCTGTTGGAAATCAGGGCGCGGCGTGCTGGTAGCGGCCACAGAATGTGGTTTCTGCGACGGTCCGGGCTGTTAGCGTCGAGGCCAGGAGGTGGCCATGGCCGCAGAGCGGCATTTCGATGTCGACGTGCTGATCGTCGGATCCGGATTCGGTGGCAGCGTGACGGCGCTGCGATTGGTGGAAAAGGGTTACAGCGTCGCGGTATTGGAGGCCGGGCGGCGATTCACGGATGCCGATTTCGCCGCGACGAACTGGGATCTGCGCCGTTATCTGTGGGCGCCGCGGCTGGGCTGCTTCGGAATTCAGCGGGTCCATCGGTTGCGGGACTGTTTCATTCTCGCCGGGGCCGGCGTCGGCGGCGGCTCGCTGAACTACGCCAATACGCTCTACAAGCCGGGTCCGGCGTTCTTCGGTGATCGGCAGTGGGCCGGCATCACCGACTGGGACGCCGAACTGAGCCCGCACTACGAGCAGGCGCAGGCGATGCTGGGCGTGGTGCGCAATCCGCACGAGACGCCGGCGGACGAGATCATCCGATCGGTCGCCGAGGATATGGGCGTCGCCGACACCTACGTGCCGACGCCGGTGGGCGTGTACTTCGGCGAGCCCGGAAAGTCCGCTCCCGACCCGTATTTCGGCGGTGTCGGGCCCGACCGCACCGGCTGCGTCGAGTGCGGCGAATGTATGACCGGCTGCCGGCACGGCGCGAAGAACACCCTCGTCAAGAACTATCTCGGGCTGGCCGAGCGGGCCGGCGCCCAGGTGCATCCGCTGACCACCGTGACGGCGTTGCGCCCGCAGGCCGACGGCAGCTGGCTGGTCGACACCCGGCGCACCGGCTCCTGGGTCCGGCGCCGGCCGCGCACGTTCGCCGCCCGGCAGGTGGTGCTGGCCGCCGGCACCTGGGGCACCCAGAACCTGCTGTTCCGGATGCGGGATCGTGGTGTGCTGCCGGACCTTTCGGCGCGGCTGGGGGTGCTGACCCGGACCAACTCCGAGGCCATCCTGGGCGCGGGCCGCACGGAGGTCGACCCGTCGCTGGATCTCACCGCCGGTGTCGCCATCACCTCGTCGATCCATCCGACCTCCGACACCCACGTCGAGCCGGTCCGCTACGGCAAGGGCTCGAATGCGATGGGGCTGTTGCAGACCTATATGGTCGACGGCGGTCACCGGACGCCGCGCTGGGCTCGGGTCCTCGGCACGGCCGCGGCGCATCCGCTCCGCACCGTGCGCCTGCTGCGCACCCACCGGTGGAGCGAGCGGACCCTGATCCTGCTGGTCATGCAGAGCCTGGACAACTCGATCACCACGTACACCAAGCGCGGGCTGCTCGGGCGCCGCTACACCAGCACGCAGGGCTACGGCGACCCCAACCCGTCCTGGATCCCGCCCGGCCACGACGTGACCCGCCGCGTCGCCGACAAGCTCGCCGCCACCGCGGGCAGCACCTGGCCCGATATCTTCGGCATCCCGATGACGGCCCATTTCATCGGCGGCTGCGCGATCGGCGCCGACGCCGAGCACGGCGTGCTCGATCCCTACCACCGCGTGTGGGGCTATCCGACGCTGAGTGTCGTTGACGGATCGGCGATTTCGGCGAATCTCGGCGTGAATCCCTCCTTGACGATCGCGGCCCAGGCCGAACGCGCCGCCTCCCTGTGGCCGAACAAGGACGAGGACGACACCCGCCCGGCGATGGGGGAGACCTACCGCCGCATCCGCCCGGTCCGCCCGCGGCGGCCGGTGGTTCCCGCGGACGCGCCCGCCGCGCTGCGCCTGCCGCTGTATGTCGTCGGCGACTCCCCGGATGATCGATCCGCCTGATCGGGGCTTGCCGGCGTGCTCCGGCCGGTGGCGTGTGCGATGTGGCAATGGCGTAGAAACCGAAGGCACGCAATGGTTTCCGCGGGCGGCCGCGGGGCACGCCGACGGAGGGCGGGTTGTAGGTCGGCGTGTTCGGGATCATCGGCTGCACACACCGTTCGTCGATCGGGCAACGTCTGCGGCGGGAACCCTGCGACCGAGTGCTCTTCGTGACCGGGCAACCATGCCGCGACCTGCGGGCCAATGCTGCCGGTAGCCGCGCGGGACAGCCTCGGATACCACCACCATCCTACGGCGCCGGACGTCCGCGCGGTGGTGCCGCCGCCGCAAAAGCCAAGGGCGACAGCTTAAGAGATGCGGCCAGTCGGTCCGGATCCCTTGACCCCTCTCAAAGCGGCGGGCTATCTTGTAGAAGACCGTCCGCGTCATCGGATTTCAACAGTTCATGACGGTCGACACCAGAATGCCCGCCGGGTGGGTTGGTAGCGGGCGGAAAAGAGTGAAATCTCATGCTTCCTGTGCCTGCGGTCTCATTTCTTGTCGGGATGGTGGCGGCGCCACTGGCGACCAAAATCGTGAAGCCCGTGATACGCGGAGCCGTGAAAACCACTGTGGGACTTGCCATCGAGGCCAAACGCGCTGCGGCCGAGGTGAGTGAGGACTTACAGGACATCGTCGCCGAGGCGGCCGCCGAGGCGACCTTCACCGAGCCGGCCGCGGAGTCGCCCGAGGGTGACCGTACCCGCGAGGTCAAGCCGTCATCGAAGGCGCGCAACACAACCCGCTGACGGATACCCCTCTCTTCAATTCGCCGCCACGCGGTTCATTCGAACCGTGATATGGGCGTTCGAAAAATCTTGCGCCATATGCCATTCAGGCAATGGCGTGAGATCTGAGTGAACGGTTGAGGCGATATGAATTCTATTGGACATTCGATATGTCCGCGGTCCGTCATTCCGGGACGGCAACGCTGGCATGTCGAACCCTTACGGAAGAGAAAGGCCCTCGCGGCCCGGGTCGAGCATACGATCGGGCAATTGCCCGGCATTCTGGAGGTGCGCGTCAATCCGGTCACCGGGCGGGTGCTGGTGCTGCACGATCCGGCGCTGAGCGAGGCCGAGATCGGCGGGTTCATTCGAGATGCCGTTGCCGCGCACCAGGATTCGATCACCCGTCCAGTTGTGCCACCGCGCCGCAGGTCCCCGGGCACACCGCTGGCGTTGTTCGCGACCGGCGGCGGCTCGGTGGCGATGGCGCTGATCGCCGCGCAACCGCTGGTGCGCCTCGGTGTCGTGCTCGCGGGCACGGCAGGTGCGGTGTGCTATGCCTGGCGCCGGTCGCAACCGGCGGCCCGGGGAGGCGACGACTCGCGAGCGGGCTCGGACACCTCGCGAGCGGGCTCGGACACGACGGCGATCGTCCGTAATCCGCTGCTACGCATGGTCGGCCGGCATCGTCAGCGCCTGTACGCGGCCTCGGCCTGTTCCGTACTGGCCCAGGTGATGACGACCACCTTCAGCATGTGCATCGGATGGATCGGGCTGGTGTTCTTCAACGGTCCGGCCGGCCTGCTGCTCGGGCTGGGCCTGGAGACGGCCGGCGTCCAGCTGGCCTTCCTGGCCGGCGCCGCGACCGTGGTGTACTCCGTCGGATCGATCTTCGCCTACCATGCCGCGACGCTCTGGCGCGATCTCGCCCAGGCCGTACAGCACGAGTGGCGGCACGAGATGTATTCGCACGCACTGCGAATCGAACTACGCCATCTCGAGAACGAGCGCACGACCAGGATCGCGCAGATGCTGACCGCCGACACCGAGCAGTTCGGCCGATTCCTGGCGACCTCGGCGAACGACATCGTCCAGCTCGGTACCAGCTTCACCGTGCTGCTGCTCGCCTTCACGGCGTTCGCCCCGGTGATCGCCTGGATCGTCTTCCTGCCGGTGCCACTGATCGTCTGGATGTCGGTGCGGCACAACACTGTTTCGGCGCCGCGTCACCGGACTGCCATGGACAGCCGGTCGGAGCTGATGAGCCGGTTGATCAACACGCTGGAGGCCGGCACCACGGTCAAGAGCTTCGGCGCCGAGGACTACGAGGCCCGGCGCATCCGGGAACTGAGCGCGGAGTCCCGCGCGAGCAACAACCGCATCGACAGGGCGGCCGCGACCTACAACGAGACCGTGCGGGCGATCGTGACGGCCTCGATCGGTGCGACGCTGTTCGGGGGCGGGCTCGCCGTCACGGGCGGTGCGCTGGCCTTCGAGTCGTTCTATCCGCTGTTCATGCTGCCCCAGCAACTGCTGTGGCGGCTGCCGGCCCTGAGCGGCAACATCGGCGAGTACCAGCGCACGGTCGC
Source organism: Nocardia sp. BMG51109 (assembly GCF_000526215.1). Lineage (NCBI taxonomy): Bacteria > Bacillati > Actinomycetota > Actinomycetes > Mycobacteriales > Nocardiaceae > Nocardia > Nocardia sp. BMG51109. Next base: position 5,423,225 of record NZ_JAFQ01000004.1, read on the forward strand.
GTCGCTGCGGCGGTTGCTCCTGCTGCGTGAGCTGTCGGTCGAGCCGAACGGTCACGGTGCGCGGCTGTCTCCCGCAGCGGTCCGGGGCGAGCTGGTCTTCGACGAGGTGACGTTCGCGTACCCGCAGCGGCCCCCGGTCCTGCGGAACCTGTCCCTGCGCATCGCGCCCGGCCGGGTCACCGCGATCGTCGGTGCCTCCGGCCTCGGGAAGACGACCATCGCGAAATTGCTGCTGCGCCTGCACGAGGCCGACGCGGGCCGAATTCTGCTGGACGGCAAGGATATCGGCGAGCTGAACCTGGCCGATCTGCGGAACACGATCGCGTTCGTCGGTCAGGACGCGTTCCTGTTCGACGGCACGATCGCCGGCAATATCGGATACGGCAGCCGCGGTGCCGACGAGGACCGGATCACCGCCGCCGCGAAGGCGGCCGTGGCCGACCGGTTCATCGAGAACCTGCCCCTGCGCTACGAAACCAGGACGGGGGAGCGCGGGGTCGCCCTGTCCGGCGGGCAGAAGCAGCGAATCTCCCTGGCCCGCGCGATCGTCAAGGACGCGCCGATCATGGTGCTCGACGAGGCCACTTCCGCGGTGGACAACAGCACCGAGGCCGATATCGCGCGCTCGCTCGGGGAACTCGCCCGCGGCCGCACGCTGATCGTCATCGCCCATCGGCTGTCCACGGCCAGGCGCGCCGATCGAATCGTCGTGCTGGACAACGGCGGAGCGGTCGCGGAGGAAGGCACACACGAGCAGCTGGTGGCCCGCGGCGGCCCGTACGCCGCCCTGTGGCGCCTGCATCTCGGCGAAGAACACGTCTCGTCGCTACCAGGGGAGGATGCATGAGAGTCACACCATTGACCCGCGCGTTCGGTGTGCTGGTCGAGGATATCGCGCTACAGGACAGCTCATCCGACGAATTGGCCGAGGTGCTGCAACTGGTGGAGCGGGCCGGCCTGGTGATCTTCCGGCGCCAGTCGCTGGACGACCACGACCTGTTCCGGCTGGCGCGGCGCATCGGCCCGCTGGAGGAATCCTCCCGGAAGGTGTGCCTGTCGCCGGACTATCCCGCCATCGGATACCTGTCCAATCTGCGCGACGACGGCGGGGACCCGATCGGCTTTCCCGGCGACACCACCGACTTCTGGCACTCCGATCAGCAGCATCGCGAGCAACCGGCGACGCTGGCCGTTCTGTACTGTGTCGTCCCGGCTCGCTCCGGCGGTGCGACCAGCTTCGTGTCGACCGATGTCGACAGCACCGGACTCGACGGCGCGAGCATCACCGAACTCGCCACGCGGCGAGCCGGTTACGAGCCGGCCCACAACCACGACAACGTGCCGCGGGTGCGGGTGTCGCATCCGGCGTTGCTGGTCAGCCCCTCCTCGGGGAAGCGGTGCGCCTACGTCAGCGACAACACCATCGACTTCAGCGGCCTGGACGAGGCACGTTCGGCGGAGCTGAAGAAATGCGTGCTGGAGCGGCTCACCCGCCCCGCCGCGATCTACTCCCATCGCTGGTCGACGGGCGATCTCGCACTCTACGACAACGCACAGCTCCTGCACCGCCGCGAGGAGTTCCGCGGCCGGCGGTGGCTGAAAGCGACAAAGATCTTCGCGCCCAAGGAAATCTTCGCAGTACCTACCGGAAGGGTGGTTGCAGGATGAAGGTCGTCACCAGTGCGGATCAACAGATCCGCGACGCAGTCGCGAAGAGTTCCCGGGCGATGATCGGAGACCGCGAACTCCATGCCCCCGCCCCCGCCACCATCCGCGCCGGACGCGCCGGCGGGCTTCCGTTCGACAGCCTGACCTCCGACCTCTATCTCGGTTGCCTGCCGGCGACACAGATCTGCTACGGGAGTTGTTTCGCGGCTCGCGGGGCGTTCGACGCCGGCTACGACTTCGGCGTCCGCGTCGAGAACGTGCTGGATGCCGCCGTGTTCACCGCGGATCTGCGGGCCCTGCCCGCGAACCAGAGATTCCTGCGCAACGGCTGGAACAGCGACGCGTCCTGGAACTGGCCCAAGGCGCTCGAACTGGCCCGCCTGGTCCGCGACTCGGACCGCTGCCCCGTCTTCGTGACCAAGCACTTCCGGCCCATCGATCCGGACACGCTGGCCGGGCTGGTCGCCGCCGGTGCCGAGCTGCGAGTCTCGGTGAGCGCCTTCGACACCCCGAACCAGGCGCGGCAGCGCCGCGCCGGACTGCTGGCCTTCCGCGCGGCGGGTGGCGTCGCCGTCCCCATCGTGATGTCCACGCTGTACGCCGACGACCACCTCAACGACCGGCAGGACGAACTCGTGGACTGGATCGGCCGCGAGGATCTCCCTGGTGCCGAGAACAGCCTGCGTATCCCTCCGCACCTGCCGGTGAGCCGGTTGCTCGACCACGACCGGGTCGGGGTGCTCGACGGCAGCGGGGATCTCTGGGCCGGGAGGCTGTACGGCGACCGGCTCCCCGTGCCGACCATCACCTCGGTGCCCGCCGACTACCCCGGCCTGCCCTGGCGGTATCGATCGGCCCTCGACAGGGATCAGCTCGAGGCGTGGCGGCTGGATCCGGTCCGCACGCACGAAGAAGTGATGTCCGGCAAACGTCTGGAAAAGCCGCAGCAGTGCGGAGTTTCCCGAGCCTGGGAGGAGAACCGGTGATGGTGGAACTCGCCAAGAAATCCCGCAGCGAAGACGGCAGCGTCCGGTTCGTCTGGCGGCTGGAAGGCGGCCATGAGGTGGAGAGCGTCCTGTTCCGGACGACACCCACCAGCTTCATCCAGCCCGCCGCGCAGTGCGGCGAGCGCCGGCTGGATCTGCCGAGCGGTGCGGTGGTGTGCATTTCGAGCCAGGCGGGCTGCAATGTCGGATGCCGCTTCTGCGCCACCGGCCTGCAACCGATGCGTAAGAACCTGTCCGCCGAGGAGATCTCCGCGCAGGTGTTCGCCGCCGCGCGGGAGGAGGGCATCTCGGGTGGTATCCGGGTGGTGTTCGCCGGGATGGGCGAGCCGATGCTGAACTACGAGCCGGTGCGCGACGCCGCGCTGCGGCTCGCCGGGCACGACGACATCCGGAACGTGGCGATATCGACGATGGGGATCGTGCCCGCGATCCGGCGGCTGGCCGCCGAGGCGCCCACCGTCGATCTCTATGTCTCGCTGCACGCCGCCACCGACCCGCTCCGCACCACTCTGGTGCCGCTGAACCGCAAGTATCCGATCGAGGCCGTGCTGGCCGCCGCGACCGAGTTCGCGACGAGTACGGGGCGGCGGGTGGACATCAGCTACCTGTTGCTGCGCGGGATCAACGACTCGGCCGGCGATGCCCGGGAGCTGGCCGCCCTGCTGGATCCGGACCTGTTCACGGTCAAGGTCCTGCTGTGGAACGAGGTTGCGGGCCTGCCGTTCGAGCGGGTGCCGGACGAGCACGCCGTACTTTTCGCCGACTGGCTCGCCGACCAGGGGCAACCGGCCTACGTCATCCCGAGCAAGGCGCGCGACGTGGACGCCGGCTGCGGTCAGATGATCACCACCGAACCGTCCGCGACCCGGCTGCGCCGGGTCACGAGCGAGTTCCCCCGGATCGACCTCGGGCCGGTATCCGTGCGGGAGGGAACGCGATGAGGGCCGCCGACATCGCACCGGCGATCGGGTCCCGCGTCACGGGCGTTCGGCTGGACCGGCTCGGCCCCGGGGAGTTCGACCGGATCACGCGGCTGGTGCTCGACCGGCACGTCGTCTGCCTGGAGGGGCAGCAGAACCTGGATCCGTCGGCGCATCTGGCCTTCGCCCGGCGGCTCGGCACCGTCGAGGAGTATCCGTTCGGCCGGCCGCTCGACGGGTATCCGGGAATCTTCCGCATCATCAAGGAGAGGGACTCGAGCAGCAATTTCGGTGGTGTGTGGCATACCGATTCGCCGTATCACGAGGTCCCGCCCGCATATACCGTGCTGCGCGGCGTCGACATCCCGGAGCGCGGCGGGGACACGCTGGTGGCGAGCATGTGCGCGGCCTACGACGCCCTCCCCGGCGACGTCAAGGAGCGCATCGAGGACCTGGACGGCGTGTTCACCGCCTCGAAGGTGCACGGCAGCGGCCGTGCGACGAACTTCTCGATCGGCGACGTGGCGCGGATCGACGACCGGGACCGAGCGGACCGCACGTTCGCCCATCCGCTGGTCCGGCGGCACCCGCAGACCGGCCGAAAGGGCCTCTACGTCAGTGCCTGTCACATGTCGGGCATCGTCGGGCTGCCGCCGGCCGAGGCCGAACGGCTGATCGCGGAACTCTCGCGGCACCTGGTCGACGACCGGTTCACCGGCCGGATCCGCTGGTCCGCCGGGCTCGTGGTGGTGATCGACAACCGGTGCGTGCAGCACCACGCGCTGAACGACTACCACGGTCGGCGGCGAGAGATCCATCGCGTGCTGGTCAGCGACGGGCGGGCACCGTCCAGGGAACTGCGGGGAGGGGCCGTCGATGCGATTTCTCACTGAGTTCGCGGCCGCCGGGGAGATCTCGGGCGTCGCCGAGACCGTGCGCACGGCGTTGTCCGAGCACAAGGTCGTGGTGCTGCGGCGGGCCCCCTCCGGTGACGACGGTTTCTACCGGGGCCTGGCCGACGCGATCGGCGAGTTCCACTTCCGGGACGAGGATCCGGTGAGCGCCGGGCTCGACCGGCCGGGCTGGCTGGACATCCGTTTCGAACCGGACCTGGTGGCCACCTCGCCCTACCGCTACGGAGACCACCGGATGCCCCTGCACGTCGACGGCGCCTACAGCGATGTCGATTTCGACGTCTTCTTCCTCCGGTGCCGCACCGCCGCCCGGTTCGGCGGCGCGACCTTCGTGGTCGACGGCGCCGTCGTCGTCGACTATCTCGCCGCGTACGACCCCGACCTGCTCGAGTCGCTGCTGAATCTGGACGTCACCTTCGTCAAGGGGGAGCGGTCGGCGAGCGGGAAGGTGATCGGATACGAGGGTGCGGATCCGGTGTTCACCTGGAGCAGTACCCGGGTCGCCCCGGACAACCCGGCCCGCGTGATCGAGATGTGCGGGCGCTTCACCGAGTTCTGTGAACACCGTCTCGTGGATGGTGGACTGGTGACACCGGTCCGGCTGACGCCGGGCGACGCGGTGTTCGTGCACAACCGCAGGGTGTTGCACGGGCGCAACTCGTTCTGGGGCGAGCGCTGCATGCTCAAGGGCGTCCTGAACCTCCGGGCGGCGGCGGGCAGGAGGTCTCGGCCATGACCGGCATCCGGCTGTCGCGGGCACAGGAGGAGATCTGGCTGGCGCAGTCTCCGCTCGGCCGGCGCGATCCGTACCTGGCCGCCGAGATCGTCGTCCTCACCGGGCCGCTGGACACCGTCCTGCTGGCGCGGGCGGCGAGGTGGGTGGCCGAGCACGACGAGACGGCCTCGTGGATCGTCGCCGACGACGCCGGTGAGCTGCGCTTCGCGGCGTCCCCGGACGCGCGCGAGACGCTGGAGATCGTCGATCTGAGCGACAGTCCGAACGGGTGGACGTCGGCGTGGCGGCTGTTGTCGGGGCGTCTGTCCGCCCCGGTGGGCGCCGCCGCCGAGCGGGCCTGGGCCCTCGTCCTCGTCCGGCTGGCCGGTGATCGGAACCTGCTGGCGTGGCGCGGCCATCACGTGCTGCTCGATGGGCACACCGCCCGATTGCGGTTGAGCCGGATCGCGGCGGCCTACCGGGCGCTGTGCCGCGGCACGGCGCCATCGATCGCCGACGATCCCGGTGTCGGCACGGTTCTGCGTGCCGAATCCGCCTACCGCGAGTCGGCCGCCTACGCCGCCGACCGCGCGCATTGGCTGGCCGCCCTCGGGCGGGGCGGCACGGCCGGTCCGGCGGCCGAGCCGTCCGGGCTTCCGGTCCGAGTGCGTCGCTCGCTCGGGGCGGAGCTGTCCGTCGCGGTGGAATCCCGTGCGGCACAACGTCCGGGGGTCTCCGCGACGGTCGTCGGCTGCTTCGCGATCGCGCTCGGCTCCGCCGCGAATGGCCGTGTCGTCCAGGACGGCGGCACCGTCCGGCTCGAACTCAGCGTCAGCGGCCGGGATTCGGATGCGCTGCGGCGCACCACCGGCGTCACCGCCAACCGGGTGCCGCTGCTGTTGACGGTGCGCCCCGCCGCGACCCTCGCCGAGGTCACCGCATCGGCCAGGACCGCGATCTGGCGCGCACTGCCGCACCAGCGCTACCGGCGCGAGGACATGCGCCGGGACCTGCTCGCCGCGGGTCTGCCCGTGTCGACGGGCGCCGGCGTCAACATGATGCTGTTCGACGAGCAGCGACCGGATTTCGGCACGGCCGCGGCGGCGATCCTGCCCTGGAACTACGGCCCGGTTGCCGATCTGGAGCTGACCGTCCATCGTCCGGTGGCCGGCGGCGCCCTCGCGCTCGAGCTGGCCGGTGATCCCGCCCGATACCGCAGGCCGGAATTGCGGGCGCTGCTGGATCGGCTGTGTGAACTCATCGCCCGGGCGGCCGGTTCGCCGCACATCCGGGTGCGCGATGTCGCCGCACCGGCGGCGGTCCGGTGGCAGGGCTGGCCGACGACATTCGCCGAGCAGGTGGACCGGACGCCGTTCGCCCCCGCGGTCGCGCTCGGCGACCGGTCGCTGAGCTACCGGCAGCTCGATCGGTGGTGCGGGCGGCTGGCCGGGCGGCTGAGCGAGCAGGGCGTCGGCAAGGGGGACGTGGTAGCCGTGGCCGGCGGCCCCGCACCGCTGACCGCCGCGGCCGTACCGGCGCTGTGGCGGCTCGGCGCGATCTATCTGCCCCTCGACCTCGACCAGCCGGAAGACCAAGTCCGGCACCGTCTTTCGGTCGCCACGCCGGTCGCGCTGCTGACCGGCGCCGACACCGTATTACCGGAGTGCTGCGCCGATATCCGGGTGATCCGGGTCGAGGCGATGCCCGCGGGGGAACTCGGCGACGCCGCCGCGCCGCCACCGGTGCCGATCGCGCCGGGCGACGGCGCGTATCTCCTGTTCACCTCGGGCTCGTCGGGCGCGCCGAAGGGCGTGCTGGTGGGCCATCGCGGCATCCCGGCCATGGCCCGCGCCCTGGCCGCCGCGCTGGACGCGGGAGCCGGCGCCCGCGTGCTGCAATTCGCCGCGACCACGTTCGACGCCTCGATCGCCGAACTCACCCTGGCGCTGTGTTCCGGTGCGACAGCGGTATTCACGCCACCCGGGCAGCCCGTCAGCGGGTCCGCGATCGCCGAACTGATCGGCACCCACGGTGTCACCCACCTGATCATGGTGCCCTCGGTGCTGGCGACGGTACCCGAGGACCGCGTGCCCGGCGGCCTGCGCATCGTGGTCGCGGGCGAGGCGCCGAGCCGGGACGTGCTGAGCCGGTGGTGTGTGCGGCACCGGGTCCGCAATGCCTACGGGCCGACCGAGGCGACGGTGTGCACCACGATCGGCGAGGTATCCGGCGGCGCGGCTCCCGCACCCATCGGGTGGGCGATCCCCGGCACCACCGTCCGGGTCGTCGACGAGCGCCTGCGGCCGGTTCCGCCCGGCGAGGTCGGTGAACTGCTCATCGGCGGCGACGGTGTCGCACTCGGCTACCTCGGGTTGCCGGAGTTGACCGCCGCCCGGTTCGTGCCGGGCGCCGACGGTGTGCGCCGCTACCGATCCGGCGATCTCGTCCGGGAACTGGCCGACGGGCAGCTCGAATTCGCGGGACGGCTCGATCGGCAGATCAAGCTGCGCGGCCGGCGCATCGAACCGGGCGAGGTGGAGGCCGCGCTGGTCGATCATCCGGCGGTCCGGCAGGCCGCCGTGGTCGCCGCGGGCGAACAGCTGGTGGCCTACGCCGTCGCCGCCGGCACCGTGGCCGCGGGATCGCTCAGAGCCCATCTCGCACAACGGCTCCCGCGCCACCTGTGCCCGGACCGGGTCATCCGCTGCGACCGTCTGCCGCTCACCCGGCACGGCAAGCTCGACTACGGAGCCCTGGCGGCGGGCGCCGAGGCCGCTGCCCCGCCCGCTGCCCCGGACGCCGCCCGCTCGCCGCAGGAACATCTGCTGTGCCGGCTGTTCGCCGAGGTCCTCGGGCACGAGCGGGTGGGCCGGTCGGACGACTTCTTCGATCTCGGCGGGCAGTCGATGGCCGCCGCCCGGCTGGTACTGCGGGTTCGCGCCGTGCTCGGCATCGATCTGTCGATGCGGACCCTGCTGGAGGCGCCGACGCCGGCGGGCCTGGCCGAGCTGATGCACGCGCCGGATGGGCTGTCCGGCTCGCTCGATGTCCTACTGCCGTTGCGCCGCACGGGAACTCGGCCGCCGCTGTTCTGCGTGCATCCGGCCACGGGCCTGAGCTGGTGCTACGCCGGGCTGCTCCGCTATCTGCCGGACCGGCCGGTGATCGGCCTGCAAGCCCGGGCGATGGGCGACCCGGCCTACCGGCCGGAGTCGGTGGAGGAACTCGCGGCCGACTACCTCGCGCGGGTCGGCGAATGCACCCCGAACGGTCCGTACCACCTGCTCGGGTGGTCGTTCGGCGGCCGGGTCGCCTTCGAGATGGCCACCGTGCTCCAGGGGATGGGGCATGAGGTGGGATCCGTTGTCCTGCTGGACAGTTCGCCGCCCCCGCCGGTGGCGTTCGAGGCGTCCACCGCCGACTTCGACCGCGACGACGCCCTGCGCAGATACTTCCTGGCGATCCTCGCCGAGACCTCGCCGATCTCGGACGACGCGTACCGGGACGCGCCGCTGCCGGAGATCAAGGCCGAACTCGACCGGCTCGCCGGCCCGTACTCCCTGTTGTCGGACAACCACTTCCAGCGGATGTTCGAACTGCACAAGAGAAACTACGTGTTGTCGCGCAGGTACGTGCCGCGCCGCAAGCTGCACGGCCGGCTGGACTACGTCCGGGCACTCGGCGAGGGCGGCGAGGACACCGCACACAAGGTGGATCGGTGGGCGGCGCACGTCGACGGGGATACCGTCGAGCACCGGGTGCCGGGAACCCACGGCGGCCTGACCCAGGCTGCGAGTATCGCGCAGATCGGCCGGCTGCTGGCCGGCGAACTGGACCGGAACGAGCGGACCCATGCCGCGGCTCGGTGAGGCCCCGGCCGGTGACCGATCCGGCGTCGTCGACCTCACCGACCCGCTGACGCATCTGCGGCCCGACCTCGCCGACTACTGGCGCCGGCTGCGTGCCACCGAGCCGGTGCACTGGCATCCCGGACAGGATGGGGCCCAAGGTTTCTGGGTGCTCAGCACGCACCGGCACGCCCTGGCGGTCTACCGGGATACGGCCAGGTTCACCTCGCAGCGCGGCAACATCCTGCTGACCCTGTTGAACGGATACGATTCCGCCGCGGGCCGGATGCTCGCGGTGACCGACCCGCCCCGGCACGGCCGGATCCGGGCGCTGATGGCACCGTCGTTGTCCAGGGAGGCCGTGTCCCGGCTCGCGCAGCGGCTGCGCGAGCGTACCCGGGCGCTGCTCGCCGAACGGGTCGGCGCGGGGGCGTTCGACTTCGCGGCCGACATCGCGTCCCGGGTGCCGATCTGGACGATCTGCGACCTGCTCGGTGTCCCGGAGTCCGACCACGACATGCTGCTGTCCTGGATCAAGCGGGCGTTGAGCTCCGAGGGTTCCGGCCGGCCGGAGTCGGACGGTCTGGCGAGTCGGCAGGAGATCCTGCTGTATTTCCTCGAATATGTTGCCCGGCAACGGGACTGCCCCGGTTCGGACTTGGTCGGCACGCTCGTGCGGGCCCGGATCGACGGAACCCCGCTGACCGACGAGCAAGTGGTGGCCAACTGTTACAGCCTGCTGCTCGGCGGGGACGAGACCAGCCGGCTGTCGATGATCGGCGCGATCCACACCTTCACCGAACGGCCGGAGCTGTGGCGCGAGTTCCGTTCGGGGACAGTCGATCTGGGCACTGCGGTGGAGGAGATCATCCGCTGGCACGTCCCCGCGATGCACTTCGGACGGGTCGCCCTGACCGATGTCGAACTCGGCGGGCGGCAGATCCGTTCGGGGGACGTCGTCACGCTCTGGAACGTATCCGCCAACCAGGACGAGGAGCGCTTCCCCGAGCCCGAGCGGATCCGGCTCGGCCGCAGACCCAATCCGCACCTGTCGTTCGGGTACGGCCCGCACTTCTGCATCGGCGCGCAGCTGGCCAGGCTCGAGCTCGCGGTGGTGCTGGACGAGGTGCGCCTCGCCGCGCACGGTATCGAGCCGGCCGGGCGGCCCAGCCCGATCTACTCGAACTTCCTGCGCGGCTTCAGCACGCTCCCCGTCGATCTGAGCCGAGGAGGCAGCGCATGACCCTGATCCCGAACGACCTGGAGAACTCCCGGTTCGTCGAGTTGCTCGACCGGCTCGGCCGGATGTCGGTCGAGGACTACTACAACCCGTACCGGATGTTCGAGTGGCCCGATTCGCTGCCCGCCGACCGGCCGTGGATGACCCCGGAACTCCTGAGCGTCCACAACACCCCGTACGGCGACGAACTCCCCGCCGACCAGCTGCTCCGGCTCGGCAGATGGGAAAGTGTCAACTTCTACAGCCTGAACGTGCACGGCATCCGGGAACTGCTCATCGAGGTGATCGGCCTGGTGCACACGCCGGGATTCGAGATTCCGTCGGAGTATCTGCATCACCTGATCGGCGAGGAGAACGAACACATGTGGTTCTTCGCCCAGTTCTGCCGCCGCTACGGGGGGAAGGTCTACCGGTTTCCCCGGGCCCGCACCGCACCGCTGCACCGCCGCGAGGTCGAGGATTTCCTGGTGTTCGCCAAGATCCTGCTGTTCGAGGAGATCGTCGACCACTGCAACAAGGTGCTCTCGCGCGACGAGACCCTGCACGAGACGATCAGGCAGATCAACGCGATTCACCACCGCGACGAATCCCGGCACATCGCGTTCAACCGGGAGCTTGTCGGGCTGCTGAACGGGCGGCTGCGCGACCGGCTGACCGAACCGGAACACACCGAGGTGGCGCGGTACCTGCGGGACTACCTGTCGTACTGCGTCGGTTTGCTCTACAGCCTCGAGGCATACCGGGACGCGGGCATCGCCGACCCCGTCGCCTTCCGCCGCGCGGTGATGGCGCATCCCGGCCGGCGGGCGGCCGAGGCCAGGCTGCTGCGCAGGCCCACCTCGTTCCTGCGCAGGATCGGTCTCGTCGAGGAGGTGCCGGTATGACCCGGCCCACCGGGGCGGCCCGGGCGGATACCGTGGTGCGCAACGGGATCGCGACGCTCGGGTCCGATGCGACCCGGTTGCTCGACCAGCTCGACGGCGTATTTCTCGGCTGGGCGCGGCGCGCCGGTGCGGCGCCCATGACGGCCCCCGCGCTGGTCGAGGCCGCCGATCTGGCCGACTTCCAGGTGTTCCGGAACTTCCCCCACCTGATGTGGGCGGCGGCTCCGCTGTGTCCCAGCGCGACCGATGTGGACGGAATCGGCGCGGAGATCCCCGCCGACTTGCTGGAACCGGCTCGGCTGTGTCTGCCGACCGCGGTCTGTTACGGCCTGTATCCGCACTTCCGCGACCAGGCGGTGGCCGAGCCGACGCTGGTGACCGCACGGGGAATCTGTTTCCGGAACGAGACCCGCAGCGAACCCGGTCTGCGTCGGCTGCGTGCCTTCCGGATGCGTGAGATCGTTGTGCTCGGAACGCCCAGCCAGATCCGTCAGAAGCTGACGATGTTCGGCACGCAGCTGCTGCGTTTCGCCTGCGAGCTGGACATTCCGGTGACCCGTGACGTGGCGTCCGACCCGTTCTACTCCCCGGCCGGGCAGGCCGCCCGCTGGCAGCGACTGCGGCCGGGCAAGCACGAGATCCGGGCCGACGGTCTCGCACTCGCCTCGATCAACGAGCATCGCAAATTCTTCGGCGAGGCCTGCCGGATCATCGGGCAGCAATCCGGCGCCGTGGTCTCGACGGGCTGCGTCGGCATGGGCCTCGAACGGTGGATCGAGGCCATCGGGCAGCGCTACGACGGGAGGTTCGGCGACATGTCCGACGCGGTTGCCCGGGCGGCGGCCGCGTGCGCGCAGTCCGACAGGCAGGAGTTGACCTGAAATGGTAAGCGACAGCGCAGGTCTGGCGATCGTCGAGCGTTGGCTCGTCGAACGCAGCCGGGTCCTCGACACAGCCCCCGCGGACGCGATCGATCCGGATCTCGACCTCATAGACTCCGGCCTGATCGACTCGATGCGGCTCGTCGAGTTCGTCTTCCTGCTCGGCGAGGCCACCGGCGCCCCCATCGATATCGACGAGCAAGCCATCGATACGCTTCGCACGCTTCGCCGGATTTCGGAGCACTACTTCTCCGCACCCTGACGTTCTCCGCACCCTGACGTGGCGACAGGGACCGCCCGGGATCGGCCCCGAAAGCGTTGTGTGGACGGCAGATTCGCGCAATCGTCTGCCTGCCCCGGGAATTGGCGGCACGGCAGGGTGTTTCGGAGCGTTGCCGGGTGGGAAATTCCGCAGCCCGTACGTTTCATCAATCTCGTCGAGCCCGGCGACCCGGTGAACAAGCCGGTACCGATCCTGAAAATGAGTCCCGACGGACCGCCGCAATTCGTCGACCTGCTGGAACCCGACTCCGATTCGGTACACCCCTGACGTGGCAAGGGGTTTCGCCTCGCCGGGCCGTACGCGCTACGGAGCGACGCGACGCCCGCACGGGGCCGCCGCTCAGAACCGGAACACCGCCGCCGCCCCCTCCAGCACGCAACTGTTGGCGAACGTGTGCCGGTAGTCGACCGCCCGCGTCCCCCAGTGCCCCGTCGCCGTGACGGTGATCGGATCCCAGATCATGGTGCACACGCGATGGGGGGCCTGGGTCGTCAGCGCGTCGAAGTCACCGCCGGCGGCGGCCAGCTCGGTACAGGCGGCCAGGGGATTCGGGTGCGTCCCGCCGGGCGGGCAGTCCAGGGTCACCGTCCGCAGCGGCGGCGCGGAGCCGTCGCCCGGCGTGACGGTGAGGGTGATCTGCGCGGGCGGCCAGGGGTCGGCACCCGCCGGAGCGGCGAAGGTGGCCGCCGCGAGCAGCACACCCGATGCGATGAGCAGATGTCGGAACGGGTGACGCATACGTCGGCCTCCGCGGGAGTCGGGATCGGTGCTGCTGTCGAGCCTAACCCCGCCGCCCGGGCCGGCCGCTCCGGTGACCTGCGCTGCCGCGCCACCGGCCCGCCGTCCGCGCGGCCCTCTCCTCACCACCAGCTCAGGATCGGCTGCAACTGCCGCTCCAGCGCCGGCGCGAGGCTGCGCGAATAGGTGGCGGTGAGGTGGTGCTCGTCGAAGTAGAGCAGCACGTTGCCGGCCACGACCGGGCAGGTCTCGGGATCACAGACGGCGTCGGTGAGGTCGAGGGGGAAGACGTTGGGGTAGGCGGCGGCCGCGGTCGCGGCGGGGTTGACCGGATCGAGGGCCTCGGCGCGGGGCATGCCGCAGCTGTGGCCGTCGCCGCCGCGGGCCAGGCAGTCGATGGCGCGGTAGCGGATCCCGTCGTGCCGCAGCCACGGCGTATCCCGGATGGCCACGACATTGAGGCCGCGGTCGGCCAGCTGGGTCCAGACGTCCGCGTAGTCGGGCGGGGTTTCGTCGCCGGTTCCGGCGTCGCGCGGGCGGGTGCCGGTGGTGAACACCCAGTCCGGTTGTTCGGCGCCGAGGCGGTCTATGACCTCGCGGGACCAGTCGCGGCAGTCGGGGATGCGCTCGCCCTTGTACATCGTCTCCTCGGCGACCGTCAGCGGGCAGCCCATCTTCAGGTAGACGACGATGCGGAAGCCGTGCCGCTCGCCGAGTTCCTGCAGCGCCGGGATCCAGTGCTCGGCGTGTGAACTGCCCACCACGGCGAGCGTGCGCTGGGCGTGGGCGTCGCCGTAGGTGCAGGTGACGACGTCGCGGGTGTCGAAGTCGGCGATGCATCCGTCGCGCGCCGGATAGGCCCGGTCGGCGGGTGCGTCGACGATCGACGGCCGCATCGGGGCCTTCGGCGCCCCGGCCCCGGCCGCGAGCGTGTCCGCGCCGGGGTAGGTGGCGTGGTCCAGCGCGCCGACCGGCTCCGGCGGATTGGACCCGACGACCACCATCCAGACGGTGGCGAGCACCGCGACGGCCGACCCCGCGACCGACACCACGCCGGTGAGGCGGCGGCGGTAGGCGGCCGACGGCGCGGGCGCGGCATCCCGCCTGCGCAGCGGCTGCTCGATGAACCGGTGGGTGGCCCACGCCGCGGCCAGCGATACGGCGATCACCAGGAGGCCGTCCCCGACTCCGGCCGTGGCCCTGCCCCGTTCGGCCAGGTAGAAGATGAGGATCGGCCAGTGCCACAGGTAGAGCGAATAGGCGAGGTCGCCGAGCCGGACCGCCGCCGGCCGGGTGAGGATCCGGTTGGGCAGCGGGCGGGCGTCCGGATCGGCGGTATTGCCCGCCACGATCAGCGCCGCCGCCGCGCACACCGGCAGCAGTGCCGCGGGGCCCGGGAACAGGCTGGAGCCGTCGAACAACCATCCGCACGCGATCACCGCCGCGATCCCGAACCCGGCCAGTACGGCGCGCAGTGCCCGCGACGGCCGCAGCGACGGCACGACCAGGTACAGCACCGCCCCGGCCAGCAGTTCCCATCCCCGGGCGACGCTGTCGTAGTAGTTCCAGCCCTGATGGCTCGCGGTGCCCAGCGTGGCGTAGACGAACGAGCCGGCCGCGAGCACGGTGAACACCGTCACCGACAGCCGCCGCGGGATCGCCGCCCCGCCACGGGCCGCGCACAGCCAGGCCAGCGCGGCGACCAGCAGGATCACCGCCAGATAGAACTGGCCCTGCACCGACATCGACCACAGATGCTGCAGCGGGCTGACCGCGGGATCGGCGGCCGCGTAATCCGACCAGGTCAGCGCGAGCTGCCAATTCTGGTAGTAGAGCAGCGAGGCCAGCGCCTGCCCGGACAGCTCGTTCCACTGCGTGTACGGGCGCAGCAGCACGGTCGCGGCGACGACGGTCGCCAGCACCGTGACCAGCGCCGGAAGCAGCCGCCGGGCCGTGCGCCGCAGGGTGGCCAGGACGCCCACCGACCCGGAATCGGCTCGGCGCAACAGCATTCCCGTGAAGAAGTACCCCGACAGCACGAGGAACACGTCCACACCGCCGGACACTCGCCCGAACCAGACGTGGAAGACCACCACCAGTGCGATGGCGACGCCCCGCAGCCCGTCCAGATCGAGCCGGTAGGTCGTGCCGTCGGAAACTCCGGGGCCGCGGGCGGATTGGTGGGACACGGTGGTATTCGGTGCGACGCTGGTATTCGGTGTGACAGTGGCATCGGGTGCGGCGGTGGCATCGGGTGCGGCGGTGGCATCGGGTGCGACGGTGGGGCCCTGGGCCGCACCGGGGCCATCCGGCCGGCGCGCCGGGCCGATTCGCCGGGCGCGCGCGCCGCTGGATGCCCCCGCCGATCGCCCCGTCACCGTGTCGGAAGCGGGAAGTACCGCTGCGCGAATCCGCAATAGCGGAGACCGGGTGCGAGGCGGACGGGGGTTGGACACGGCACGGTATTTCTCTTTACCACGGTGCGCGAATACGGGTCCAATCCCCCGTCCGGAATGCGATAGCCGTACGGTGGCGCGACCGGCGGCGGAGTGCTTCGATCGTGATATGACCGACACCGCTCGAGCGCGCATCGTATCGGCCACCCGCGAGATCGCCGCGGGGGCCGGCCCGGTCTTCGAACTCATCGCCGATCCGGCCCAGCAGCCGCGCTGGGACGGCAATGACAACCTGGCGGAGGCCGCCGCGGGGCAACGCCCGCGCGCCGCGGGCGACGTCTTCGTGACGACGCTGACGATGGGCAGCGTGCGGGAGAATCACGTGGTCGAGTTCGAGGAGGGCCGCCGCATCGCCTGGCGTCCCGCGGAGCCGGGCGCGCGGCCGCCGGGGCACCTGTGGCGCTGGGAGATCGAGCCACTGGGCGAGTCGCGCACCCGGGTCACGCATACCTACGACTGGTCGGAGCTGACCGACGAGAAGCGTCTCGTCCGGGCCCGCGCCACCACCGCCGAGCGGCTGCTGGCCTCACTCGACCGGCTCGCCGCCCTCGCCGAGAACTCCGGATCTCACCGGTAGGTGCGCGCCACCAGCGCCGAGCGCAGGTACCACAGCCCGGCGGCCTGGGTGGGATCGAAGCCGGTGAGCTGCGCGATGCGCTTGAGCCGGTAGTCCACGGTGTTGGCGTGCACGTGCAGGGCGCGTGCGGTCTGCCGTCGGCTGAGGTTGGTGCTGATGTGCCGGCGCAGCGTGTCGAGCAGTTCGGGGTGCTCGTCGAGGATGTCCACCAGCGCGCCCAGATGTTCGCGGCCGGGGCCCGGGCGGGTGAGCTGGTACTCCAGGGCGAGCTCGTCGAAGCGGTAGAGCCCCGGCTGGCACTGCAGGCGCTGCACCATGTCGAGCAGCTCGTGGGCGCGCTGGGCGGCGGTGGGTATCTCGCCGGCGGGCGAGTCGACCACGGCGGCGGTGATCGGCACCTGCGCGCTGCGGGACAGCGATGCCGCGAACTCGTCGAGATCGTCGTCGGTGAGGGCGTCGGCGGGGATCAGCACCGTGCCGCCGTCCACGCTCAGCAGCGACAGCGCCGCGCCGGCGCAGCGGTCGGCCAGCGCGGCCTGCATCCGTCGCAGCTTGCGCCGCGCCACGACGTGCCCGTTGAGCGTGGGGTTGCGCTCGTCCGGATGCTGCGGAACGGCCAGCGCGACAACGTGATACGCGCTGGCGATCTCGATCCCGGATTCCCGCGCCATCACCGAGGTGGGGTGCCCGGCCAGCAGCGCCGAGGTGAGCGTGTGCACCGCCGTGTGATGTTCGCTGACGACCCCGCGCAGTTCCTTGACGTAGGCGTGCGACACGGTGGCGTTGATGATGTCCAGGACGTCCAGCAGCCGGCGGGACGCGCCCTTGAGGCTGTCGAAGTCGTCCGGCGTCGCGCGGTCCAGGACCAGGTCGAAGCCGATCCGGAAGCCCTCGTGCAGCGCGTGCTGAATGGTGTCGATCGGGATGCCCTCGCGGGCCCAGTTGGCGGCGGCCTGCTCGAGCCGGGCGGTCTTGTCGGGAATGTCGGTGCCGTCGAGCATGCTGATCGCCAGCTCCAGGCAGGCCCGGGTGACGGCGGTGATGTCGCCGCGCAGCGCGTCGCCGGGCAGCGTTCCGCAGGGGGCGACGTTGTCGACGAAGTGCCCCACCATCTTCCGGGCCAGGGCGCGCACATCCTTGAGCGGCGAGCTGACCGGCCGTCCCGAGACGGTGAGGTCCAGGGATTCGGCGCCCGCCGCAGTGACCGGGCCGGGGGCAGCGACCGGGCCGGTAGCAGTGATCGGGCTGTCAGCAGTAGTCGGATCGGTAGCAGTCATCGTCGATTCCCTTCCGCCGCCGCGGCACTCGCGAGTACTTCACCGTAACGCGATGGTCATGAATCGAAACAACAAGCGGCGCAGGTTCTGTGAACAGCGCAGAGTCGTGCGGGAACGAGACTGTGAGCGGCCACAGCGCGGGCGGGCCGGATGGTCGTACGACATTAGGACGCCCAAGGGAATTTGGACATCGGTCCGACTTTATTGGACCGGATGTCGTACCGTCGAGGGTAGGTGCCGGTGGGTGGAAGGAGCGGGATGAGCGCAGGACCATACGACGCGGATTCCGGTGATCGATACTCGTCCCGTCCCCGCGACTTCGGGGGTGCCGCGCACGATGCCTTCGGCAGTGCCGCGCACGATGCCACGGTGCGGGCCGCGCACGATGCCACGGTGCGGGCCGCGCACGATGCCACGGTGCGGGCCGCGCACGATGCCACGGTGCGGGCCGCGCACGATGCCACGGTGCGGGCCGCGCACGATGCCACGGTGCGGGCCGCGCACGATGCCACGGTGCGGGCCGCGCACGATGCCACCGTGCGGGCCGGCTTCGACGCCGCGCTCTCGGTGGTGCAGGCGGTCGAGGCGTCGGGGGTGTCGACCCTGGACTGGTTCGAGCACGCGGCGACCCACTGCCGCCGCAGCGGTGTGCCCCGCGACGCGGTGCGGGGCGCGGTCGAACTGGGAATTGCCGACGGGCTCAACGACAGTGGGGACGCCGACGCCTCGCTCGCGATGCTGCGGGAACTGCTGGACACGACGGTCGATCGCATCTATCGGGGCTGATGGTGCGCAGGGGTTGCCGACCGCGTGCGGGCTCCGCGGCACCGGCCCCGGAACCACCCCGAAAAGGGCTATGCCGCCACGACGGTCGCCGATAGCGTGGCCCGCGCACGGCGAATTTCGATCGCGGTGCGCGCAACGGGTGAGTGACCAGGGGGGTCCGGGTGAGAGTGGGGCATGACTTCCACCGCTGCGTCCTCCGTGACCGACGCCGAGCTCGATGCGGTCCTCACGCCGATCTACGAGCGCATCGCCGCCGGTGCCGTCGACCGCGAGATCGACCGAAAGCTCCCCTACGACGAGGTGAAAGCGCTGCGCGAGGCCAGGTTCGGGGCCCTGCGCGTGCCGGTCGAATTCGGCGGTTACGGCGCGAGCGTGCGGCAGCTGTTCCGGCAGCTGATCGAGCTGGCGGCGGCCGAGTCGAATATCCCGCAGGCGCTGCGGGTGCACTTCTCGTTCGTGGAGGATCAGCTGCTCGCCGAGCCCGGGCCGGTGCGTGAGCGGTGGCTGCGGGCGGCCGCCGAGGGCGTGCTGGTGGGCAACGCGATCAGCGAACCCGGCGTCGGGGCGGTCGACCGCTATCGGACCCGGCTGACCCGCGACGGGGATCGCCTGCTGCTCAACGGGACCAAGTACTACAGCACCGGGTCGCTGTTCGCCGATCACATCCTCGCCGCGGCCGACCGGGACGGGGAGCGGGTCGGCGTGCTGGTCGACGCGACGGCCGAGGGGGTGCGGCAGCACGACGACTGGGACGGCTTCGGGCAGCGGCTGACAGCCAGCGGCACAACGGAATTCACCGACGTGGTGGTGCCGGAGGACCGGGTCCTGGGGCCCGGCTACGGCGTCGCCGGGCCGACGCACGCCACGGCGTACCTGCAACTGGTGCAGCTGGCGGTGCTCGCGGGCATCGCCCAGCGCGCCGAACGCGATGCCCGGGAATGGGTGTCGCAACGTACCCGCAGCTACACCCACGCGCCGGCCGACCTGCCGCGCCACGATCCGCTGGTGCAGCAGGTGATCGGCCGGTTGTCGGCCGCCGCGTTCGGCGCCCGCGCGAGCGTGCTGGCCGTCGCCGACGCCCTCGACGCCGTGCTGGCGGACGGCGCCCGGGACGAAAAGTTGCTGGTGGCCGCGGAACTGGGCGCGGCCCAGGCGCAGCTGTCGGTCATCGGCACGGTGCTGCCGGCGACCAGTGAGCTCTTCGAGGTCGGGGGTGCGTCGGTGACCTCGGAGCGGTTGCGGCTCGACCGGCACTGGCGCAACGCGCGCACCATCTCGCTGCACAATCCGGCCATCTACAAGGCGCGCGCCATCGGCGACCACCTGATCAACGGAACCGACCTGCCGTTCGCGTGGAGCGCGGGCGAGCGCCCGGGCAGCGCGGGAGGTGCGCGGTGACGCGGCGGATCCGGTTCAACGCCTTCGACATGAACTGCGTCGCCCACCAGTCACCCGGACTGTGGCGGCATCCCGGCGACCAGTCGCACCGGTACAAGGAGCTGAGCTACTGGACGGAGCTGGCGACCCTGCTGGAGCGGGGGCGATTCGACGGACTGTTCATCGCCGACGTGCTCGGCACCTACGACGTGTACGGCGGCAACGACCTCGCGGCGCTGCGCCAGGGCGCCCAGATCCCCGTGGCCGACCCGTTGCTGCTGGTGTCGGCGATGGCCGCGGTGACCCGGCATCTCGGCTTCGGGGTCACCACCGGAACCGGTTTCGAACATCCCTACCCGTTCGCCCGCCGGCTGTCCACGCTGGATCACCTCACCGGCGGCCGCGTCGGCTGGAACGTGGTGACCGGTTACCTGCCCTCCGCCGCACGCAATTTCGGCGCCGACGATCAGCTCGACCACGACGAACGCTACGACCGGGCCGACGAGTACCTCGAGGTGCTGTACAAGCTGTGGGAGGGGTCGTGGGAGGACGACGCGGTGGTTCGCGATGTCGCGCAGGGCATCTACGTCGATCCCGCGAAGGTGCACCACATCGGGCATCGCGGCCGCCACTACACCGTGCCGGGCATCCATCTGTCCGAGCCGTCGCCACAGCGGACGCCGGTGATCTACCAGGCCGGCGCGTCGCCGCGCGGCGTGCGGTTCGCGGCGGAGAATGCGGAGGCGATATTCGTCGCGGCGCCCTCGAAACGTGTTCTCGCGCAGACCGTGTCGGCCATCCGCGACGCGCTGGAGGCGGCCGGCCGGGATCGCTACGCCGCGCGGGTCTACGCGCTGTCCACGATCATCACCGCCGCGACCGACGCCGAGGCGCGGGCCAAGCACGAGGAGTACCTGTCCTACGCCAGCATCGAGGGCGGGCTGGTGTTCATGTCGGGATGGATGGGAATCGACCTGTCCCGCTACGATCTCGACGATCCGATCGGGCAGGTGGAGAGCAACGCCATCCGGTCGGCCGTGGCGGCCTTCCAGGAGTTCGACGACGACGGGCGGGAGTGGACCGTGCGCGATATCGGCCGCTGGGCCGGGATCGGCGGCATCGGCCCGGTATTCGCCGGCTCCGGCGCCACGGTCGCCGACCGATTGCAGGAATGGGTGGCCGACACCGACGTGGACGGCTTCAACCTCGCCTACGCCGTCACGCCCGCAACATTCGAAGACGTTGTGCGGCATGTGGTTCCGGTGCTGACGGAACGGGGCGCGTACCCGCAGGAGTATGTGCCGGGAACGCTGCGCAACGCGCTGTTCGGTGCGGGGGACCGGCTGCCGGGCGATCACCGCGGGGCGCGATACCGGCTCGGTGGGCCCGGGTCCACGGTATTGCCCGACGAGGAGTCGAGGCCGGGGGCGGCGCTGGTCGGGGACCAGAGAAACTCCCGGTGATTGCAATACTCCACTCCCGATGCTCCGGCCCGGACCATCTCGTTATGACCACACAGACTCCCCGCCCCGATTCCACCCGCTCGGCCGCGATCATCGGCGCCGGCCAGACCGGCGTCACCGCGGCGCTCGGCCTGCTCGACGCCGGATTCGATGTCACCGTGTACAGCGACCGCGATCAGCGCGCGCTGCGCGACGACGTGCCCGCCACCGGCACCGCGCTGATCTTCGGCGAGGCCCAGGACGCCGAGAAGGCACTCGGCCTGTCGAGTTACACCGATACGGCGCCGCTGCACAGCGGGCTCACCGTTCGCATCGCCGGACCCGACCGTTCCGAACTCATCGAATTCGACGGCGCCTTCGACGATTACACCGGTGTCGCGGTCGACACCCGGCTCAAGGCCGACGACCGGCTGACCGCGCTGCAGGAGGGCGGCGGTCGCTTCGTCGTCGACACGGTGACGCCCGAGAAGCTCGACACCATCGCCGCCGCACACGATCTCACGCTCGTCGCCACCGGACGCGGCGGCCTGTCGGACCTGTTCCCGATCGATGCGGACCGCACCGTCTACGACGCACCGCAACGAAAGCTGTTGACGGTCACCGTCACCGGGCTCGGCTTCGACGGCGACGTCTTCGCCCACCGCAGCCCCGCCGGCGGCGCGCGCAGCGGATTCTCCATTCTGGCCGATCAGGGCGAGGGCTGGTGGGGACCGTACCTGCACAAGGACGCGGGGCCGACCTGGGCCTTCCTCGGCTGGGCCCGGCCCGGCAGCGACTGGGAAAAGCGTTTCGCCGCAGCCGATTCCGCCGAGTCCGCGCACCGTGTCGTGGTCGACCTCTACCGCGACTATCTCGATTGGGACCTGCCCGAGGTGCTGGCCACCCGGCCGATCGCCGAGGACCGGCACTCGTGGCTGAAGGGCGCGGTCCGCCCGGTGTTCCGTGCGGGCCTGGGGCACACGGCCGGCGGCCACGCCGTTGCCGCACTGGGGGATACGGCCGTCGCCTACGACCCGATCGCCGGGCAGGGCGCGCAGAGCGGCCTGATCCAGGCCCAGCGACTGGTCGCCGCGGCCGCCGCCCACCAGGGACCGTTCGACGACGCGTGGATCACCGCACAGCACAACGACTTCCTGGCCGCCCGCGCGGAGGCCGCCGCCCACGTGACCCGCCTGTTCCTCAGCGACCCCGAACTCGGCGACGTCGCCAACCAGCTCTTCGCCGCCGCGGCGGTCGAGCCGAGGTTCGCCTCCGCCCTCGTCGGCCTGCTGCACCGCCCGCAGCCGTTCGCCGGTATCGAGACCACCGACGCCGCAGCCGAATTCATCACCGCCGCAACGGGCGAGGACGCCGCGAAACTGGTGGAACGCTTCCAGCCCGCCGGCCGCTTCTCCCGCTCCGCCTACCGCGCCTCCGCGGCGACGGCTTAGCGATTCTCCGGGCCCGGTCCGTGCGTCGGCGTCCTGGCCCGGGCAAGTGGTGCTCCCTCGCTCGACACCGAGAAGGCCCGGTCCCCGCGCGGGGACCGGGCCGGTTCCGGCAGCCTCACCGGCTGCGAGGAGGAACCGTGCCACCGATGACGGGGACCGGCCGCGCTCCTGCGCACTGCACGATGTCGAGGTCCAGCTGTCCCTCGCGAGAATATGGATGGGGGATGTCCATCGACGACGACGGCATACTGCGCCTCTCCACGGCCCAGGCGGACGAATCCGGTCCCGTGCGGAGACGTGCTGGTCGGTAGGGATGTGACGGACTCGACAGAACGCGCGAAAGCCCCGCCTGGCCAAGCTATAACCGATCGTCGGCCGGCGCGCCCGCAGGTCGCGCGCCGCCGTCGAGTCGTCCGGGCCCGGCAAGGGCGGGCGGTGCGGGGGATCCCCGGGTAACTTCGACGGCAGTGAGGTCCTGCTGGTCGCTCGGGACGGGTCGGTGCGGTCGGGCAGTCCGGCCGCCGCAACGCCGGGGTGGCCCCATTCCCGGGTCAGGTGATCGAAATGCACACGGAGACGAGCGAATCTACATGGCCGCCGGTGACACGCATGCTGCTGTCGGCCGACGGTTCAACCACCACATTGCTGGAGGCGCTGACCGGGCAGCGGCTCACGGTGGAGGTGATCGACCAGCGCGCCGCGACGGCAGTCACCCTCTCCGAGACGATACGCACGGCATTGCGCTGCGCCACCGATGATGATCCGGTGATCGTGCGCCGGTCCAGGCTGTCGTCGGAGGCCGGCGCGCTGGTGTCGGTGAACGCGGTGGTGATCACCGGATCGGACCGCGATCTCACGGCGCTGCTCGCACAGCAGCGGCTCCCCATCGGGCACAGCCTCGCCGCCGCCGGGCGGCATCTGGGCCGGACCGTGCTGTCCACCGGCCGGGTCATCTGGCCGGCCGACGAGGACGCGGGCGGAATCCCCTGCGCCTGTAAGGAAAGCGTGCTGCTCGACCACACCTCGGCCGCGGTGGCCTACCTGCACGAGCGGTTCAATCCGGCCTACGTTCCGGTGTGTGCCGACTGATGCGCGTCCTGATCATCGGCGCCGGAATCGGCGGCCTGACAACGGCATTGAGCCTGCACGCGGTGGGTATCGAGGCGCTGGTGGTGGACAGCGTGAGCGAGCTGCGCCCGCTCGGCGTCGGCATCAACCTGCTGCCGCACGCGACGGGCGAGCTGAGCGCGCTGGGGCTGGCCGACGGTCTCGCCGAACTCGCGGTCGCGACCGCGGAAGTGGTGCATCTGGACCGGTTCGGCAACGAGATCTGGCGCGAGCCCCGGGGAATCGCGGCCGGACACGACTGGCCGCAGTATTCGGTGCACCGGGGAAAGCTCCAGGCCATGCTCCTGACCGCGGTGCGCGACCGGCTCGGCCCGGACGCGGTACGGACGGGCCTGCGATTCGTCTCCGCCGCCGACACCGCCGACACCACCGACGCAGCCGACGACACGGGCGGTGTGCGTGCCCGCCTGCACGACCGCCGCCGCGACACCTACGTCGAGTTCGACGCCGATCTGCTGGTCGGCGCCGACGGCCTGCATTCGGCCGTGCGCGCCCAGCTGTATCCGGACGAGGGCCCGCCGCGCGGCGACGGCATCCGGATGTGGCGCGGCGTGACCCCGGCGCCTCCGTTCCTGTCCGGGGCGACGATGATGTTCGCCGGAAGCAACCACGCCGCGAAGTTCGTGGCCTACCCGATCTCGCGGGCGCTGCCCTCCGACCGCTGCCTGACGAACTGGGTCGCCGAGGTCCGGATGCCCGCGGCCGAGGAGGATCCCGCGGACTGGAACAGGGTGGGCCGGGTCGGGGACGTGCTGCCGTTCTATCGGGGCTGGCACTGCGCCGGGCTCGACATCGACGCGCTGATCACGGCCACCGAAACCATCCTCGAATATCCGATGGTCGACCGGGATCCGTTGCCGCGCTGGACCTTCGGCCGCATCACCCTGCTCGGCGACGCGGCCCACCCGATGTATCCGATCGGCTCCAACGGCGGCTCCCAGTCGATCATCGATGCGCGCGTCCTGGCCGCCGAGCTCGCACGCACCGGCGGGGCGCGCGAGGGTGCGATCGGCTACGAGACCGTTCGCCGCGAGCCGGTCAACGACATCGTGCTCGCCAACCGCGATATGCCGATGGACCGCATCCTGCGCACCGTGGCCGAACGAGCCCCGGACGGCTTCGGCCGCATCGAGGACGTGCTCGGCCCGGACGAGCTGGCCGCGATCACCGCGAGCTACGGCCGCACCAGTGCCGGCCGGGGCCGGTCACCGCACGCCGGTGGCGCCGCCGCGCGCTAGCCGGGTCCCGTTGCCGCCCGGCGACCGCGGACATGACAACGCCGGGACCCCTTGTCACACAAGGGATCCCGGCGCTCGGGTTCGAACCGTCCCGCAACGGGGCGAGACCTACTGGTAGGACGAGAACCTGACGTCGACGACGGTCCCCTGCAGGGTGGCCGGAGCCGCCCCCACCGCGCCCGGGCGCAGCCGGTTGAGCACCGCGCCGCCGCATTCCGGCCCGTCGGCCGCGCGGATGTAGAGCGTCGCGTAGAGGGGGGTCTTGTTGACCCAGTACACCGTCCGCGGCGCGTCGGCGGTGACCACCGCCGGGTGACAGGTGTTATCGGCCGGATCGGTGATATTGGCGATCGCCGTGGCGTTCTCGGTGACCACGAACTGGCTCGTCGGTTCCTGCGCCCAGGACTGGCCGAAGGCGAAGAGCGAGGCCGCGACCGCTGCCGTTGCCGCAGCGACGGTGCGTTTCATCATCAGGCTGGTTTCCTCTCGAGAAGCGGGCTTTCCGATTCGTACGTCTATCACGGACACCCGATTCCTGGCATGGTCCCGTCACGTTACCGTGCGGTCCGCCGGACAGTGGTATCGCACACATCGTGTCCGGGCCTGCGGGATCGCCGGTAACGCCCGGGCCACCGGCCGCGACGTTTCCGGTGACACCCGGCCCGTCGGGGGGCCCGTCCGTCCATTTGTCTCAACCGGAATGGGGATCAGGACATGGCTCTTCGCGAGTTCTTCGCGCGTCACCGTAATTTCTTCGCGCGTCACCGTATCGCGTCGGCGGTCGCCGCGCCCGCTGTGCTGGGGATCGCGGCGATCGTCGCCGCGTCGTTCGCGCTCACCTCGGCGCCGCAGACCAGGGACACCCGGCTGACCTCGTCGGTCACCGAATGCCACGACATGGTGACCATCTCGGTGGCGGGCCGCGGCGACACTCCGGTCGCGGGATCGACGAAACTGCTGGTCGACGCGAACGGCGCGGAACTGCCCGCCGCGCTGTCGGATGACTACCACAGCGAATGGGTCGATCCGGTGGTGAACGCACCGGCCGGATCGGTCGATCCCGGCTCGTACGCCGCCGTCTACGTCGCCTACCCGGCGAACATGGACTCCTACGAGGACGCCGTCACCGCGGGCGTCGCCAATACCCAGCAGGTGATGCGGGAGATCTCGCAGGCATGCCCCGACACCCGGTTCGCGATCGTCGGCTACAGCGAGGGCGCCGATGTCGTGCGCCGCGTCGCGACGACGATCGGGCATCAGGAACCGGGCGCCGACGGCAAGTACGGGATCGTCGATCCCGCCGCCGTCACCGGCGTCGTCATCCTCGCCGACGCGGGCCGCCGGGCGGGCGAGGGCCCGTTCCCCGGCGCGCAGGACCCGTACGGCAGCCCGGACGGCTTCGACCAGCGCTACCAGAACGCCGCGAAACCCGTTGCGGGTCAGGGCGTCCTGCCGGGCACCAGCGGTGATTTCGGCGCGCTGAACGGCAAGGTCGCGTCGTTCTGCTCCGACGGCGATCTCACCTGCTCGGCGCCGCAGAACATCTCGCTGCTGCAACTGGCGGTCAACGTGGGCCGGCAGCTGAACGTCGACGCGCTCGAGCGCGACGGACTCACCCCGGCCACCGGACAGGACGTCGCCGGGGTCGTGGGACGCATCGCATTCCTCGCGTTCCAGGACATCCGGTCGCAGCCGAACTGGATGGCGAGCGACGAGACCTTCCTCCAGGTGCTGCTGCGGGTGTCGGATCCGGAGTATCGGCCCGGGCAGGCGCCGACGGCGCCGCAACAGGCCGGGTCGATCGCGGTCGAGGAGATGTCGCCGCTGGCCTACCTGCCGCAGAA
The DNA here is from genome assembly GCF_000526215.1 of Nocardia sp. BMG51109. Lineage (NCBI taxonomy): Bacteria > Bacillati > Actinomycetota > Actinomycetes > Mycobacteriales > Nocardiaceae > Nocardia > Nocardia sp. BMG51109. The sequence continues at coordinate 5,449,899 of NZ_JAFQ01000004.1, forward strand.
GCTGTTCAACGAGGTCGTCGGCCTCATCCTGACCAACCGGAACACGATCCCGGTGCTGCTGAGCGACCCGTACCAGCAGACCTTCGGGCCGAACCACACCGGCCGCCACTTCGACTACTGGAACGACGCCGACCCGGCCGCCGGCAAGCCCCTGACCTCCGCCGAATACGCCGCCGCCTGGCTCACCCAGCTGGCCCGGCAGGCACAGGCGGGCGAGCCGGTGGACACGAAGGCCGTGCCGAAGGAGGAGGATCTGGCGGCCGCGTACCGGGCGGCGGCAGCGTCGACGAGTGCTTCGGCCACACCGCCGGCGAGTGCGGCGACGTCCGGCAGCGGATCGTCCACGACAGCGCCCACGACAGCGTCCACGAGTTCGTCCACGAGTTCGTCGCCGACGACCGATGCCGAGGGCCGCACGACGACCTCGGTCCCGACGACGACCGGCGGCGGATCGACCACCACGGAATCCTCGGTCACCGTCAGCACGACACCCGCACCACCGGCCCGCACGGCGGTGCGGTCGACCACCGAGATCCGGCAGCCCGCCGGAACACAGGTCACGACAACGGAACCCGACTCGACGACCGCCGCACCGAGCGCGACCGCGACGCGGTAGCCGGCGAGCCGCAGCCGGATGGTGTCGCGGTGATCAGCGACACCGCGGCTCGAATACTCGGGATGGCGAGGCGTGTTCGAGACAGAGCGGCGTTTTGGGGACATTGCGACGATTCGGGACACAGCGTCTTCGGGACACAGCGTCTTCGGGACACAGCGTCTTCGGGACGGAGCGCGTTCGGGACGGAGCGGCCGAATACGCGACGGTCGCGGTGACCGGAGCGGCTCGCGTCGCGGCACCGGGATCGGATCGCACCGATTCAAACCCTCGTGTGCCGATGCCCGCGGTGCTGAGGTGGAGCGAACACCCGGGCGCACGGTTGCCGCGCCCGGTGTTCGCACACGACCGGCCCTGCCCCGATCACCGAGAGGCGGTTATGACCACCGAGAGCATCGCCGACCAGGTCCGGTTCGCCTACTGGGTGCCGAACGTCAGTGGGGGACTGGTCACCAGCACCATCGAGCAGCGCACCGGCTGGGACTTCGAGTACAACAAGAAGCTGGCCCAGACCGCGGAGCGCAACGGATTCGACTACGCGCTGTCGCAGGTGCGCTACATGGCCTCCTACGGCGCCGAGTACCAGCACGAGTCCACCTCCTTCAGCCTGGCACTGCTGCTCGCTACCGAGCGATTGAAGGTCATCGCGGCGGTGCATCCGGGCCTGTGGCATCCGGCGGTGCTGGCCAAGTTCGGCGCCACGGCCGACCACCTGTCCGGCGGGCGGTTCGCCATCAACGTCGTCTCCGGGTGGTTCGCGGGCGAGTTCACCGCGCTGGGCGAGCCGTGGCTGGAACACGACGAACGCTACCGGCGCAGCGCCGAATTCCTCGAGGCGATCCGGAAGATCTGGACCGAGGACGAGGTGAACTACGGCGGCGACTTCTACCGCATCCGCGACTTCACGCTGAAGCCGAAACCGCTCAACACCCCGCAGCGGCCGAATCCCGAACTGTTCCAAGGGGGTAACTCGACCGCCGCGCGCCGCAACGGGGGCCGCTACGCCGACTGGTACTTCTCCAACGGCAAGGATTTCGACGGCGTCACCGAGCAATTGGCCGATCTGCGCGCGGTGGCGCGGGAGAACGAGCGCGAGGTGCGGTTCGGGCTGAACGCGTTCATCATCGCCCGCGACACCGAGAAGGAGGCGCGCGACACCTTGCGCGAGATCGTCGACAAGGCGAATCGCCCTGCCGTGGAAGGGTTCCGGGACTCGGTCCAGCAAGCGGGCGCCTCCACCCGGGACGGCAAGGGCATGTGGGCCGACTCCTCGTTCGAGGATCTGGTGCAGTACAACGACGGGTTCCGTTCCCAGCTCATCGGCACCCCGGAGCAGATCGCCGAACGCATCGTCGCCTACCGCGACCTCGGGGTCGATCTGATCCTCGGCGGGTTCCTGCACTTCCAGGAGGAGATCGAATACTTCGGGGAGAAGGTGTTGCCGCTGGTGCGGGAACTGGAGGCGGCCCGCACGCCGGTCGCCGCCCGATGACCGTCGAGACGGCCGAACGCATCGGCACCGCGGCGCAGGCCCGTGAGGTCGCCCGGCGGCTGGCGGCCGAGTTCGCGGTGCACGCCGGATGGCGCGATCGCGAGCGCGAGTTGCCGTACGAGGAAATCGAGCGCTTGGCGGCGAGCGGGCTGCTCGCCGTGACGGTTCCGGCCGACCTCGGTGGCGCGGATCTGCCGCCGAGCGCGGTCGCGGAGGTGGTGCGCATCCTGGCGACCGCCGACCCGAATATCGCGCAGATCCCGCACAGCCACTTCGTGTACGTGAACCTGTTGCGGCTGGCCGGATCCGACGAGCAGCGCCGCCGCTATCTCGGCCGGGTGCTCGACGGTGGCCGCATCGCCAACGCGCAGTCCGAGCGGTCCGGCGCCACGGTCGCCGAGGTCGGCACGACGATCCGCCCGGCGGGCAGCCGGTTCCGCGTCGACGGCGTCAAATACTATTGCACCGGTTCGCTTTTCGCGGATGTGCTGGCGGTGCTGGCCCGGCTCGACGACCCGGACGAGATCAGTGGCCTGGCCCCCGGTGAGTACATCGCCTACCTCCCGGCGCAGTCGCCGGGTGTGCGGATCATCGACGACTGGAACGGTATGGGCCAGCGCACCACCGGCAGCGGGACCGTCTCGTTCGACGGCGTCGAGGTGGACGCCGATCAGCTCGTCCCGCGCTCGTCGGCGGTGCGCGCACCGACCGGTTACGGCGCCTTCGCGCAGTTGCTGCACGTCGCCATCGACGCCGGTATCGCGCGCGGAGCCCTCACCGCCGCAGCCGAATTCGTGCGCACCAAGAGCCGCCCCTGGTTCGAGGCGGGCGTCGACCGCGCCGTCGACGACCCCCTACTGATCCAGCGCTTCGGCGAACTGTCGGTGACGGTGACGGCCGCCGAGGCCACCCTGACCGCCGCGGCCGCCGCCGTCGACGCCGCGATCGCCGTGCCGAGCACAGGCGCCGAAGCCGTTCGGCCCGAGGAGAATTCGCAAGCCTCCACGCTCGCGCCGAGCCCGAACGGGGAGCCCGCCGACCCGGTGGCCGCCGCATCCCTCGCCGTCGCGGCCGCCAAGATCCTCGCCGACCGCGCCGCCAACGAGGTCTCCACCGCCCTGTTCGAAGTATCCGGAACCAGAAGCGCCGCAGCAGACCTCAACCTCCACCAGTTCTGGCGCAACGCCCGCACCCACACCCTCCACGACCCGGTCCGCTGGAAATACCACCACCTCGGCCGAGCCCTGCTGCACGACACCCCACCTCCACTGCACGGAGTGATCTGAGCCGCGCCGGCGTCGGGTGCGGCAGGCCCCGGATTCTGCCACCGAGACAAGCTGAGCAGGTCGCTACGCGCTACCGCCCGGCCGATCCAAGAATTCCTGTACCTCTGGCGTTGCCGCGTGTGGCCGCACCGCCGTGGCGATGGCGTCCAACTTCCGCTGTAACCGTGCCGACCCCACGTTCCCGATCGTCGCGTAGTCGGCGTTCAGCAACGCGTAGGCTTGGGCCGGATCACCGTCATACCGAGCGATTTCCGAACACGGCGGATAACTTCGCCGGTCGTCATGTGCATATCAACGCCCCCAATTGTCGGTCGGTATGCCAGTTCCTCCCAAATTATTTCTCCAGGACAATATACGGACTTTCGTGTATATGGAGCCGAATCATGTATACCGATTTTCCGGTTGCTGCACACCGGCCGCCTTTTGAGGTAATCGGTCCCTATGGCGGGTTGTGACCTTCCGAAGTCCACACCACTTGTGTGGCGTCTGACTCGCCGAGCAGGTGGTCCCGGAGCCGTCGGGGGCCTCCGTGCGCCACGTTCACGAGGGTGGCGGCCTCGCGCCCGGTGAGCCCGAAGCGGTCCGCCAGGTCGAATGACACAGTCGCGGTATCGCCTGCCATCTCCACAAACAGCCGATTGCGGGCCTGCTCGGCGGCGTGAAGTTCTGCCGATGCCAACGTGAATGCCTCCGATCTGGACGACATTCGACCTCCTCGGCCGACCTCTTGGAGTTCGCCCGTTGCGTGAATAGCGGCGTGGGCACGCGCGATCCTCGTCAGCACCTCGGATACGCGGTCGGTATTCATGCGACCACGATATCCCGGGCAGTGAGCCGTTGGTCGAGTTCGTGCACCGACCGGCTATCGGCCCAAGGGGCGAGTTGGTGGCGACCCTCGATGATGGCGGCGGCGAGCCGGGGCGACCGGTTCTGGTCTGTCAGCTCCGCAGAGTGCCCGACAACATCGGCGGCTTCCTCGATCTCATCGAGTTGAATCAGAGCACGTTCCAACTCCAGCAGTGTGACCGCCCCTGTCTCGCATCGTTGCCAGCGCCTGTCGCGACGCCTCAGCCGCCGGGCGCGCGTCACCGTGGACTGCCAGGCAGTTGCCGCGATATGTGCCTCGGTGTACAGCCGGGCCGACGTTGCGTGATCGCGGGCGTCCCAGGCCAGCGATCCGGCCAGGCCGGTCCACTCGGCATACAGCGACAACACATCCGGGCGTAGACCCGGCGGGCAGTTGCTCAGCACGGCGGCCGTGAACTGCTGCTGCGCCACGACAATCGCAACGCCCGCACCCACACCCTGCACGACCCGGTCCGCTGGAAATACCACCACCTCGGCCGAGCCCTGCTGCACGACACCCCACCTCCACTGCACGGAGTGATCTGAGCCGCGCCGGCGTCGCGTGCGGTCGGGGCCCGGCTTCGGCATTCGCTAGGCGGTCCCGCTAACGCTGGCACAGAGGCCGCCTGCTATCGCCGACGACGGCGCGACACCGAGGCCGAACACGATGCGCTGGAGCATCGACTGGAGGCCATGCGGAGCGGCGAAGTCGACTCCTCGAGTCAGCGCAGGAACTCTTGCGGCACAGACGCTCTCACCACCGATCCCGTTCCTGCACCCTTTCCCGCCCACGCTCGCCCCGATCCCGCGTTATCTGTGGAGTCGGCGCGTCCCGCCGCCGTTCCTGCTCGATCGGCGTAGCCGGCCCCACGGCCAACAAGTCCACGATCTCGCGGGCCGTCGCCGGGCTGTATTGTCCGCGCTCGGCCGCCTCCCGATGCCGTTCCCGGTCCTCCGCAAGCCGGGCAGCGGCCTCCAGTCGTCGCCGATGTGCGGCGTTGCCAGCCGCTTCGAGTTCTTTCGCGCGCGCTTTTTCTCGCTCTTCCCGTTCCCGCTCCTGCTGTCCGGTCTGCTCGGGCTGCTGCTCGCGTGGTTCGAGGCCGAGTGCTGCGTTCCATTCGTCCATCCACTCACGCACCGCACGCTCTTTCGCCTGCTGAATGACCCGTTCCCGCTCGGCCCGAGTCGGAACTGTGCGTACCTCGCGTTGCCGTTCGGTCCGTTCTCGTGCCGCTTTTTCCCGGGTTTCGCGCTCCCGCGTTATCGCACGGATCTTTTCCAGCCGCTTACGGGCACGTTCGGCGCGGTTCAGTTCGTACCGCGTCCTCAATTCCAGCTGCCGGGAATCCTTTTCGTGAGCGAGTCCCTTCGCGAATGCTTCACGGGCTTGTTCCCGTGTCAGCTCGTGATGCACCACTCGGCCGCCGAATTCTCGCTGCAATGCCTTCAGCAGTTCTCGGTATTTCGGCGATATCTGCTCGCCGGCGACAGTCCGAATCCGCGCTCGAAAATCCGTCCGCGAACGGCGGGATTCTTGTACCGGTCCCGGATTTTGTCGTACTCGTCAGGCATGGTGGCACCCACCCCCCGAATGTGGTGATAAGCTCAGGTGAAAAGTATTGCCCTACATACGGTCACGTGCCGCTGCATACTCGTCGGCGAATTCGCGCATCATCTCGGCCATACCGGAGAACATGCCTCCCTCGGTCGGGTCGTAATCTTCGATCATGAGTTTCATCAACCCATAGGCGGTGTCGCCGTCGGTATCGAATCCGTATTCCAGCATCGGGTTGACGTGGTCGTAGAACGAATGTTCACGACCGAACCATTCATAGTCCTCCCAATGGGCGCCCGCGTACTTGATGAAGCACTCGCCGAGGAAACAGATGAACGCATCGGCCATATCGGCGTTCTCAGGCTTCATCGCGGTAGCCATATCCGGGAACAGTTCGGACACGACGGCATCGAGCTTCGTCAGTTCCTGCGCCCCTTCGGGCCACGGCTCGGACGGAATAGCGCGCAACCCCGCATAGTCCAAGAACTTTCGTACCTGCGCCGCCCGGCGGTCCGGGTCGAACCATTTACCCCACTCGGTTTGCTCCACTGGAACACCGAGATCCATGCCCAATTGTTCGTCGTCACCCACGTCTGATCCCCTCTGTGGTCGGTTGGCCGTCACTATATTCGTCGGTCGGTGCGACCGTCCTCATCCTCGATGCGCTCCCCGGATCTCGTCCACGCACCGAAGACCACGATCCCGCTCACGACCGCGACGACTCAGATAAGCATTGCCGCACAACGCATTCCGCCTCCAATCGCACTGGTGCCCCGGTCAGTAGGTCCGGCCCGTGTCGGGCTTGATTTCGCGAGCAGCGCCACGAGAACCGAGCAAGCCGCCGGGGCACTCATCAGTTCTCCCACGCCCGCAGGCACCACAACGGCAGCGGCGGAACGTTCCCGTCGTCCTCAGCCTCGACCGGTTCGACCTCGGCCTGGTACCTGGGATTCCAATCCCGTAGTGCCCGAAGGAGTCTCACGATCACATCCGGGCGTGCGGTGTAGACGATCGCCGGGTGCTTCGACCCGCCCGAATCGACGTGCACCAGTCGCTGCGGCAGCTTGCCGCCGTTCGTCCTGCCCATCACGCTCCCCGTCCGTCGTCGGAAGGCACCCGCCGCCGAGGAGCGTTCGCCACCGACCGGGGTCTCAGAGCTGTCGGTCGATGTGCCGGGAAGAGTGCGGCATCGACCCGGCGGCGGGGCCTGTAATAGAGCCTGATCGGCGGGAGAGAGACGGAGTGCCACCGTTTGTGGCACCCTTGGCGCCAGGGGCACTGTCCAATTGGGGATGTGAAAACGATGACCCAAACGGTCGACGGAGTCGGCGGGCACGTCAAGGAGCGGCGCAAGCTTGCCGGATTGACGCAGCAGCAACTGGCACAGCGATCGAATATTTCGCTGTCGCTGATTCGGAAAGTGGAGCAGGGCGACAAACCGGCCTCACCGGCCTTCATCAGCGCCGCCGCCCGAGCACTGAACACTGGTATCGACGACCTCACCGATCAGCCGTTCCCGCGTAACACTCGCGATGAGCAGCAGGTACATGCCGGTGTCGTGGGCATCCGCCGCGAGCTCGCGTCGTATCGCATCGAGCCGTTCGGGGACGTTCCGGTGCAGCCGATCGATAAGCTCGCGAACGAGGTAGCGACCGCATCGGCCTATCGGCATGGCGTCAAGCTCGGCGAACTCGGCCACATGTTGCCAGGGTTGCTGTCCGATCTTCGAACAGCCTGGTATTCGACATCGGGTTCCGTGCGGGAACGCGTTTTCGGGCTGGCTGCCGAGGCGTACGCCGCAACCAGCCAGGTCGTCTACAAGCTCGGCTACATTGATCTGTCCTCACTTGCCGTCGAGCGGTACGAATGGGCCGCCGCCCAGTCAGGTGACGAGCTGATGGTTCTCGCGGGCGATTACCAGCGCGCTGGAGAGCTGATCATGGGTGCCGACTGGGCCGCCTCCGAGCGGCTCCTCGAGAGCAGCCGATCACGGATCGAAGGTCAGCTCAGTGCCGGAGATCCGGCGGTACTGAGCATGTGGGGAAACCTGCATCTGAAGAGTGGCCTCGCCGCCGCTCGAGCCGGGCGGCGCGATGTCGCCGACGCGCACCTGGTCGAGGCCGCCGAGACCGCCCAGCGCATCGGCGAGGACCGAAACGATTATCAGCTCTGCTTCGGACCGACCAACGTGGATATCTGGCGGGTCGGGCTGGCCGTAGAAGGAATGGACGGCACCGAGGCAGTCAAGCGCGCACAGTCGATCAAGCTTCCGAGACAGACGCCGAAGGAGCGGGCCGGACACCACTACATCGACCTCGCCAGAGGCTTCCTGCTGCACGGAGACCGGGAGGGCGCGCTGCATTCGTTGCACATCGCCAAGCGGATCGTGCCGACACAAACCAGGTACCACCCCCAAGTCCACGAGACAGTGCGGCAGCTCGCTCGCGACGAAATACGGAGCACTGAGACCATCCGGGGCTTCGCGGCGTGGTGTGGCATCACGCCGTTCTGATCCGGCGTCCGTGCGAGCTGCCCAGGCGCACCGCTAAGTAGGGTGTAGTGAACCCCTCACCCCGGCCAACAGCGCGACCTCCTCGCGGCCGGCCCCGGCTTCCGCATTCCGCTACGTACGTTCCGTCTTTCGGTTCGTGCCTCCCCGTCATCCCGCGTCGCCGTGGTTGCTACTCGCTGGTGTCCTCGGTCTCAGCCTGGAACGTAGTCGTATCCGTCATCGAGATTCCGGGCCGCTTCACGGCCTTTGAGCGTAAGCTTGTGCAACCCCTTACGCTCTACAGCGAAGCCGTATTTCACCATCCAATTAAGCGTCCTGGAAACATGCCCTATTCGGCTTATCTCTGCGCTGTCTTTCAACTCGGCGGCGGTGTGCGCCTTGCCATCGTCCATGGCCTCGAATATCCGGCGCTTGTGCGGGGAGAAGGCATGGTTACCGTTCGGGAGGAAAGGCAACGATCCGCAGTCCTTTCGTTGTGATGTCTTCCGGCTTGACAGGTATAGGCTTAGGCTCATCTCGCACGTCTCCGGAGTCGTCCTGCGGTATTTCAAGCCCTGAATACCCCATGGTGCGGCGAATTCCGAGAAGTGACCGTTTGGCAATGCAGGACTCCTCGGTTCCCGCTGGACCGGGACAGCAATTGCGGTGTTCTGTCAACCGAGCGACGAGATTGGTGTATCCGCTGGTGTCGTCATCCCACCACCTGTAATTCCTCGTATGGTCCATTGGTTAAGCCCTCCGGCCTTGGTGAGCCCGCCGACGCTTGCGCTTGTACTCGCTCTCCTGATCCACCGTGTACACGGTCGCAATCGCGTGAAGCTCCCGAGGAATCTCGAAGCCATCGAAATGGTGCAGATTCGGAGTGAACACCGCCTCCACCTCGAGATGTTTCACCACGTTGGTCAGGCGTTCCATCGGCCGATCGGTGTGGACGCCGAAGGCCACGATCTTGAGAAGGTTGTAGCCCAGACGTCTTGCACGCGAACGGATCCGTTCCTCATCGGCCATCTGACGAAACCCGGACACATCCCGATCCACGTAGCCGACAGCCCCGGGGCTCCCGAAGATTCCCCCCAAGCTCATGACAGCCCGTCCTCGGAGGTTGGCCTCCAGGCCCCGGGGGCCACTACACCCCGGGGCCCGGAAGATTCCGAATCCCACGCCTCCAATCCGTCGCGCGTCCGTCGCAGGAGTTCCGGCGTGACCTCATCGAAGGATCTCGGGATCTCATCCGGTTCCAGCCGCAGCAGTAGATCCGCCAGGACGGGAGGGCCGAACACTTCCATGCTCTCGCCCGGATCTCGTTGTGCACCTTCGTATCTGGGGTAGATCATCGTTGACCCCCTGGTCCTCGATGCTGGTGTGTAAGGTGTACCCGGCTCGGCTGGATGGGATTGCATGTCGCGAGCCGGATACGTTCGGATCAAACCCTTGAAGACTGTTTTTTAATGATCCCGTGTAGGAAATCCTGCGGCACGCTACGAGAACCAGTTCCCACGGGAAAAATGGTGGGGCGTCACGGATAGCTCACTCTCCACCGCTCGTTGTAGGCGAGCGGTGCCGAGTTGAGGACGATCTCGGTCCACCCTGTCGCCCACTCGGCCGCATCGACCACGGCCGCGTGCACCGCATCACCTACCGACTCACAACTGCGCAGAACCTCGTACGCGCGGACGAACGACATCGCCATCTGGTCGATATAGGCGCCGAGTGACGGCACCCGCGTCGACTCGTGCACATGCTCGGTCGCCCATGCATCGATCGCCGAAATCGCTTGGCGGCGCGTTACTGCCATGCCTGGTACCGCGCACCGCTGCCGGTGTAGTCGACCCAATCGATACGCATACAGCGCGACCGGATGCGCATTCGCGGGGCTCCCGCTGAAGAACGCCGCTTCCAGCACATGCCAATCCGGCAAACCGTCGTCCTGCTCAGTGGCCGAAACATTCGTGCCGACCCCGCCGCCGCGCCCGGCGAACCGATTCAGATCCCCGTACGCGTTTTTCATGCACTTCAGCATTGGCGCAGGTCCGCAGACTGGGAACCGCCTGTGCACTGAACCGCACCGCCCCTTTGCCGAACTTCAGCACCACCCTGTGCTGCGGCGTCGTTGAGCGGTGGAACACTGGCGGCATGGAACTCAACGGTGCACCGGTCACACTCACCGACCTGGCTCCTCTGGGGCTGGTCGGCTACGGGCACTTTACGTCGATGCGTGTGGAGGACGGCTCGACCCGAGGATTCTCGCTGCATCTGGACCGGCTCACCCGCGACTGCCGCGAGGTATTCGACATCGAACTCGATCCCGACCGCGTACGTGAGCACATCCGCCACGCGCTGCGTGGTGTCACCGAACCGGTTACCGTGCGGGTTACCGTGTACGACCCGGCCATACCGCTTGGTCATCCGGGCGCAACCGCGAGTCCGCAGCTGCTGGTCACTATGCGCAACGCCCCGTCCGCGCCGCAAGAGCCACTGACTCTGCAGGCGATGGTCTACGCTCGTGACTTGCCCAGGGTGAAGCACACCGGTCTGTTCGGTGCCCTGCATCATCGTGCCAACGCGCAGCGGGCGGGGTTCGACGATGCCGTGTTCACTCGGCCCGACGGCACAATTGCCGAAATTACCACCAGCAACATCGGATTCATCACTGACGAAGGCCAGTTGGTCTGGCCTTGTGCCGACATGTTGGTCGGCACCACCATGCGGTTGCTAGCACGAGCTCGCGACGAGGATGTCGTCACCGAGCCGGTGACGCTGGACCGGCTCGGAGAGTTCGTCGGGGCGGTGGCGACCAATGCGGCGGTCGGAGTGCGCGCGGTGTCCCGCATCGACGACATGTGGTGGCCGGCCGACCACGAACTGATCGAAACCCTGCGTAAGGATTACAAATCCATTCCGCCGGAGCGGATCTGACCAGCGGCTCGTCCCGGCGGTAGTTAGGCTGATGCGCCAAGACGAGGGAAAGGGGCGTCACAAGCGATGGTCGGCCTGATTCGGCCCTGGACCGGAGCCGAAACACGCGCGCTGCGTGACGCACGGCGGATGAGCCTGCGTCAGTTCGCCGCACACCTAGGGGTGAATGAGCGCCTGGTATCGAAATGGGAAGCTGGCGGGGACGAGATAACGCCACGGCCAGTCAACCAGGAAGCTCTCGATACCTCCCTGGCCAGGCTGACCGCCGACGAATCCGCGCGATTCACCGAACTCGTGCCACCGGAAGCGATCGGCAACGACCGCGATATCGACGCCTTCAGCCAGCCGCCCCGAACCCGTCACCCAGTCGATGGCAAATGGATCATCTGGATCCCCGAAGGAGTCTATCTGTCCGGGCCACAAGACAAACCCGAATGGGTGCCCGGTTTCTGGATCGACACCTTTCCTGTCACAAACCGTGACTATTCCCGATTCGTTGCCGCCACCGGCTACACACCGCCTCGGCACTGGCCGGACGGGTGCCCACCACCGGAGATCGACGAACATCCCGTCGTGTGGGTAACCCACGACGACGCCACCATCTACGCACAGTGGGCGCACAAACGGCTCCCCGACAGTCTGGAATGGGAGAAAGCCGCACGCGGCACCCGCGGCAATATGTACCCTTGGGGAAACCAGGCCACCCCCGCGAAATGCAACGTACGCGGCAGCGGCCCCGGAAAAACCACACCTGTCGACAATTACAAGAGCGGTGTCAGTCCATTCGGCGCCTTCGACATGTGCGGCAACGTGTGGGAATGGCAAGCAAGCGAAACCACCGGCGGCAGGTACGAACTCAAAGGCAGCGCCTTCACCTCCCCTTTCGATCGAGCAGCACCCGCAGCCCACAACGACGCCGACCACACAATGTGTGACGACGACACCGGATTCCGGTGTGCCACCTTCGATCTAAATGAATGAGATCCGGGTCGCGGATGACTCGATACTGAACTAGAAGCCGTTCGAGGTCCTCGCGCCGCGAGCCGCTCGCCCACCGCCGCCCTCGCAATGGTCCGTCCGTCCTCTTCGGTCGGTGTCGTGGAGGTGACTGTCCACACCGGCGCTGTGGTCATGGCAGCCACCCTAGACGCATCGAAGACTTCATCGGTCCTGTCCGCTTGGTGCGGTCATGGCTGACGAGATATTTTGCAGGCAAGCGGTATTCGGCAGTGAGCGGCAAGATGCCGAGCCGGATACGTGGGTGGGCGATGGTTTTCGGTCAGGTGGTCGAGCTGTCCGGGCATCGCCGCGTCGTCGCCGACGGTGCGGCTCGGCAACGCCCCTCGGGTGCTTGCACCCTTGCGGAAACGGAGTATCTCTCCGTATAGTTGCGGCTGAAAACGGAGAATTCTCTCCGGTACTGGCGAGAGGGTCAGCGGATGACGACGGTAACCGAGGCGCGGCGGCGCTTGGGGCGGATCGGTGTGTGGCTGAACAACGCGATCACCGCGACTGCTCCGGCCGACGACCAGAGGCGGGCCTTGGTGCGGATCGAGCAGCTGGGGTACGGATCCGCGTGGACCGGTGAAAGTACCGGCGGCAGGGATATTTTCGCCAAACTCGGGGTCTGGCTGGCGGCTACCGATCGGTTGGTGATCGGGTCCGGGGTGGCGAATATGTGGGCGCGGCCCGGGATCACGATGGCCGCCGGCGCGGCCACCCTCGCCGAGGCGTATCCGCAGCGGTTCGTCCTCGGCGTCGGCGTCGGATTCCCCAGGCAGGCCGAGAGTGTCGGGCGGAGTTACGGCCGCCCGCTGGCCCGCATGCGCGAGTACCTCGACGAGATGGACACCCGGCCGGAGGCGGCGCTGACACCCGCGGCCTCCCGTGCCGAAACACCGTATCCCCGGGTGCTGGCCGCGGTCGGGCCGAAGATGCTGGCCCTGGCGGGCGAGCGCGCCGACGGCGCCCACCCGTACGCGGCACCGGTCGCAACGACCGCGCGGGCACGAGCCATTCTCGGCCCCGGCAAGCTGGTGATCCCGGAGCAACTCGTCATCTACGACCCGGACCCGGCACAGGCCCGCGAGCAGGCGCGCGCATACCGAGCGCAGTCGCTGTCCGCCCTCCAGGTGATCGGCGGCGCCGCCGGTTCACCCTACGGCCGCAACCTGATTCGGCTCGGCTACACCGAGGAACAGGTCAGTACGGTGGACGATACGGTCATCGACGCCATCATCGCCCACGGCGACGAATCGGCCATCGCCGAACGCCTGCACGAACACCTGTCCGCAGGAGCCGACCACGTCCTGATCAACCCCGTCGCTCCCGACCTGCCGGCCACCGTCGACATCCTCGAGCGCCTGGCCCCGGCCGTTCTAGACGTTTGAAAATCGGACGCTTGTCGGCATGAGTGCGCGTTCGCGAGATCAACTGCTAGCCAACGTTTGTCTGTGGTCGAACGCGCGGGTCGCGGCATGACGGTGCACCTCGAGCTACGTTGCCGCTTCCGATGGATCGGCCGGGGGTAATGCTTCCTGGCTGTCGGCCGCGGTCCGCGCCGGGACCGGCTGTTCTTCGGCGCGCTGGAGGTATGCCTGCTCGGCGTCGAGGCCGAGATCGGTGCGCATCAACGCACGCATCGTCCGATAGTTCGCTTGGCCTGTGGCCCACAGCCGGTCGAACTCGCTGCTTCGCTGTCCATCGGACAAGAGCCGGCGGGTCATCTGCGAGCGCGGGATCATGACGTCGCGAGTCCGATACCGAATGGGTTCGGGCGCAACGAGAACCACCATCCCCAAGGCTCGGCTCGCCTCGTCCTGGACATCCCGCAGCCGCTGTTCGTCCGACTGCGTCACGGTGCGTTCGTTCGCGTGGCCCCTCACCATCGGGTAGAGAACGTGGTCCCAATGCTCGATCGTCCCGAGCAGCTTGGCATACGATTCCTGGCGAGCGGCGAATAGCCGGTCGGTCTCGTGCCGTTCGTGATCGCGCCGCGAGCGCAGATCCTCGCGCCACGCCGCAATCAATTGAGCCGCAATGACTCCGGCGAAACCGACTGCTGCTACTCCCAACGGCACCCACACCGATACCCCAGCCGTCACGCTGGCGAGCCTACGACGTATCGCTCGATGGTGCGACTCCATGCGCTCCGCACACCTACATGACGCACCGGATACGTGCCCACCGTGCCCGATGGATCGACGGACTTTCCCGATGCCCTGCCGACCGCGCTGCTCGCGGCCGGGCGTGAAACACGCCGACGAGGATTTGCGCTCGTGACACGTAGCCGTAGCACCCGAACCCGTCTATGATCCATACATCCGAACATTTCGATATATGGATGGTGGGGATATGGACGTACTGATTGTGGGCGCGGGTGCGCTCGGCCAGGTCTACGGAGCCGAATTGGCGCGCGGCGCAGCGACTGTCAGTTATCTGGTCAAGCCCGGCCGCGCGGACGGCGTCCGGGACGGGGCGAGGGTGGCGCGGCTGCGTCGCCTGCGCGAGCCGGCCGCGATGTCGCTGACACCGGCGCGCGTGTACACCGATCCGGGCGCCGTCGCCGACACCGACTGGCACAGCGTCTGGTTGTTCGTCGACTCGACAGCGTTGCAGGGCGCCTGGCTGCGGCCGCTGCGCCGGGCCGTCGGCGGCAGCACCGTCGTGTCACTCGACCAGAGCCTCGGCGACCGGCCCGCACTCACGGCGGTATGGCCCGCCGAGCAACTGGTCTCGCTGACCGTCCCGGACCTGGCGTGGGCCGCACCACTGGGAGCCCCGGACCCCGATCACACCGCCTACTACCGCCCGCCGGGCGGTGCCGCGGTACTGGCCGGTTCACCGGAACGAGTCGCACCCGTGCGGGCTCTACTGCGGAATGCGGGGGTTGCGGCGCGAACCGGTCGCGTCGGCAACGGCGTTGCCTATGCCGCACGCACCGTCCCGTACGTGGCGTCGCTGGAGGTCGCCGATTGGTCACTCGCCGCGCTACGCGCCGACACCACGCCGGCATCGCGGGCGGCAGTCGAGGCCGCCACGGTGGTGGCCGCCGAACACGGACTGCGCGCCCCGTACCGCCGGGTGCTCGATCGGCAGATGCGAGTGATGCTGCGGATGCTGCCCGCGCTGGCCCCGTTCGATACGGAAAGCTTCCTGCGGGCGCACTTCACCAAGGTCGGCCCCCAGACACGGGCGATGCTGCGCGACTGGGCCGATCTCGGCGAGCAACGCGGGCTGGCGGTGACACACCTGCGCAGCCTCGAAGCGTCGATGCCACCCCTTCCCGCGGGCCGCGAACGACCCGGAACACTGTGAGCATGACCAGGCACGACATCTCCGCACTGTTTCGGGCGGCCCGACCCTTGCTGATCGCGCTCGGCGACGAACGCCGCCAGGAAATCGTGCAACGGCTGATCGAGGCGGGCGGCGTGCTCAGTGTCGGCGAGATCGCCGACGCCATCGAGCTCTCCCAGCCCGCGGTATCACACCACCTCAAGATCCTGCGCGACGCCGGAGTCCTCGGCGTCCAGCGCGTGGGCACCACCCGCCGATACAGCCTCGAAGTCGATTCCGGCACCCTCGAACCCCTGACCGACATGGTGCACGGCATCACCGAATGCCTGACAGAACAAGCCGAATCCTGACAGGCCCTCCTCCGCACTGTGCTCCGCTGCGTCGGCAACCAGCCTGAAGCCCGTGGGACGATCGGTACTTCCACAATGCGGCAAAGTAGTGCACGTCGAGATGTCATGTACCCGGGGCATGTCAGCGGCCGGGATGCAGTCCGGTGCCGGTCCGGGTTCGTATACGCCCGTCGCGCTGCGTGGTGGTGCGCGGATCATGTTCCGGCACAGTGGCACTGGTCATGCCGTCAGATATACCCATGGTCGCGCGCACCGAAGTCAAGGCCGGGCGAACTCGCCGATCACATTGTCGACCACCGCGGACAGAATCCCCGGAAAACGCCCCTCCACCTCGTTCAGGCGCAACTCGTGCCGGCGGAAACTGCCGTCGGGCGTCACACGCAGCAGGCCGGCTTCCCGTAACACCTTCAGATGGTGCGACAGCGTCGACATGCTCACCGGCACATCGAATCCACCGCATACCACACCGCCGGCCGCCGCCAGTTGCCCGACGATCTGTAGCCGGATCGGATCGGCCAGCGCGTCGAGCACGCCGGCCAGTTCGATCGAGTCGGCATTCGGATGGTTCAGTGCCCGCACACCACCCATGCTACTTGATTTCGAGACTTTGACACATATCGAATTTGATGCCACTCTTAGATTTCGACAACCATCGAAATCTTGTCCCGGAGGAGGTGTCGACGATGATCGAGTCACTGGGCCTGTCGGCGACCGAAGTGCTGTCCACGACCCGCAGTGTGCGCCGCCGGATGGATCTCACCCGGCCCGTACCGCCCGAGGTCGTCGAGGCATGTCTCGACCTGGCCACGCAGGCTCCGACCGGTCGCAACCGGCAACACTGGGAGTTCGTCGTGGTCACCGATCCCGGACTGCGCAAGGCGCTGGCCGCCTACTGTCTCAACGGAATGACCCGGCCGACGCAGCCGGTGTACTTCGACGACTCGGACCGCTGGGATCCGGTCGCCAGATCGAAACTCCTCGACGGAGCCCAGGATTTTTTCGCCCGGCTGCACGAGGTGCCGGTGATGGTGCTCCCGTGTGTGCGCATGGTGCGTACCCCGAATCCCTCGGTCGTGCAGCAGGCCGGCGTGTGGGGCTCGATCCTGCCCGCCGCGTGGAGTTTCGCGCTCGCGGCCCGCGAACACGGCCTCGGCACGGTGTGGCTTCCCGGTCACTTGCACCACGAACGTGAGGTAGCCGAGCTGCTCGGCATCGACTACGACAATGTCATGCAGACGGTCCTGCTCCCTGTCGCCTACACCCGCGGCACGACCTTCCACCGGGGTCCCCGAGTCCCTGCCGGGACAGTCACGCATTGGAACCGGTGGGGCAATCACACCACCGCCCACCCCGATTGAAGTCGGAACCGCAAGACGACCCGGCGGATCTTGCCGACGCTCGTGATCGAGACCGAAGCCCTTGCGGGCGCGTCGGATTCGGCGTCGCGGAGACCGCGTAACGGTTGTCGGCCGACCTGGATACCCTCGGCCCGCACACGAGGGTCGAGGGCACGGTGTGCTCGCCGTTCCCGCCGACCCGCGCCCGCCGCGGCGCTACGGTGCGCCGCCGTGGCATGTGGCCGGGTGAGACGTCTCTACGACACCTGATGGCAGCCGTATCCGGCGGCCCGGCGAGCGGGTGCGCTGCTCGGCCGCGTCCGGCTGAGTTCCGGCGCTCAGGCCGCGGCGAGTCCTGCTCGGTCGGGCTCGCCCCTGTAGCGGGCCTTCGGGCCGTCGATGCGCAGCAGCTTCCACACCGACCGGGTGACGGGGTTCATCAGGCCGAGTTTGTCTGCGAGGGAGCGCATCTCGCCGAAGTAGCCGGACAGGATGGCGCGGGACTGCGGGCCGCGCCAGAACGCCTCGGCGAAGACCTCCGGCGGGATGTCGAAGCGGCGGGCGAACGAGCGCGGCGGCGTCATGATCTCGCCGGCCAGCCAGCGCATCACCAGCGGGAACGCCAGCCCGCACACCGCCGTCGACACCGGGCTCATCCGCTCGACGTGCGCCTCGAGGAATTCGTGGGCGAAGGAGATGTGCCGCGCCTCCTCGGCGATGTGGATCTGCATGGCGCGCAGCACCGCCGGCGGCAGGTTCGCGCCGTCGCGGATCAGCGCCTTCTGGAAATGGTCGATGGGTTCCTCGCCGCCGAGGATCCCGATGAACAGGACCACGTGCGCATATCCGCCCGCGACGCCGATCAGGGGAGACAGCTTCCGGAACAGCGGCCGCATGCCGGGCACGTCGTCGCCGATGCGGTTCACCAGCTCCTGGAACATCTGGATGTGGTTGCACTCCTCGGTCATCTCGTGCAGGCAGTAGCGGAACTCCGGAGATCCGTTGGGCAGCTTCATGATGTACTGCATCAGCCCGCGGATCAGCACGCTCTCGAAGGCCGCGCCGACCTTGATCGCGTTGGCCAGCCGCCACCGGCCGATCTCGATCTGCCGCTCCCGCGGCAACTCCCGGTACCAGCGCGTCGCGCCGAGGGGATCGGACACGGGGGAGAGCACCCAGCGCGGATCGTCCGGGTCGAGCCGCATCTCCGGTGCGTCCCAGTCGATGTCGAGGTAGGGGTCGAAGCGCCGATGTACCGAACCCTCCGACAACGTCTGCAGCGTCTCCCGGTACGCCTCGCCGAACGGTCCGGTGGGCGGTGCAGTGGACAGCGTCATCGATGCCTCCTCAGTGATGGCCGTACCCGGACGAATTTACCGGTACTCTTAGTATCAGTAAATACCCGTACGGTCACGGTGCGCCCGAGCAGACGGGGAGCGCCTGGTGAGTGGTCGTCAAGGCGCGGCGCCGGTGTGCGATCGTGGCGCTATGCATCTGGTAGTGGCCAATCGGGGAGAGATCGCGGTCCGGATCCTGCGGACCGCGCGCGACCAGGGGTTCCCCACTCTGGTGCTGCACACCGCCGACGAGGCCGATGCGCTGCCGGTGCGGCTCGCCGACGACGCCGTGCCGCTGCCGGGGGACGGGGCCGCGGCCTATCTCGATCCCGGCGCGGTCGTGGCGGCGGCGCGCAAGGCGGGGGCCGGCGCGCTGGTGCATCCCGGATACGGATTCCTCAGCGAGAGCGCGGATTTCGCCGCCGCCTGCGCGGCCGCGGGCCTCGTGTTCGCCGGTCCGGATCCGGAGGTGCTGCGGATCTTCGGCGACAAGGTCGCCGCCCGCGAGGCGGCGCGGCGGGTGGACGTTCCGGTCCTGGCCGCCACGGCGGCCGGCGCCGGCCCCGCGGAGGTCGGCGCCCTGCTGCGGCAGTACCCGGGCGGTGTCGTGATCAAGGCCGCCGCGGGCGGTGGCGGCCGGGGCATGCGGGTGGTCTGCGCGGCGGACGGCGTCGAGGAGGCGCACCGGCTGTGCCGCGCCGAGGCGGCGGCCGCCTTCGGTGACGACACGGTGTACGCGGAGGCGCTGGTGTCGCCGGCGCGGCATATCGAGGTGCAGGTGATCGCGGACGGTGCGCGCGCGGTCGCGCTGGGAGACCGCGACTGTAGCGTCCAGCGCCGCCGGCAGAAGCTGGTGGAGATCGCCCCGGCGCCGGATCTGGATGCGGCACTGCGGGATCGGCTGCACCGGGACGCGGTGCGGCTCGCCGAATCGGTGCGGTGCCGGGGCGTGATCACGGTGGAGTACCTCGTCGACGGCGCCGAGGCGTGGTTCCTGGAGGTGAATCCGCGCCTGCAGGTCGAGCACACCGTCACCGAGGAGGTGTTCGGCGTGGATCTGGTCGCGATCCAGCTGGACCTGGCGCGCGGCCGCGTCCTCGCCGATCTGGAACTGCCCGGCGACCCGCCCCGCGGCTGCGCCGTACAGGCCCGGGTGAATGCGGAAACCGTTGGCGCGGATGGCGATCCGCTACCCAGCACCGGCGTCGTCACGCAGTTCACCGCGCCGTCCGGCCCGGGCGTGCGGGTCGACACCGCCTGCGTCGCGGGGCTGCGGCAGGGCGCGCGATTCGATTCGCTGCTGGCGAAGGTGGTCGCCCGCGGCTCGTCGTATCCGGCGGCCGTGCGGCGCTGCGCGGATGCGTTGGCGGAGACGGCCGTCGCGGGCATCGACACCAATATCGCCGTGCTGCGCGCGGCGCTCGCCGAACTCGACGGTCCGGTGCCGACCTCCTGGTTCGAAGACAGTATCGGCGAACTACTCACGCGCGCCGCCGATTACGCCCAGCCGCATCCGGCCGGTTCCCCCGCATCGCGCGGCGCGGACACGGTGCCGCTGCCCGTCGGCGAGCAGGCGGTCCGCGCTCCCATGGGCGGTACCGTGGTCGCCCTGGCCGAACCCGGCGCCGTCTGCGCGGTCGGCGCCGAGGTGGCCGTGCTGGAGGCGATGAAGATGCAGCATGTGGTGCGCGCCGAGCGCCCGCTGCGGGTGCTGCGCCACGCCGTCGCGCCGGGCGACGTCGTCGATCCGCACGCCGCGCTGCTGATCTGGGCCGAGGCCGAGCACGACGACACCCCGGACGCGTCCGGTCCGGTGGATCCCGATCTCGTGCGCGCCGACCTGGCGGAGGTGCGGGAGCGCCACGAGATCGGCCGGGACGCGGCCCGCCCCGACGCGGTCGCGAAGCGCCACCGGCTCGGCCGGCGCACCGCGCGGGAGAACATCGCCGACCTCGTCGACGACGACAGCTTCGTCGAATACGGCGCACTGGCCGTGGCCGCTCAGCGACAGCGGCGCACCCTCGAGGATCTCATCGCCCGAACCCCGGCGGACGGGCTCGTCGCCGGCGTCGCCACGATCGGCGCCGACCGCTTCGGCGCCGACGCGGCCCGGGCCGTGGTGCTGTCCTACGACTACACGGTGCTGGCCGGCACCCAGGGCATGCGCAATCACGACAAGACCGACCGCATGCTGAAACTGGCCGCCGACCAGCGGCTGCCGGTGGTGTTCTTCACCGAGGGCGGCGGCGGGCGGCCGGGCGACACCGACCGGTCCGGCATCTCCGCCCTCGACATCACGACCTTCCGGGCGATGGGCGCGCTGTCGGGCCGGGTGCCGCTGATCGGCATCGTGTCCGGGCGCTGCTTCGCCGGCAACGCCGCGCTGCTGGGCATGTGCGACGTCGTGATCGCCACCCCCGACGCCAATATCGGGATGGGCGGGCCCGCCATGATCGAGGGCGGCGGGCTCGGGGCGTGCGCACCGGAGGACATCGGCCCGATCGAGGTGCAGCGGCGCAACGGGGTCGTGCACGTCGTCGCCGCGGACGAGGCCGAGGCGGTGGCCACGGCCCGCCGGTACCTGTCGTATTTCCAAGGGCCGCTGGCCGATTGGGAGTCGCCGGATCCGCGGTCGGCCAGGCACGTGGTGCCGGAGAACCGGTTGCGCGCCTTCGACATCCGCGCGGCGATCGATGCCGTCGCCGACGTCGGCTCGGTGCTCGAACTGCGCCGCGAGTGGGGCGTGGGCGTGGTCACCGCGCTGGCCCGGGTGGAGGGCCGCCCGTTCGGGGTGATCGCCAACGACTGCCATCACCTCGGCGGCGCCATCGACGCGCCCGCCGCCGACAAGCTCGGCGCCTTCCTGCGCCTGTGCCAGGCGCACCGGCTGCCGATCGTCTCGCTGTGCGACACACCGGGTTTCATGGTCGGGCCGGAGGCGGAGAAGGAGGCGACCGTCACCAGGTTCAGCCGGTTGTTCATCGATTCCGCCGCGCTGACCGTCCCGTTCGGCACGATCATCCTGCGCAAGGGCTACGGCCTCGGGGCGCAGGCGATGGCCGCCGGCACCTTCCGCGCTCCCCGCTTCGTCGTCGCCTGGCCCACGGGCGAGATCGGCGGGATGGGCCTGGAGGGCGCGGTCCGGCTGGGATTCGCCAAGGAGCTGGCCGCGATCGAGGATCCCGACGAGCGCCGCGCCGCCTTCGACGCTCTCGTCCGCGCCGCCTACGACGGCGGCAAGGCGCTCACCGCGGCGACCGTGAACGAACTGGACGACGTGATCGACCCGGCCGACACCCGGCGGTGGATCCGTCTCCTCCGCTGAGTGCACCGTCCGCCGAGTGCGCTGAGGGGGGAGTGTGGCCGCGATCCAGTCTCGAGCATGCGCCCAGTATGGGAATCCCCTAACGGTACGGTCGGTCGCCGGCTCGCCCGGCATCGCCGCCGACCAGCACTGTTACCCCGGGTTACACACATCACCCCCTAATTCGTTCGATCGGCCTGTCGCGACGCGGCTATGGGGGATATGTTTGCTTGGCGGTTGCGCACGGCGGCGCAACCGGCTCGACGCGGGCCGTCCCTTCGGCTCGTACTCGTCTCTCACGTGTGGAGAGGCGATCTCGGATAGTCGGCGTCGCCGACGGCGTGTGCCCCAGGGTGTGCGCCTCGGCGGCGTCGGCGCGGGGGCTCTGGAATCTGGTGCGGCACGGAACCGGGCAGGGCGCGGAGGTGTCCCGGCGGATCGCGTACCACTCGGTCTTCGTTCGGGTGGCGGCGGCGGGCCGGTGCGGTTAAGCTCGTGCCCGGGTCTTGAAATGGCCTCTCTACCTGGACGTTTGATAAGTCTCAGGGGGCAGTGTGCTGGTGTTTCCGCCCGGTGATGGGGGCCTGAATTGCGGGATGTGGCGATCGCGGTGAACTCGACGAGTGTCGAGCCCGGTGACTTTGCCGATGGTGAGAACGAGGCCGGTCCGGAGGCCGGGCACGAGGGTCGGGAGAACCGCGCGACCTACTCTGCCCTGGTGATCTGCGCGGTCGTGACGGGCTGCGCCGCCGTCGCCGCGATCCTCGCCGCCCCGGCGGATTTCCGCATCCCGCTGGCCTGCGGCGCCGCCCTCGTCGCGATCCTGCTGTGCGCCACGGTGACCATAGCGGTGCACTATTACGCGCAGGCCGGCCGGTACCGGAGGGTGGCCGAGCGGGCCGACGAGCGGATCGCGGCGGCGGCCGCGGCGGCATCGGCCAGGGTCGCGGCCGCCGAGGGCGAGGCCACCGTGCGGGCGCGGGAGGTGCGCCACAGCGAGTCCCGCCGCGCCGCAGCGCTGGCCGCCTTCGCCGGCGCCGCCGGACGCATGCAGGCGATGACCACCAGCATGCTGGCGGAACTGCGCGAGATGGAGCACCGGCACGCCGACCCCGAGGTCCTCGCCGATCTGCTGCAACTGGATCACCGCACCGCCCAGGCCGGGCGGCTGGCCGACAGCATCGCAGTGCTGAGCGGCGCGCGCAGCGGCCGGCGGTGGGCCAAACCCATTGCCATGGAATCGATTCTGCGTGGCGCCATGGGGCGGGTCGCCGGCTATCAGCGGATCCGGTTACGGTCCGTCGCGGGCGTCGGCGTCGCCGGGCACGCCGCCGAGGGCGTCATGCACGCGCTGGCCGAGCTGCTCGACAACGCGTGCAACTTCTCGCCACCCACGACCGAGGTGCACGTCTACGCCGCCGAGGTGCCGGCCGGCGTGGTGGTCACCCTCGAGGACAGCGGCCTGGTGATGAGCGAGTCCGCGCTGCGCAAGGCGGAGCGCGCGGTCTCGGGGGCCGATGCCGAAGGCCGTGGGGGAGTGGACCTTTCGTCGCTGAGCGGAACCCGTCTCGGGCTGTCGGTGGTCGGGCATCTGGCGCGCAAGCACGGCCTCACGGTGTCCTACCGGCCGTCGGCCATCGGCGGTACCGCGGTGGTCGTGATCGTGCCGCGCGACCTGATCACCCGCATGGAGCGCACGGCGGTCACCGGCACCCCCACGGCGGTGCCGCGCAACGACTCCCGGCAGCAGCTGTCGGGCTCCCCGGCCGGCGACGGAGAACTCGCGGACGGCGCACCCCGCCGCGCCACTCCCGAGGTCGCCCTCGCCCAGAACAGTACCTTCGCCCAGAACAGTAAGGAGAACAGTAAGGAGAGCACGTCGTCCGAGGACGCCCCCGCGGCGGCCGGGCCCCGGCTGCCCAAGCGGCGCCGAGGCGACACGCTGGCGGCGGTCCACCCGGACGGCCTGTCGAATCCGAACGGTCCGGCAGCCAGGACCGAGCCCCCGCCGCCGGCGAAGTCGTCCGCACTGGGCGCGTTCCAGCGCGCCATGTCCGGGCGAGACACCGTGGCCGAGACCCCTTCCGGAACAGTGGAGAACGATCGATGACAACGTCCGCGCCGTCGCAGTTGGGTTGGTTGCTCGAGCAGTTGCTGGCCCGTACCCCGCAGACCCGGCACGCCCTGTTGCTGTCCAGCGACGGGCTGAAGATCTGCCATAGCCCGGAACTCTCGGCCGACAAGGCCGATCAGCTCGCCGCCATCTCGGCCGGGATCCAGAGCCTGTCGCACGGCGCGTCCGCCGAATTCGGTTCGGGCAAAAGCGGTGTGCGCCAATCCATGACAGAGTTCTACGGCGGCATCCTGTTCATCGTCGAGGCCGGGATGGGCGCGCACATCGCGGTCATCGCCGCCGAGGACGCCGACGCCGGACTGGTCGGGCACAATATGCGCGAGCTGGTGGAACAGCTCGGCGAATACCTGGCCGCGGCGCCCCGAGACAGAGGGACGCCGTGACCGGGGCGGTGCGCGACGAGGATCCGGACCGGCTGTACACGCTGACCGGGGGCCGCAGCACGCCGGACTCCGACGCGTTCGACCTGGTCACCCTCGTGATGAGCGAATGCGATCCGACGCCCGGCATGCAGTCGGAACTGGCCGCGGTGCTCGACATGTGCCGCGCTCCGACCGCCGTCGTCGAGATCGCGGCCGAACTGCGGCTGCCGGTCGGTATCACGACGATCCTGCTCGCCGATCTGCTGCACGCCGGCAAGATCACCGTGCGTCATCCACGGCCGATGGACGAGGACCCCGCCGTGCCCGGCAGCTGGGCCTCGGTCACCGACGCCGCCACCCTGGAGAAGGTGCTCGTTGGACTACGCAACCTCTGATTCCGTTCCCGCCGCCGCACCGGCCCGGGCCGAGGCGCCGCTGCACGACACCGTGCGGCTGGGCCTGAAGGTCGTCATCGTCGGCGGATTCGGCGTCGGGAAGACGACGATGGTCCGGTCGGTCAGCGAGATCCGCCCGCTGGACACCGAGGCCACGATGACGAGTCTCGGTGTCGGCGTGGACGATCCGCGGGCGGCGCCGGGCAAGTCGAGCACCACCGTGGCCTTCGATTTCGGGCGCATCACGATCGACGACGAGAACGTGCTGTACCTGTTCGGCGCCCCGGGGCAGGAGCGGTTCTGGTTCCTGTGGGACCGCCTGTTCACCGGCGCGCTGGGCGCCATCGTGCTGGTCGACCCGCGCCGGATCGCCGACTGCTGGTACGCCATCGACCGGCTCGAGCATCAGGGCACCCGATTCGTGGTGGCGTGCAACGACTTCGGCGGCGAGCCGTTCGAGGCCGGGGAGATCCGCGAGGCGCTGGATCTCGACCCGCACGTCCCGCTGCTCGGCTGCGACGCCCGCTCCCGCGAGTCGTGTAAGACGGTGCTGATCACGCTGGTCGAATATCTCTACGCCGCAGCCGCCCTGATCCCGGAGACCGCGTCATGAGCCTTCCCGGCACCGACCTGTCCGGCGGCGAGCCCGCCGCCACCGGCTGCCCGATCCGCACCGAATCGTCGCTGGTTCCGTTGAGCGGCCCGCGTTTTCACACCGACCCCCACCATCTCTACACCGAGATGCGCCGCGACCACGGTCCGGTGGTCGCGGTCGAGCTCGTCGGGGGCATCCCGGCCTGGCTGGTGATCGGCTACCGCGAACTGCACCAGGTGACCAGCGATCCGGAGCTGTTCCCGCGCGATGTTGCGCTGTGGAACCAGTGGCCGAACATTCCCGACGACTGGCCGCTGATCCCGATGGTGGGCCGGCCGATGCCGTCGATCTACTTCACGGCCGGCGCCGAACACCGCCGCCACGTGTCGATGGTCGAACCGGCCCTGGAAGCGGTCGATCCGTTCGAACTGCGGCGCAGCTGCGAGGAGCGGGCCGACCGGTTGATCGATGCGTTCTGCGGCCGCGGCGAGGCCGATCTGATGGCCGAATTCGCCGAGCCGCTCCCGGTCCTGGCGCTGGCGCGGGTGCTCGGCATCCCCGACGACGAGGCCCCCGAACTGGCCTGGACGATGAAGACGCTGGCCGACGGCGGCGCCGACGCACAGTCGGCGTACCTGCGCTTCAACGAGCTGATGCGGCGGCTGGTCGCGGCCAAGCAGGCGGCGCGGCAGCAGGGGCTGCCCGCCGAGGATCTGACCTCGGAGATGCTGCGCCACCCGGAACCGTTCACCGACGAGGAGTACGCGCTCGACCTGCAGGCGGTCATCGCCGCGGGTCACCTCCCCACCGCCGACTGGCTGGTGAACTCGCTGCGCCTGATGCTCACCGACGAGCGCTTCGCGGCGGCCTTCGGCGGCGGGCGGCGCAGCGTGGGGCAGGCCATGAACGAGGCGCTCTGGGAGGACACCCCGACCCAGATCCTGGCCGGGCGCTGGGCGACCCGCGACACCCGCCTGGCGGACAAGGTGATTCGCCGCGGCGACATGCTGCTGCTGGGCCTGGCGGCGGCCAACGGCGACCCGCACGTGCGCCAGCACCTGACCGACGCCGAGCCGGCGCACTCCGGTAACAGCGCGCACTTCGCGTTCAGCCACGGCGAATATCGCTGCCCGTTCCCGGCGCAGCAGATGGCGGAGATCATCGCCCGCACCGGAATCGAGGTGCTGCTGGATCGGCTCCCCGATATCGATCTGGCGGTGCCCGCCCGCAACCTGGTCCGGCGCCCCTCGCCCTTCCTGCGCGGAATGACCTCCCTCCCAGTCCATTTCACTCCCGTTCGCGCAGTCGGAGGTACGCCGTGAGCGCAGCAGCACAATGCCCCCTCGTCATCGACCCGATGATCGGCGATCTGGCCGGCGAGACGACGCGATTGCGAGCATCCGGCCCGATCACGCGGATCGAGCTGCTCGGTGTTCCGGCGTGGACCATCACCGAGCACTCGCTGGCCCGCCAACTGCTCGTCGATCCCCGGCTGGTGAAGGATATCGGCGCGTGGTCGCTGTGGCAGTCCGGCGTGGTGACCAGGCAGTGGCCGCTGATCGGCATGATCGACGCCGGCCGCTCCATGTTCACCGTCGACGGCGCCGAGCACCGCCGATTACGGATCAAGACCACGCAGGCGCTGACGCCGCGGCGGCTGGCGGCGCTGCGGCCCATGATCGAACGATTCACCGGGGAGCTGCTCGACGATCTAGACGCCGCGGCGGCCGGGGGCGAGGGCGTGGACCTGAAGGCGGTGTTCGCCTATCCGCTGCCGATGCGGGTGGTGAGCGAGCTGATGGGCGTGCCGCGGTCGGATCATCCGATGCTGCTGGCGTCGTACAAGAAGTTCTTCTCCATGCTGACCCCGCAGGACGAGCGGCTGCGGGTGATCGCCGAGCTGGACGACTACTACCTCGACATGGTCCGGGACAAGACGGCCCACCCGGCCGACGATCTCACCACCGCGCTCATCCAGGCCGACGAAGGCGGCGAGCCGCTGACCGAGGAAGAGGTGGTCGGCAATCTGAAGGCGCTGGTGGCCGCCGGGCACGAGACCACTGTCAGCCTGATCCTCACCACCGTGCGCGCCCTGCTGACCCATCCCGATCAGTTCGAGCGGGTCCGCGGCGGTGAGATCGACTGGAAGCAGGCGATCGAGGAGACGCTGCGCTGGGACGGCCCGGTGATCCATCTGCTGATGCGGTTCGCCACCGAGGACATCGTCGTCGGCGACACGGTGATCGAGCAGGGGGAGGGCGTGGTGATGTCGTACCGCACGATCGGCCGCGACACCTCGGTGCACGGCGCCGACGCCGACGAATTCGACATCTCCCGCCCGACCGCGGGCCGCAACATCTCCTTCGGCTACGGCCCGCACGTGTGCCCGGGCGCCGCCCTGGCGCGGCTCGAGGCCGCCGTCGCCCTGCCCGCGCTGTTCGACCGTTTCCCGGATCTCCGCCTCGCGGCCCCGGCGGAGGAGATCGGCAACCTTCCCGTGCTGACCCAGAACGATCTGGCGGCTTTTCCGGTGCGGGTGCGTTGAGCGGAGATTTGCGTCGACACGCCGGACGGTCGGCGTGTCAGACTGTTGCCCGTGAGTGAGCCTGAGAGGGAGCCGTCGGCTTCGGACGAGTCCGGGAGCGGGTCTGTGGGTGTGTCGGCAGCGTCGAGCGGATCGTCTGCCTCCGATGAGCCGGCGCGCGGGACTTCCGCATCGAGCGGGTCCGGGAGCGAGTCCTCCGCACCGGCCGGGTCCGCGGATTCGCCTGCGGGCGTGAGTAATTCGACCGCCACAAGCCCCGACCGCGGCAGGGTGATCGGCGACGGTCTGCTCTGGCTCGCCAAGTGGGGCGTGTGCATCGTGGCGATCGCGGCGGGCGCCTGGGTGCTCGCCTACCTGGTCGCGAAGCTGTGGGTGGTGCTGCTGCCGGTCCTGCTGGCGCTGGTCGTCGCCACCGTGCTGTGGCCGCCGACCCGATGGCTGACCAACCACCACTTTCCGCCCGCCGCGGCGGCCGCGACCACGGTCGTCGGCTTTCTCGCCCTGTTCTCCGGCATCATCGCGCTGATCGTGCCCTCGGTGGTGGACCAGGCACCGGAGCTGGCCGACCGCTCGAGTGCGGGCGTCCGCCAGGTGCAGGACTGGCTGCAGGGCCCGCCGCTGAACATCCGCCAGGAGCAACTGGATTCGGCGGTGAACGCGATCGTGAACCGGTTGCAGTCCAGCTCCGAACGCATCGCCTCCGGCGTGTTCACCGGGGTCACCACGGCGACCTCGGCGATCATCACCGTGTTCCTGGTGCTCGTGCTGACGTTCTTCTTCGTCAAGGACGGCCCGCGATTCCTGCCGTGGCTGCACGCCCTGCTGGGCAGCCGCGGCGGCCGGCACGTCGAGGAGGTGCTGAACCGGGTCTGGGCCGTGCTGGGCGGATTCATCCGCACCCAGGCGCTGGTGAGCCTGATCGACGCCGTCTTCATCGGAGCCGGTCTGATGATCCTGCACGTGCCGCTGGCGGGGGTGCTGGCCGTGATCACCTTCATCGGTGGTTTCGTCCCGATGGTCGGCGCCTTCGTCGCGGGGGCGCTGGCGGTGCTGGTCGCGTTGGTGGCCAATGGATTCACCACGGCCCTGATCGTGCTCGGCATCATCGTCGCGGTGCAGCAGCTGGAAGGCAATGTGCTGCAACCGGTGTTGCAGAGCCGCAGCATGAAGCTGCACGCCGTCGTCGTCCTGCTCGCCGTCACGGCCGGTGGTTCGCTGTTCGGGATCGTGGGCGCGTTCCTCGCGGTGCCGGTGGCGGCCGTGATCGCCGTGGTGGTGCGCTATCTCGGCGAGCAGATCGATGCGGTGACAGCGCCGCCGGGCGGCTCATAGTCACAGCCGCCGGGCGGCTCATAGTCACAGCCGCCGGGCAGTTTCGGTCGTCAGCGCTGTGCCGGGAGGCCGCGCAGGAAGATCTCGAATGCGTCGGGGCTCACGGCGACGGCGCCTACGAACGGCTGATCCAGTATCAGGATCAGCGAGAGCGACAACACGATCAGCGAGGTCAGCGAGCCCACCAGCAGCAGGTGCATCCAGAACCGCGGCAGGTCGAAGACGAACGTGAAGCCGACGGTCACCAGCGCGCCGACCGCCAGCACGATCCACATCACCGTCGGCACGTTGTGCCCGGTCTGGCTGAGCCGTTCGCGCCGTGCCGCCTCGAGTTCGTTGACGGTCGCCAGCGAGTGCTCGAAGACCGAACGCACCCTCGGGTTGTCGCTCGGCAGCGCGTTGATCTCGTCGCGCATGCGATAGACCAGCTCGGTGGCCTCCGTGCTGTAGCCGCCCCTGCCCAGCTCCTGCCATTCCGTGTCGATGACGACCCGCGCGTACCGCTGGGTCGTCGCCTCCAGGGCGCGGCCCAGCTCCGGCGGAAGGGCGCGCGCGTCCCAGTACAGCGCGCCCAGCTCGTTGGCCTCGGTGAAGATATTGGCCTTCGCCTCCTCCAGCGAGGTCCACTCGTTGACCACGATGAACGCCAGCAACACGGCATACAGCGCGCCGATCGTCTGGAACAACGTCCCGGCAACATTGTTGTGCTCGGCCGGCGCCCCGTACCGCAGCCATCGGCGCATCACGATGGCCCCTGCGGCCATCGTGATCGCCGGAACGAACAGCGCAACCCACGCCCACCACATGGATCCTCCCCTGCCTCGAAGGAATTCGCCTATCCGTTGCCCTCGTGGTGAGATGTCCCGTAACCCACGGTACGCAACCAGCCGGTAACTGGCCCGCACTTTCGATGAGAAACCGTTGCGCCGCAGGCGGTGCGGGCCGGATGCGCGCGGTATCCGTGCTGGTGAAGACCGAAAGAAGTTCGGTATCAACAATTGCCGCGCGGTATGCGGATCGGTTGCGGGACTACGGGTAGCTGGCGATCACCGCGGCGGCCACCGCCAGGCACGCACCGGGGCCCTGGGCGCGGGCCGTGATCCGGCCGTCGCCGACGGTGAGGGCGGCCTCGAAATCGTTGTCGACGGAATCGAATCCGCACGCGCTCGCGATCGTGCGGTCCTCGTCGATGACGACCTGGAGTTCGGGCAGCGCCGACAGCGGGAACGCGCAGCGCAGTGAGCGGCTGAGATCGGTGAGCGCCAGCCGCGCCAGGGGAACGAACTCACCGGTGCGATCGTCGGTGACCAGCACGGCCGTGACCGCGCCCGGGCGCGGACCGGGCCCGAGCGCGTCCTGGATCGCCGCTACCCGGTGCATGCCGAGCACTGCCACCATCCGGTGGCCGTCGAGGCCGCAGCGGGTGGCCCGGACGATATCGAAACCGGCCGGGGCCGGCCAGGTTTCGCAGACCCGGTGCAGTGCGGGCCGGATCGGCGGCTCGGGCGCCGGAGTGTCGGCGCCCGGATCGAGGTGCGCGATCTGTTCGCAGAAACCCTCCAGCCGAGCGGGGTCCACGAAACCCGGTGCGGCGAGGGACAGTTGCGTGGCGCCGTAGAGAACGGTCAATACGGACTCCGCGATACGGACGAACGGCTCGGGCGAGCGCGTCGGCGTGGGACTCAGTGCCTGCAGGGCCGTTCCGAGCAGGATCGCATCGAGCTCGATCAGCTGGGCGAACGGCCGGCGGATCCGCTGGTCGCTCTGAATCTCCGGAATCAGATCGATGCTGAGCATCGGGGAGCGGAGCTGTTCGGTTGCGTCGCAACGATAGTCGCTGGTTCGTGGCAGCCGCTCGGCCCAGGTCGCGGCGAACAACCGGAGGGCGGCCTCGGGGGTCTCGCCGGGCGCGCGGGGGGAGGGGCACGGGGCGCACTCGGCGACCTGCGCCAAGGTCGACAGATAGAGTGCACGTTTCCCGGGAAAATTGGAATAGACCGCGCCCCTGGTCGCCCCCGCCCGCTCGGCGATCCCGTCGACCGTCGCACCGCGGAACCCGAACTCGGTAAACTCGGCCAGGGCCGCCTCGAGCACCCGCTGTCGAGTGAATTTCCGCTGTTCCGCCCTGGTGCGCCGTCCCATCGGTTCCCTCTGCCATCCTTGTGGTGATGGCCGGCGGGGGTGCCGGCCTCGGGCCGATGCCCGGCGGCGCCCGCTCGGCGATCGGACCGATTAGCTGAACGAGCGCTCTCCGAGCGGTATTTCGGATGTTCTCGCCATCCTGATGTTGCTATCATCTGAATTGTACTTGTGGGCGCGGCAACTCGCTTGCCCGGCTGCCCTTCTTCGGGGCCTACCCGGTCGCCCGATGACGGCACAAGCGCGCGGCTGCGACCACCACCGAAGACCGCCGGGCGGCCGCCCGGAGGCGCCGGCCGTCCGGATCGAGGGGTTCCGGGCGGCCCCGGGCGGCCGCCGGGCGGCTTGGCTGCTTCGCGGTGAAGCGTATGTGTCGTACGCATTCTCGTCATGTGTCGAATTGAATTGCCGATCTCGTTGCTCTGCACGATTCTGAGGGTCGAGCGCTGGGGTCGGCCGGGATGTGCTTCTACATGTCGACAAGGGGATTCGTGCGGGATCGACACCCAAATGCCGGACAGCGCAATGGGTACGGCACGACATATCACCGGAGGAGCGAAATACGATGCAGTCAGCACCTCACCGTGTCGGCACCGTCGACTCCCGCACGCCGGGCAGACTGACAATTCACATGCTGGAACGCGCGGAATCGCCCATGGCCGTTCCCGTCGGCGACGAGGTCATGAGTCGCGTGGCCGAATGTCGTAGTTTTCTCGAGGACCGGATCTCAGCGGGTGCCCAAATATATGGCAGTACTACCGGATTCGGACCGTTGGTGGCCTATGACGGTCGTCCGGATTCGGAGGATCAGTGCGACAACGCCATTGAGCATCTTCTTGCCGGCCAGGGACCCGACCTTCCCCGTGCGGTGGTAAGGGCGGCGCTGCTCGCGCGATTGTGGTCGTTGTCGAGGGGGCACTCGGGAGTGTCGGTCGGGGTGGTCTCGGCTCTGGTGGACGCGTTGGCGACGGATTTCTCTCCGGCGGTACCCCGAATCGGATCGGTCGGAGCGAGTGGCGATCTGATCCCGCGCAGTTCGCGTCGGCGTCCCTTCTCGACGCGTTCGGTCATCCGCACGCGGCCGCTGTGGCGGAACTATTGCGGAATATGCTCGCCGGCTGCCGCCCCACCGGCCGGCGGCCGCTCCAGGAGCCGTACAGCATCCGGTGTACTCCGCAACTGCTCGGGGCTGTCGGCACATCGACCGCCCATGCCTCGAAAGTTATCGAGGACGATCTCAACGGCATCAGCGACAATCCTCTGTTCTTTCCGGACGAGGGTGTCGTCGTCCACGGCGGCAATTTCTTCGGCCAGCCCGTGTCGTTCGCCGCAGATCTGCTGGCGTCGGGCCTGATTCAAATGGGCAATCTGGCCGAACGGCAATTGGACCTGATGCTCGACGCTCGTCGCAACGGAGACTTGGCCCCGATGTTGTCGGTGTCCCCGGGCCGTCAACACGGCTTGCAGGGGGTCCAGTTGGCTGCGACCGCAACAATCGCGGCCATGCGCAGGGCCGGGATGCCGGCGTCGATTCAAAGTCTGCCGACCAATGGGCACAACCAGGATGTGGTGCCCTTCGGTACGCAGGCAGCGCTCAACGCGCTGGAATTGGCCGATTCACTGCGATGGCTGCACGGGTCGCTGGCCGTGGCGTTGCGTCAGGCGGTCTACCTGCAGGGCCGGAAACCGACCGCACCCGAGTGCGCGGAGTTGATCGGCCGGTTGGCGGCGGTGGTGCCCGCCATCGACCCGGATCGTCCGCTTCGCGGCGATGTCCACGCCGCGGCCGATGTGCTCGACCGGTGTGCGGGCCGGCTGCTCGACGAATCGGGGGAATTGCGATGATCAGCGCGACAACCGCGATCCGTAGCCGATACGGCGAGACCGACGTTCGTTTCGTACCGGCGGAGACGTTGTACCTGCCGCGGCCGGGCACCGCCTTCCGGCACTGCCGTCATGCCGACCTGTCGCCGCGAGGTGTTCCGTGGCATACGGTCGTGCGGTGCCCGCCGCCGGTCGGGGAGCCGGTGCCGCTCGCGCAGTACCGTTGGCTTGTCGGACATCAGCTGGTGTTCTGCGCCTGGCAGTGGCTGGCCGAGGCTTTGCAGACATTGGCCGACAGCCGAGCACCGGACGACAGTGCGATTTCCACCGCCGCAGCGCTTTACGACGGGTATTCGGTGCTGCTGCTGTATTGCGGCAGTTGCTCGCCCGCCGTCTACGGCGAGGCGATCCGCCCGCAGATGATGCGCGCCGATCCGGCATTCAGCGGCCGATGGGCGCGGGATTACGAATATGTCGTCCCGCTGCTGCCTACGGTTCGCCGGGTCCTCCCGCCGGACCTGCTCGAACCGCTCACTGCTGCGGTCAAATCCAATCGCGTAGTTCATATGGCGGTGGCCGACCGTCTCGTCCCGGATGGGGAGTCCCTGCTGCGCGAGTCCGGCCAGGACACGAATGCGCCACCTACCCGAGCGCAGCGGGACATCTTCGACGGCTTCTTTCGAGTCACTCGAATGCCATTGTGTCGCAATGAATTCCGTGCACAACTATGCACCAGGATCGGTCAGGTCCGGTCGGACCTGACGCGGAACCCGCTGCCTGTGCCGTGCGGCTGGGAAAACACGCGGGACACCTACACCGCCGCAGTCGATCGGTTCCACCGCGACGGCGTCGCCATCCTCAATCGGCTGGAGAGGCTCATCGATGAACCCACCTGACCTCAAAACCGTCGCGATGACTCCGCGGCTGCACGATTACCTGTTGTCGCACGTCGAGCCACCGGATCCGGTTCAGCGACAGTTGATCTCGATTACCGCCACGCTCGGCGACGCTGCGGAGATGCAGGTACCTCACGAGCAGGCAGCCTTTCTGACGCTGCTGACACGATTGATCCGAGCGCAACGAATCGTCGAAGTCGGAACCTTCACCGGCTACTCGACACTGGCACTGGCGCTCGGAATGCCACCGGCCGGCCGGCTGATCACCTGCGATCTGTCGGCCGAGTGGGCCCGCATCGCGCAGGATGCCTGGCGGGACGCAGGTGTCGCCGACCGGATCGAGCTACGCCTCGGGCCCGCCGCGGAGACCCTTCGCGGCCTCCCCGAGACCGCGAATATCGACCTCGTGTTCCTCGACGCCGACAAGGTCGGATACATCGACTACTGGGAGCAACTCGTTCCCCGGCTGCGCCCGGGCGGTGTACTGCTCGCCGACAACGTCTTCTACTACGGCGAAGCCGCCGACGACGAACCGGTCGGCAACGCAGCGGCGATCGACGCGTTCAACCGCCACGTGCGCGCCGACGACCGTGTGGACAGCGTCATGCTGCCGATCGCCGACGGCCTGACCCTCGCCCGCAAGCACGACAGCTGACACCCACCCGATGGAAGGACCATCGTGACCGAGCGACTCGCGACCCGACAACCCGGCGGCGTGACCGGCCCACGACGCATCATGGAACTGGCCTCCGGCCTGTGGGCCTCGAAAGCCCTTGCAACCGCAGTGGAATTGGACGTTTTCGGCATACTGGATCGCCATCCAGGCTGTACCACCACCGAACTGGCTCACCATCTCGGCCTTCCGCGGAACGACGGTGACGGAATCATCGGCCGACGACTCGAGTACACCTACGCCAACGGATGGCGTTACGAACTGTATGTGAAGAACGCCACCACCGTCGACTACCGCATCCACAGCGGCATGGTCGGCGGTCGCTGGGTCAAAGACCAGACGATCGACCTCGTCACCCTGACGGACGGTGTCTACAAGATATCGTGGAACGAACCCACGGGAACGTCCGTGTGCCTCACCCTCGTCCCCGCCCGGCGCATATCGCACGGCGTCATCTTCTTTCCCCGCTGGGTCGAGGAACACCCCGAACGAACGGTCCTCTTCCAGAACGACCATCTCCCTCGCATGCGCGCGTACCGTGACCAGGGGCCCACCTACCCCATCCACGTGGTTTCGGAATTTGCCGACATCACGGTGATCGAGAACGTAGGTCGCGACAACGAGGACGTAATTGCCTGCGCCCCCGACGCTCTACCGACGCGTTGACGGCGGTTGGTCAGCGGCGCCCGGTGGGTATCTTTGTCGGCCAGTGGCCGTGTCCGGTGTACTCGAACTCTTGATCAGCCGACGCAGCTCCGACGATGTGTTCCTCGGCAAGCTGCGGGCGGTCCAGACGGTGGAGGGCGAATGCCGCGGCAACACCGATCACGCTCAGGCCGGCCCAGACCGCCCAGTTGATCCCGGCATCGCGCGCGGCGCCGACCACGGTGCCGGTGGCGAGGTTGCCGACGAGGATGCCGACACCGACGACGGTGTTGTAGAAACCGTAGTGTGTCGCGACCAGCTTCCCGTTCGAGAGGGACACGACGGTGTCCATTTCGAACGGGAACACGGCCGCTGTCCCCACGGCCAGCAATGCCGCCGACATGAGCAGCGCGGCAGCTGCGGCCGGGGCACCGAACCGCTCCGGATCAGGGACGACCACGAGCGGGACGAATGCGCCCGCGAGGATCCCCAACCCGACGACGAGGCTGCGCCCGGTGCCCCATCTGGCCCGGAACCAGGCCGTGATGCGCAGCTGACCGGCGACCGCCACCACACCGGAGATCACGAATACCGCCGACACCAGCACCTGCGAACGGGCACCGGCGACGAACTCGGCCTGTAGTGGCAGTGCGAGGTAGACCTGGAACGACAGCACATAGGAGCCGATCATCGCCAGCGCGAACCGCACGAACCGGCGATTGGCGATCACCGTGCGCCAGTCCTCGAGCACGGAAGCCTGCTGTGCGGGGGTGTGCGCCGCCCGCGTTGGCA